>NZ_JBCEZS010000018.1:0-91445 GCF_038448625.1 Bacteroides sp. GD17
TCCGGTCTATACCGACCTTGCTCCCATCGGAGTACTGCAACTGAGCGGTAGCTTCACGGCGGAGGATAATGCTGCCACTGTCTATCTGCACCTGCTTCCGGGAACGCTGGCCGAGGCTCAGGTTATAGCAATCAAAGAGGGAAAGACCTATACCGGCACTTTGTCCGGTACCGTAGACGTAGGTACTATGTACACAGCTGAGGTAGCCATGCAGCAGTCTGCAACATTCGATGATGCTGCGGCATCGGGAGAGGGCGAAGCACCTGTGCTGCTTACTACAGGGAAAAATACCAAGGATAATCCGTATCTGATAGCTTCCCCTGCTAATCTGCGGTGGTTAGTGAAGCAGCTGGCGGATGCCACAGATAGCAATCCCACTACCGAAAAGTATTACCGTCTGACGACGGATGTTGAGGTGACTGCGAGTACGTGGGTGCCGATAGGAAATGGTAATGGTAATAAATCTTTCGGTGGTTATTTTGATGGAGACGGACATATCATTAGTGGTACACTGCAAGGAGATGCTGGGTATTTCGGTTTCTTCGGTATGTGTAACAAAAACAGCGAAATCACTAATCTGCACATGGCGGCAACGGTGACAAGTACCTCATCATCGGGAAGCTCATGTATCGGCAGTGTGGCCGGATATACTAGTGCTAAGATTACAAGATGTAGCAACAGTGGAAATGTAACAGGAAACAGTTATACGGGTATAGCGGGCGGCATTGTCGGGGCGACTGATTTCATTTCCGGTTGCATCAATACCGGGAAGATTGATGGTGGAAGTAATAACAATATGAGTATTGGTGGTATTGTGGGCAATCTTTATCAAGATTGTAGCGATTGTTACAACGGTGGCGAAGTAACCAGTCAAAGTGTTGGAGCCATGATCGGTGGTATTATAGGTACGCAGGGTTTCGGCTTTAAATCCAATCTGGAAGACTGTACCAATATTGGGAAAGTGGGTAGTTCCACTTCCCGCTATACTGGTGGTATTGTGGGAGTTCAAAATGCCGGCAGCTCTGCCTTTATACATTGTATTAATCGTGGTGCAGTGACGGGGTATGGCAACTATACCGGTGGTATTATTGGATGGGTGGGATCTTCTAATAGTTCTTTTCATTTGTGCCACAATAGCGGTGCTGTGATGGCAGAAGAGGGTAGCGTTGGTGGGCAAATAGGAGGATACTATTCTGGAACTACCATAACATTATTCTATAGCTGCTGCACCAACACCGGCACCCCGGACCAATGGATAGGCAGCGATGCAGATTATAAACCAACGCAGTGCGAAGAACACCATTGATTTATAATGTCTTACCCCATCCTTCTCCGACTCTTAACCCACACGAACGGTTACTCCTCGGAGGAGGCTATAGTGAGACCAGTAGTCTCCCCTTATGTGAGAGTAGTAGTCTCACCCTACCTGAGACCAGTAGTCTCACTATAGGAGAGACCCTTAGTCTCACCACACCCGAGACCAGTAGTCTCATTTGACGTCAGACCTCGGTCTGTCTCCCGGGCCCGTCCCGGTGTCCTCACGCCTTGGTGCGTACTCTTATGGGCAATGCCCCCTTGCCTGATGCCTGCATCCGGGCCACTCGGCACTGAATACGTTGACAAATCATGCAAAAGAAGCTAAACTTAAAACACTTCAACATTATGCAGAAATATAAACTTGTGAAACGCGGCAATCCCTCCAAGCCGGATGCCCCGAAGAAATGGTACGCCATCCCCGTGTCCTACGAGGCACAGAGCGTGAAGGTAATGACCCGTGCTGCCACGGAAAACACTACCACAGCCCCCATCGAGCTGGAAGGTTCGCTGGAACTGCTGGGTGAGTACGCCAAGCAGCAGTTGCTTCAGGGTCACACCGTGCGTGTGGGCAATCTGGGCACCTTGCGCATCACCTTCAAGAGCGCAGGCGTGGACGACATCACAACGTTCAATGCCGGACAGATGATACGCGAACCTCGCATCATCTTCACTCCCTCGAAGGAGCTTCGCGAATCGGTCGTTCAGAACCTTCAGTTCCAGAACGGCGGTGTGCTCGAAGATGGTGTCAGCTATGCCTCGCTTTCGGACTATAAGCGTGCGAAGGGCATCACCGGCGGTGGCAGCGACAATCCCGGTTCGGGTGGCAATCCGGGCGGTAGCGGCGGTGGCAACGATGGCGACCAGAGCGAGAATCCTTTGGGATAACGCGGCAAACGCATCGCTGTGAGCGAAAAGACAGAAGGCTGAATCTATCGAAAAGATTCAGCCTTCTTATTTAACGTCAGTTCGATACAACTAGAGTATCTCAATTGTATTGCTCTTCCTTATTAATAGCATTGCTCTTCTTTAGTCAATAGCATTACATTTTCAATTATAGCTTCACCTCATTCTCCAACGCTTTGTGTTCAATGAAATCTTTCACATTTTGCAGCGTCGTAGTAGCGATATTTGCCAGTGCTTCGCGCGTGAAGAATGCCTGATGGGAGGTTACAATAACATTGTTGAACGACAGCAGGCGTGCCAGCGTATCGTCGTCAATGATCTTGTCCGACTGGTCTTCGTAGAAGTATTCGCTCTCTTCCTCGTACACATCCAGTCCGGCCGAACCGATTTTCTTGTTTTTCAATCCTTCTATCAGGGCATTGGTATGAATCAGCTGTCCGCGTCCGGTGTTGATAATCATCACGCCGTCCTTCATCTTGCTGATGGAGTAGTCGTTGATGAGATATTTGGTCTGTTCCGTGAGGGGACAGTGCAGGGAGATGATGTCCGAACTGTGGTACAGTTCGTCGAGGGTGGTGTAGACCACTTGGTGCTCGCGGGCGAAGTTATGGTCGGGATAGAGGTCGTAGGCAAGAATGTTCATGCCGAAACCACGCAGGATGCATATCAACTTCTTGGCTATCTTTCCGGTGCCGATGATGCCGGCTGTCTTGCCGTACATGTCGAAACCCAACAGGCCGTGCAGGGAGAAGTTGCCGTCGCGGGTACGCCAGGTGGCGCGGGGAATCTTCCGGTTCAAGGAAAGCATCAGGGCAACGGTGTATTCGGCAACGGCATAGGGGGAGTAGGCGGGTACGCGTACTACGGTGATGCCGCAGTCGGCGGCGGCTTTTAAGTCTACATTATTATATCCGGCGCAACGCAGGGCCAGGAGTTTGACACCGTTGGCTGCCATCAGTCGCAGGACTTCGGCGTCGGCGGTGTCGTTTACGAAGATGCAGACGGTGTCTACGCCTTGTGTCAGCATCACGTTATGTTTGTTCAGATGTCCTTTGTAGTAGCGGAGCTCGAAATCAAATTCCCGGTTCTTTTCGTTGAAGGACGCTTCGTCATAGGGTTTGCTTCCGAAAAATGCAATGGTATGTGCCATGGGGTTACAGTTTTTTTTGAATGTTATATAATAGTATAAGGAATAACAAGCGGGGGATTGATAAGGTTCAAGGGGATATACCGATGAGGTAGGTTCGTTTCATTAGAAACTATTGGCCTTTTCAATTAAAATGCCTCCTTATGTATAACTTTCTGCACAAAATGCTTTTTGGTGTGCTATATTATTGTACCTTTGCGCCCGAAACAATAAAAAAAGATTTAGATGAGAAAAATTTCGTTGATTAGCATTGCGATGTTAATCGTTTCAATTCCAACTTTCGCAGGAGATTATCTAACTAATACGAATCAGAATGCTGCTTTCTTGCGTATGATAGCCCGTGGTGCTTCTATCGACCTCGACGGTGTATATAGTAATCCTGCCGGCCTGGCATTCCTTCCTAAAGACGGCTTTCAAGTAGCGTTTACCATACAGAGCGCTTATCAGACGCGCGACATTGCCGCAACAAGCCCCCTATGGACTATGGACGGACAGACCACTACCCGCACTTATGAGGGAAAAGCATCTGCTCCCGTCATTCCTTCCATACATGCTGTATATAAAAAAGGTGACTGGGCACTTTCCGGTAGCTTTGCCGTAGTGGGCGGCGGTGGAAAAGCATCTTTCAACAGCGGTTTGCCTATGTTCGATGCTGCGGCCATCAGCCTGGTAAATGCAGAAGGTCAGGGAATGCTGAAGCCTGATATGTATAATATCAACTCCGCCATGGAAGGCCGTCAGTTTATCTACGGTTTCCAGTTGGGACTAAGCTATAAAATCAATGAGCACTTCTCTGTTTTTGGTGGTGCACGCATGAATTACTTCACAGGTGGCTATAAGGGTTTCCTGAATGTGAAACTGAAAGATGGCGTTGCCGAACAGCTGGGAGCTGCTATGGTGGGGCAGCTTGTGCAGGGTGGAATGCCTTTGGAACAGGCTCAGCAGGTAGTGCAGCAGCAATCGGGAGCATTACTCCAAAAGCTGAATGATACAAAGATCGGACTTGATTGCGACCAGACGGGTTGGGGACTGGCTCCGATTATCGGTGTAGATGCCAAGTTTGGCAAACTGAACCTGGCTGCAAAATACGAGTTCAGAGCTAATATGAACATTGAGAACGATACACATGAGTTTGACTATCCGGCTGCAGCCGAAAAATATATGGAACCTTTCAGAGATGGTGTGAATACTCCGAGTGATGTCCCTGCCATGTTGTCTGTAGCAGCAGGCTATGAATTCCTGCCTTCACTCCGTGCTTCGGTAGAATATCACTTCTTCGACGACAAGAATGCCGGTATGGCCGAGGGCAAGCAGAAAGCGTTGACACATGGCACGCATGAGTATCTGGCCGGTGTGGAGTGGGATATCAATAAGCTGCTTACCATCAGTGGCGGTTATCAGAAGACCGATTACGGATTGAGTGATGATTTCCAGTCGGATACCAGCTTCTCCTGCGATTCATATTCTGTGGGTCTCGGTGGCCGTATCAACCTCAGTGAGGCATTGAGTTTGGACGTTGCTTACTTCTGGACTACCTATAGCGACTATACTAAGTCGAGTCCCCGTGGTTTGGATGCTTCAATTGATAAGGATGTTTACAGCCGTTCCAATAAGGTGTTCGGTGTCAGTGTAAACTATAAGTTCTGATTTCACAATCCTACCTTTATATATGGAGAAAGCCGTCTCGGACATTGTTTCGAGGCGGCTTTCTTGTTTCTGCATGCAGAGGTTAGAAAGAATATTGCACCAGCAAATTTATCCGGTTGGCATGGCTCGTGGAGTCATCGAAGTTGGTGCGCCAGCCGCGCAAGTATTCGGCTCCTACCTGCATGTTCGGAGTTACATTCCAGAATGCATTGGCAACGAAGTATTGTCCGTAGCGATAGCTGCTCGGTGTGTCGTTGGGATAACCGTTCTCTGAATAGAGGCGGGACATACTGTAAGTGCTTGAAAGGAATACCCGGGGGCAAATGTTGTACTGCAAACCTGCATACCATCCCAGCATAGGCAGTGCCTGCATCTTCCCGTCTTTCTCCGGGTTGGGCACGATGTCCACATTCAGATTGCTGATATCATTCAGGTATTGTCCGATACCTTTTCCGTAGTTTGCCTGCCCGAAGACTTGCCACTTCTTGCCCAGGCTGAAGGTGGTGGAAGCTTGTACGCCGTAACCGGTGACGCTGGACGCCTTGTCGCTTTCGGTACTGGTGTACGTCATACTGCGGATAATACCTCCTACGCGCAGATGACTGTTGCTGTTCCAGCCGTATTGTGCATAAGCGGTGAAGTCGGGCATGCGTTGCTGGGCAATGCTCAGTTGGTTGTTGGTAGTACCGTCTACTGCAGGGGCTTCGATGGAAGCGTTGAAGCGGAAGTTCTTCAGCCCTTTGTAGGTGTAGGCCAGTTGCGTGGCACGATAGAAGGCGGCACCGTTAGGTCCTTGGAAGTCGATGGTGGAGGGGAGGGCGCCCAAGTCCATGAATCCGCCGTAGTTGTAGCCCACCGTTATATTGCGGAAGGACATATAGGCGTTGCGCAACTGGAAGGTCTTGCCGCCACCACGGAAATTACCGGCTGTGTATACCACGAAGTCGCCCAGTAACCGGGTATGGCCTACCAACTTCAGGAAGATGGTGGCTGTGCTGGCATCCATCTGGAACTGGTTCCTGATTTTGCTGCTTGCCGGGATGTCTGCCGGGATGAAGTCGATATTGTCTACAATACCTCCGAAGTCGTACTCACCTGTGGCACGGACATAGCCGCCGATACCCAACGCGAATTTCCCCTGTTTATCCATCAGTAGGAAGCGTGGTGCCTGCGGGTCGTGGATGTAGGGTAGCTGCGACTCGTTCATGATGCGGACTATCTCGTCGCCCGCCTTGTCGATGGTAACCATGACGATGCCGTTGGAGGCCTCGTCGTCGATAACTACTTTGTTTTGTGCATAGGTTGCGGACGCTGACAGTCCGATGCTGCACGAGAGAAACATTGCTTTAAAGATTGTTTTCATTTAAGTTAGGTTTTGGTGAATGTGCTTTGAACAACTTAATTTCAAAATGGTTTTGCAGAGCGGATGAGAAAGCCTATCTTTGCACCCGATTTAACGATTACAAATCTCAAATTGTACTTTGTACATGGTTAAATTGTACATGTTATGATGCCGTGAATAGCGGTCGTGTATTCTAGAACACCACGTAAAAAACAGGAGTATGAAGCAAAAAGTATCTGTACCTTTTATGCTGCTGGGCATTTTGTTTAATGTCTGTCTGATAGCAGCCAATCTTCTTGAAACGAAAGTTATCCAGGTTTTCGGTATTACCGTAACTGCCGGATTGCTGGTTTTCCCTATTTCTTATATTATCAATGACTGCATTGCCGAAGTCTGGGGATTTCGCAAAGCGCGCCTGATTATCTGGAGCGGCTTTGCCATGAACTTCTTTGTGGTTTTGCTGGGACTGATAGCGGTGGCATTGCCTGCCGCACCCTTTTGGGAAGGAGCACCTCATTTCAACTTCGTCTTCGGCATGGCACCGCGTATTGTGGTGGCCAGTCTGTCGGCATTCCTTGTCGGCTCGTTTCTGAATGCATACGTGATGAGCCGCATGAAGGTGGCAAGTGGTGGACGGAACTTTTCTGCCCGTGCCATCTGGTCGACGGTTGTTGGAGAGACGGCCGATTCATTGATATTCTTTCCGGTAGCATTCGGTGGAATCATTGCATGGAGGGAACTGCTGGTGATGATGTGCATCCAGATCGTATTGAAATCCATGTACGAAGTGCTGATACTGCCGGTAACCATCCGCGTGGTGAACGCCATCAAGCGGATTGACGGTAGCGATGTGTACGACGAGGGAATATCCTATAACATATTGAAAATAAAAGAAATCTAACGAGATATGGACAGAAAAAAAGCATTAGTAGTTTTCAGTGGTGGGCAAGATTCCACCACATGCCTCTTTTGGGCAAAGCGCGAGTTCGAGGAGGTGCATGCACTGAGTTTCCTCTACGGTCAGAAGCATCAGAAAGAAGTGGAACTGGCAAGGGAGATAGCCCGCAAAGCAGGTGTGGAGTTCGAGGCGATGGATGTTTCCTTTATCGGCAAGTTGGGACACAATTCACTGACCGATGCGACGATGGTGATGGATCAGGAGAAGCCGGCAGACAGCTTTCCGAACACGTTTGTACCGGGACGCAATCTGTTTTTCTTGAGTATTGCTGCCGTATATGCCCGCGAGCGTGGTATCAGCCACATTGTAACGGGAGTTTCTCAGACCGATTTCAGTGGTTATCCCGATTGCCGGGATGCCTTCATCAAGTCGCTGAACGTGACGCTGAACCTGGCGATGGACGAACAATTTGTGCTGCATACTCCCTTGATGTGGATTGATAAGGCCGAAACTTGGGCGCTGGCAGATGAACTGGGAGTGCTCGACTTGATCCGTCATGAGACGCTGACCTGCTATAATGGCGTACAGGGCGATGGATGCGGACACTGCCCGGCATGCAAGTTGCGCCGTGAAGGATTGGAGAAGTATCTGAACTCTAAAAATATATCATTATGACCGAATTGAAAGACCAACTGTCCTTGCTGGGCAGTAAGACCGAATACAAGCAGGATTATGCTCCCGAAGTGCTGGAAGCGTTCGATAACAAGCATCCCGATAACGATTATTGGGTACGTTTCAATTGTCCCGAGTTTACCAGCTTGTGCCCCATTACCGGGCAGCCTGACTTTGCAGAAATCCGCATCAGCTATATCCCCGATATCAAAATGGTGGAGAGCAAGAGCTTGAAGCTATATCTTTTCAGCTTCCGCAATCACGGAGCTTTCCACGAAGACTGCGTGAACATCATTATGAAAGACCTCATCCGGTTGATGAATCCGAAGTATATCGAAGTGACGGGTGTTTTTACGCCCCGCGGTGGTATCTCTATCTATCCTTATGCCAACTATGGACGTCCGGGTACGAAATACGAAAAGATGGCGGAACACCGGTTGATGAACCGGGAGTGAAATCTTCTTTTACCTACAAATAGCGATTGCTGCATATACTATAACCGGTATATGCAGCATTTTTTTTACCTGCTTATTGCGATTGACTAGCCTTCTTTTTATGATGACCTTTGCACCGGTATTAGTAATAACATCTTAATCATTATAAAATTGAAAGCGCATACATTAAAACCTTCCATTCTGCTCATCTTTTTCTTGTTCTCTCTGTCGGCCTACTCCCAAAGAGGGGAGGAGGGAATGCTTTCGGGCAGAATCATATCTACAGAGAAAGAAACTGTAGATTTTGCAACGGTCTATCTGAAGGGTACAAGCTACGGCGGTACTACCAATCAGGAAGGGCTTTATCATCTGAAGGCTCCTGCAGGCAACTATACGCTGGTTGTATCGGCTGTGGGCTATCGAACGGTGGAGATGGCTGTGAAGCTGGCAGCAGGCGGCAGAGTGAAGCAGAACCTGACGATTACTCCTGAAACGCAACTGTTGGATGAGGTTGTCATTGTATCTACCGGAGTGAGCCGCGTGAAGCAGTCGGCATTCAATGCTGTGGCGGTAGATACGAAAGAGTTGCAGAATACGACGAAGAATCTGAGTGACGCACTGACCAAAGCACCCGGCATGAAGCTCCGCGAGGCGGGTGGAGTAGGATCGGACATGCAGTTGATGCTCGACGGTTTCAGCGGAAAGCACGTCAAGGTGTTTATTGACGGTGTGCCGCAGGAAGGCGTGGGCAGCTCGTTTGGACTGAACAATATTCCCGTGAATTTTGCCGACCGCATAGAAGTATATAAAGGTGTGGTGCCCGTAGGATTCGGAACAGATGCCATCGGTGGTGTCATCAATATCGTCACCAACAAGAAGCGCAGGAAGTGGTTCCTGGATGCTTCCTATTCTTATGGTTCGTTCAATACCCATAAATCGTACCTTAACTTCGGACAGACCTTCAAGAATGGTTTCACGTACGAAGTGAATGCCTTCCAGAACTACTCGGACAACGACTATCATGTAGATGCTCCGGTAAAGGACTTCGAGACGGGCAGCTTCAACGAAAGCGAGAAGTACCGTGTGAAGCGCTTCAATGATACCTACCATAACGAGGCCGTTGTGGCCAAAGCGGGTATTGTGGACAAGAGTTGGGCGGACCGCCTGATGTTTGGTTTCACCTATTCCCACATGTATAAGGAAATACAGACGGGCGTGCGTCAAAAGACGGTATTCGGTGAGAAGCACCGCCGGGGGCATTCGCTGATGCCCTCGATGGAGTATAGCAAGCGCAACCTGATGACTAAAGGCCTCGACGTAGTGCTGACTGCCAACTATAACCGCAACGCCACCACCAATGTGGACACCGCCCGCTACGAATATAACTGGCGTGGCGAAAAGAACCCCTTGAACAGCCCCGGTGAGCAGTCCCGCCAATACTCCCGTGCCGACAATGACAACTGGAACGGTACGCTGACCTTGAACTACCGCATGGACCGGATGCAGATGTTGACTTTCAATCATGTACTGAGCACTTTCCGGCGCGATAATACCTCTCTGCTTTCCGTTGAAGAGCAGACAGACCCCATTGCCAAGGAGACCCGAAAGAATATTTCCGGTTTGTCTTACCGGCTGATGCCTTCCGAGAAATGGAATCTATCGGCATTCGGCAAGTACTACCATCAATACGTGGCAGGTCCGGTGGCTGAGACCGAGACGGGCAGTAACTACATACGTACCAGCCGCACGGTCGATTCGTGGGGATATGGCGCTGCCGGCACTTACTTCATCCTGCCCGGATTGCAGGCGAAGCTTTCTTACGAAAAAGCTTATCGTCTGCCCTCCATCGAAGAGATGTTCGGTGACGAAGACCTGGAGACGGGTGATGTTGGCATTCGTCCCGAGAACAGCGATAATGTTAACTTGAATCTTAGCTATTCCAAAGCCTTCGGCAAGCATTCGATTTATGTAGAAGGCGGGGTGGTTTATCGCAATACGAAGGATTACATCCAGCGTAATATTCAGGATTTGAGCGGTGGAAAAGAAGGTGCCACTTATACCAATTACGGCAGGGTGCTGACAAAAGGATATAATGTGTCGGCACGTTATGGACTGGGTCGTTGGCTGAGTGTAGGCGGAAACTTTACGCAGATGAATGTGCGTGATAATGAGAAGACACAAATCGGAAGTACCGGTAATGCAGTAGAGAACCTGGGTTATAAGTCACGGGTGCCGAATGTGCCTTATCAGTTTGCCGATTTCGATGTGAACTTCTATTGGCGGGACCTTTGGAAGAAGGGTAATTCGCTTACCGTGACTTATGATAATCAGTATATGCACAGTTTCTCCTACTATTCGCAGGCCATCGGCAAAAACAGCGATTACGTCGTTCCCGACCAGTTCTCTCACAATCTGGCTTTGAGCTACAGCCTGAAGAACGGACGCTACAACCTTTCATTCGAGTGCCGCAACCTGACGAACGAAGACTTGTACGACAACTTCAGTCTGCAAAAGGCAGGGCGTGCATTCTACGGAAAGGTGCGGATACATTTCGGAGATTGATAAATGGGAATTCAGCACAGTTTTATTTATGTTTTTCCCTCCTTATCTTATTACTGCAATGAATTCAGAAATCATTGCTACAATGATCTCTGAAATGATTGCTGCAATGATTTCTGAAATCATTCAAAATGCTCCATAGGGCTTCAAATTATCATTCAACAGTATTATCATTCACTAACATATTAATAAATGAAGCAAATGAAGAAAAATTATCTTTTAGCCGGCCTCTTCGCTATAGCGATGACCGGAATGACTTTGACGTCTTGTACAGATACCGATGAACCGGGCACCGGTTCCGGTTCCGAATCTAAGGGCAACTATGTGATAGCTGCCACAGCCACCGTTTCGGGCAGTTCGGTCCCCGTATTGCTGACTGCCGAATCGCTGGAAAGCGGTGAGATTACCGCTGCCGGAAACGGTCTTGTGAACGACGGCGCTTCTTACTGGGTGTTCTACGGCAACCGGTACCTGTACGCCCTGAACTACAACCAGGGAAATGCCGGCACAACCCAATCGTTCGTTATGAACGCCAACCATGAACTGGTAAAGCGTACTCAAGAATATAACGTCAACCGCTTCACTACTTACGGTTACTACGATAAGTACATCATGACCACCTCTACCGGTGCCGGCCCTACGGAGCTGAACGATGCGAACGGTTACACCCCGAAATCTTTCCTGATTTCTTATCTGGATGTAGAGAGCCAGACTTATACAAGCAACAAAGTAACCAAAGAGACTCCGTTCCTTTCCGAAAACTTCCTGGGCAATGGTGAGTATGTAACGCTGGCCGGTATAGACCAGGTGGGCAGTAAGATTTATGCCGCTGCCATCCCCATGGGATTGAGCCAATATGGCTGTGTGCAGAAAAACGAAGACGGCAGCTACAAGTGGGTGCTTCCCGGCAACGAAGACCTGATAAAGACTGAATCGGGCGGCAGCAACAGCAGCGCTTACCTGAAGGATGAACTGCAGTGGACTCAGTACCCCGACGAATGTTGGATGGCCATCTTCAGCGACGAGACATTGACATCGCCCCGACTGATCAAGACCGATAAAATCAGCTATGCTGCCGGACGTTTCAAATCGCAATACTATCAGATGAACTGGCTGGCCGACGACGGATACGTATATGTCTTCTCTCCCAGCTATGCCAAGACCATGACCGATAGCCGCCAGCGCACCACGCTGCCTGCCGGAGTAGTACGCATCGACACCAAGACCGAAGATTTTGATCCCAACTACTACTTTAATCTTGAAGAAGAGGCGGGCGGGGTTTCCTTCCTCCGTACCTGGTACATCTCGGGCAATTACTTCCTGATGCTGATGTACGACAAGCCGATTACCGACTCTGATAAAGTAGCCAATCAACTGGCCGTATTCAATGCTTCGACCGGCGCTCTGACCCATGTCACCGGTTTGCCGGATGATGTTTCCGGTTTCGGTAATACTCCCTACATGGAGAAAGGCAATGCATACGTTGCCGTTACCACTGCATCGGGTTATCCGTCCATCTATAAGGTTGAACCCTCCGGTGCAGTAGCAACCAAAGGACTGACTGTGAATGCAACTCAACTGAACGGTGTAGGACAATTGATTCCATAATGAGAAAGCTATTTCGTAACATACACCTGTGGTTATCTGTTCCTTTCGGACTGATCATCACCATAATCTGCTTCTCGGGTGCCGCACTGGTCTTTGAGAACGAGGTGATGGAGCTGTGCCACCGCGACCTCTACTATGTAGATAAAGTCGGGGCCTCTCCACTCCCCATGAGCGAGATAAAGCAAAAGGTCGCTGCCACGTTGCCGGACAGCATATCAGTGAAGGGCGTCACTACCTCACTTAATCCGGAGCGTACCTGGCAAGTCAAACTCTCCAAACCTCGCCATGCTTCGGTCTATGTAGATCCCTACACCGGCGAAGTGAAAGGCAAGCACGAGCGTGCCCCGTTCTTCATGACCATGTTCCGTCTGCATCGCTGGTTGCTGGACAGTAAGCCGGATGGAGGCATCTTCTGGGGTAAGATGATTGTGGGCACTGCCACCCTGATGCTTGTACTGATACTGGTCTCGGGCGTTGTCATCTGGTGGCCTCGCACGAGGAAGGCATTGAAGAACAGTCTGAAGATTGTGACCGGCAAGGGGCTGCGGCGTTTTCTGTATAGCTTGCACGTGGCAGGTGGCATGTATGCCCTGCTCTTCTTGCTGGTGATGGCACTCACCGGGCTGACGTGGTCTTTCCCTTGGTATCGCACCGCATTCTTCAACCTGTTCGGTTTAGAGGCGACGCAAAGAGTCGGTTGGATATTCTCCGTCCATGTAGGCAGTTGGGGAGGGATGACTACCCGTATTCTGACATTTCTTGCTGCATTGCTGGGGGGAACGCTTCCATTAACCGGATATTATTTGTGGATACGCCGTTTGTATTCTGCGAAACGTAGAAAAAAGTCGGTAACACCCTGATGACTGATACTTTGCACCTAACTTTTGTCTTATCTTTTATGATAGTGCAAACTATTATGCTTATTTTTGCTGAATTATTAAAAACGACAAAGTCTGCAGAAATATGAATAAGGACAAAACTCGTAGCTTCCCGGTTATAATGTGCAATTTCCATAGAATATGAGGAAGAACCTAAAAACGTGGCAAGGATGGCTGTTGTTTGGAGGCTCAATGGTCATTGTGTTCGTCTCAGGACTGTGTATTTCGGTTTTGACGGACCGGAGAACCGAAGTAGAGGAGCTGTTTAATAATCATAAAACGGCAATTAAGGGAATTGAAGCCCGTAGCGAACTCTTTAAGGATGATTTCTCTCGTGAATATCAGACCTGGAGTGAAACGGAAAAACCTGATTACCAAAGCGAGCTCAACAAGTATGTAGGAGGCGATATTCTGGAACGGCGCCCCGAGATGGTAGTCCTTTGGGCAGGATATGCTTTTTCTAAAGCTTATTCCACGCCACGCGGACACATGCATGCTATTGAAGATAGCCGTGCTTCCCTCCGCACCGGCGCACCCTTGACGGATACTGACGGTCCGCAACCTGCCACTTGCTGGACTTGTAAGAGTTCGGATGTTCCCCGCATGATGGAAGCTATCGGCGTAGATACTTTCTATCGTAATAAGTGGGGCGCACTGGGTAGTGAAATCGTCAATCCCATCGGCTGTGCCGATTGCCACGATCCCGAGAATATGAACCTGCATATCAGCCGTCCCTCCTTGATAGAAGCTTTTCAGCGTCAAGGCAGGGACATTACAAAGGTTTCTCCTCAGGAGATGCGTTCGCTGGTATGTGCGCAGTGCCATGTGGAATATTATTTCAAGGGTGACGGCAAATACCTGACTCTTCCTTGGGATAAAGGCCTTACTGTGGAAGAGATGGAAGCATATTATGATGAGGCCGGTTTCTCTGATTTTATCCACAAGTTGAGCCGTACCCCGATAATAAAGGCGCAGCATCCTGATTATGAGCTTTCCAGAATGGGCATTCATGGACAACGTGGTGTGTCGTGTGCCGATTGCCACATGCCTTATAACAGTGAAGGCGGTATCAAGTTCAGCGACCATCGTATACAAAGCCCTCTGGCTATGATTGACCGTACTTGTCAGACTTGCCACCGCGAGAGTGAGACTACTTTGCGCAACAATGTTTACGATCGTCAGCGTAAGGCAAACGAAGTACGCGACCGCTTGGAACAGGAGCTGGCAAAGGTGCATATTGAAGCAAAGTTTGCTTGGGATCATGGAGTTACGGAGGATCAGATGGAAGGCATATTGGCGTTGATCCGTCAGGCACAGTGGCGTTGGGATATGGGGGTGTCATCTCATGGTGCTTCTTTCCATGCGCCGCAGGAAGTGCAGCGTATCTTGTCTCATGGACTGGACAGGGCTATGCAAGCTCGTCTTGCCCTGTCCAGAGTGTTGGCAAAGAATGGCTTCACAGAGGATGTGCCCATGCCGGACATTTCGACAAAAGCCAAGGCACAAGAGTACGTCGGCTTGGATATGGATGCCGAACGGGCTGCAAAAGATAAATTCTTGAAAAATGTTGTGCCGGCCTGGTTGGAGAAAGCTAAAGCTAACGGGCGTTTGCTACAAAAATAAATCGTATTCTGTTGTATGTGGAGTAAACCGTGGGGGTATAAGGAAGGTTTTGCTTGCGGAGCAGGTTTGTTGGCTTCGGGCTTGCTGTTGCAAGAAACAGTTGGAGGAGTGCGTTGGGAACTGTTTGCCTGGCCGGTCAACATTATTGTTCTTGTGTTATATCTGCTTCTGCTGTCAGTGATGCACATGCTTCGTAAACGAGTGTATGGCTTCTACTGGCTCAGTCACCATACCTCTGCGGTTTCTTCTCTTGTTTGTGTGGTAGCCGTCACGGTGGTGATGGGATTTCTTTCAAAAAAGATGCTTTCCTTCTGGCCGTTTGTACTGTTTTATGTGTGGCTGGCGTCTTCTTTGGGGCTGACTGTTCTCCGCACCTCTTTTCCATTAGAGCTACGCAAGATTCCTTTTTTGCTCAATCATGTCGGGCTTTTCATTGTTGTGCTGGCAGCTACCTTCGGCAGTGCCGATTTGCAACGCCTGAAAATGGTGGCCCAAATGGAAGAGGCTGAATGGCGGGCTATGGATGAAAAAGGCAGGTTGGTAGAATTGCCGTTTGCTATTGAACTGAACTACTTTACCATCTATGAATACCCTCCTAAACAGACATCGGAAGGCCGGACGGAAGAGGGTATACCGCAACGTTTTGTCTCTGCTGTGACTGTTTATACACAAGAGGGAAGTGCCGTGCAAGATACGATTGAGGTGAATCATCCTTTGAAGGTGTCCGGCTGGAATGTCTATCAAGTAGGGTATGACGCTAAAAAAGGACGATGGAGTGATATCAGTATATTTGAACTGGTGCGCGATCCGTGGCTACCGTTCGTTTATGCCGGAATCATTATGCTGATGTTGGGAGCGGCCTGTCTGTTTGTTCATGGGCGCTTTGGTATTTTTGCCACTTGCCTTATTCTTGTATTGGTCTTTGTCTGTTTCAACTTTTTCCGGCCGGCTATACAGAACGAGACACCGATGCCTGCTTTACAAAGCCCTTGGTTTACGCCGCACATTGTGGCTTATATGTTTGCCTATGCCATGCTTGGAGCCGCTGCGTTGATGGCGGTCTACCTGCTCTGCTTCAAGAAGAAAAGCATTGAATGCCGGGAGATGAATTTGTGTGATAAACTGACTTGGGTAGGACTTGCCTTTATGACTTTGGGCATGCTTTCGGGTGCTATTTGGGCAAAAGCTGCCTGGGGACATTACTGGGAGTGGGACCCTAAGGAGACTTGGGCGGCGGCAACTTGGTTTTCCTATCTGGTATATATTCATTTCCGCTTGGGACGTCCTTCGGCACATTGCAAGGCATTGGTCTTGTTGCTTGTCGCTTTTCTATTGATACAGATGTGTTGGTATGGCATCAATTATCTGCCTTCGGCACAAGGGGTAAGTGTGCATACTTATTGAGCCGCCAAAGATAGAAAGACAGAGAAGCAACTCCCTTTTCCCACCTTGGAACGTACTTCTATGCGCCCTGACAGCTTTTCAATGATTACTTTACTGATAGAAAGTCCCAAACCGCTTCCCTGGCCAAACTCGTCACTCTTATAGAAACGGTCGAATATCATAATCTGTTCTTTCTCATCGATGCCCTTACCGCTGTCTTCCACGTATATGCAGACTTCATTCTGTTCTTCAATAACTTTGCATCCCAACGTTATGTACCCTTCTTGGGTAAACTTATTGGCATTGTCCAAGAAGTTAGAGATAACCTGGATGAAACGTTGACGATCTATGTCTACGGGCAGGTATAGGGCTTCGTCCAGTTTGAGATGGAATTGTAGAGAAGGCTGTATCAACGGCTGGTAAATTGCATAGATTTCTTTGACGATTCCGGTCATATTCCATCTCTCTATTTCAAAACTCATATAGCCGGAGTCCAGGTGTGATATTTCCACCATATCATTAATAAGCTTCAGCAGCAGTTCATTGTTGCGGTTGATAATATCGAGCATGCTTGCTTTTTCATCCGGGCTTATCTCGTCGGAACCTTCACCAACCAATACATTTGTGAATCCCACGATGGAGTTGAGCGGAGTACGGATTTCGTGGCTGATATTATTGAGGAATGATTGCTTTAGCTCTGCTTTCTCGGCCATTTGTTTGGCCAGAATCAGTTGCTGTTCGCGGTCCACCACTTCCTGGATGTTCTGCATGATACCTGCCAGCATCATTTCTCCTTTGGCATCTTTCAGACTGCGGCAACGCAACTCATACCATTGATATTCTTTCTTTTCTGCATCGAAACACAGGCGGGTACGCCGTATCTGTGTGTCCGTTGACTGGCACAGGGTTTCGTAAAGTGCACTTAGTAACTGCCAGTCGTCGGGGTGTGCAAATTTAGAGAATTCAGCTCTTGAGAATTGGCGTTGATGCAGTCCGGTCAGCCGTGCATAGTTCTCATCAAACTCAATGACGTCTCCCTGCATATTCCATAGTGACACTTGACCACCATCGGTAGAAAGAGTTAAACGCTTATGAACCTTCTCGAGCATTTCCATGTTTTTCCGCTCAATCATGGAGCGTCGGCGTATGCGTAGCAGGCTGATGGATATGAAGATAAAAGAGAAAATAAATAAGGCTGCCAATAAGTAAAGTTCCTTGCGGTAATGGTCGTAAAACGGATAATTGATGATGCGCGTATGCTTGGGTACCTTGTTTATATCATTGCTGTTGTAAGCAGAAAAGCGTTTCCAGTCAAGTATGTATTCCTTCTCCAAATCTCTGATTTTAGGCATACCGATCTTTTCTTTATTCATCAGTCGTACGGATAAGTCTACAGCTGTCCGGGCAGAAATCTCTTCGGTAGCCATATAGCCGCCTACAATTTTGGATTCTCCTCCAAAGCCTTCGCGTATGCAACTGAAAGAAGGGATATTAAGTGCATTTACTATCGGGAGTGCCACCAGGTCAAACTTATCCAGCAGGAATACTTTTTTATCCTGTTCACTTTTTGATTTCTCCATCATGACGAGTAGGGACAGCCCTTTTATATATCGGAATGGATAGAGATAAATGGTCTGTTCGTTTTCTTTTATGCGTTCGTTTGCCAATGCGGGCATAAGGTCATAATACTCAACCATGTCATTAATTTCTTTGTACTTGTCTTCCAATGCGTACATTGACTGCTGTCCTAAGATCCGCACATTCTTCCTGTCTACCGATCGGGTCAGCAAGTCAAAGGAGGCTCGTCCCAGAAAAGTCAGGTCAACATTGAACACGATTTCCATGCCTGTATCGGGATGCAATGCTTTTATGAATTCTATGTTACGTCTAAAGTCCGGTGTATCCCGTAAAACATAAATCTTTCTGGATTCGTACTCTTTCAGAAGCTTTTCGTTGGGGAAATTCACATTGCAGGCTACTACCGGAATGGAGGTCAGGAGCTGATGACGGGTAGAAAGCATCGAATAGGTAGCCTGGTCGCCTATGGGTAGAATCAAGTCTATCGGCTTGTTCTTGAGGAGTTCCAGATATTTCCTGATATGGTTGATTTCTTCTTTTTCAGTGAGCTTGTTGCAATCAAGATAGAATTTATCAAACACGGGTTCTATACCTTGCTTCCTGAATTCCTGTCGGACGAGCTTTTCAAAGTTCAGGCATCCGGTTTCATTGACTGCAAACGAGTATATAAGGGAAATATGCTTCTTTATTCTGTGGTTTGCAACATACCATCGTCTGAAGTTATATCCTAATAAAAATATACCCAGTAAGAGTATACAGGCAAGTATGTTTTTATATTTAAGGTTGACAATTCCCATGCTTTTATTGTATGTCTGACAAAAGTAATATAATTTCTATAAAGGGAGAAATATATTACAAAATATCGTAAGCATCTCATTTGTTTTTCCTATGGGGAAAATGTATCTTTGGTGCCGATTAATACAAATACTTAAATATTTATCATGAAAAAGAAACAAATCGTACAACTATTTGGCTTGCTCGTATTTTCGGTGAGCGTACAAGCTGTAGCAAAAGACAAAAACACGCCTTTGTACAAGGATGCCAAGGCACCGGTGGAACAGCGCGTTGAAGACCTCTTGTCACGGATGAACCTGGAAGAGAAGATTTACCAGCTGAACCAATACACATTAGGCTTCAACAACAACATTAATAACCTGGGTGAAGCTGTAAAGAATGTGCCGGCAGAAATCGGTTCAGTCATCTATTTTGAAGCAGACCCGCAACTGCGCAACGGGTTGCAAAAGAAGGCGATGGAGGAATCCCGTTTGGGCATTCCTGTACTTTTCGGTTACGACGTGATACACGGTTTCCGTACAGTTTATCCTATCCCTTTGGCACAGGCATGTTCCTGGAATCCGGCATTGGTGGAGCAATCCAGTGCAGTGGCTGCACAGGAAGCGCGTATGTCCGGTGTGGACTGGACATTTTCTCCGATGATTGACGTGGCTCGTGACGGCCGTTGGGGACGTATAGCCGAAGGGTATGGCGAAGACCCGTATGCTACCGGAGTATATACTGTGGCCTCCGTCAAAGGTTATCAGGGTGATGATATGTCTTCGGACAAACGTGTGGCAGCTTGCTTGAAGCATTACGTGGGCTATGGTGCATCAGAGGCCGGACGCGATTATGTCTATACCGAGATTTCCCGTCAATCATTGTGGGATACTTATCTGCCGCCTTACGAGGCCGGCGTAAAGGCTGGTGCGGCAACTCTGATGAGCGCCTTCAATGACATCAGTGGTGTACCAGCTTCTGCCAATCATTATACGTTGACGGAGGTGTTGAAGAATCGCTGGAAGCATGACGGTTTTGTGGTTTCCGACTGGGATGCCGTAGTGCAACTTGTCAATCAGGGGGTAGCTGCCGATACTAAAGAAGCTGCAGAGAAAGCCTTTATGGCAGGTGTAGAAATGGATATGACCGATAATTGTTATCAACGGCACTTGGCAGAGCTGGTGAACGAAGGAAAAGTTCCGATGCAGAATATTGATGATGCCGTGCGCCGTGTACTCCGCATCAAGTTCCGCTTGGGCTTGTTTGATAATCCTTATACTAAAGAGGTGAAGCAGGAAGAACGCCTTCTGCTTCCGCAGAGTCTTCGTGCTGTGGAGCAGATGGCAGAAGAAACCATTGTTTTGTTGAAGAATGCCGATAATGTCCTGCCACTGTCCGGAGCCAAGAAGATAGCTTTGGTAGGTCCGTTGGCCAAGAACCAGGCTGATCTGTTGGGCAGCTGGTCCGCGCATGGACGGGCTCAAGATGTGTGCAGTATTTATGATGCCATGACCCGTGAGTTTGCAGGTAAGGCAGATATTGTTTATGCACAGGGTTGTGATTTTGACGGTGAGAACCGGGATGGTTTTGCCGAAGCATTGGCCGTGGCAAAGAATGCGGATGTCGTTGTGCTCTGCCTGGGTGAGAAACGTGGATGGAGCGGTGAGAATACTTCCCGGTCTACTATTGCATTGCCGGCTGTCCAGGAAGAATTATTGGCCGAGTTGAAGAAGGCAGGTAAGCCTGTTGTCGTGCTGCTGTCGAACGGTCGTCCTTTGGAATTGGTGCGTATAGAGAAACAGGCGGATGCCATTGTTGAGATGTGGCAGCCCGGCGTTGCAGGTGGTAAGCCGGTAGCCGGTGTGCTGTCCGGGCGTGTCAATCCTTCCGGCAGGCTGGCCATTACATTCCCTTATTCTACGGGGCAGATACCTATCTATTATAACCAACGTCCTCCCGCCCGTAAAGGTAATCAGGGTCGCTATCAGGATATTCCGAGTACCCCTCTGTATGAGTTCGGATATGGTTTGAGCTATACCGATTATAAATATGGCACCATGAAGCTTTCTGCGGACAAAGTGAAGCGGGGTGGCAAGTTGACTGTAGAAATCCCCGTAACCAACGTAGGTGGCCGTGATGGTCTGGAAACAGTACATTGGTTTATTAACGATCCTGTCAGCTCTATCGCTCGTCCCGTCAAGGAACTGAAGTTCTTTGAAAAGCAGTTGATCAAAGCCGGTGAAACCAAAGTATTCCGCTTCGACATTGATGCGGAACGTGATCTGAGCTTTGTAGACAGTGACGGCAAACGTTTCCTGGAACCGGGTGACTACTATATTATAGTAAAAGACCAGAAGCTGAAAATAAGTGTGGAATAGAGTACGCATGATAATAGGTATTATAGCAGGTGTTGTGGCTGTCGTGGCTATTGCGGGAATGATATTTATCAATCAGCCGCGTTTTGGCCGTACACCTCGCGGAGAACGGTTGGAGCGGATTAAGAAATCGCCCCATTACAAGGACGGGCAGTTTCAGAATTTGCATACTACCGTGATGATGACTTCTCAGAAAGGGCGTTTGGGCGCTCTTTGGGGATTCTTGTTCAAGAAAGAGAAGAACTTGCGTCCGGAAAAGGAAATTCCGGTGGTAAGGACAGATCTTAGGAAAATAGGGAAGGATGAAAATGTGCTGGTATGGTTCGGCCATTCTTCCTATCTCATACAGATAGATGGAAAACGTATTCTGGTAGATCCGGTGTTTTGCATGGCTTCTCCGGTTTCGTTCATCAACAAGCCCTTCAAGGGAGCAGATGCCTATAAGCCTGCCGATATGCCGGATATTGATTATCTGGTGATTTCGCACGACCATTGGGACCATTTGGATTATCAGACGGTGATGCAGTTGAAAGACCGTGTGGATAAGGTTATCTGTCCGTTGGGAGTGGGTGAGCACTTTGAATATTGGGGATTTGACAAGGAACGTCTGGTGGAACTGGATTGGTTTGAAGATGCTGTTCCGGATGAAGGCTTCATGTTCCATTGTCTGCCTACCCGCCATTTCTCAGGGCGTTTTCTGAAGTCTAACCAGGCACTTTGGGCGTCTTTCCTCATCGAAACTCCTTCACAGAAAATCTATATGGGTGGAGACGGTGGATATGATACACATTTCGCAGAAATAGGTGAGAAATATCCGGGCATCAATCTGGCTATCCTGGAGAATGGGCAGTACAATGAGGACTGGAAGTATATTCATACCATGCCCCAATACCTGGGACAGGTTGCCAAAGACTTGAAGGCAGAGAAGGTGCTCACCGTTCATCATTCCAAATATGCTCTGGCAAGGCATCCTTGGGACGAACCTCTGAAAAATGCAGTCGGCCTCAAAGAGAAAGATTCGCTGAATGTTTTGATGCCTGTGATAGGGGATGTGGTTCGTCTGGAATAATTATGAATGATGGTTTGGCGCGTAAAGCGCCAAACCATCATTCATTTAAAATTTCTTTCATTGCTTCTTCATACTTCTTTTCATCTCCCAACATTTTCTTCAGTTGCTGTGTCAGCAATTTCAGGTGCAGGCTTTCGTCGGCAATCAGTTTAGTGAGCAGCTTCCGGGCAATGTCTGCCGATTCAGTGCTGGCTGTAATCCGTTCTTTTACCGATTTGTAGAATTTGATGGTGGCCACCTCGGAGTGTGCAGCCAAAGTCAACGCTTCGGTAACTGTTCCGCCTATATTTACATTTTTGCTGTCGTAAGGCTTGGGCAATGTTCCACCCAGCGCCACGATGGCATCCCGCACATGAGCATAATGTTTCATTTCAACTAAAGCGATGCCAAGCATCAATTCACCGATTTCGTCTTCAAAGACAGCTTCCTGCTGAGTGTATTGCAGGATGGCGGTGATTTCCGAATATTCCGCACTTTCTATGGCCGGATAGAACCATTCGGGTTGCACACCGTCGTTGGGTTTCATGTCATCAGGCTCTACCCATTCCACGTCCTGGTTCGAGTACTTTAGCACATCTACTAAGGCATCTGCCATTCTATCTACATAATTGATCATAACAGTTAAGTTTTAGAGTTATGCAGGCGTAACAATCGGCAACAGCGCTTGGTTTAAGGAAATGCTTAAAAAGCACGTCCTTTATATACATTCGATTCGGATAGTGGAACCAAACGACCGTTTAGTGTTAAAGTATTCGAATTGTAGTTGGGGCTGATTCTGGCCGTTGCATTGTTGCCACCATTTGTAAGTGTGATGAATACTTGTGCCGATATACCTACACCTTGTACACTGAAATTGCAGTTCAAGTTTCCCCTCTTGTCGGTAGTTATCTTCAATTCTCTTGTAGTACCGTCCACGGTAATTCCACCAATTCCGTTGGGACCTGCAATGGCACTGTTGGACGCGATTTGAACGGATGCTTGGTTGCCGTTCATCATTACAAAGTTTGTAGTGGGCGATACGTATGCGCTCCGTCCTCTTTTAAAGACCAATTGGTCGGCTTCCAATACAAACTCTCCTTTTTGCAATGCCTGAACTGCTATGGCGTATGCCCGTTCGTTTTCTGCTTTTTCACGTGCCTTCTCGGCTTCACGCTGTGCCTTGCGCTCTGCACGGCGTGTCTCACTCTTGCTTTGTGCATACATCAAGGTCGATGCACTTACCAATACCAATGCGATCAATGTAATGACTCGTTTCATAATTGTTCTTCTTTATTGGTTAATATTCTTTGGTAGATTAACAATTGAAAAGTGAAAAGGATGCAGTGATATTCATAATAAATGTCAGACTTAACACTTCTTAATCCAGGGTGAAGGTTTTTCTTTGTCTATGAATATTAACATCTTATGCATTTCTAACATATAATTGCGCTAATTTGCATGAAAATACTCGGAAAAATGCTCTTTGAGTTGTTTTTTTATTCAGCTTTTATTAATTTAGAAACCAAAATCTAATTGGGGATAGTAAAAAAGTCCTGACCCGCAGGCAAATAATATGAGAATACAATTTGAAATCAAGGAAAACCTATCAGAAATTGTTGATGAGATTCTGAATAGCGAGAAATGGATTGCTGTTGTGAAAGAAGACATCTCAGGTCGAAAACTGGTTGCCATTCGTGACCAGAATTTTGATTCGGAGGCGTCTGTCGAAATTTATGCCCGTGAAATTACTATCAAGACCGCATGGTCCAACTACACCTATCGTCTGTTTGTAATGGGAGATAACATTTGGTGCGAATACAATGGGGCCTATCGTGGATTGCTGGAACAGAAACTGCTGCCTACCATTACTCCCAAAGAAGGTTTGCTCAACTCCGAGGTTTTGGACAGCTCTTTGTACGGACATGAAAAAAGGAAACTGAGAGAGTATGCCGAAGACAATGTGAAGTTGAAGAAATTCCGCCGTGAGAACTTCAATGAGGATCGCAGCGGGATAGCTCCGTTCGATCATCCCAAAAGAGTATATGATGAGTTTATAAAGGAAGATTATGTGACTCCTTCGAAGAAGGAATAGTGTCTCCTTATAGGGTGGGGTGGATGACTTACATGCAATACCCATTCTACGGATATAAAGAGAAAAGTTCTCCGGCATTAAGAGAAAAAGTACAGAAGATAGGAAGAAAAGTTCTTTTCTTTAGTAATAATTCTCTGTTCAAAGCTTGCGAACGGATATTCACAGTGCTTGAATATGTATTCGCGCCTTGCGAACAAGCGTTCGCAAGGCGCGAATCTCAATATACAAATATATAATCTTTATGTGCTTCAGAAGCACATATTTGCAAGTGCGTTGGTTGTTATTGAAAATATGAAGAAGATAAAGACTGCTTTTATTGGTGCAGGGTATAGAGGAAAACAGCTGTTGCGATTGCTACAGAATTTTTCTTTTTTTGAAATAGTGGCAGTGGCAGACCCCGGCATTGAGCCGGCTGATATGCCTGGAATTGTTTGCTATAATAGTGGGGAAGAAGATTATCTGAATATGCTCGACCGGCATAAACCTGAACTGGTGTTTGTTGCTTCTCCTTGGCAATATCATGTCCGGCATGCCATGCAGTGTGTGGAATGGAAGTGTCATGTTGCTTTGGAGATAAAAGGAGGGCTTTATTTAGATGAATATCAACCTTTAATCAATTTGGCAGAGCGAACGAATTGTCGTGTTTATCCTTTGGAGAATACCCTTTTCCGTCGGGAAGTTCTGGCGGTTCATAATATGGTAGATGCGGGTATGCTGGGAGAAATCGTATATATGCGTGGTGGATATCGGCACGATCTTCGTCATCTTCTGCTGGATGATGCCGGGAATATCGGAAATCGGAAAAAGACAGAGAGTGTATGGCGAAGCAAGTTTTATCAGAACGAGAATGGAGACCTTTATCCTACGCACGGTTTTGCTCCCCTTTGCCTGATAGCGGGTATCAACCGAAAAGACAGGATAAAATATTTGACATCATTTGCCTCGAAACCTGCGGGAATGTTACAACGGATTAAAGATTTGGGTGGAAATACGGACATAAAAATTACCATGGGAGACATCATCTCTACTCAAATGGAAACAGAAAATGGAATTTTGATATCCTTAGTTCATGATACTACCTTGCCGCGTCCCCGTAGCCTGGATTTCGAAATTCAGGGAACAAAGGGGATTTGGCAAGGAGACCGGCGTTTAATCTATTTTGAAGGCATCAGTCCTGACGAAGCATGGGAAGCCGATTATGCTTATGTAGAACGTTACGAGCATTCTTACTGGCAGCAGTGGGGAAGGGAAGCTTTAGAGCAAGATACTCATCATCAAGGCATGGATTATATCATGCTCAAGGCTCTGGAAGCGGATCTGAAGGGGGAAGTCCCTTATCCGGCAACCGTCCGTGACCTTGCACTGTGGACTTCCGTCACTCCGTGGTCGAAAGTTTCGATTTCGGAGCGGAGGACTGTTGCTTGTTGCTTTTGCGGTGCGTACGGAAGATGAACTTTATTTCTATTCTTCACGTACTTAATATATTACCTTACTTAGCTTTTTGTACACTTATAAGTGCTTGGCTTACTCTGTCAACGTCTTGCGCGCTTCGCGGTCGGGGTCATAAACTACTTCGCAGCGATCGCTCAGCATCATTGTGGCACCCTTGTCCGGCATGTATTGCGGCCATTCGGGTAGGCTTGCACAATTGGGGTTGCCCGTACGCATGAAACTCAGCAAGGCATCGGCCATCTTCGTGGAAAGGTCGCGCGGACGTTTGCCTCCACCCGTATGGGTAAGCATGATGTCGGTATTCTTCAACCAGAAGCTGATATCCAGGCAATGAAAGGCACGCATGCGCCCGTCGAATAAGGGCGGCTCCCAGCCGAACCATGCCAGGTAAACTGGCGCGTTTTGCTGTGCCTTGGCATTGATGGCTTTAATCACTTTCTCTCGGGAACTCATTATCAAGCCGAGCAATTCAATGGGTTTCTTGTCGGGAAACGCTTTTTCATAAGCCGTCACAATTTTTTCGCCGTTCTTGCCCTTCATTTTATCCACTATTTCCACCAACTGCACCCTGTCCATCTTTTCAAGGGCGGCATTGTCGCGGCTCATGGAGAACTCGCATGTAGTGGTGCTGAATAACATGGGAACATGGGCCGAAGGAGCTTCCGGATCGGTATAAAATGTATCCATCGGGATGTGGAAGCCATCACCCACAGGGCCGAAAGAACCACGCATCATGCCGTTGCCACCCTGCTGCTTGTCATACTTAGCAGCTGCTCGGTTGGCGAGGGCGATGTAGTCGAGCCAAGGCATTTCTTGCAATTTATTTATCTGTGAAGGCTGTAAACCGGCCTCTTTCAGGATGTATTTGCCCAGTTCGGCACTGTAATTGTTATCTATTGCTCCCGTGATGTTTCCGCTCAGGGCAATAGCTTTATGCAATAGACCCTTCGTCTCGGCCATGGCTACCAGCGTGCAGACTTTGGCTCCGCCACCTGACTGGCCCATGATGGTGATGTTGCCCGGATCGCCTCCGAATTGTGCGATGTTGTTGTGTACCCACTTCAGGCCGGCTACAAGATCGAGGATACCGGCATTACCCGACTCGGCAAACTGCTTCTCATTCACCCTCGAAAAGTCGCTGAAGCCGATAGGACCCAGCCGATGGTTTAATGAGACGAATACAATGTCTCCGTAGCGGCTGAGGTTCTCGCCCCGGTAACTGTCCTGCTCAATGCCACTGCCGTTTGTAAAGCCGCCTCCATGCAGCCATACCAGCACAGGACGTTTCTTACGGTCGGTCAAGGCGGGCGTCCAGACATTCAGCATCAGACAGTCTTCGCTGACGTCATAGTAATTCCAATGGTCGGTGAATGTACTGTATGTGTTGCGGTACTTGCCTGTCGTAACCTGCGGGGCTGTATCGCCCCAAAAGACCGCCGGACGGATGCCCTCCCAAGGCTCGGGTTCACGGGGCGGCATGAAGCGATTTTCGCCTACTGTACTTGCTCCATATGGTATGCCACAGAAGGTGTATATACCTCTTAATATATAGCCGCGCACTTTGCCATACTGAGTTTGTGCTACGGCAATGGAGTCTCCTATATATAACTGTTGCCCGTCTTGCGAAACGCTACCCGGTTGTTGCCCTGTCTCTCCGGCAGAGCAAGCGGAGAAGGCATACACGAAAACACCCGCGCAAAGCAGGGAGATGCCTTTCATGATTTTCGATTTAACTGTTTTCATACGCAGTGAACTTTTTTCTATTACAAAGATGAACATTATAAAAAAAGAATCCACACACGGCTATGCAAAGGATAGACCGCGTGCGGATTCTGCATCGTCCATCACAATCTTTTTACTCAACCCTAATAATTGTCCTATAAAGTAACTTCACCTTCCAGGCGGATATCTGCTGAAGAGGTACCGATAAGCAATTTCACCTTACCGGGCTCTACTACGAACTTATCTTGAGCTTCATCCCAATAAGCGAAATCCTCTTTGGGAATATCAAGCACCACTTCCTTTGTATCACCGGCTGCGATAGGCACCTTATTGAATGCTCTCAACTGTTTCATCGGGCGTTCTACCTTCGATTCCGGATAACTGGCATACAATTGCACCACTTCCTCACCGTCGCAGTTGCCCGAATTCTTCACCAATACAGTCACGGTAACCTTATCCTTGCTCTGCTTGACAGACTTGATTTGCTGGTAGTCGAATGTCGTATAGCTCAAGCCATAGCCGAAGGGATAAAGCACATCGCCCTTGTAGTACATGTAAGTACGTCCGTGGCGGATGTCATAATCCATCATGTCGGACAGGTCGGTAATGTCCTTTACCCACGTCTGGGTGGTATGTCCGGAGGGATTGACCTTACCAAACAAGACGTCGGCCAAACCGTTACCTTGTTCCTGGCTGCAATGCGTAATGTGCAAGATAGCAGGCAGATTTTCCTGGCTCCAGTTGATGGTGTATGGGAAACTGCTAACTAGTACCAGGATGGTATTGGGATTGGCCTTATACACCTGCTTCAGCAAGTCTTCATCAGGCAACATCAGCGATTTCCTATCCACAGCCTCTCGTCCGTCACTCGGTACGGGGCAGAAGAACCAGTCCGGACGTGTGCCATACGGGTGGTTACCCACGCATACCACAGCTACATCAGCCTCTTGGGCCGCATTCACGGCTTCATCTATCGCATTGTTGGCAGCATAAATCACTTCTGTCTGTCCACCTTTCACGGCGTTGCGAATACCTTCCAAGATAGTAACCTCATATGCTGGTGTGCCGCTATACCAGTCTTGCACAATCTTATCGGCATAAGGGCCTATCACGGCTATCTTCTTCAGCTTGGAGGCATCAAGGGGCAGCAGATTCTTACTGTTTTTCAGCAGCACCACCGACTTGGCCGTCACTTCGCGTGCCAATTGCTTGGCTTCCTCACGTTCGTAAGGAGGCACTTCGTTGGGGACGGTACCGATGTTCTTATAAGGATCAGCAGAATCCTTTCCGTCCAGTAAGCCCAGCCTCAGGGCTACGTATAGGTTGCCACGAATAGCCTTGTCAATGTCTTCCTCGGTCAGCAGGTTCTTTTCCAAAGCTTCCTCGATATAAGGTTTATAAACATCCAAGAATTGTCCTGTAGTAGCCTTTACCACTGCAGCCGCCCCTTCGGCCATACTGGGATAAGCATGGTGGGCATTGACCAGCAGTTTCAATGCGCCGCCATCTGTGCAGATAATGCCGTTGTTGCCCCATTTGTCGCGGGTAATCTCCTTCAAACAAGGATGCACGCACATGGCCGGACCGTTCCATCCGTTATAGGCAGCCATGAAAGCATGGCTTCCACCTTCAGTGATGCCTTTGTAGAAAGGATAAGCATAATATTCGTAGAATAGGCGCATATCGAAGTTGCTCGATGTGCTGTCTCTGCGGTCTTCATTACTGTTGGCCAGGAAGTGTTTCATCAGGGCAGCAGTGCGCCAATAGCGTGGGTCATCACCTTGTAGGCCTTTGATGTTGGCTACTGTCAGCCTGGCAGTCAGGAAGGCATCTTCACCGTAACTTTCTTCCGTGCGTCCCCAGCGCGGGTCGCGTGCCAAGTCGGCATTCGGAGCACGCATCACCAAGGCTGTACGCTTATCTTCAGGGCGTTGCATGTAGTAGCGCGCTTCAAGGGAAGCCTGCTCGCCCACCTTCTTCACTAAGTCTACATCCCAGGTGGCACCCAGTCCATACGATTGTGGGAAAATAGTCGTAGGCCTATTGGTAGGGATTATTTTCCCATTCTCCCCCTTCTCACGCCCTCCCCAGGCAGCAGGGCCACCCAAAGCCAATCCGTGTAGGCCCTCATGGTGACGACAAGGTAATATGCCCAAACGGGGCACAGCCAGGTCACTGCCGAGTAAAGTAATTTTCTCCTCCAACATAAGCTCTTCCAGTAAGGCGTCGATGCGCTTTTCATCCGATAGCTTCGTGTTCTGAAACTTGTAAGTTTTCTGCGCCCCGACCGACAAGCAAGCCATCATGAGGCACGACACAACAAATAAAGATTTTATTCTCATGGTTATATAAATTTAGTTCGCAAATCTTATATGCAGTAAATTTAGTTCTCTAATTCAAAAAGAATGTGTGGAAAACGGATCTTTTTGATAAGCACATGTTTCTTATCACCAACCCGGATTTTGCTTCAAAACACCGTCAGACAGCAGAATCTGGTTCGTGTTGACCATCATCAAACCAGCCTTGTTTATAAAGTTCTGGGGATTGAACGAGATGGTAGCGGGACCACCGGCTGTCAGCACCTCAACGCCGTCTTGCTTGGCCAATTGGGTAGCTGCATAATCTATGCCTTGGCGCAGCAAATCGTAATAGTTGATGCCCTCGAAAGCAAATTCAAACTGACGTTCGCGCATTATGTTCTCTTTTGTAGCCTGCTTTTCGGTGTATAGCGGAGAAATATTACCGTCTTTATCCTTAAAGGCACGCTCTCGAACCATGTTGAAATACTGTTGTGCCTTGGGACTGCCCAGCTCGGCTGCCATCAACAACACGTCGGCATAGCGAACTCGAACGAAATCCTGGTGGTTTGAAATCATCAAGTTACCCGTACCGTTTTCCATACCGGCATGCGTACCATTGGCAAAGGCCAGCGGAGCATACTTCTTGATGTAGTAACCGGTGTATTCCTGCGATTGGACAATACAAGTTTGAACCAGCTGATTTTCTTCCAATCCCTCACCTTTTATATCAATTACAGAAGCTGTACGCCTGGTATCGCCATTCTCATATTCTTCAACGAATTCTGGATTCACCGTAGCATACCCCCAACCTTGTGCATAAGGAGCCACGCCTGTTGAGGTACGCAAGGCAATATTCACTTGCCAACGATTACCGTCCGAACCGGCCCAGTTGACACTGGCTGTACATTTTACGGTCAATACTGTCTCGCTGTTACCATCACCGGCATAATCGCCATATAAGGTAGTCACATCGCCTACTTCTGCTTTCTGGGCACAGGCTGCAGGCCACAAACGCCGGTACTCAGGTACTAAGGCGTATTCTCCCGAAGAAATAATGTCTTCTACGGCGGACAATGCATCGGCTTTGCTCACGCCCTCAGGCTCCTGACCATAATAACCGGTGTAGTACAAATAAGCGCGTGCCAAGATGGCTTCACAGGCATACTTGGTAATCTTGCCGTCGTTTGTCTCCGATTCAGCTTTGGGATAAGCGTTTGCCGGGATATTTTCGATGGCAAACTTCAGGTCATCGAAAATCAGCTTATACACGTCAGCGGGGTCTGCTTGCGGTATATTCTCATCAGTAGGTTCGGTAAGCAAAGGAATGTTGCCGAACTGACGCACCACATCGAAATATAAGAAAGCACGAATGGCACGGCACTCGGCCATATACTGAGTATGCATGCTGCCCGTTTCGTTCCACTGAATGCCATTTTCGCGCGTGATCAATTCGTTGCAACGGTAAATGCCCGCATAATAACCAGACCAGTTGGAACCTGTGGAAGAAGGCATTTCAGAGAGGTCAAAACGGTCGGTCACACGCATGCCGTTACCATCGGAAGCACCCGAACCACCGAAACATTCATATCCCATTACTTCAGCGCTAACTAAGATATTGACAGCGCTACCACACGTTGCACGTCTATAACCATCGTAGCAACCCAACAAGGCACGATAGGCGTCTTGCTCTGTCTTATAAAAATTTCCTGTCGTAGATTCGGTCTTTGATTCCACATCCAAGAAGCCCTTAGTGCAAGAAGTCATTCCTAAACTCAGGCATAAAATGCCTGTTGCAATTATGTTAGACCTAATATTTTTCATATTCATACGTATTTTTATAAATTAGAATTTAAGATTTACACCTACAAGAACAGTACGGGGACGCGGATAGTAACCGTAATCTAGGCCCGATACCCAAGAATTGTTGGAAGAACCGAAGCCGATTTCTGGATCCATACCGTCATACCCGGTAATGGTGAATAGATTTTGTACCTGGAAGTACAAGCGGGCCTGGCTGACTGCTTTACTTTTGAACAATTTTGCGAAGTCATAACCCAACGTAAGGGTACTCAAACGCAGGTAGTCACCATTTTGTATAAACAAGTCAGAGAACTGATAGTTGATGTTGTTGTCCGTAACACGCGGAATCCGGTTGCTGGTACCTTCACCGTGCCACCGGTCGAGGATAGCCGTTGTGTAGTTCGGCGTAGGACGGGTATGGTTACGGTAAGACTGTACAATCTGCTGTCCAAAGGCGCCGTTTGCCACGATGGAGAAATCGAAGCCTTTGTAATTGAAGCCTAAGTTCAAACCCAATGTGAAATCAGGAATGCCGTTGCCCAAGTTCACCTTATCGTTGTCGTTGATTCGTCCGTCATGGTCTTGGTCCACAAAGCGCACATCGCCCGGCTGTACATTCGACTGCAGGATGCCGTTGCCTGCAGCACGCCAGTCTTCTATTTCCTGCGTGTTCTGGAAAATGCCGGCAGTTTCATAGCCCCAGAAGTAACCGATAGGCTGGCCGTTTTCTGCACGGTAGAATTCGGTAGCATTATTGTACAATTCATCGCCTGCGCCATGGATGATGCCGTCGCTGGTAGGAATATGACCTACCTTATTCTTGTTGTAGGAACCGTTCAGCGTGACGTTATAATTAAAGTCTTTACCTACAGTGTCGTTCCAAGTTAAAGCCAATTCCATACCGGTATTCTTTACGTCGCCACCGTTGATGTAAGGAGCGCCCGTACCGGCTGTATTCAAAATAGGAGCTGTGAGCAACCAATCCTTTGTTTTCTTCACATAGAAATCGAAGTTCATGCCGAAACGACTGTCGAAGAGGCGGGCATCGAAGCCGATATTGGTCTGCTCGGAAGTTTCCCACGTCAACTTTTCATTAGCCAAACGGCTGGGATAAGCGCCCCAGTTGTTACCCAATGCTGCAGCCTCGGTAGACGAATTTTGATGGGAGTTACCGAAATAGTAATATATATATTGTGACGTGATAGGTGCCAGGTATTGGTAGTTATTGATGTTCTGGTTACCTACCTGTCCCCAACTGACACGCAGTTTGAAGTAGTCGAGCCAGCTGCGGGTACTTTCCATGAACTTCTCGTTGGTCATGATCCAGCCTGCGGAGATGGAAGGGAAATAACCGTAACGGTGTCCACGGGCAAACTTGGAGGAACCGTCGGCACGTATCGTAGCATTCAGCATGTAGGTTTCTTTCCAGTTCCAACCAAAGCGGGCGAAGTAAGAAACCGTGCGGGTTTCATCCAGCGGATAACCGCTGACACCCAAACCACTGGCAGTAGAAGCAGCTGTGCCATTAGTGACGTAAGCATGTTCCCAATCATCAAATCCTTCTTTCAAGGAAGAATTGCTGCCACTTAAGTAAGTGCCGTTGTATTGGTAGGACTCCATACCGATCAAGGCATTGAAGGCATGGTCGTTTACTTTCCAGTCATAAGTAGCCGTATTGGTCCACGTGAGTTCCAATACATGTTGCATGTTTTGGGTAACATTGGTATTTGTGTTACGGCTTGTCGAACCGAATTGGTATATCGGGTTGAAGTTACGGTATTCGTTGGTGCTGTAGTTAGCACCGAATACGGTACGAATCTTCAGGTTCTTGACAGGCTGTAATTCAGCATAAGCGTTGCCGGAGAAGAAGACGTTCTTGTTTTGGTTATGGCGCATCATCATCGAACCGTAGGGGTTACCGTCTTCTTGATTCCAATCGGAATTGGAGGTATCGTTGTAGGGCATGTCGTAAATGTTGTTGTTGCTGTAAATGGGAACAAACGGAGCAATTTCGTAAGTGCCACGTAACGAGTTGTCGTACTGGCCGCCTACGCCAATGCCAGTCTTATCACGGTAAACGAAGCTGACTTGTTCACCCACTTTCAGCAGGTCTTTGAATAACTTGTGCTCGGAGTTGATACGGAAGTTATAACGGGAGAAGTTAGATACGTCCTTACCACCGACAATTCCTTCCTGCGACATGTAACCCAACGAAATGGCATATTGGGAAGTAGTCGAACCACCCGTAATGCCAAGGGTATAACTCTGCATTTGGGTATTGTTTTCAAACATTTTGTCCAGCCAATCTATATCATAGAGATTGCCGTTCGCATCATAAATGGACTTATAGCTACTCCAGTCATATCCGGAACCGGTAGAGTTGCGGTGCGATTCGTCCATAATCATCATGTACTGCTCGGTATTCAACAAGTCCACCTTTTTTGCCACGTTCTGCACACCGAAATAACCGTCGAATGAGACCACGGCTTTACCTTCCTTACCGTTCTTGGTGGTCACCAATACTACACCGTTGGCAGCCTGCGCACCGTAGATGGCAGCGGAAGCGGCATCCTTCAAGATGTCGATGCTCTCGATGTCGGCGGGGTTCAGGTTGGAGATGTCACCGCGCACACCATCAATCAGATATAACGGTTCGGCATTGCCTACAGTACCCAAACCACGGATGCTCACCTTGAGGCTTTCACCCGGCTGACCGGAAATAGAAGTGATGTTTACACCCGGTGTCTGTCCCTGCATGGCCTGCAAGGGATTGGTGGTGTTTAGCTCGGCGATTTTATCACCTTTCACTTGGACAGTGGCACCCGTCACCAACTTTTTCTTTTGGACGCCGTAGCCTACAACTACGACTTCGTCCAACATTTCATTGTCTTCCATCAGTACCACGTTGATGATAGAAGATGCGCCTACCTTGATGGTCTGCGACTTAAAGCCAATGTAAGAGAAAACCAGCATTTGCCCTTCACTGGCCTGCACAGAATATCGGCCATCAAGGTCGGTGATGCTACCGGTAGAGTTTTCCTGTACTTGGACACTTACCCCAATCAAGGGAGAACTGTCCGTACCCGATGTTACTACTCCCGTAATCGTCTTCGATTGTAAGGGAGATGCTTGTACCGGAACTGCATACATGCAAGCAAGTGCCAGTACGAATGACAAGACTACGTTGCAAAAACGTAAAACTACACTTTTTTTCATACGTGTTTCTCACATTTTAATTATAAGGAATAATAAGGATAATGTACTATTTCAAAGATTCGCGTGCTTCCTTGTCGGGGTTGTAAACCACCTCACAGACATCGTTGAGCATCATTGTGGCACCTTTCTCAGCCGTGTACTGCGGCCACTCGGGCAGGTTTGCACAACTGGGGGTACCGGTGCGCATGAAATTCAACAAAGCATCAGTCATTTTTGTGGAAAGGTCACGCGGACGCTTGCCACCGCCTGTATGAGTAAGCATCAAGTCGGTATTCTTCAGCCAGAAGCAGATGTCCAGGCAATGGAAGGCGTGCATGCGGCCGTCGAACAAAGGAGGATTCCAACCGAACCACGCCAGGTAGACCGGAGCCTTTTGCGTCAGTTTCTGGTTGGCCGTAGCAATGACATTTTCACGCGAACTCAATATCAAGCCAAGTAATTCGATAGGTTTTTTGTCTGGAAAGGCTTTGGCATAAGCGTCGACTATCTTGTCACCGTTCCCACCTTTCATTTGGTTTATCATTTCGACTAATTGCTTTCTGTCAATCTGCTCCAAAGCGGCATTGTCGCGGCTCAGGGAGAATTCGCAATTGGTAGTGCAGAAAATCATCGGGATATTGGTCGAAGGGGCTGAGGGATTGGTAAAGAATCCACCCATAGGAATATGCGTACCGTCGGCGATAGGACCGAATCCGCCACGGCGACCGGTAATGCCAGCTTGTTTGTTATACTTGGCCACGGCACGGTTTGCTAACTCGATATAGTCGAGCCATGGCATCTGCTGTAGTTTACTTGCCTCGGAAGGCTTCAAGCCAGCTTCCTGCAAGATTACCTTGCCCACGGCTGTACTGTAATTCTTGTCGATGGCATCGGTAGAGTTTCCGCTCAAGGCTACGGCCTTGTGGATAAGCCCTTGCGTTTCGGGCATGGCCACTAGCGTGCACACTTTGGAGCCGCCGCCCGATTGGCCAATGATGGTGATATTGTCGGGATTTCCGCCAAACTGCCCGATGTTGTTGTGTACCCACTTCAAGCCGGCCACCAGGTCGAGAATGCCCACATTGCCCGATGCCTCGAATCCCTTACCGGCCACCGAAAGATCGGAGAACCCGATAGGCCCCAAACGATGATTGATGGACACGAACACGATGTCGCCATAACGACTGATATTTTCGCCATTATAACCGTCCTGCTCAATGCCATTACCGTTGGTAAAGCCGCCGCCATGCAACCATACCAGCACAGGGCGCTTCTTGCCATCGGCCAGCCCGGGCGTCCAAACGTTCAGCATGAGGCAATCTTCGCTTACATCATAATAATTCCAATGGTCGACAAACGTGCTGTAACTGTTACGGTATTTCCCCTTGGTCTTTTGCGGTGCTGTGTCACCCCAGAATACCGCCGGACGAATACCTTCCCACGGTTCGGGTTCGCGAGGAGGCATGAAGCGGTTCTCGCCCGCCGTACTTGCCCCATAAGGCACTCCGCAGAAGTTGTAGATCCCCCTTAATATAAAGCCTTTCACTTTGCCGTATTGGGTCTGAGCTACGGCAATGTCGTCACCAATGAACAATTGCTGTTCATCATTGTTTTCTTCTGTACTCTGCTTGGTCTGGTTAGAGCAAGCCAAAATGCTGCACAGTAAGACGCTCCCCACACATAGCAAGGAAGCCGTCTTCAATTTCATGATACCTGATTTACTTATTCGCATAACATTTGGTCTTTTGTTGACACAAATGTGGGAAAAACTGTTCTTATCAAGTTATCAAAATCTTTAATCGACTTATCAAAATCTACTTAAAGTTGTCTAAAACGTATGATTTCAATATTGAGACAAGCCTCTACCTGCATATTTTTGATAAGTAAACGAGAGCAGGACAGGTTAGGGACATTTATTGCACCTACTAATCACCCATTACTAACCGTTAATCTCTAAAATTGAAATTCCGTTTATCACTCATGTTTCTTTTGCAAAAAGTAAGGATATATTTTGATTATCACTCATTTTATATAATTTTGTGCAGAAAAAAGGATATTGATGTTTCATATGAACCTTAAACGACACACTACTTGCATGGAAAAACTCAAACTGCAATGGAAAGGCATCTATGCCTTGCTGCTGATGTTGTGGTCCGTACCCCTCCCAGCCCAGTTTCCGCTGATGGAACAAATATCGAGCAACTTCATCACTTCGTTTGCTGAAGATCCCAAAGGATACATTTGGATAGGGACTAACCACGGGCTGAACCGTTTCAGCGGCTCGAACTACACTGTATATTATGCGCAAGAGGACTCCACGGCGCTCAATAGTGACTATGTGAGTAACTTGATGTTTGACACTGACAACCGCTTGTGGATGTCGAACGAATGCGGATTGTGTGTGTGGGAAGATGGCATATTCAGACATCCGCAACAGGTAGGCTTCAACCCCATAGGGCGCGTGCTGGACCTGGATAACGAGTGGCTTATTATTACTGACCGCAAGGGTGTGGCCAAGGTAAACAAGCAGACGTTGAAAGAGGAGAAATATTATCTACAACCGGGTATGAGCATAGTCGGTGCCATTACCGTTTCCAGTCAAAAGCAAGTGTGGACGGCCAGCGCCAGGCACCATGCCACAGACATTTATATATTGGACAAAGACTTGAACTTGTTGCGGATGCTGAATGGCCCTAAGGATGCCTACATAGAGGGCATTGTGGAAGACGCCAGTCTCCACATGTGGGTAACCACAAGCAAAGGACTATTGTGTTACGACGCGAGGACGTGGGAGGAACTGCTTTTGCCTACCGACTTTATGGAGGTTACACAGAACAAAAAAATACACTTCGTGCTCCCTTATCGGCAAAACTTCCTGCTGATAGGTATTTCGGGCGATGGAATGTACCGCTATGATGTGGTGCGACGGGTACTGACACGTATCCATGCACAGCAACAGTTGAAGGGGGACAGATATGTCTGTTTCATTGATGCAAACAACGGGATATGGCTGTCTGACCAAGAGAACGACTTTCACTATTATCCCGAAAGGGCAGCCTTTAACAATTTGTCGTCCATTTTCGAACGCTTGGAAGACCCCTTCGTGAAAAATCTTTTGTTCGACCATGAGGGCTATTTGTGGATGCGCTCCTCTCACGATATTGCCAGTTATGATATGGGTGGTGATAAGATAGCTTTCCATTTGGCGGATGGTAGCCTTTATGGGCATATTTTTATTGACTCGAAGAATAGGTTGTGGGTCATCCGGAACCGTTCGGAGCTATGGAAGTATGCTATTCGGGAGGGAAAAATCGTGCGGGAGGAGAACCATTATACCTTCCCAGCTAATGTGTTTTCCATCAGTGAAGACAAGGAAGAACGTATTTGGGTTACGCTGGCCGATAGATTTGCCACGCTGGCGACCGACGGAGAGTTCACTTACCAGTATGCGCCGGGCAGCATTTCGTTTTCGCAGCTGCAGACATTGCGTCCATCGGGCACAATGATTCTCTACACGGTGGCCAACGGTATCTACAAGTTTGGCGAAGACCAGCAGTTCATTCCGTTGGACTCACTCTATTTGCCCAACCCGAATTCACTTATTATCGATAGGAGCAATACGTACTGGATAGGGACTTACAACACCGGACTGATGCATTACGACCCACGTACACAATATTTGGAACGGTTTGACATGTCGTCGGGACTGATAGACAACAGTCTGAAGGCAGTGATCGAAGACAAGGAAGGGAACATCTGGTTTAGTTCGTCTACGCATATAGGAAAGTATGATGTGCAGGAAAAAACATTTTCCTATTTATATGACAACCACTTCTGCAAAGGGAAACTGTATGCGCTGAATTGTGCGGCAGTGGCGCCTGACGGTACTTTGTTTTTCGGAGGTTCGGGCGGCATCACGGCCATTTATCCGGATGTGCCCATTGAGAAGAAACCGGATATCCCGCTGAATCTGGACATGGTATTGGTGAATGGGAGTATACATAATAAGAGCGAGGAAAAACTGTCGTTGTCTTATCGGGAGAATACAGTTACGTTCTACTATTCGGCATTAAAGTTAGAGGCGGGTTCCCTGCTGAACTATGCCTATATGTTAGAGGGCTTCGACAAGAACTGGATTGACGCTGGCTCTAACAAGCGGGTGGTCTATTCCAACCTGCCAGCCGGGAAATATACGTTCAAGGTGAAAGCTCGCATACTGAGTGGAGAATGGTGCAAGAACGAACTGGCCAAGAAGGTGGTTGTCCACCCTGCACCGTGGGCCGCGCCTTTGGTCATTGTGTTGTACTGGCTGATCGGCATCGGGCTGGCGCTGCTGGTCATCCGACTGATTATACGTTGGCGGACACAAGAGGAGAGGCTAGCATTGGCCAAGTACCAAAAGGAGATAAATCAGGCACACATAGACTTTGTGACCAACATTTCGCACGAAGTACGCACACCGCTGGCCATGGTATATGCCCCGTTGAAAGAACTGGCGAAAGAAAGTAATCTGAATGAGCATGAGCGTGGCTTGATGGACATCATGTTGCGCAATACCGACCGCTTGTTGCGGCTTGTGAAGCAGTTGCTGGACTCCAAGGAGGGGGAGAAGGACGAGAAGCAACTTCGGGTTGCCATGACAGACTTGGTAGCTTTCGTACAGGCACAGATAGCCAACTTCCGGTTTATTGCCTACGAAAAAGGGCTGACGATAAACATGCACGATGAACAGAAGCAGGATATGGTGGTTTGTTTTGATGCAGAGAAGGTGGAAAAGATATTTTACAACTTGCTCAGTAACGCCATTAAATACACGCCTGAAGGGGGAAGTATCGACGTTATCGTGGAAAGCGACGGAAAAAACGCACGAATACGCGTGGCCGATACGGGACAAGGTATTCTGCCTGAAAAACAGAAACAACTATTTGGTCGCTTTGAACGGTTGGGGGCCGATAAGAAATATCCCAATGTGAATGGCAAGGGTATCGGTCTGAACTATGCGCAATATTTGGCACATCTGCATAAGGGAAATATAGACTACACGCCCAACCATCCTCAGGGGGCTTGCTTCACCCTTAGTATCCCGCAGTCGCTGACGGCATATAGTCCCGAGGAACGGGCACAAAACAATGAGTACAAGATGCCCATACCGGCAGGTGAGATAAATGCCGTAGAAAAAGTCGCTCCTAAGGAGAACACGTTGCTCATTGTAGAAGACGACCAGGAGGTGCGCGAATACCTGCGGGCGCTGTTGTCGTCGGATTATAATATCATTGCCGTGGAAAATGGAGAGGAAGCTATAGATAGATTGGGAATGAATCTGCCTGAACTGATTGTGAGTGATGTGGTCATGCCTCGGAAAGATGGCTACGAGTTGTGCAAGACTATCAAAGCAAGTGCCGACTGGGGACACATCTCCGTTATCCTGCTGACGGCAAAGAATGATACGGACAGCAGCATCAAAGGGTTGGATTGCGGTGCTGATGCCTATGTGGGCAAGCCTTTCGACCCCTTCTATTTGAAAGCCGTCATAAGCAACCTGCTGGAAAACCGTAGGCGGATGCAACGGATTGTGCAGAACTTTACCTCGGAAAGTCTGTCGAAGGGAAAGGCACGTGAAGTTATGCTCAATGAACAGGACCGCCAGTTCTTGGAGAACTTGCACGCGCTGTTGGACAAGCACTTGGACGACGAGGCATTCGGCATTATTTCGCTGGCAAAGGAAATGCTGATGAGCTATAGTAGCTTATATGCACGTGTCAAGTCGCTGACGGGGCAGACGCCGCAGAACTTCCTCATTACTTATCGCATGAATACGGCCATGCAACTGCTGCAGACGGGCAAATACACCGTGAGCGAAGTGTGCTACAAGGTGGGGGCATCTTCGCTGGCCAACTTCTCGCGCAGTTTCAAGCGGCAGTTCGGTGTTCCGCCTAGCGAAGTATAATTCTTGTCAGCCTATGGATTCCCAGAAAGCTACTTTTGATTTCATCTACCGGTATCCTGATGACGACGTGCCACTCCTTCAATTGGGTGCTACCTCTGGCTGGTAACATCCGCGAGCTGATGACCACTGTCCGCAGCGTCCTGCTGCGGACGATAGCCGTTCATGCACGCAGCTTCAGACCATGCAGATATACTACCTATGAAGAATGCCTGGCTTGCCAACACCGTTTTATGTCCGACTGGAAGCCGGACAAGTCCTTTGCCGAAACTCTGCCGCCATACATCCAGATGTGGAAGCGTACATAGGTCGTGTTATGGAAAAGAAATGATAGGACTATGGGTGACTTAGGCGGTTTGTCTCTAAGATTTATACAAAGATACGAAATACGTATGATTTGAACGCTTGTTAAAATGTTTTTGAGAGGTGTTTAAAGAAGGGCAGAAAATAAATAAAATCTCGCAATTCGTTTTGTGTTAATGACTTTAAAAAGCTCACAAAATGATTTGAGAAAGCATCACAGAACGTTTTGCGGTTTTTAAATGTGTCAATTCGTGGGAGCAAAAACAGCTTTCAAAAAGTCCCACGAATAAGCCACGTGAGAACTGCCTAAAAACGCTATTTTTTGCCGAAGTAGAGAAAAAGAAAAAGCTCTGAAATCCTTGAATTTCAGAGCTTTGCTTTAATTTGCTATTTGCTTTCGCGGTGCGTACGGGACTCGAACCCGTGACCCCATGCGTGACAGGCATGTATTCTAACCAACTGAACTAACGCACCATTATTTCATTCTTTAATTGCTATCTCTCTCGATTGCGGTTGCAAAGGTAGGCATTTCTTTGATATCTGCAATAGCTGTGATAAAGTTTTTTTTGAGCGTTTTGGGCTGCATCGGCTTTATATCCTCATATTGAGAAGTTTGTGGAAATGAAAAAATATGGAGTTTAACAACTATTTAGAAATAGACTTATGTACTATTTTATCACTGATTTGAGCTCTTTGTCTGGAGAAAACGAAACTTTTTGAGGCTTCTTTTAAACTTACTGCTCGAAAACTTCGTTGTTTTGCAATAAATCGTTATTTTTGCGGACTCAAAATGAGAATGTTGTTATTTGAAAACGATAAATAAAGAGATTTTAGGATGATGAAAACAGCCAAACTGTTGCTTCACTGCCCCGACAAACCGGGCATCCTGGCAGAAGTGACAGACTTTATAACGGTGAACAAAGGTAATATTATCTACCTGGATCAATACGTAGACCATGTGGAGAATATCTTTTTCATGCGTATTGAGTGGGAACTGAAAGACTTTCTGGTACCCCAAGAGAAAATAGAAGATTATTTTGCAACTTTATATGCGCAAAAGTACGAAATGAGCTTCCGCCTTTACTTTTCCGACACCAAGCCGCGCATGGCCATCTTTGTTTCGAAGATGTCGCATTGCCTCTTCGATCTGCTGGCACGCTATACGGCCGGAGAGTGGAATGTGGAGATACCTCTTATAATAAGCAATCATCCCGACCTGCAACATGTGGCAGAACGTTTCGGCATTCCTTTCCACCTTTTCCCTATCACGAAAGAAACAAAGGAGGAACAGGAAAAGAAGGAAATGGAACTGCTGGCAAAGCACAAGATTACTTTCATTGTCCTGGCACGTTACATGCAGGTCATTTCCGAGCGGATGATTAATGCTTACCCCAACCGGATTATCAACATTCATCATTCTTTCCTTCCTGCATTTGTGGGTGCAAAACCCTATCATGCAGCTTTTGAACGTGGTGTGAAGATTATCGGTGCTACCAGCCATTATGTGACTACGGAATTGGATGCCGGTCCTATCATTGAGCAGGATGTAGTGCGTATTACGCATAAGGATACCGTGCAGGACCTGGTGAACAAAGGGAAAGACCTGGAGAAAATTGTCCTTTCCCGTGCCGTTCAGAAGCATATTGAACGCAAGGTGTTGGCATATAAAAATAAAACTGTGATATTTAACTAAAAGGCTATGAAAGTTGCGGTCATCAAATATAATGCAGGCAATATCCGTTCGGTGGATTATGCGTTGAAGCGCTTGGGCGTGGAGGCGGTGATTACGGCGGACGAGGCAGTACTTCGTGCTGCGGATAAAGTTATCTTTCCCGGTGTGGGAGAGGCGGGAACAACAATGAACTTCCTGCGTGCCAATGGTATGGACAAGCTGATAAAGGAGTTGCGCCAGCCGATATTAGGCATTTGTCTGGGCATGCAGTTGATGTGCCGTTATTCGGAGGAAGGAGATGCAGATTGCCTCGGTATTTTTGATGCAGACGTAAAGCGCTTTATTTCTCAAAAACATGAAGACAAGGTGCCTCACATGGGTTGGAACACCATTGCACAAACTAATAGTGATCTTTTCCGAGGTTTTACGAAAGACGAGTTTGTGTATTTTGTACATAGCTATTATGTCCCGTTGAATGATTGTACCGCAGCTGTGACGGATTATATTTTCCCGTTCAGTGCCGCCTTGCATAAAGATAATTATTACGCTACCCAGTTTCACCCCGAAAAGAGTGGGAGTGTGGGCGAGCGTATCTTACAGAACTTTTTGACATTATGATAGAACTGATCCCCGCTATTGACATCATCGACGGAAAGTGCGTACGCCTTTCCCAGGGTGATTATAACAGTAAGAAGGTGTACAATGAGAACCCTGTAGAGGTTGCCAAAGAATTGGAAGATCATGGCATCCGCCGCCTTCATGTGGTCGACCTCGACGGTGCTGCTTCGCATCATGTGGTGAATTACCGTACATTGGAGCAGATCGTTGCGCATACTTCTCTGACTGTTGATTTCGGTGGCGGAGTGAAGAGCGATGAAGACTTGGTGATAGCCTTTGAAAGCGGTGCGCAGATGGTGACCGGTGGCAGTATTGCCGTGAAGAATCCGGAACTGTTCCATCATTGGCTTCGGACGTATGGTTCGGAGAAAATCATTCTTGGGGCCGATGTGAAAGACCGAAAGATTGCTGTCAATGGCTGGAAAGACGAGAGTGCCTGCGAATTGTTCCCATTCTTGAAAGATTATGTAGAGAAAGGCATCCGTAAGGTTATCTGTACTGATATCAGTTGCGACGGTATGCTGCAAGGACCGTCAATCGAACTGTATAAAGAGGTCTTGGAGCAGCATCCCGACCTTTATCTGATAGCCAGTGGAGGTGTGAGTGGTGCCGACGATATCTACCGGCTGGAAGAAGCCGGCGTGCCTGCCGTTATTTTTGGTAAGGCGTTGTACGAAGGCCGTATAACCTTCAAGGAATTAGAAAACTTTTTAGAGTGATAACTCATAACCCATAACTGAATAAAGTGTTAGCGAAAAGAATCATTCCCTGTCTCGACATCAAAGACGGGCAGACCGTAAAAGGAACCAATTTCGTGAACCTGCGCCAGGCAGGCGACCCCGTTGAGTTGGCACGTGCTTATAGCGAGCAGGGAGCCGATGAACTGGTATTCCTTGATATCACCGCCAGTTTTGAAGGCCGTAAGACTTTCACCGAACTGGTGAAGCGCATTGCCGCGAATATCAGCATCCCGTTTACTGTTGGTGGAGGCATCAATGAGCTGAGCGATGTGGACAGACTGTTGAATGCCGGTGCCGATAAAATTTCCATCAACTCTTCTGCAATTCGTCGTCCGGAGTTGATAGACGAGATTGCAAAGAACTTCGGTTCTCAGGTCTGTGTATTGGCGGTCGATGCCAGGCAGACGGAAAAAGGGTGGTGGTGCTATCTGAACGGTGGTCGGGTGGAAACTGATAAAGAACTGTTTGCATGGACTAAAGAGGCCCAGGAACGTGGTGCGGGCGAAGTATTGTTTACCAGCATGAACCATGACGGTGTGAAGACCGGTTATGCCAACGAGGCCCTTGCCACCCTTGCCGACAGGCTTTCCATTCCTGTCATCGCATCGGGTGGAGCCGGTGCCAAAGAGCACTTTCGCGATGTGTTTCTGCAAGGAAAAGCAGATGCTGCCTTGGCAGCCAGTGTTTTTCATTTCGGAGAAATCAAAATTCCCGAATTAAAATCGTATCTTTGCACCCAGGGAATAGAGATGAGAAGATAATAGATTACTCATAACTTATAACTTAAAGAAATGGCTTTGGACTTTGACAAGATGAACGGACTCGTTCCGGCAATTATACAAGATGCAGACACAGCTAAAGTGCTGATGCTGGGCTTTATGAACAAGGAGGCCTATGACAAGACGGTAGAAACCGGAAAGGTAACTTTCTTCAGCCGTACCAAGAACCGTCTTTGGACGAAAGGGGAGGAGAGTGGTAACTTTTTGAACGTAGTCTCCATGAAGGAAGATTGCGACCAGGATACCCTGCTTATTCAGGTACATCCCGTAGGTCCCGTTTGTCACACCGGTGCGGATACTTGCTGGGGCGAGAAGAACGAGCAGCCTGTCATGTTCCTGAAACTTCTTCAGGACTTCATTTGCAAACGCTATGAAGAAATGCCGGAAGGTTCATATACTACCAGTCTGTTTCAATCCGGTGTCAACAAAATGGCACAGAAAGTAGGTGAGGAAGCAGTGGAAACTGTTATCGAAGCTTGTAACGGTACAGACGAACGTCTGATTTATGAGGGTGCCGATATGTTGTATCACCTCATTGTGCTGCTCACTTCCAAGGGATATCGCATTGAAGATCTTGCCCGTGAATTGGAAGAGCGTCACAGTGCAAACTGGAAGAAGCATTAAGCAATTAGATATTAAGAAATAAAGGTGGCGGATGGGCGAAGCGCTGATACGATACAAGGACGTAGAAATACACCAACAGGAGTTGTGCGTACTGAACGATGTGAATCTGGAACTTCACAAAGGAGAGTTCGTGTACCTGATTGGTAAGGTTGGCTCCGGTAAGACGAGCCTGCTCAAGACTTTCTACGGCGAACTGGATGTTGCATCGGGCGAGGCTGAAGTATTGGGCTTTGATATGCTCCATATCAAGCGCAAGCATATTCCGCAGTTGCGCCGTAAACTGGGCATTGTGTTTCAGGACTTCCAGTTGCTCACTGACCGTACGGTGTACGACAACTTGCAATTTGTTCTCCGTGCCACAGGCTGGAAGAACAAGGGCGAGATTAAAGACCGGATTGAGGAGGTGCTGAACCTGGTGGGTATGAACAACAAAGGCTATAAGTTGCCCAACGAACTGTCGGGTGGCGAGCAGCAGCGTATTGTCATAGCCCGTGCCGTGCTCAACTCTCCCGAGATCATCCTTGCCGACGAGCCGACGGGAAATCTCGACTCGGAGACAGGCCGCGCCATTACCGAACTTTTGCACAACATCAGCGAAGCCGGTTCCCTGGTAGTGATGACCACGCACAACCTGCAGTTATTGCGCGAGTTCCCCGGCAAAGTCTATCGTTGTACCGATCATTTGATGACCGATGTTACGGCAGAATATGTAGAAGAATTGAAAATTGAAAAATAATAGCTTACGACTTATAGCTCGTAGCTTGTAACTATAAACTAATTAATACAGGAACGAAAATGAAAGTTTTAAAGTTTGGAGGTACTTCAGTAGGTTCGGCTCAACGAATTAAGGAAGTAGCCAAATTGATTACCGATGGTGAACGTAAGATTGTGGTTCTCTCTGCCATGTCGGGTACCACAAACACATTGGTTGAGATTTCGGACTATCTGTACAAGAAGAATCCGGAAGGTGCCAACGAGATTATCAATAGATTGGAGAGTAAATACCGCCAGCATATTGATGAGCTCTATGCTACTCCGGAGTATAAACAGAAAGGTCTGGAGCTTATCAAATCTCATTTTGACTATATCCGTTCTTATACCAAAGATCTCTTCACCTTGTTTGAGGAGAAGGTGGTGCTGGCTCAGGGCGAATTGATATCTACCGCCATGATGAACTATTACTTGCAGGAATGCGGTGTGAAGTCAGTTTTACTTCCGGCTTTAGAATACATGCGTACAGACAAGAATGCCGAGCCCGATCCTGTATACATCAAAGAAAAACTTCAGGTTCAGTTGGAGTTGCATCCCGATGCCGAAATCTATATCACCCAGGGCTACATCTGCCGCAATGCTTACGGCGAGATTGATAACCTGCAACGTGGCGGCAGCGACTACACCGCTTCATTGATCGGTGCAGCCATCAACGCTTCCGAAATTCAGATATGGACCGATATCGACGGTATGCACAATAATGACCCGCGTATTGTGGACAAAACTTCTCCCGTGCGTCATCTTCACTTCGAAGAGGCTGCCGAGTTGGCTTACTTCGGTGCCAAGATTCTGCACCCCACTTGCATCCAGCCGGCCAAGTATGCCAACATTCCGGTGCGTCTGCTCAATACAATGGACCCCACTGCTCCGGGCACATTGATTTCTAATGATACGGAGAAGGGAAAGATCAAGGCAGTGGCTGCCAAAGATAATATCACGGCTATCAAGATTAAGTCCAGCCGTATGTTGCTTGCACACGGTTTCTTGCGTAAGGTATTCGAGATATTCGAGAGTTACCAGACTTCTATCGACATGATTTGTACTTCCGAGGTTGGTGTATCGGTTTCTATTGATAACACCAAGCATCTGAACGAAATTCTGGATGACCTGAAGAAGTATGGTACGGTGACGGTAGACAAGGATATGTGTATTATCTGCGTGGTGGGCGACCTGGAGTGGGAAAACGTAGGTTTCGAAGCCAAAGCACTGGATGCCATGCGCGATATTCCGGTTCGTATGATTTCCTTCGGCGGTAGTAACTATAACATTTCTTTCCTCATTCGTGAGTGCGACAAGAAGGTGGCGTTACAATCGCTCAGCGATGCACTGTTTAATGAGCAATAAAAAGAAACTACATACAAGGTTGCCTTTATCACATCTAAACAAAGTTTTAAGATTATGAAAGGAGCATTTCCCGTTAATAAATTCCGTGAATTGCGCACTCCCTTCTACTATTATGATACGAAGGTGCTGCGCGACACGCTTGCTTGCATCCATACGGAAGCGGCAAAGTACGATAACTATTCGGTGCATTATGCCGTGAAGGCAAATGCCAATCCTAAGGTGCTTACCATCATTCGTGAGAGTGGACTCGGTGCCGACTGCGTGAGCGGTGGCGAAATTCGTGCAGCCATCAAGGCCGGTTTTCCTGCCGGTAAGATTGTATTTGCAGGAGTGGGTAAGGCTGATTGGGAGATCAATTTGGGGCTGGATTACGATATCTTCTGCTTCAATGTAGAGTCTGTGCCCGAGTTGGAGATAATCAATGAATTGGCTGCTGCCAAGGGGAAGGTTGCCAATGTGGCTTTCCGTATCAATCCTAATGTAGGTGCCCACACTCATGCCAATATTACTACCGGACTGGCCGAGAACAAGTTCGGTATCAGTATGCAGGACATGGATCATGTCATCGACCTTGCACAGGATATGAAGAATGTGAAGTTTATCGGACTGCATTTTCACATCGGTTCCCAGATATTGGATATGGGAGATTTTGTTGCTTTGTGCAACCGCTTCAATGAGTTGCAGGATAAGTTGGAAGCACGTCACATCCGCATTGAGCATGTCAATGTAGGTGGAGGATTGGGTATTGATTACAGTCATCCCAACCGTCAGCCTATACCGGATTTCCAGAAGTTCTTTGCCACGTATTCCGGTCATCTGAAGCTTCGTCCTTATCAGACGCTTCATTTCGAGTTGGGGCGTTCCGTAGTAGGACAATGTGGTTCGTTGATATCGCAAGTGCTTTATGTGAAGCAAGGCACCAATAAGCAGTTTGCTATTTTGGATGCGGGTATGACGGATTTGATTCGCCCGGCACTCTATCAGGCATATCATAAGATTGAGAATATCACTTCGGATGCTCCGGTTCAGACTTACGATGTGGTAGGTCCTATCTGCGAATCTTCCGATGTCTTCGGAAAAGCAATCGACTTGAACGAAGTGAAACGCGGCGACCTTATCGCGCTCCGTTCTGCCGGTGCTTATGGTGAGATTATGGCTTCGGGCTATAACTGCCGTGAGTTGCCGCAGGGGTATACGTCGGACGAGTTGGTGTAATATGGAATAACATCTTGTTTTTGGTTCAGCCGGAATAATATATCCGGCTGTTTTTAGTATCTATGACAGAATTAAATTCTTTCATGGACAAAGTCTATAATACAAAATAAAGCCTTATATTTGTATCAGGTAAAAATAAAGCCGACAAAGACATGAGTAAATTTATCAATCCCTTTACCGATATAGGATTTAAAAAAATATTCGGGCAGTCTATCACAAAGAACCTGCTGATTGATTTTCTGAACGACCTGTTGGAAGGGGAAAAACATATAGCGGACATTACGTTTCTGGATAAGGAGCAAATGCCCATTTATGATGGTGACCGCGGACTGATATACGATATATACTGCACCACAGAAACCGGAGAAAAGATCATTGTGGAGATGCAGAATAAGTATCAGGACCGCTTCAAGGAACGTTCCCTTTATTACCTTTCCCAGGCGGTGGTGCGTCAGGGAGAACGGGGAACCAAATGGCAGTATGATATAAAAGCCGTGTACGGTGTGTTTTTCATGAACTTCCGTCTGTCAACGAGCAAGGGGCGTTTTCGTACGGATGTTATACTGGCCGACAGAGATACGCATGAACTGTTTATCGACAAAATGCGTTTTATCTTTTTAGAGCTTCCGTCTTTCTGCAAAGAAGAGGATGAATGCGTGAATGATTTTGAACGATGGATTTATGTATTAAAGAATATGGAAACGCTTAAACGTATGCCTTTCAAGGCACAGAAGTCTGTATTCGACGAACTTGAGAAGATCGTCGATATCTCTGCTTTGAGTAAAGAGGAGCGCTTGAAGTATGATGAGAGCATCAAGATTTATCGTGATAACCTCGCTATTGCCAGCGGACAACGCAAGTTGGGACATAAGGAAGGGTTTGAAGAAGGATTTGGAGAAGGAATAGAGAGAGGTATAGAAAAGGGAATCGAGAAAGGAATAAAGAAAGAACGTCAGGAAATCGCCTTTAAAATGAAATCCTCTGGCATGACTCCTGAACAGATCATGCAGATGACAGGTCTCTCCCTGAAAGAGATACGGGAACTTTAGCTTCTATAGGCTTATATCATAGTTTTCGTCCCGCTCCGTGCATAAACAAGTGCACGGGGCGGGACGTTTTTGTTTTTCCGCTCCGGGCTTCCCGGTGGTGCGGGGAAGGTGCGGAATGTAGAAATTTAAAACTTTAAGATTATGGATGAGGAAGAAGAAACGAAAGAAAAAGAGCGAAGGCATCTGGCAGATTGCATGAATACCATTATCAGGCAACTGGGCACGGACAAGAAGAATCCGGCGGTGCATACCTACCGCAGCACGCTGAACTCTTTTAGGAAATTCTCCGGAGGAGCAGAGGCGGAGATGCCTATAGACGAAGTGTTTAAGCCCGGAAAACTGAAAGAGTATGAAACGTGGTTGAGACAAAAAGGACTGAAGTGGAACAGCGTGTCTACTTACATGCGCACGCTCAAAGCAGTGTACAATCGGCTCTACCTGCCGGGCAGTGCGGAGCACGACCCCGGTCTGTTCGACGATGTGTACACCAAAGTAGAGTCGCAGACCAAGCGGGCGCTCGACAAAGAGCAGATGCAAACCCTGCTCGATGCTGCCTCCGCCGGCCTGCCCGAAGACGTGCAGTGCGTACTGGTCTATTTCCTGCTGATGTTCCTCTTTCGGGGCATGCCGTTTATAGACCTTTGCTACTTGCGCAAGCAAGACTTGCAAGGCAACTGCATTGTGTACTGCCGCCACAAAACCGGACGGCAGATCGTGGTGCGCATCCCTCGGGAGGCACAGCAATGGTTCGAACGTTATCGGAACAAGAAGGCGGGTTCCACCTACCTGTTCCCTATCCTGAGCGAGGCCGCCAAGGAAGACGAGGAAGTGTATGCATGTTACCGGCAAGCCTTGCGCCGATTCAACAGGCAACTAAAGAAGATGGCAAGCCTCTCAATGCCCGGTGTAAAGATCAGTTCGTACACCGCGCGGCACACGTGGGCCACGCTGGCCTACCATCAAGGCATAAATACAGGCGTCATCAGCCAGGCATTGGGACACTCTTCTATCAAAGTAACAGAAACTTATCTCAAGCCTTTTAAGGACGAGATGGTGGATGCTGCCAATGAAGAACTGATTGTATCTGTGATGAAAAGCAAAAAGGACAAGAATGCAGCATAAAAGCAGCAGTACGGGACTTTAAAAGAGGGGTGGAATTACTTACCAAGTAACGGAAGGTTATAGTGCACAAAGTTGAAAATAATCTTTTATTTATCCAAACAAAATACTAACCATTTGTATTTATTCTTTAAAATTCGTCTATTTGACAACACATTAACCGATAAAATACATATTGTACAGACTACGGGTTCTGAAACACACACAAAGTCTTACTCCATTTTTGATGTCTCGAAAACGGCTTGTCTTTTTATTCCCTTTACTGATCTATAAAGAGTCTTTTGCAACTAAATAATTGGCAGAAAAACGCTTTTTTCTTCTTGCATCGGGAGGTGGTGTTCCGTTACTTGGTAAGTAATATTAAAAACCGTCACGACATGAATAAAGTTATAAAATTGCTACTATTTGCAGTCGTATCCCATTCATTAAGCAGTTGTTCAAAGGACGATCCTTCCAACACGCCGCATCCCGACGAAGGCGCGGTTGTGGTCACTACCGACTGGAACGCCCGCTCGTCGGATGCTGTACTACCGGATAACTACATCCTGCGCATTGGTGCACAAGAGCAGACCGTCAGCGGAGTAACGAACGCTTTCCATGCGCTGTTCCTTCCCGGCGAACAAGAACTTCTGGTCTATCATCAAGCCGAAGGAATCACTATCAGCGGAAACACCGCCACGGTAAACACACTGTCGGACGGCATGCTGGAACCCTTGCCCGGCTACTTGTTCTCTGCCTCCCGTAAACTGGAAATCGTGAAAGACGATACGCTGAAAGTAACCGTACCGATGCAGCAATACATCCGCCGCCTGGCGTTGTCGCTGCAGTTGAAGCCCGGTGACGAACAACGTATCGCCCATACTGCCGCCACTCTGACGGGCATCGCCTCTACCATAGATTTGACCACCGGAGCCATCACGTCCACCGAAGGAAAAACCGTCATCCCGACATTCACTCTCCAAACGGACGGCAGCGGAACACGCGCCGCAGGACAATCGCAGCTCAAAACTGTCCTGCGCCTGCTGGGAGTGGTGACCGCAGAAAGGCAGATACTGACAATCGACGTTACCTTGCACGACGGATCTGTGCAGACCATCACCACCGACCTGACGGATATGCTGAAGAATTTCGGCAGCGATATGGAGCCTTTGGAACTGGATGCCACGTTGGAACTGCCCACAGCAGCAGGCATGAGTGCCACTATCACGGGCTGGAATGTGATAGACAATGGGGAAGTGGGAATTCATTGAGAATGAAAAGTTAAAAATCAAATAGAATAAATGATATGAAAAGACAGTTATTATGTATTTGTGTATCTGCTGCCTTACTGGCAGGATGCACGGGCGACGGCGAAACTACAGTACCGGACCACGACGGACGAGTACCCCTGCAAGTGAATAGCGGCATCCATGTGCAGACGCGTGCCTACGATGACAAGTGGGAGACGGGCGATGCCATCGGTATCTACATGCTGAACGGCGAAACGGCTGAGAGTGAAAACAACCGCTACACCACTGCCGCCGATAAACAGGCGACCGGCAGCTTCTCTGCCGCCGACGGACAGACCATCTACTTTCCCGCAAGTGGTGATGCAAGGGACTTCATCGCTTACTATCCCTGGCAGGACATCCCGAGGGGGAGCACCACGTACCGTGTGGACGTAGCCGCCCAGACCTCGCAGCAAGCCATCGACCTGATGGGCGCCGCCAAAGTGACGGGCAAGGACAAGAGCGACCCGGAGGTAACATTCCGGTTCACCCACAAACTGGTGAAGCTGGTACTCACCATCCGGCCTGCCGCAGGGATGAGCAGCAGCAACCTGCAAGGGCTGCAAGTGACGCTCACCAACCAGCGCACCCAAGCAACGTATGACGTGCTGAAGGGGGACGACGTAACCGTTGATACGGATGTCGCTGCTACCGCCATCCCCCTGAAGACTGCCGCTGACGGAGCAAGCGCCGAAGGCATCGTACTGCCTGCCGCTGATACCGCCGACATGCTGCTGACCTTTACGTTAAGCGATGGTGGCGCGCCTCTGACATGGGCCGTAAAAGACGCCCCGTTGTCCCACCGATTTGTTGCAGGCAGCAAATACCTGTATACCATCACCATCGGTAAGACCAACCTCGAAGTGACTTCCACCGTGACCGACTGGGCGCCGGGCAACGGCAGTGGTGAATCGGGCAGTGCCCAATGACAGAATGATAACAATTTAATTAAAAACCATAAAGATGAAAACAAGATTATTTATGACAATGGCTGCCGCCACGCTACTGCTGGCAGGATGCAGCAACGACGAGAACGAGTTGGATAACTGGAACGGTGAGATCCGCCTGAGTAGTGGCCTGGTGGTGCAGACACGTGCCAACACTGCTGACGTGCCCGACAAGCAGATTGCAGCGGACGAACAGATAGGCGTCTACGTGACCGGCATTTCAGGCGAAACCGATTACAACGGATATACCAACGTCTCCGCCACCGCCGACGGTGCAGGAAAGTTCAGCAATTACTCCACCAACATGTATTATCCCCAAAGCGGAAACGATGTGCAGATTTCCGCCTATCATCCTTATGATAGCCGAACGGATGCCGACGAGTACGACTTCACAGTAGAAACGGCCCAATCCACGGCTACCAATTACTTCAAGTCCGACTTGCTCTACTGCACTACGGCTACTTATGCCCGCAGCAAGGATGCGCATAACCTTACCTTCGACCATAAACTGGTGAAAGTGGTGTGTAACCTGACTGCCGGTGCCGGAAGCCCTACCGTCGCTGGTGCAACTGTAGAAATTGTAACCCCGGAACGTGCCGTCAAGTTCAACCGGACAACAGGTGACGTAACTACTGCCGGTACACCTGTCCAAAGCGGCAATGTAACATTGGGACAATACGGTGCCATCATCGCTCCCCAGACTTATGCCATGGGCACAAAGTTCCTGAAAGTAACTTTAGCCGGTGGCAGCGGTGCATTCTATTATACCATTCCTAAGAACGAAGAGGATTTGGATTTGGCCGCCGGTAGCGTCTATACCTTTAACATCACCGTAGATCTTACCGGACTGACGGTTACCTCTGCAATCAATGAATGGACGCCGGTAACTGCCAAGGACGGCACCGCCGTAATGGAGTAAAACTTAATAACCTCAGCCACCGTCGGACACTTGTGTGCGTAAGTCCGGAGTGAGCTGCCTTTCAGGGGTAGCACTGACCACGTCGCTGTGGTCGGTGGCGCACAACGTAAGATATTGAAAACAAAAGCGTTCTTTGAAAGATTGTGTTGGAGATTCCGTTTTACGAATTAGTCTCCTCCAATACCTCTCCTTTCATTCCGAACGCTTATAACGACATTGTAGAAACAATAAAAATTATAAGCGATATGAACTATAACAATTTATTCCGGTCTCTCCGGCAGACAATGCACCACCGCCCTACAGCGGGGATGTTCATGGTGATGCTGATGATGCTTGCCGCCGCAGGATGTACGGACGATGCCGACAACGACAACCGCCTGCCCGACGGGAAATACCCGATGACATTCACCGCTGCCGTGGACGGGTTGACCGCCACCCGTGCCACAACGGACAATACCTGGACGGGCAACGAAGAAGTAGCCATACAGATAGGCAGCGACGGTGAGCCAAAGAAATACATAGCTGCATCCGGTGGAAGCCTGACCGTAGAAAGTGATAAAGAACCTTTTTACTGGACTAACCGGACTATGAACGTTTCGGCATGGTACTCCTCCACTTATACAGCCACAAAGCCCGCCACCTTCAACGTGCAGACAAACCAAAGCAGCACCGGCTATCAAACGAGCGACTTCCTGTATGCCGCCCCGCAGGACATCACCTTTCAAAGTGGCGGCAGCAGTTCTGAACTTAAATTCAAGCACCTGCCCGTCAAGGTTATTGTCAACTTGAAAAACGAAGATAGTAATGCAACGGTTACAGCGGACGAAGTAAGCGGTGCCACCGTCAGCATTGTCAGCCAGGCAACCGCTTCGGGAACGATTGCTGATGACGGCACAGTGGCGCAAGTCACCTCCGGCAACGCCACCATTGCCCCCAATGTACTATCCTCCGCCGCCTCCGGCTATCAGAAGAGCGTGCAAGCCCTGCTTGTTCCGCAACAGCTAAAAGCGAAAACGTCCTTCATCAAAGTATCCATTACTAACAGTGGCGTTGAACGTGAATACTTCTATACCCCTGACGCTGATGCCACTCTCAGCGCCGGACAGCAATATACCTATAACATCACCGTGAAGAAAGAGGGCTTGCAAGTAGAACAGGTTTCCGCTTCGTGGACGGATGATGCACAAAATGGTGACGCAGAAAGTGCCACCTTCAAGATACACTTGGCAGACTTCACTGCACCGACAAATACCTCAGGTTATGCAGTGACGGATGCAAACGACGGAACTCTGACAATTTCTGATGGTGTATATAGTACCACCAGCAACGAAATCAACATCTCGCTTTCCGCCTCTGATGGCTACCGCCTGAAGAAGTTTCTGACCAAAGTAACTTCCGGCATCTGCAAGCAGAAAATGAGCTACACTGCCGCTTCCCGCACCTATACTTATACCTTCTACGATATTCACTCCGACCTCCGGTTGCAGACGTCCGTGGAAACCATTGCGGCTTCTTCCCTGACTTCTGCTTCCCCTCAGGTAGGCGATTATTATTATTCCGACGGGAGCTGGTCTGCTGGTGCAGCCCGGGATAACTCCAAGAACTGCATCGGCATCGTGTTCAAGGTGGGCAATGGGGGTGGCAATGATGCTTTGGACAATTATGGCAAATTTTTGACGGGAGGAGACATTCACGGCTATGTGGTAGCCTTGACCGATGCCCTTTCCACCGCAGGTAGTTGGGGCAAAAGAGGGACTGAAACTCCGATAGACAATGTTGATAATGAAAATGTTACCGCCTATACCGGCTATTCCGATACCAAAACCATCATCGATACTTACTCGAATGGAACGGACTGGAATTATTATCAGGCATTCAGTTCCGTTGTAACTTATCACGTTGCGGCTCCCGACTTGTCCAGCGGCTGGTATCTTCCTTCTTTGGCACAGCTTAGCGATGTGCAGAGTGCGCTTAGCTCTATCAGCACTTCGCTTACAACAGCGGGTGGCAGTGCCTTCAAAACAGACAACGACGGCAGGTATTGGACAAGTTCCGAGTTGACCAATAATGGGTATGATGCCTGGTACATCGAGATGGGTAGTGGCACTAAAACGGCATACTCCAAAGGCGAAACTTATCTAAGGCCTTGCTATGCCCGTGCCATATTAACCTTTTAAACTCCGTATCAACGATGAAAACGAAATCCATATTTCTCTTTCTCTTCCTCGCCCTGCTCTGCGCTTGCAGCAGCGACGAAGAGCTTACAACTACAGAACAGCAGCCTTGCAGTGCTTTGGAGTTGAGCGTCAGTGCCAGTGACTTTGTGACGTACGGCGATGCTCCCGATACCCGCGCCGCAGACAACGGCGCAACCATCACTTTCGAGAACGGCGACCGTGTAGGCGTTATCGTGCTGGAAGGCAGTGAATTGAAAGGCAACAACCTTCCTTATCTATACAACGGTACAAGCTGGTCTTTCGATGCCAATGAAAACAGCGGTAAAAGCGTGTATTATCATGACAATAAAGCCACGAATGTCACTTATATCGTCTATTACCCGTATAGTGCCGATGCCGACAATGTCACCTCCATTGATGGCGAAAGAGGGTTGAAGAGTAAATTCACTCCTAAGGAAGACCAGCAATCAGAAGACAATTACCGTGCTTCCGACTTGATGACATGGACTTCGGGTAGCGGCAATCCTCAGAAGAAACTTTCCGCCACCCTGACCCATGCCTACAACTCCATCTCCATTTTGCCGGAAGTGCATTATACATTGGATGACGGGAAGAGTACTAATTTTGGTTCTCCTTCCCTTGCCATCTCCGATGTGAACTTCATTATGGACGATAAAATCTTCTATCCCTATGCGGCAGAAGACGGTAGTTACCGATACATCCTTTCTTCCAGCTTTACAGGCAGCGTGCGTTGTTTCTTTACCTTAGGGGATGAAACTTACGGTAAAGAGCTTACAGTACCCTCTTCTCCTACGCCTGCACCAGTTAATACCAGGTACAGTTCCACCCAAAAGATAAGTGCCGGAGCATACAGCCTCGATAAAGCCCGGATTGGTGATTTCTATTGCAGCGCTGAAAATACTGACGGTACTACTACCGGCTATCTGATACCCGGCGAAGCCACCGCCCTTCCCGAGGGTACGGATTGCCTTGGCATCGTGTATTGGTTAGGCAACATTGCGGGCGACAACTACAACCTGTTGGACAGTAAATTATCCAGCGGTACTCACGGTTTGGTCGTTTCTTTGTGGAATTTGGCTGACCCGGATAACGGGAATCCTGATATGTATTGGACGTATGGCAGTTATGAGTTTGTGAAAGACCAGCTAAGCAACGCTTGGGGGAATGATATGCCTTCAGGATATAATTTTCAGGCAGCTGATAAGATGCAGGGTTACATCAATACCATTGCTTTGCAGAAGTACAATGATTACGTAGTGAACTATACAGGAGAAAGGACAGATTACGGACAAACCAGTCAGAAAAGGATTAAGCCCATTTACGCTTTGGAGAACTTCAAGAAGTTGCATTCCGCCCCCTCTAATAGTAGTGATTGGTACTGGCCTTCCCATCGTGAATTGGAATATGTGTGTTGGGGACAAGGCTATGACAGTGAAACGAAAGGACGAGATATGTTGGATGGTCAACTTGGTAAAGTTGGTGGAACAACCCTCGGTAGCGCCTACTACTGGTCGAGTACGGAGTACAACCGCTTCCCGTACAGCGACTACGCGTATTACGTGTACTTCAGCAGTGGCTATGAGGGCATTTACTATAAGTACAGCGGTGCCTATCGTGTCCGTCCCCTGTTAGCTTTTTAAGTGTGCCGTGAGCACGCAGCGTTTGTATGTATGGGTGCGTAACTACATTAGAGATGGAGGTAGGTCCTCCGCTATCTGCTTGCAGGAGTGGGTAGCAAACCGGAGTATATTGCTTTGTTCAAGAGACAAGGTAGTGAGCGATACTTTAAAAAGCGGTTTTATTTGAGTATTATGATTTCTAATCCGAAAACAAATAGGAAAAGAGATTCATATAGTATGAATCATTATTTTTTTATTAATTAAACCAATTTATTTTTATGAAGAATTTAAAGAAGAATGTCTGTCAGACATTAGAGAAAGGAACCGGTTCAAAAAAAAAGAAGTCCGCGATGTAATAGCCAGAGGTTTTCGTTGGACTGAAGTCATGCGCGTGGTGCGTGCGCATCATCCCGAGGTTACCGTCATCATGCCCGAAGAGAAGATACAGCTCCGTCCGGGGGATGATGTGCGTGCACTCATCACTCCGTACGTGGGCGTCATCCGCCGTGCGCTGAATAGCGGAGTGGGGCACTGGCATGGCTGTACTTCCGAGTGCCAGGTACGCCAGGTGCGCATCATCCTCAGCCATTACTTCCACTACCACGATGGTTGTATCAGCGAGTCCGAACTCAATCTGCTGATTGAGGATCTGCTGTATATACATAAGGCAAGCTGAAGTTTATTTTCCCCCGTATGGGGGAATTCTTAAATATTCTTGTTACCTTTGTTTGAAAATAGCACAGTAGTATTTAATGAGTAAATTGATTAAGACGGATAATGATTATAAAGCATGGTTGACGGAGTTAAAACACCGTATTCGTCAATCGCAGATAAAGGCCGCAGTGAAAGTAAATACGGAGTTGATTCGTATGTACTGGGATTTAGGGCGGGATATTGTAGAAAAGCAATCGGAAAGCAAGTGGGGAAAAGGCTTCTTTAATGAATTGAGCCGCGATCTTAAAGAAGCTTTTCCTGATATGGAAGGCTTTTCTGTTACCAATCTGAAGTATATGAGGCGGATGTATCTGTTTTATAATCAAAGCGATGTAATTCGTCAACAACTTGTTGACGAATTACAAGAAAATATATTCTCTATACCATGGGGACACCAAATTGAAATTTCCACTACCACGAGGGTTGTATCAGCGAGTCCGAACTCAATCTGCTGATTGAGGATCTGCTGTATATACATAAGGCAGGCTGAAGTTTATTTTCCCCCCGAACACGGGGGGAATCCCGACATGTTTGCGTAAGTATTTCCTGTTCATATCCCAATAATACATCATCTGTTTACACTGAATACATCATCTGTTTGCGTCGAATGCATCATCTGTTTGTACCGGATACATCATCTATTTGAGGCATACGCATTGTACTTGCTAATCTTCCTCCTCTTAAAAAATGAGAATCCGCGTAGATATACGATAGTATATCTTATCTTCTTATTTATTTATGTTGTGTCCGTTTTGTGGCCGTTTAGGTGTCCGCTTTCTTATGCAATGTGTTGATTGTGAGTGAGAAAAGGTGTCCGTTTGGGTGGCCGGAATATGGTCCTAAAAAATGTTTAGCGAAACATAGCTGTTTTCTGATAAATAAAAAAAATAAAATATTCCCTGTTACAATATCCATTAAATTTTTATACTTTTGCAGCACCACTCATGTATAACAAATGCGATATACCGCAACGAGAGGCATTAAGCCCTCGGCTGTGCGGCATATCGCATTTATGTTAGTACATGAGTGGTATCTTTACTAACAAGTCGGGGGCTTTTTCGTTCTCGTTATTTGGACTTTTTTTTGCTTACACATTTTTTATAATACATGATAGGTCTGAGAAGGACCTACGTGATTTTGTCGTTTTCCTGCTTTGCTCGTGATGAGTAGAGCAGGAATTTTATATAAAAAATGTTATTCTGTGAACAACCTCAGTGCATTCTTGTTACTTTTGTAATGGTTTCAAACTAATTAATAGATACAATTATGATAACAGAAAAATTACAACATGCAATTAATGAGCAGATTACGGCTGAGATGTGGTCATCTAACCTTTATTTAGCAATGTCTTTCTTTATGGAGAAAGAAGGTTATTGTGGTATGGCTTCCTGGTTGAGAAAGCAATCTTCAGAAGAAAAAGGCCATGCTTGTGAAATGGCTTCTTATATCATCAAACGTGGTGGTAAAGCTAAATTGGATAAGATTGACGTTGTGCCCAATGACTTCGGTACTCCGCTGGAAGTATTCGAACAGGTTTATGAACACGAATGTCGCGTATCAAAGATGGTTGACGCATTGGTAGACGTGGCTGCTGCTGAAAAAGATAAAGCTACCCAAGATTTCTTGTGGGGGTTTGTTCGTGAGCAGGTAGAAGAAGAAGCTACTGCCGCCGGTATTGTAGATATGATAAAGAAAGCCGGTGCTACCGGAATCTTCTTTGTAGATGCAAAACTGGGAGAACGTAAATAAGATAACCTAAGCTTAATGTGAAATAGAAAAAGGGTATCTGCCTGTAAAATGGTAGATACCCTTTCTTATGTGATTACTGCAATTTTATTTCAGTACGCCCAATTCTTTCCCTACTTTGATAAAGGCGGCGATACACTTGTCAAGATGTTCCTTCTCGTGTCCGGCAGAGATCTGTACGCGGATGCGTGCCTGGTCTTTGGGAACAACGGGATAATAGAATCCGGTCACGTAGATGCCTTCTTCCTGCATGCGTGCCGCATAAATCTGTGACAGCTTGGCATCGTATAGCATCACGGCGCAGATGGCGCTTTGCGTGGGCTTGATGTCGAAACCGGCAGCGGTCATCTTGTCGCGGAAGTAGTTTACGTTTTCCACCAGCTTGTCGTGCAGTGCATTGCTTTCCTTCAGCATCTTGAACACTTCGAGACTGGCACCGATGATGCCCGGAGCCAATGAATTGGAGAACAAGTACGGACGGCTACGTTGGCGCAGCAGATCAATGATTTCTTTGCGTCCCGTAGTGAAGCCACCCAGAGCGCCGCCGAAGGCTTTGCCCAAGGTACCGGTATAGATGTCTACGCGGCCATAAGTATTGTATTGCTCGCTTACGCCATGTCCCGTAGGACCTACCACGCCGGCAGAGTGTGATTCGTCCACCATTACCAGTGCATCGTATTTCTCGGCAAGGTCGCAGATCTTATCCATAGGAGCCACATTTCCGTCCATAGAGAATACGCCGTCCGTAACGACGATGCGGAAGCGTTGCGCCTGGGCTTCTTGCAGGCATCTTTCCAGATCGGCCATGTCGGCATTGGCGTAGCGGTAGCGCTTGGCTTTGCAGAGACGTACGCCGTCGATGATGGAGGCATGGTTCAGAGAGTCGGAGATGATAGCGTCTTCTTCGGTGAAAAGAGGTTCGAATACACCGCCATTGGCGTCGAAGCAGGCGGCATAAAGAATGGTGTCTTCCGTCTGGAAGTAATCGGAGATGGCTGCTTCCAGTTCTTTGTGGATGTCTTGCGTTCCGCAGATGAAACGGACGGACGACATGCCGTAACCACGGCGTTCCATAATCTTTTGGGCAGCAGCAATCAGTCGGGGATGGTTGGATAGTCCCAGGTAATTGTTGGCGCAGAAGTTCAATACTTCCTTGCCTTTCACAGTGATGGCAGCTTGTTGTGCACTTTCAATCAGGCGTTCCTCTTTGTAGAGTCCGGCTTCTTTAATTTCAGCAAGTGTCTTGCTGAGATGGTCTTTCATTTTACCGTACATAGCGATTTAATATTTAATGGTGATGCATGTTAAGAACATGCTCTGCAAAGGACACTATTTTTATTGAAATAAACAATAGCAGAATGATAGAAAAATGAAAAAAAAGTATGTATATTTGCGCCTTGTATAGTAATATAACCTTTATAAATAAGTCTTATGAAAAATATTTTGGTAATTGGAGCTACCGGACAGATAGGTTCGGAACTTACATTGGAGTTGCGTAAACGTTATGGTGATGACCATGTTGTGGCAGGATACATTCCGAGTGCTATGCCTAAAGGGGAACTGAAAGCATCAGGTCCTTCGGCCATTGCCGACGTAACCGACCGTCAGTCCATCGAAGTAGTGGCACGTCAATTCAAGATTGATACCATTTATAATCTGGCAGCTTTGCTGTCGGTAGTAGCCGAAAGTCGTCCGGCCATGGCTTGGAAAATCGGTATCGACGGATTGTGGAATGTGCTGGAGGTGGCGCGTGAGTACGGTTGTGCGGTATTTACTCCAAGTTCCATCGGTTCGTTCGGTGAGAATACGCCCCATGTGCAGACGCCGCAAGATACCATTCAGCGTCCGCGTACAATGTATGGCGTAACAAAAGTGACGACTGAACTGTTAAGTGATTATTATTTCACGAAATATGGAGTAGATACCCGTGCGGTACGTTTCCCGGGAATCATCTCCAATGTGACCCCTCCGGGTGGGGGTACTACGGACTATGCAGTAGATATTTTCTACGCAGCCGTAAGAGGTGACAAGTTTGTATGTCCCTTGAAGCAGGGAACTTATATGGATATGATGTACATGCCCGATGCATTGAACGCTGCCATTTCATTGATGGAAGCTGCTCCGGCAAGACTGAAGCACCGGAATGCATTCAACATCGCCTCCATGAGCTTTGACCCGGAAGAGATTTATAGGGAAATAAAGAAGCATGTACCCGATTTTGAAATGACGTACGAAGTTGATCCTTTGAAGCAAGCCATTGCCGACAGCTGGCCCGATTCGCTGGATGACTCTTGCGCACGTGAAGAATGGGATTGGAAACCGCAATACGACTTGGAATCCATGACCGTGGACATGCTTGAGAAATTAAGAGCAAAATTAAATAAGTGACCGTAGCGGTCCGTAAAAGATGAAAAAACTATTATTGGGATCTATCATTTTCGTCTTCTTAATGTCATGTGGAAATAAGAAGACGAAAATAGATCCCTTTGCTACCATTACAGAAATGGTGGACTCGGTCCATCATAAAACCGATACACTGCAACAGGCAGAAGTTAAGGAAGAACCGAAACCGATGGAAGCAGACGAGCTGTTTGATGATTTTATTTTCAACTATGCTTCGGATGATGCTTTGCAGAGGCAGCGGACATTGTTCCCTTTGCCCTATTATAAGGGGGATACTGTTGTGAAAATCGAAGAGAAGTACTGGAAGCACGATTATCTGTTCACCCAACAAAACTATTACACCCTGCTCTTCGACGATGAAGAGGATATGGAAGTGGTGGGAGACACCACACTGAAATCTGTGCAGGTAGAGTGGATTTACCTGAAGACCCACATGGCAAAGAAGTATTACTTTGAACGGAAAAACGGGATGTGGATGCTCGAAGCCATCAACCTTCGTAAGATAGAAACCGACGAGAATGAGGACTTTGTAGGGTTCTATACGCGTTTTGTGACCGATAGCTTGTATCAGAACCGGCATATATACAATCCGATGCAGTTCATCACCATAGATCCGGATGATGACTTCTCCATTCTGGAAACCACTCTTGACAAGAATCAATGGTATGCATTCCGTCCGACGATGCCCACTGATAAGTTGTCCAATATCAACTACGGACAGAAGAATGAGGACCAGTCGAATACCAAGATTCTGAAGGTGAACGGCATTGGTAATGGTTATTCCAATATCTACTACTTCCGGAAGCGGAACGGGCAATGGGAGTTGTACAAATACGAGGATACAAGTATCTGACCGGTGATTGATGATGAACGATTAATGATGAAAATACCTAATACATTCGGCATTGATGTTGCTGCTGCAAACTACCTGGAATACGGTTCGGAAGAAGAACTCCGGGAGCTGATTGCAGCAGGAAGCATTATCGTGCCCTATCTGCACATCGGTGGCGGCAGCAATCTGCTATTTATCAAGGACTATGAGGGCACGGTGCTGCACTCATGCATCGGTGGTGTGGAAGTGACGGAAGAGGATGAAGAAAAGGTGTCGGTACGTGTGGGTGCCGGCGTGGTGTGGGATGATTTTGTGGCATACTGCGTGGAGCAGGGCTGGTATGGCGTCGAGAACCTTTCGCTGATACCCGGTGAGGTAGGAGCGAGTGCGGTGCAGAACATCGGAGCTTATGGTGTGGAGGTAAAAGATTTGATAACCTCTGTCGAGACCCTGAACATTCGCGGAGAGAAGCATGTTTATCGGAAGGATGAATGTGGATACGCTTATCGCAGGAGCATCTTTAAACAACCTGACATGAAATCGGTATTTGTAACTTATGTAAATTTCTGCCTGAGCAAGGAGGAACATTATACGTTGGATTACGGAACCATCCGGCAGGAGATGGCAAAGCATCCGGTTACCGACCTGAAAACGTTGCGCCGCGTGATTATTGAGATCCGTGAGAGCAAACTGCCCGATCCGAAAGTGCTGGGTAATGCAGGGAGTTTCTTTATGAATCCCATTGTGCCGCGTGCGCAGTTCGAGGCTTTGCAACGTGAGTATCCGGGCATGCCGCATTATGACATGGGAACCGACCGCGTAAAGATACCTGCCGGCTGGATGATAGAGCAGTGTGGCTGGAAAGGCAAATCGCTGGGACCTGCCGCCGTGCACGACAAGCAGGCATTGGTGCTTGTTAATCTGGGAGGTGCGACGGGAGCTGATATCGTGGCGTTGTCTGATGCCGTGCGGGCTTCTGTCCGTAGTAAATTTGGTATTGACATTTCTCCGGAAGTGAATTTTATATAGGTAATTAGATATTATGAGATTAAGAATATTAGGAAGTGGAACCTCTACCGGTGTGCCGGAAATAGGTTGCACTTGTCCGGTTTGTACTTCTGCCGACCCGCGGGATAACCGCTTGCGTGCATCCGCCCTGCTGCATACGGAGGATGCGGTAATACTGATAGATTGTGGGCCTGATTTCAGGGAACAGATGCTGCGTACCGCTTCTTTTGAGAAGATAGACGGTGTGCTGATTACTCACGAGCATTACGACCATGCGGGTGGACTGGATGATTTGCGTCCGTTCGGCCGTTTCGGCGATATTCCTATTTATTCGGATGCTTACACGGCCAATCATCTGCGGGTACGGATGCCTTACTGTTTTGTCGATAAAGCCTATCCGGGTGTTCCCCGCATTTACTTGCAAGAGGTGGAGGCCGGCAAGCCGTTCCAAATTTGTAGCACGGAGGTGCTGCCTGTCCAGGTGATGCACGGCCGATTGCCCATTCTGGGTTATCGCATCGGTAAACGTTTGGGATATATCACGGACATGCATACGATGCCGGAGGAATCTTATGAACAATTGAAGGGGTTGGACGTTCTGGTAATGAACGCCTTGCGTCCGGAACCGCACCCTACGCACCAGAGTATTTCCGAGGCATTGGAGGCAGCCGGACGCATTGGTGCTAAAGAAACTTATTTTATCCACATGAGCCATCATGCAGGGCTGCATGCCGAGCTTATAAAACAACTGCCGCCCCATGTGCATTTTGCTTATGATGGACTTGAAATAGATTTCTAAACTTTTTGAAACATTTGTTTTGTTTTATTAGTAGAAATACTTATTTTTGCAAAAAGTAGATGATTGAATGCCATGAAACTCCGACTTCTCATACAGACAGCTGTCGTTGTGTCCGTAGTGTTGCTATGTACGGGGTTTGGTGTGTATTCGTTTCTACGCTTGAACTCGGTGGAAGACCGACGGGAATTTAACCTTTATACGCTGGTGCCTCAAGATGCCATTGCCGTACTCGAAACCGATCGCATGGCGGATTTAGTAGGGGACATCAACGAACTGAATTGCAGCAAAGACAATCACTTCTTATATGTTTCCGAACTTTTTGTTTACCTGAAGAAGCATCTCTATACCTTGATGGAGGATACCCCACACGGATTGAGCAGGCAGATGAACAAAATGCTGATCAGTTTTCATGAGCCCGATACGCCGTTGAACCAGGTGTTGTATTGCACGCTCGGTTCGGGCGATTATGAGTTGGTAGAGTCTTTTGTGCAGAAGTATTGTTCCAGTACTTTCCCTTCCAGATTCTTTGATTATCATGGAGAAGAGATTCGCATCTACCCGATGTCGGACGGTCGTTTTCTGGCTGCCTACCTGACTTCGGACTTCCTGGCTGTCAGCTTTCAGAAGCGCTTGATAGAACATGTGATTGATGCGCGCCGTGACAAGAAGTCGCTGATGCACCAGCCTTCTTTTTGCGCCATGCATGCGGGCAAGCATAGCAATGTGGCGGCTACGGTTTATGTACGTATGAAGGCGGTGGATATGGGTAAACCTACGGATGGTATTCATCCGCAGACCAGAGTGGGCAGTTGGGCGGAATTTGATATGAAGTTCAATGAAGATGCTATTTATTGTTCCGGCATCAGTCACGATAACGATTCTACGCAAACTTTTATCAATGCCTTGCGTGGGCAGAAGCCTGTGGAAGGTTTTCTGGGAGCTTATCTTCCTGCATCTACATTCTTCTACGATCGTTGGGCACTTTCGGACAGGGAGGCTGTACTCGGTTTTACAGCCCGACAGGAGTACGCCAAGACTGCCTATTCGGATTATATAAAGAAACGGGATGAAGAGTGGATCTCTTTCTTGAACGATTATGCCGGTGAAAGTGTCTTGTCTTGTCTTTTTCAGTCGGGCGATACTTTGAACAAACTTCCCTGTGCGGTGATGTGTGTTCCTATAAAGAACATGCCGGCAGCCGAACGGCGTTTGCAATCTTTGTTATATACCACGCCCCGGGAGGAGGGTGCGCCGCCTATACCCGAGATTTCTCCCGATTATGCCCGATATCCTAAAGCCAGGAGGTTCAAACAGTATGTGCTGCCCCGCAATACGTTGCTCACTCAGATGACGGGCATCACGGAGTCTGCGCTCTATACTTTTGCTTGTTTCTATCGGGGGAATCTGCTATTGGCTCCGGATGCTGTCAGCCTTTCTGCATATATAGATGCGATAGAAAATGGCGAGGTGCTGGAAGGTACTCCGATATATGAAGAAGGAATCGGCAGCCTCTCTCCGAGTTATAATTTTATTATGATGGTAGATATGGAAGAAATGTTGCATCAGCCGGAGGCTTATGTCCGCCTGATACCGAACTTCTTCTTCCGTCAGGCCAAATTCTTCCGCCATTTCATGATCGCTATACAGTTCACGTGCCTGGAAGGGGTGGTTTATCCTAATGTTGTGTTGCTGTATAGGGGATAAATAGGTCTCATATAATAAAAGCTGTATTGGAATGACAATTCAAATTCATTCCGATACAGCTTTTATCATGTTCCTTTGGGGCTTTTAGAACGGCAGATCGTCTTTGGCATCCCCTGCAAGGAATTCCGGTGCGGCACTGGGTGCCGGTGGAGGAACGGGAGCGCCCGGTGCGGGTGCAGCGTTGCTTACGCGTTCTACTTTCCATGCACGGATACTGTTGAACCAGCGGTCTTGCCATTGACGTGCGTCTACGTCGAAAGATACTGTCAGCTCTTCACCCATCTGAATGTTGAATTGCTCAATTTTGTCTGCGCCGAATACGTCGAAGCACATTTTGCGGGGATATTGACCGTGATCTTCAATCACGTATTCCTGTGATTTCCACTCATTGCCTGACTTTGAAACTCCGCCTCTGGGCTGGAGTATAGCGATGATTTTTCCTGTAAATTCCATTGTTCTCTTTTTAAATGATGCGGCGAAGTTACAATTTTTTAGGAATATGAGACGAATAATAGGCTGTTTTTTCTTACTATTTCTTTGTCGTAGGGAATTCTTTTTTTAACTTTGTCCGTTAGTTTAAAAGATAGCAAAATAAAAAACTTAAATATACAGAAGATATGAAATTTATCGTTTCAAGTACTGCGCTCTCCAGCCGTTTGCAGGCTATCAGCCGCGTGATTAATTCGAAGAATGCACTGCCTATTTTGGATTGTTTCCTTTTTGAACTGCAAGACGGAACCTTGTCTGTAACAGTTTCCGACAGTGAAACAACGATGGTTACTACGGTCGAAGTAAACGAAAGTGATTCCGACGGACGTTTTGCCGTTACTGCCAAGACTCTGCTGGACGCTTTAAAGGAAATTCCGGAGCAACCGCTGAACTTTGAGATCAATACCGATTCTCTTGAAATTACAGTACAGTATCAAAACGGTAAATACAGCCTGATGGGGCAGAATGCAGACGAGTTTCCGCAGTCGGCCATGCTGGGTGACAATGCCGTACGTGTGGAAATGGAAGCACAAATATTGCTGGGCGGTATCAACCGCGCCGTGTTTGCTACCGCCGATGACGAGCTCCGCCCGGTGATGAACGGTATCTATTTTGATATCACGACAGAAGATATCACCATGGTTGCATCGGACGGTCATAAGCTGGTACGTTGCAAGACGCTGGCTGCCAAAGGCAACGAACGTGCCGCCTTTATCCTTCCCAAAAAACCTGCTTCTTTGATGAAGAACCTGCTGCCGAAGGAACAAGGTACGGTAACCATCGAATTTGACGAACGCAATGCTGTGTTCACTTTGGAAAGTTATCGCATGGTGTGCCGTCTGATCGAAGGACGCTATCCTAACTATAACTCTGTAATCCCGCAGAACAATCCGTATAAGGTGACGGTAGACCGCCAGCAACTGGTAGGGGCGCTGCGCCGTGTGTCTATCTTCTCTTCACAGGCAAGCAGCCTTATCAAACTGCGCATGCAGGAGAATCTGATTGTGATTTCTGCACAGGACATCGACTTCTCCACTTCGGCAGAAGAAACGCTGGTTTGCCAATATGCGGGCAATCCGATGAGCATCGGTTTCAAATCTACTTTCCTGATTGATATCCTGAACAACATTTCTGCGGAAGAGATAATCATCGAATTGGCAGATCCGTCACGTGCAGGTGTCATCATTCCGGTAGAGCAGGAAGAAAATGAAGATTTGCTGATGTTGCTGATGCCGATGATGCTGAATGACTAAATTTGAAATACAGTAGACAAGTTGACGAGTTGACAAGTTGACGAGGGAATGAGAAGGCAAAAACAATCCCTTTTGTAGACTTGTCAACTCGTTTCCTTGTTGCCTAAATAATAAGAATACAATGAAATTAAATCTGAAAAACCCGCTTGTTTTTTTCGATTTGGAGACTACGGGTACCAATATCAACTCAGACCGAATTGTCGAAATCTGTTATCTCAAAGTATATCCTAACGGGAACGAAGAGGCCAAGACCATGCGCATCAACCCCGAAATGCATATTCCTGCCGAGTCATCGGCTGTTCATGGCATTTATGATGAAGACGTGGCCGATTGCCCGACTTTCAAAGAGGTAGCCCGCAACATAGCCAACGACATCGAAGGATGCGACCTGGCCGGTTTCAATTCCAATCGTTTTGATATCCCCGTTCTGGCAGAAGAGTTTCTACGTGCCGGGGTGGATATCGACATGAGCCGCCGCAAGTTTGTGGATGTGCAGGTTATCTATCACAAGATGGAACAGCGTACTCTGTCTGCCGCCTATAAGTTCTATTGCGGCAGGAACCTGGAAGATGCCCATACGGCAGAAGCCGATACCCGTGCCACTTACGAGGTGCTGATGTCTCAACTGGACCGTTATCCGGAGTTGCAGAACGATGTTGCTTTCCTTTCCGATTATTCCAGCTATAACAAGAATGTAGACTTTGCAGGCCGCATGGTCTATGATGACAAAGGCGTGGAGATATTTAATTTCGGTAAGTACAAAGGTATGTCGGTATCGGAGGTCTTGAAGCGTGATCCGGGTTATTACAGCTGGATACTGAACAGCGACTTTACGCTGAACACCAAGGCCATGCTGACCAAAATACGTTTGCGTGAAATGACTCAGAAATAACTTTCGAAGTTATGGCAAATACACTGAAAGGGAAAAAAATAGTATTGGGCATTACGGGAAGTATTGCCGCGTATAAAGCATGTTACATCATCCGCGGGCTGATAAAGCGCGGAGCAGAGGTGCAGGTGGTCATTACTCCTGCCGGTAAGGAGTTCATTACTCCTATCACTCTGTCTGCTTTGACCAGCAAACCGGTCATCAGTGAATTCTTTGCCCAACGTGACGGTACGTGGAACAGCCATGTAGATCTGGGCTTGTGGGCGGATGCCATGCTGATAGCTCCGGCAACAGCTTCCACCATCGGCAAGATGGCAAACGGAGTTGCGGACAATATGTTGATTACTACTTATCTTTCGGCCAAAGCACCCGTGTTTGTGGCACCTGCCATGGACCTGGATATGTATGCCCATCCTTCCACGCAAAAGAATCTCGACACGCTCCGTTCTTATGGCAACCATATCATAGAACCTGCCACGGGAGAGCTTGCCAGCCACCTGGTAGGGAAGGGGCGTATGGAGGAACCTGAAAATATCATCCGTCATCTGGAGATGTACTTTGCTTCCAAAGAGGGAGACCTGGTAGGAAAAACAGTGATGATAACGACGGGACCCACTTACGAGAAGATCGATCCCGTGCGGTTTATCGGTAACTATTCTTCCGGCAAGATGGGATTTGCGCTTGCCGACGAGTGTGCCAGCCGGGGAGCTAAAGTGATATTGATCGCAGGACCGGTTCAGCAGACTACTCACTTCCCGATGTGCCAATACCATAAGGTGGAATCGGCGAAAGAGATGTTCGATGCTGCTTATGCTTGTTTTGGAAATGTCGATGCCGCGATTTTGTCCGCAGCAGTGGCTGATTATACTCCCGAACAAGTGGCTGACGAGAAAATAAAACGGGAAAAGACCGGAGACATGACGTTGAGACTGAAACCGACACAAGATATAGCTGCTTTCCTGGGAGAGCTGAAGGATAAGATCGATGCCCGGAAAAGAGTGCTCGTAGGCTTTGCCCTTGAAACGAACAATGAGCAACTGAATGCCGAGGATAAACTCAACCGGAAGAATCTGGACTTCATTGTGCTGAATTCTCTGAATGACAAGGGAGCCGGTTTCCGTTACGATACAAACAAAATCAGTATTATCGACCGCGAAGGAAAGACCGACTATCCGTTGAAATCGAAAGCCGAAGTCGCTGCGGATATTGTAGATAAACTGGTGAAAGTATTGAAACACTAAGATACATTATGTTGCGTTCACTTTACATACAAAACTATGCGCTTATCGAAAAACTTGATATAAGTTTCGGTAGCGGCTTCTCCGTGATAACCGGTGAAACGGGTGCCGGGAAGTCCATTATTCTGGGAGCCATCGGTTTGTTACTGGGGCAGCGTGCCGATGTGAAAGCCATTCGCATCGGGGCTTCGAAATGTGTCATTGAGGCCCGTTTCGATATCTCTGCCTATGGCATGCAGCCTTTCTTTGAGGAAAATGAGTTGGAGTATGAGGAAGAATGTATCCTCCGCCGCGAAGTGTCTGCTTCGGGCAAAAGCCGGGCGTTTATCAATGATACGCCGGCCTCACTGGTGCAGATGAAGGAATTGGGTGAACAACTGATTGACGTGCATTCCCAACATCAGAATCTGTTGCTGAACAAGGAAGGCTTCCAACTCAATGTGCTGGATATTCTGTCGCATAACGAGGATGCTCTGTCTGCCTATCAAACCGTATATCGTGAATGGAAGCAGGCGCAGCAGGACCTGGAGGATCTTATGGCTCGTGCCCGGCAAGATAAGACGGACGAAGACTATATCCGTTTCCAGTTGGAGCAGTTGGAAGAAGCCCGTCTAAGTGCCGGTGAGCAGGAAGAACTGGAGCAGGAAGCAGAGATGCTGAGCCATGCCGAGGAGATCAAGGCCGGGCTGTTCCGTGCAGGCCAGATACTCTATTCGGATGAAGGAGGATTGACTTCCGGACTGAAGGAGTGTCTGAATACGATGCTCGGATTGCAGAATGTCTATCCGGCTGCCGGAGAGTTTGCCGAGCGTTTGGAAAGTACCTATATAGAATTGAAAGATATCTCGCAGGAGATTTCCGACAAGGAAGAAGAAGTAGAGTTTAACCCTGAACGCTTGGAGGAAGTGAACGAGCGTCTGAATCTCATTTATACGCTCCAGCAAAAGCACCGGGTATCTACGATAGACGAGCTTCTGGCACTGACGGATGAATATGCCGCCAAACTTTCGGCCATTACTTCATCGGAAGAAAATATAGAGGAACTGAAGGCGCGTTGCGATACCTTATATAATAAGGTGAAAAAGCAGGCTGCTGTTCTTACTAAAGCCCGTACAGCTGCTGCCCGCGAAGTAGAGAAACAGATGGCGGCACGGCTGATTCCGTTGGGCATGCCCAATGTTCGTTTCCAGGTAGAGATCGGCATCCGCAAGGAGCCGGGCATACATGGAGCGGATACCGTCAACTTCTTGTTCTCGGCCAATAAGAACGGAGCATTGCAGAGCATTTCTTCGGTGGCTTCGGGAGGCGAAATAGCCCGTGTCATGCTGTCTATCAAGGCCATGATAGCAGGTGCCGTCAAGCTCCCCACCATTGTGTTCGATGAAATAGATACCGGTGTGTCCGGCGAGATAGCCGACCGCATGGCAGATATCATGCAGGAAATGGGAGAACAAGACCGCCAGGTTATCAGCATCACCCATTTGCCTCAGATTGCTGCCCGCGGATGTGCCCATTACAAAGTATATAAACAAGATAACGAAACCGAAACAAACAGTCATATCCGCCGCCTGACCGACGGGGAGAGGGTAGAGGAGATCGCACACATGCTGAGTGGAGCTACTTTGACCGAAGCGGCGCTGAACAATGCCAAGGTTTTGCTCGGAAATAGTAAATAGTTAAATCATAAATAATCAGATGGTTGATAATAGTGAAATGATTTTCGGCGTTCGTGCCGTGATAGAAGCCATTCAGGCAGGAAAAGATATCGATAAGATATTGGTGAAGAAGGATATTCAGAGTGACTTGTCCAAAGAGTTGTTCGCTGTCTTGAAGGGGACGTTGATACCGGTGCAGCGCGTTCCGGTAGAACGTATCAACCGCATTACGCGCAAGAATCACCAGGGAGTGGTTGCCTTTATTTCATCGGTCACTTATCAGAAGACCGAAGACCTGGTGCCGTTTCTTTTCGAGCAAGGCAAGAATCCTTTGTTTGTGATGCTCGACGGAATTACGGATGTCCGCAACTTCGGAGCCATTGCCCGTACCTGTGAGTGTGCGGCAGTAGATGCAGTGATTATCCCTGCCAAGAACAGTGTGACGGTCAATGCGGATGCTATGAAAACTTCTGCGGGAGCGTTGCATACCTTGCCCGTTTGCCGCGAACATAGTCTGAAGGAAACCCTGCAGTACCTCAAGAACAGCGGGTTCCGCATTGTAGCGGCTACCGAAAAGGGAGACTACGATTACGATAAAGCAGACTATACCGGTCCGATGTGCATCATCATGGGTGCCGAAGACAAAGGTGTCTCTTATGATAATCTGGCGTTGTGCGACGAGTGGGTGAAGATACCGATGTTGGGAACGATTGAGTCCCTCAACGTATCTGTGGCTGCCGGTATTTTGATTTATGAAGCAGTGAAACAAAGAAACAACTAAGATATGAAAAAGAAATTGCTGTTGATGCTCACCCTCTGTTTATTGGCTCAGTGGAGTGTGGCGCAAGCCCCCAAATGGGTAGATAAAGCCAAGCGATCTGTCTTTTCGGTGGTAACTTACGACCAGAACGATAAGATATTGAATACCGGGAACGGTTTCTTTGTAACGGAAGATGGTGTTGCACTGTCCGATTATACGTTGTTTAAAGGCGCCCAGCGTGCGGTCGTCATAAGTTCTGAAGGTGCGCAGATGCCGGTGGAAACAATTATGGGAGCTAATGATATGTACGATGTTGTTAAGTTCCGTGTCAGCATTGGCGGGAAGAAAGTTCCTGCACTGACGCTGGCGGCTACTGCTCCGGCGGTGGGTGCCGATGTTTATCTGTTGCCGTATTCTACCCAGAAAGACCGTTCCTATACAGCCGGAAAGGTAAAAGAGGAGGATAAGGTGGCAGGACAATACTTTTACTATACCCTCGACATGCGTCTGAAGGACAAGATGGTGAGTTGCCCGGTGATGACCGTGGACGGTCAGGTCTTTGGTCTGGCTCAGAAATCATCCGGTCAGGATACTGCTACCATCTGCTATGCCATTGATGCAAATTTTGCCATGGCGCAGAATGTATCGGCGCTGTCGTACGGTGATATGTCACTGAAAGGCATCGGCATTAAAAAGGCATTGCCCGATACGGAGGAACAGGCTTTGGTATTCTTGTACATGGCTTCTGCACAGCTTACCCCGGAGAAGTACATGGAACTTCTGAACGACTATATAGCCCAATATCCCAATAGTGCCGACGGTTATCTCCGTCGTGCTTCCCAGCAATTATACCTGTCTCAGGAAGATGCTTCCATGGATAAGGTTACTGCAGATATGGATAAGGCGCTGGAAGTTGCGGTGAAGAAAGATGATGCTTATTTCAATCGTGCCAAGATGATTTACAACTACGTATTGAGCAAACCGGAGAAAGCATATAAGGATTGGTCGTATGACAAAGCTCTGGAAGAAATAAAGAAAGCGCTGGCTATTGAAGAGCTTCCCGTATATGTTCAGATGGAAGGTGACATCTTGTTTGCGAAGCAAGATTATCCGGCAGCATATACTTGTTACGACAAGGTAAACAAAACAAATCTGGTATCTCCGGCTACCTTCTTTAGCGCTGCCAAAACCAAAGAGCTGATGCAGGCGCCCGCCGAAGAGGTGTTGGCTTTGATGGATAGCTGCATGGTTCGTTTCACCCAGCCGTATACGGAAGAAGCCGCTCCTTACCTGTTGGAGCGTGCCCAGGCACGTATGAATGCCGACCAGGCACGTAATGCCATGTTGGATTACGATGCATACTATAAAGCTGTGAACGGAAATGTAAACGATCTGTTCTACTATTATCGCGAACAGGCTGCCTTGAAGGCCAAGCAATACCAACGTGCGCTTGACGACATGGCCAAGGCTATCGAACTGAACCCGGATGATCTGACGTATCGTTCGGAATTAGCGGTGATAAACATCCGTGTGGGACGCAATGACGAGGCTATGGAAGTGCTGAAGGTAGCCTTGGAAAAAGATCCTAAATATGCAGAAGCCTATCGCCTGATGGGAATCGCGCAGATTCAGATGAAGAAGGACAAGGAAGCTTGTGCAAGTTTTGCCAAGGCGAAAGAGCTGGGCGATCCTAATGTGGATGCGCTGATTGAAAAGCATTGTAAATAAAGAAAAAATAAAGGCTCTGTTTTCACAAGCAGGGCCTTTATTTGGGGAAACTCCCCCAAGTTTAATGTTAAGTCTAGGTGTAAACAGGTTATGAGTGAAATTACTACTTTTGTATATTTATCTAATAAATGCGCGAATTTCAGGAATACTGCACATGCCTCCGTTTTTTTTCACCATGGAATGACTAATGATTATTAATTTAATAAACTAACAGAAGTATGAAAAAAGTAATTTGCAGCCAGAAGGCACCGGGTGCCATCGGTCCTTACAGTCAGGCTATTGAAGCCAACGGAATGATATTTGTTTCAGGACAGCTTCCTATCGATGCAGCTACCGGAGTAATGGCAGAAGGTGCCGAGGCACAAGCCCGCCAGTCTTTGGAGAATATAAAGCATATCCTGGAAGAAGCGGGATGGGGCATGGCAGATATTGTAAAGACAACTGTTTTCCTGGCAGATATGTCTTTGTTTGCCGATATGAATAAGGTTTATGCCACCTATTTTGACGGCTCATTTCCGGCACGTTCGGCTGTTGCGGTGAAAGCATTGCCCAAAGATGCCTTAGTGGAGATTGAGTGCATCGCGGCTCGCTAATAAATCTGCTACAATAAAGCTACTGCCTCCTACGAAGATAAAATCTTCCGGGAGGCTTTTTTCTTGTGCTGCACGTACGGCGGCAGGCACATCGGGATAGCAGGTTCCTTGCAGTCCTGCAGCAGAAGCGAGATCCTGCAATTCCTTTTCGGGCAATGCACGTTTCACACTGGCTTTTGTAAAGTAATAAATAGCTTCCCGGGGGAGTAATGCCAGCACACCCCGGATGTCCTTGTCGTTCACCATACCTATCACGATGTGCAGCTGGCGGTAGGATTGTTGCCTCAGTTGTTCTACAATGTAAGTGATGCCACCTACGTTATGTCCGGTGTCGCAGATCAGGGCAGGGGCATCCTGCAACTTCTGCCAGCGTCCCATCAGTCCTGTCAGTTCAACGACGTGGGCAAAGCCGCTGCGTATGGATTGTTCGTCCAGACGGTAATTGGCTTCTTTCAGAAGGGGGAGGGCAGTCAGGACGGTACGGGTATTCTTTATCTGGTAGAGTCCTTTCAACTCGCATTCTACGCCGGAGTAATCTTCGCGGTCATTCTCTTCGGCAAAATAGATGGGAGCATCCATCTCTTGTGCCTTTTTCAGGAATACGGGTTTGGTTTCGGGAGTCGTCTCGCCAATCACAACGGGGACACCGCTTTTGATAATCCCTGCTTTCTCCCCGGCTATCTTCTCCAATGTATCTCCCAGAAACTGCGTGTGGTCAAAGCTGATATTGGTGATGATGCACAAGTCCGGGTGAATGATGTTGGTACAATCCAGACGGCCGCCAAGACCCACTTCGATAACAGCTACATCTACCTTTTCATCGGCAAAGTAACGGAAGGCCATTGCGGTGGTCAGTTCAAAGAATGATGGTTGCAGCGGTTCGAAAAAACTGCGTTCCTCTTCTACAAAACGGATCACGTATTCTTCCGATATCGGCTGGCCGTTGACCCGTATGCGTTCGCGGAAATCCACCAGATGCGGAGAGGTATAAAGTCCCACCCGGTAACCCGCTTCTTGCAATATGGCGGCAATCGTGTGAGAGCAAGATCCTTTTCCGTTCGTCCCCGCTACATGTATGCTGCGGAAGGCATGGTGCGGATGTCCGAAGTGCGCATCCAATGTCAAAGTGTTTTCCAGCCCCTCTTTGTACGCCGAGCCGCCTATCTGCTGGAACATGGGCACACTGTTATATAAGTAAGTTAAAGTGTTCTGATAATCCATCTTTTATAAAATTTAACGGGGAAGCAATCCTTTCTCCTTATTTATTTGTTTATCTTTAGAAGCAACAAAGATAGTGCAAACCGCAAGCAGTACAAAATAAGCTTGCTTATTTTTATTGTTGAGGTGCCGCCTGTCTTATCTAAAGATATTAACAATTTAAATCTAACTGAGTATGGGAGCTAAGAAAAATTTTGTGATCGACACGAACGTTATCCTTCACGATTATAACTGTCTGAAGAATTTTCAGGAAAATGACATTTACCTTCCCATTGTAGTCCTCGAAGAACTGGATAAATTCAAGAAAGGCAACGAGCAGATTAATTTCAATGCCCGTGAGTTTGTCCGCGAACTTGATTTGATTACCGATGACAACCTCTTTACCAAAGGTGCCCCCCTGGGCGAAGGCCTGGGACGCTTGTTTGTGATTGCCGGTACGGTAGATTCTCCCCGGGTGCGCGACTCTTTCCCCGAACGCATCCCCGACCATCAGATTCTGGCAGTGGCAGACTGGCTTTCCGAGAAGAAACCGAAAATGAAATCCATCCTTGTTACGAAAGATATAAATCTTCGTATGAAGGCCCGTTCCATCGGCTTGCTGTGCGAAGACTATATCAACGACAAAGTGGTTAATGTAGATATATTCGAAAAGTCGAATGAAACCTTCGAAGGAGTCGATCCTACTTTGATAGACCGCATTTACTCTTCCAAAGAGGGATTGGATATCAGCGAATTCGATTTTAAGGATATCATTCATCCCAATGAATGCTTCGTGCTGAAGAGCGACCGCAGCAGTGTGCTTGCGCGCTATAATCCATTTACCCATTCCGTTTGCCGGGTGAACAAGATGAAGAATTACGGCATCGAGCCGCGTAATGCCGAGCAAAGTTTTGCTTTCGAAGTTCTGAACGATCCCAATATCAAATTGGTGGCTCTGACCGGTAAGGCAGGAACCGGTAAGACTTTATTGGCATTGGCTGCCGCCCTTGGTAAGCTCACTGATTATAAGCAAATTCTATTGGCACGTCCCATTGTGGCTTTGTCTAATAAAGACCTGGGCTTCCTCCCCGGGGATGCGAACGAAAAAGTAGCTCCTTATATGCAACCGTTGTTCGATAATCTGAACGTAATCAAACACCAGTTCGCTTCCAATTCTTCCGAAGTAAAACGCCTGGAAGATATGCAGAAAAGTGAACAGCTGGTTATCGAAGCCCTGGCTTTTATCCGTGGACGCAGTCTGAGTGAGACCTATTGTATCATCGATGAAGCCCAGAACTTGACTCCCCATGAGATAAAGACCGTTATAACCCGTGCCGGTGAAGGCACAAAGATGGTGTTCACCGGTGACATCCAGCAAATAGACCAACCCTATCTGGATAGCCAGTCCAACGGGCTTGTCTATATGATTGACCGCATGAGAGACCAGAACCTGTTTGCCCATGTAAACCTGGTGAAGGGAGAGCGCAGCCAGCTGAGCGAACTGGCAAGTAATTTGATGTAAGAAAAGTTCTTTATTGTGGAATACTCCCTTTCTATCCCGTTCTCTTTCTGTTAAAAGAAGAGGCGGGATAGTCTTCTTTATGGGTGATAATTTTTTATTATAACATTTTTCATCTGTTTTTTGTCTGCTTTGACCAAAATAATGTATCTTTGCGTCGCCTAAAACAAAATTGTCAAGTGTAATGAAGCGAAAAATTTTTCGTCGGTACCTTTCTGCGAAAGTGTTGCCGATATGGACTATTCTGTTAATTGACGTGTTTATAATCGTCATATCGACACTATTGGCCTATGCTCTCCGGTATGATTTCAGAAGTATCTTCCTGGAATCGTCTACTATCGATAAAACTATTTTATGGACGGTGGTCATTAATCTTATATTTTTCCGTGTATTTCGTACCTATTCCAACGTACTGCGCTTTTCTTCGTTTGTAGATATCATGCGGATTTTTGTGTCGTTGACCGTGTCGTATGCACTGTTGATGATTACCAGCGTTCTTACGGAAAGCTATCTGGACTTTCATCTGGCTCCGGTCAGCGTGCTGTTCATGTCTTATATCATCAGTTTTGCCATGATGGCATGCTCGCGTGTGGTTGTCAAGACTTTCTTTGAGGCATTGAATTTTGACGGTACGCACAGTGCCAATGTGTTTATCTACGGCGCCAAGGAAGCCGGCGTTAATATTGCCAAAGCGTTGCGCGTCAATTTGCGCAACCACTACCGTTTGCGTGGATTTATTGCGGATGAACCGGAACTGATCAATAAGGTGATGATGGGTGTCAGGGTATTCCCCAATGACGATACTTTGATCGATAACCTGAGTGACCGTGATGTGCATACTATCATCATTTCTCCTGCCAAGATGGAGGAGTTGAAGAAATCGGATATGGCCGATCGTCTGCTGGCGCATAACATCAAGCTGATGACTGCTCCTCCGTTGAGTGAGTGGAACGGCCAGGTCCTGAACCGTACCCAATTGAAAGAAATCCAGATTGAAGACCTTTTGCAGCGCGATCCTATCGAGATCGATATTCGTAAGGTGGCTTCCCATCTGGAGGGCAAGCGGGTTATGATTACCGGTGCGGCCGGTTCCATCGGTAGTGAAATCATGCGTCAGGTAGCATCCTTCAATCCCTATAAACTGATTCTGGTGGATCAGGCTGAAACTCCTTTGCACGACATCCGCCTGGAATTGCAAGACCGCTGGCGCGATATCGATGCGGAAACCATTATTGCCGATATCTCTAATGCAACCCGTATGGAGGATATCTTCCGGGAGTTCAAGCCTCAGTACATTTTCCATGCTGCCGCTTATAAGCATGTACCGATGATGGAGGATAATGTTTCCGAATCAATTCAGATCAACGTGTTTGGCACGCGTACAATTGCCGATTTGGCTGTGAAGCACGGTGCGGAGAAGTTTGTGATGATTTCTACCGATAAGGCTGTCAACCCTACGAATGTAATGGGATGCTCCAAGCGTATATGTGAAATCTATGTGCAGTCTTTGGCTAAGAAATTGCAGAAGGAGGGAAAACAGGCCACGCAGTTTATCACGACCCGTTTTGGTAATGTATTAGGTTCCAATGGCTCTGTTATTCCCCGTTTCCGCGATCAGATACAGCGCGGTGGCCCGGTGACGGTGACCCATCCCGAAATTATCCGTTATTTCATGACCATTCCCGAGGCTTGCCGCCTGGTACTCGAAGCCGGCAGTATGGGTAATGGGGGAGAGATATACATCTTTGATATGGGCAAACCGGTGAAGATTGTAGACCTTGCCAAGCGCATGATCAGTCTTTCGGGACGTACCGATGTGAAGATTGAATTCACGGGTCTTCGTCATGGCGAGAAACTGTATGAGGAGTTGCTCAATGTGAAAGAGTTGACCAAGCCGACCTATCACGAGAAGATCATGATAGCCACTGTGCGCGAATATGATTATGATGAAGTGAAGGAACGCATACAGAAGCTGATCGACGTAAGCTATACTTACGATCAGATGAAGATCGTAGCTGCCATGAAGGATATCGTTCCGGAGTTTGTCAGCAAGAATTCTTGCTTTGAAGCATTGGATAAGAAGTCTTAAAGCGAATTTACTAAAATAGAAAACGCCCCGTAACATCATTACGGGGCGTTTTCGTTTTCAATATCTCTTTATTCCTTATTCGCGTGAAGAGAAATATTTCAGGAATTGCGTACGCTCGAACATATTGACTCCCTTCGGATCATTTACGTTCAGGATGCCCTTGAACTGATTGACAGTTTCCATTCCTTTGCGGTCCATCCATAAATTAAGGAAACGAACGAACTCTCCGATGATTGAAACGGAGTTCTGATAAAGTACGCTGCATATTTCTACGGCCGATGCACCTGCCAGTATCGCTTTTACAACTCCTTCAGGAGAGTGGATGCCACCGGAAGCGGCATAATCCAAATTGGTAACGGCTGCCGAGGCGATGCCTATCCAGCGCAATGCTTTGGACAAATCTGCTTCGTTGCTGAATACATTGCCCGAAGCTTGTACCATCTTTTCGATGTTGATATCCGGTTGGTAGAAACGGTTGAACATCACTACCGCAGCAGCACCGTTCGCATACAACTGGTCGATGAGCGCTATCGGGTTGGTAAGATTGTCTCCCAGCTTCATGATAACGGGAATCTTAACGGTTTTCTTGATGTGGCTTAAGATGTCAATGTGGCGTTGCTCAAAAGAGCCGTAAGTGTATTGCACATCCGTTTGCAAGGCGAGGATATTAATTTCCAATGCATCTGCGCCGGCTTCTTCTATTTTCGTTGCAAATTCTATCCAGTCGGCATCCTGATAGCAGTTGATGCTGGCAATGATAGGTATGTTGCATACTTTCTTGCTCTCTTTAATCAGATTCAGGTATTCACCCAATTTGTGTTCGCGGATATATCCTACAAGGTAGTCACTGCCTTCGGGATACATGTTCGGGTCTCCCAGCCAGTCGGCTTCCATCATAATCTGCTCTTCAAAAAGCGATTTTAGTACGATGGCGCCTGCGCCTGCTTCAGCTAATTTCTGATTTTTTGCTGCACTGTCTGTCAGTCCGGAACTGCTGATAATGATCGGGTTTCTCAGTTTCAACCCTGCAAAAGTAGTTTCTAATGTTGCCATGATAATGTAATTTAATAGTTTCTTTCTCCGAAAATTTTGCTTCCTACGCGTACTAAAGTGCTTCCGGCTGAGATGGCTTCGTGATAATCGTGAGACATTCCCATGGATAACTCCCTGAAATACTCTGCGTCGGCAAACCAGGTGGCTTTCGCTTCCTGGAAGAAGCTACTTAATGAACAAAATTCAGCCTTGATTTGTTCGACGTTGTCTGTGTTCGTTGCCATGCCCATCAGTCCGCATATCCGGATGTTTTTTAGCTCCTTCCATTCGCCGCCTGCCAGCATCTCCCGGCATTCGTCCGGACTGAATCCGAATTTGGTTTCTTCGCGGGCAATATGCAGTTGCAGCAGGCAGTTCACGGTTCGGTCTGCCTTTGCAGCTTGCTTGTTGACTTCTGCAAGCAGCTTGTAGGAGTCTATGCCATGGATCAGCGCTACGTAGGGAACAATGTATTTTATTTTATTGGTTTGCAGATGCCCGATGAAATGCCATTCTATGTCTTTGGGAAGACTTTCGTACTTGGCCGTCATTTCCTGCACCTTGCTTTCTCCGAACACATGCTGTCCGGCACGATATGCTTCTTCTATCGCCTCGTTGGGGTGAAATTTGGAAACAGCCACCAGTCGTACCCCTTCAGGCAGTTCGCTCAGTACTTGTTTTAGATTCTCTGCAATGTTCATACTTTTATCGATTGAAGATTGACGATTAAAAGTTAATCAGACTTCCGGTTTGTCATCAGGTTCTGCGCTGTAGGGATATACGTCCATAATCGCAGTTTCTGCTACAGATCCGATCTGATAATCGGCCATCGTGCCTTTCATCCCTTCATCCAACTTCTTCACTGCATCACGCAAGTCGGCAGCCTGTACCAATACCTGGGTCGATGTTTTCTTTTCGGCACCGCTTTTTTCATCCAGTGTGATGAATATTAGTTTGCATTTAAACCAGCGGTCGGCGGCTTCTTCTTCGCTGGGGAACAATTCGCTATAGTTGGCACGTTTGATGTCCGATACGGTGAATTCTCCCGAAATGAACGGTGTCATTTCTTCGATGATGCGCGCTTCTGCCTCTGTAAAGCTGAGGGCATCTACGAGATACGGTTCGGTTACTTTCTTGTTCATTCCGTTTTCCATTGTTTTCTCGTAACGGATCTTGCACTCAAACCATGTATGCATTGCCATAATTTTCTGTTTTTTAGTTAGTGATTTATTGTTACTTAAGTTACTTATACCTATCCCTTATGCGTGCCTGGGCTTGCAAAAGGGAGTACAAAGATAGGCAAAAACTAATAGATTTTACCCAATCCGTGGGAATATATTGATGAATAAAAAGCTTCAAATCTTTTTTTCTTATGTCTTTATCATACAATGGCTGTGTGCTTCTCCAAACTCTTTTCATTAAGACTTTTCAGCCTTTCATCTTGTTTCATAATCTTTTTTAGCAGATAATGGGGGATGTATGAAATCTGAAAAAGATGCAAAGGTGGGATGAAGTTGTGTGAATGAGGATAATCCTTTGAAGAGAAGTTACTGAAAATGTAATATTGATGCGTAAATGATTGATATTTAGATGTGTATTGGAAGTTTTTAGAAGTGTCTTTTAAACGTTCGTTTAATGGACGCAAAGATAATGCTGTTTTTTTTATCCGCAAAATGTTTAATAAAAATCTTTTAGATTATATCTCTATTTGTTGCGTAATCTGTTGGTGTCTAGTACAATGGGATTCATTCTCTATAATTTAAAATTCCGTTCTCTTTTATTAAACTCTACTACTTCTGTTTTTCTAAATCTTGACGTCCAAAAAACGAACGTCTATTGAACGCTTTTTGCTTGTAATTACTTCGTTTATAGCTTTTTACCTGCAAGGTAATGAACAACTACATAAAATCTGTTGGCAAGAAGAGTACAAAGCTTGTCGTATTTCATATAAAGTGCTCGCAAGTGATTGAATTTCAAGTGTATGCAAGAAATTCAAAGCCCCGGGAGAACACCCTTTTCTGAAATAATCATAGGATGGAAACAGAGAAAGAGAGCGAAATATGGTATGCCATGCGTGCTACTTACCGCAGAGAGCCCGATGCCATGCGGTTGCTCGAAAAGGAAAAATTAGGTTGTTTCGTCCCCATGCAATACAAAATCAGCATGAAAAAAGGGAAGAAAGTCCGCGCTTTGGTTCCCGTCGTTCACAATTTGCTCTTTGTCCATGCCCGTCCCTCTGAATTGAAGCGTGTCAAGTCGCAGGTCACTTACCTGCAATATATCACCGATACTCGTAGTGGACAGAAGATCATCGTCCCCGACAAGGATATGCAGCGTTTCATCGCCGTATCCGGTACCTACAACGACCATCTCCTATACTTCCAGCCTGACGAACTGAACTTGTCAAAAGGCACTAAAGTTCGTGTCACAGGTGGAGAATTCGAAGGCCAGGAAGGTGTTTTCCTGAAAGTAAAAGGTGCCCGCGACCGTCGTGTAGTCATCCAGATACAAGGTGTCATCGCTGTTGCCATGGCCACCATCCACCCGGATCTTATAGAAGTAATCAAATAACATCTGAAATCATAAATCATAAATAATCATGTCTCTTTCCGAAGAAACAATCACTCTTCAGCGTGCCGCGCACGATCTGATGTATTTGGGTATGGACGGGAGTCCCGTCTATAGCGATGACTTGTCCCGCCGTAACGGCGAAGTTTATCGTCTGACCACGGCTTTATATAATTCCGGTGTCAAAGGATCTACCATTGAAGAGCAGGCTAATGTCTGTCTTGCTCTCCTGATGGGCTATAGCGCATCATTCATCGACCACGGCGAGAAGCAGAAACACGTCCAGGAAGTCTTGGACCGTTGTTGGGACATTCTCGATGCTCTTCCTGCTTCGTTGTTGAAGCTCCGTCTGCTTACTGCCTGTTACGGTGAAGTATTCGACGAGCCTTTGGCCGATGAAGCCCGCGCTATTATCGCCGCCTGGGACGCAGCATCGCTTACTTCCGAGCAGCAGGAAGCTATCGTCGAGTTTCAGAATGTGATTGACAATCCTTATCCTTGGGAAGAGTTAGAGGAATCACTCATAGAAGAAGTTGATGTAAAATATGTCAAGGCTGATTTTGGAGTCCGGCATTTTGAAGATGCTGAAGTTAATGGTATTCCTGAAAAAGAAAAAGCGCCATTGATGCCTTTTATTGTTGACCGCAGATGGTTAATTGAAATAGATATAAAAAAGGGATGTATACTTAACTGGCCTAAAGGCATCAGAGCCCGTGTTAATTATAAAGTTTGTGATGAAGGTATTTACAAAATATACGATTCAAATAAAAAACTTATAAAAGAAAAAAAAGGGTATGTTCCGAAGATATTTGGTCAAGATGATACCAATTTTGGAGATTATGTATATATGACCATTGATAGTGAGGGGTTAATCAGAAACTGGAAAGTTACAGGGGTGATGTTGGAAGACTTACTTTCTTGAATATGCTCATATTGGTCGAGTAGCACTCGGGTTTAACTCATCTCTATTATGTGCGTGACTTTTCCGATATGTGCTGCAAGCACAGCCGTGTGTTGTCCATCATAAGTATGGTGAAGCTTCATGGCAGTTTTGTATGGGATTTCATCGGAATATTTTTTCAAAAAGATTTTTAACGGATGCTACCTGGCACTCACTTGAAAGGTATATACTATGTTTTATACACTTACGGATTATCTGAATTTAATTCCCAATAAAATCTCATTGGCCAATGGCTAATGTTAAAATCAGAATTATTTTTTTACATAACTCGGTTTAGGGCACTATCTGGTACCTTAATTAAGGGGTATGCCCTAAATTGAGTGCTTACAATTAACCAAGAGGCTGCTTTACAATTAGCCTCGCAATTGAATATTTACGAATGAGGGAAACTTATATTATAGGTGAGATTGGGCAAAATCACAATGGTTCTGTGGATTTAGCCAATTTGATTGTTGATTTGGTGTCACGTCCTATCAAGGAAGAAGCATTTGGTTTGAAATTAAAACCAATGAACGCTGTAAAATTAACTAAGAGAGATCTTAATGAAGAGTTATCTGATTCTCAGATGAACAGAATCTATGACTCTCCCAATTCATTTGGTAGGACATATGGTGAGCACCGGGCGTTTCTAGAGCTCTCTGATGAAGAACATTTTGAGGTTTATAAGCATGCGAAAACACTAGGGGTAGATTTTGTCGAAACTTTGTGTGCCGTGAATTGTCTTTCAATGCTAAAACTCTTCATACCAGATAGGCTTAAGGTTGCGAGCCGTGATTTGACAAACCTACCTCTTCTTGCTGCTCTTGCAGAGACGAAGATCCCCATCATTTTATCAACTGGCATGGCGGGTAAAAAAGAACTTGACGAAGCACTTAAAGTTATAACACGGTATCATGATGATATATCTATCCTTCATTGTGTAAGTCAATATCCTACTCACCCAGAGAATCTTAATCTTCGTACAATAACCTATCTCAAAAAGCATTATCCCCAGTATACAATTGGATTTTCTGACCATACAATAGGGATAGCGGCTCCCATCGCAGCAGTAGGAATGGGAGCTGAGATTATTGAGAAGCATGTGACAATTGATAGACGAATGAAAGGAACTGACCAAGCAGGATCATTAGGGCCTGATGGTGTCAATCGCATGGTGCGCGATATCAGATATACAGAAATGAGTCTCGGGATTGAGGATATTTATATAGACAAGAGCGTTACGTCATCAAAAATAAAGCTAGAACGCTCAATTGCATCTAAGCATGTCATAAAGGCTGGTGAAATAATTAAGCAAGAAGACGTTCATATGCTCAGCCCTGGAGATGGTTTTAAGTGGGATGAGAAAGAAAAGGTAATAGGCCACGCAGCAGCAAGAGAAATTAAAGCAAACGAGGTCATTTATAAAGACGATATAGAATAAAATGGAGAAAAAAAAAGTCCTGTGCATTATACCAGCACGAGGGGGGAGCAAGAGAATTCCTCATAAGAACATATCCTTATTCAAGGGAGCCCCTATAATCTCATACTCAATAAAGACCGTTCTGGATAGCGGAATAGCCGATGAGATAATGGTTTCAACTGATGATGAAAAAATAGCGGAAATAGCGAAACAATATGGCGCTAAAGTACCCTTTTTTCGGGACGAGTCAACTTCAAATGATTTTGCGGGGGTAGCTGATGTTTTAGTGGAAGTAGTTAATAAATATAAAGAAATAGGGCAAGAATTCGAATATGTTATATGTGTTTTTGCAACAGATCCATTATTGCGATCTGAAAATCTATCAGATGCTTTCCATCAATTAGAATGCACTCCTGACGCTGAATCGATATCAACAGCAGAGGAGTATTCTTTCCCTCCTCAAAGAGGCTTGATTATAGAGGAAGGCATCCTAAAGATGCTTCATCCTGAAAATTATTCATGTCGCTCTCAAGATTTTCAGAAGATATATCATGACAGCAATCAGTTCTTTATTTATAGAACAGAAGCATTATTGCACTATAAAAAACTTTATACAAACAAAAATTTACCTTTTATAATAAAGTCTTCGGAGTCGCAAGATATTGACACAATGGAGGATTGGGCTATTGCAGAGATGAAATACGACTTAATTCATAATAGTTAATCATGAATGTATTATTTACAGCAGTCGGTTCAATAGGATCGCGACACATTAACAATCTTACAGCTCTTTGTGCAGAAAAGGGTATCGATCTGACGATTGATGCTATTCGGTATAGTGAAAGAGAATTAAGTAGTGAGTTAAGGAGCAAGATACGCAATGAAATAAGAGTTCAGTCACAACTTGAAAGTCATTATGATATTCTTTTCGTGACAGATGAAACAAGGACTCACTATGATAATATCATTCGCTATCGGAGCCTGTGTGAACATATGTTTATTGAAAAGCCCATATTTGATACATTGGATTATCCAATAGACGAGATAAAGCCTCAAAGTGATAAATCGGTTTATTATGTAGCAGCACCTATAAGATTTTCAAACTATTACAACCAGCTTCGCAAACTGGTTGACAACAATAATGTGTATTCAGCTCGCATCATCTTTTCTAGCTATATGCCAAGTTGGCAGCTTGGACGTGATTACAGGAAAAGCTTTAGATGCTTTGAATCACGGGGCGGTGGAGTTGATATTGACCTGCTTCATGAGTTGGATTATGCTCTCGAATTGTTTGGGAAGCCAGAAAAGGTGTATAGAGTAGCCGGTAAATATTCTAACTTGGAGATGGATGCTTGCGACTTAGCTGTGTATATTTTGGAATATAAGGATAAAGTAGTTGAGATTCATCTTGATTATTTTGGAAGAGTTCGCAATCGTCAAACCGAGCTTTATACACAAGACGATGTTATTGTTGTTGACTTTAACAAGCATAGTACTGAGCGACGTGTAACCTCACAGAGCGAAGAGTATGGTGAGGAGAATCAATTCTATCAGAATGAAATGGCATATTTTATTGAACTGGTTTTATCTGAGGGGAAAATGATTAATATCAACACTCCGTCAAAAGCTTATCAAACATTAAAGGTAACAAAAGGAATAATTTAAAAATAGAATATAAAATGGAATACAAGAATCTATTTTCGTTAGAAGGCCGCAATGCAGTTATTACTGGTGGATGCGGCTATTTAGGCCGTGAAATTGTTAAAGGACTTGTAGATTTTGGAGCCAATGTACATGTAGTTGATTACAAAATCTCAGAAGTAGAAGTCTCGGATAAGAGCCGGATTCATTATATCGAGTGTAATCTGGGAGATACAGAGTCAATAAAAAGAACCCTTGAATCAGCCTCTTGCGGAGGTGCAATTGACATTCTTATCACAATGGCAGCCAATCTTGGTGCTGGTGTAATGAGTAGCGTAGAGAATATGGATGATGAATATTGGCAGAAAGGTATTGATGGTACAATCGGCTATACCTTCAGAACAATCAGAGAAACCATCCCTTATATGAAAAAGAGTCAACACGGAAGTATCATTAATATCGGATCTCTCTATGCAGTTGGAGCCCCTGACCCTCGAACATATTTTGATACTCCATTTAATAGCACGCCTAACTATGGAGCAGGAAAAGCAGCCACAGTTGAGCTAACAAAATATTGTGCTGCTTATCTGGCAAAATACAATATCCGTGCAAACAGCGTAAGCCCGGGATCATTTCCTCATGAGAATGTTCAAGAGAATAAACTCTTCAAAGATCGTCTTTCCTATAAGACAATGATGGGACGTATTGGATATCCTGATGACCTTGTTGGCGCAATGATATTTTTGGCCTCCGATGCCAGCAAATACGTAACGGGAATAAACATAATGATTGATGGCGGTCAGACCGCATGGTAAATCATTATATTTATTATGTTGCCAAAACTAATATTAACAGATATTGACGGTGTTTGGACCGATGGGGGAATGTACTACGACCAAACTGGCAATGAATGGAAGAAGTTTCATACATATGACAGTGCCGGAGTTCTATTTGCCCATCGGCTGAATATACCGGTTGGAATTATCACAGGGGAGGATACAGCAATTGTTAGGAGAAGAGCAGATAAATTAAAGGTTGACTATTGTTACCTTGGGGTCAAGGACAAGGTTAGTTGTGTCCAAAAAATATGTGAAGAACGTTCCATGAAGCTTGAAGAAGTTGCATACATTGGAGATGATCTCAATGATATAGCACTCTTGAAACGCGTAGGATTGTCAGCAACCCCATCTTCAGCACCGGATTATGTTAAGCGCTTTGTTAATATAATAACAAATAAGCGAGGAGGAGAGGGCGCTTTCCGCGAGTTCGTTGAGAGAATCATAGGGGAAGAAAGAATATTAACCTATATTGAGGAGGTAATAACATTCAATCAATAAGGTCTAGCATGCAACCTAAACCAGAAAAGGACAGAAATATTTAGCAGGTAATGCCCCGTTATTAGAAGAACTATTTAAAGATATACCTCTGGCAAGGCCTATCGTTCATACTTAATTTCGTAATGTTTATCTATGTTATATTTTCAGCGATAATTTTATTAGGGGTAGTAGTATGTGTAGTCTGCCCAGACGTCATTATCTCTGGAATTATCATAGGGAGCATATTTTAAATAGCATCTGTGCTACTAATCGCTGAATTCAACTTTTAAATGCGACTCCTTGCTTTGAGTTCTCATTTCCACTTTTCCTTGTATTTTAGGAATTTGTCAATGAATGAGCTGGAGTTTGCCCAAATGGTGAAAGATGTTCGTATGGCAGAGGCAGCTATCGGTTCTGTTTCGTATGAACTTACTGATAAAATGAAGTCGGGTAGGAAGTTCTGTCGTTCACTCTATGTAGCCGAAAATATGAAGTTGGGAGAAGTAATTACGGAACAGAATGTTCGCTCCGTTCGTCCGGGATTTGGCTTGCATCCGAAATATCTGAAGGAAATATTAGGAGAGAAGGTAAATCGGGATCTGGATAAAGGAACTCGATTTGCATTGGAATTTATAAAACGTTAGTATAGAAAAAATAGGGAGCCTTTTACAGCCCCCTATACTCCCTTTCCGCATTGAAGCAAGGACAAGGTTTTATTGGATTCAAATCATGATGCCCTACAATCAGTGCACGTGGAAAGATGCGTTTCAACTCGCGGAGAAGAGCCAGCAGTGAAGCTTTCTGCTCTAAGGTGCGAGTGTCGGCCGGACGGCCTTCGGCATCCAGCCCTCCTTCGTAACAGATGCCGATGGAGTGGCGGTTGTGATTGAGGCAATGCGCGCCTATCTTTTCCGGTGGACGGCCGCGGTGGATCTCACCGTCGCGAGTCAGGTAGAAATGGTAGCCGATGTCGCTGAAGCCGCGGTGACGGATGTGGTCACGGCGACAATCCTCAAAGCTCAGGCGCACGCCCTGAGGCGTGGCCGAGCAATGAATAATGATGAGGGTAACCGTGCGCATGTCTACTTACAGGCGCCTAACCCTAAAGCTCCCGCCAGGGCGGTGGCTACGGTGATGATTACTTTGAGGACAATGCCCCATACGGATTTTGACTTCTTTTCTTCATTCATGATGACGGAGGATTTATGATTTAAGATTTATGATTTTTAATTGACGGTTATCCCAGTGGGTTTTCTCCCTGATCGCCGTCACTTCCGCCGTCACTGCTGCCTCCTGAATCACTTCCAGGAGTTTTTTCTCCTACGGTGTACGTGGAGGACTCTTTTAGCTGGCCTTCCAGATTAATCTGGGCATTGCTCAGTTCACCCGTGGCACGGGCCCGGAGCTTCAACCCCTTTACGTTGTTGGCCAGTGAAAACTCGGCAGCCGATGCTGCACCTTTCTTGCTGACGATGCCTACGGAGAAGATGGCAAGATCGTCCAGCTTCACATTCTTGCTGTCCAGGATCAGTTCCTTGATGCAGGAAATCATGTCCGCCAACACTCCCTTGATGACGCCGGCCGAGTAGGGTGTGTTGTGGTTGGACATGTGTTTGGCCAGTTTCTCTGTGTCGTAAGTGTCTTCAATCACGGGANGCCGGCCGAGTAGGGTGTGTTGTGGTTGGACATGTGTTTGGCCAGTTTCTCTGTGTCGTAAGTGTCTTCAATCACGGGACGTGCATACCAGAGGCCTTTCAGTGGGCTGTTTTCGCCCGTCACTTGATACTTTTTGTAACGAATCATAGTTTTAAATAAATTAAATAATTAAACAATTAAAAATTAAACATTCACGGAGTTGAGCTCAACAATGCAAAGATAACACCGCGTCTACAGACGTTTGTCACTTTCGGACGGTTCCGGTAGATTCTGGTCAGTTTCTGTCTGTTATTTATGTGTATATATTTGATAATGTTATGATTTATAGCTACATTTGATAAGAAATAAATCATAATCCATAAATCATAAATATCACTCAT
>NZ_JBCEZS010000019.1:0-86906 GCF_038448625.1 Bacteroides sp. GD17
TATCCCATTCATTAAGCAGTTGTTCAAAGGACGATCCTTCCAACACGCCGCATCCCGACGAAGGCGCGGTTGTGGTCACTACCGACTGGAACGCCCGCTCGTCGGATGCCGTACTACCGGATAACTACATCCTGCGCATTGGTGCACAAGAGCAGACCGTCAGCGGAGTAACGAACGCTTTCCATGCGCTGTTTCTTCCCGGCGAACAAGAACTTCTGGTCTATCATCAAGCCGAAGGAATCACTATCAGCGGAAACACCGCCACGGTAAACACACTGTCGGACGGCATGCTGGAACCCTTGCCCGGCTACTTGTTCTCTGCCTCCCGTAAACTGGAAATCGTGAAAGACGATACGCTGAAAGTAACCGTACCGATGCAGCAACGCATCCGCCGCCTGGCGTTGTCGCTGCAGTTGAAGCCCGATGACGAACAACGTATCGCCCATACTGCCGCTACTCTGATGGGCATCGCCTCTACCATAGATTTGACCACCGGAGCCATCACGTCCACCGAAGGAAAAACCGTCATCCCAACATTCACTCTCCAAACAGACGGCAGCGGAACACGCGCCGCAGGACAATCGCAGCTCAAAACTACCCTGTGCCTGCTGGGAGTGGTGACCGCAGAAAAGCAGATACTGACGATCGACGTTACCTTGCACGACGGATCTGTGCAGACCATCACCACCGACCTGACGGATATGCTGAAGAATTTCGGCAGCGACAGGAAGCCTTTGGAACTGGATGCCACGCTGGAACTGCCCACAGCAGCAGGCATGAGTGCCACTATCGCGGGCTGGAATGTGATAGACAACGGGGAAGTGGGAATTCATTGAGAATGAAAAATGAAAAGTTAAAAATCAAATAGAATAAATGATATGAAAAGACAGTTATTATGTATTTGTGTATCTGCTGCCTTGCTGGCGGGATGCACGGGCGACGGCGAAGCTACAGTACCGGACCGCGACGGACGAGTACCCCTGCAGGTGAATAGCGGCATCCATGTGCAGACGCGTGCCTACGATGACAAGTGGGAAACGGGCGATGCCATCGGCATCTACATGCTGGACGGTGAAACGGCCGAGAGTGAAAACAACCGCTACACCACCGCCGCCGATAAACAGGCGACCGGCAGCTTCTCTGCCGCCGACGGACAGACCATCTACTTTCCCGCAAGTGGTGATGCAAGGGACTTCATCGCTTACTATCCCTGGCAGGACATCCCGAGGGGGAGCACCACGTACCGTGTGGACGTAGCCACCCAGGACCCGCAGCAAGCCATCGACCTGATGGGCGCCGCCAAAGTGACGGGCAAGGACAAGAGCGACCCGGAGGTAACATTCCGGTTCACCCACAAACTGGTGAAGCTGGTACTCACCATCCGGCCTGCCGCAGGGATGAGCAGCAGCAACCTGCAAGGGTTGAAAGTGACGCTCACCAACCAGCGCACTCAAGCGACGTATGACGTGCTGAAGAGGGACGACGTAACCGTTGATACGGATGTCGCTGCTACCGCCATCCCCCTGAAGACTGCCGCTGACGGAGCAAGCGCCGAAGGCATTGTACTGCCTGCCGCTGATACCGCCGACATGCTGCTGACCTTTACGTTAAGCGACGGCGGTACGCCTCTGACATGGGCCGTAAAAGACGCCCCGTTGTCCCGGCGGTTCGTTGCAGGCAGCAAATACCTGTATACCATCACCATCGGTAAGACCGACCTCGAAGTGACTTCCACCGTGACCGACTGGGCGCCGGGTAACGGCAGCGGCGAATCGGGCAGTGCCCAATGACAGAATGATAACAATTTAATTAAAAACCATAAAGATGAAAACAAGATTATTTATGACAATGGCTGCCGCCACGCTACTGCTGGCAGGTTGCAGCAACGACGAGAACGAACTGGATAACTGGAACGGTGAGATCCGCCTGAGTAGTGGCCTGGTGGTGCAGACACGTGCCAACACTGCTGCCGTGCCCGACAAGCAGATTGCAGAGGACGAACAGATAGGCGTCTACGTGACCGGCGTTTCGGGTGAAACCGATTACAACGGATATACCAACGTCTCCGCCACCGCCGACGGTGCAGGAAAGTTCAGCAATTACTCCACCACCATGTATTATCCTCAAAGCGGAAACGGTGTGCAGATTTCCGCCTATCACCCTTATGATAGCAGAACGGATGCCGACGAGTACGACTTCACAGTAGAAACCGTCCAATCCACGGCTGCCAATTACTTCAAGTCCGACTTGCTCTACTGCACTACGGCTACTTATGCCCGCAGCAAGGATGCGCATAACCTTACCTTCGACCATAAACTGGTGAAAGTGGTGTGTAACCTGACTGCCGGTGCCGGAAGCCCCGACATCACTAATGCAACTGTAGAAATTGTAACCCCGAAACGTGCCGTCAAGTTCAACCGGAAAACAGGTGCTGTAACTACTGCCGGTACACCTGCCAAAAGCGCCAATGTAACATTGGGACAATACGGTGCTATCATCGCTCCCCAGACTTATACCATGGGCACAAAGTTCCTGAAAGTAACTTTAGCCGGTGGCAGCGGTGCATTCTATTATACCATTCCTAAGGATGAAGCGAATTTGGATTTGGCCGCCGGCAGCATCTATACCTTTAACATCACCGTAGATCTTACCGGACTGACGGTTACTTCTGCAATCAATGAATGGACGCCGGTAACTACCAAGGACGGTACCGCCGTAATGGATTAAAACTTAATAACCTCAGCCACCGTCGGACACTTGTGTGCGTAAGTCCGGAGTGAGCTGCCTGTCAGGGGTAGCACTGACCACGTCGCTGTGGTCGGTGGCGCACAACGTAAGATATTGAAAACAAAAGCGTTCTTTGAAAGATTGTGTTGGAGATTCGGAAAGTAAAGCGTATCTTTGCATCGTAAATTAAATAGAAAGGAGGAAAGCTGTATGGCAAGACCTATCAAGGAAACCCCGATACTTTACGGGGAAGATGCCCGGAGATTCCTGGAACGGATGAAGAACCCGCCCAAGGAAACGAAGGAAGAGCGTGAACGCCGTTTGGCACATTATAGAGCTGTGATGCAATGGTTTGAAAATGGAAAGAATGAATAGATTGGACAACAAACTAAGCATACGAAAGCTTAATAAGAATGAAAAGGTAAACTCGTTCGATTGCGGAGATGCAGATTTGAACGAGTTTATTTTAAATGAATCGGTTCTCTACCGCAAAGCTTTGCTTGCTGTCAGTTATGTGGTGGAAGACTTGACAGACAGACAAGTTTTGGCCTACTTCAGTTTGGCAAACGACCGTGTATCACTAAGCGATTTCGGTAGCAAGACGGAATTCAATCGTTTTCGCAAGCATCGGTTCGTCAATGAGAAACGCCTGAAAAGTTATCCGGCAAGTAAAGTATGTCGTTTAGGCGTGGATCTTTCGGCAAAAGGTATGCGCATTGGTTCGTATCTTATCGACTTCATCAAGAGCTATTTTTTGGTGGACAACAAGACCGGTTGCCGTTTCCTGACCGTAGATGCATACGCCGATGCCATTCCTTTTTACTTGAAGAACGGCTTCGTTCCCTTGAATGATGAAGATGCTGATTCCGATACCCGTTTGCTGTATTTTGATTTGGCAACCATAGCCGATGATGAATTAGACGATTAAGCCTTTGTTTCGGCAGATTACAAATCTGTCGTTCTTTCACCCTCCAACACCTCTCCTTTCATCCCGAACGCTTATAACGACATTGTAGAAACAATAAAAATTATAAGCGATATGAACTATAACAATTTATTTCGGTCTCTCCGGCAGACAATGTACCACCGCCCTACAGCGGGGATGCTCACGGCGATGCTGATGATGCTCGCCGCCGCAGGATGTACGGACGATGCCGACAACGACAACCGCCTGCCGGACGGGAAATACCCCATAACATTCAGTGCCGCCGTGGACGGTTTGACCGTGAGTCGTGCCACAGGTAAAGACGCGTGGGCAGAGAACGACGAAGTAGCCATACAGATAAACGGTAAGACAAAAAAATACACAGCCGCATCCGATGGAAGTTTGACCGTAGCAGGCAGCGATGCTCCTTTCTACTGGCAAAGTACGGGCGACATTACCGTCAACGCCTGGTATCCCTATAATGACGGCACAAAACCCACCGATAGCGACTTGCGAGTGAAGGCCGACCAAACCACCGACAACAACTATCAGGAAAGCGACTATCTGGAAGCGGTGGATGCTACTGTGACGTTTAATCAAACGGCATCACTTGCTTTCAAACATCGCACGGCAAAGGTCGTAGTAACGCTGCAAGCAGGCGACTTCGTAACTGATTTAACCAGTGCTGCTGTTACATTTGTCAATCAAATAGGTGTAGACGGCAATGGAACAGAAGTCACCCCGAAAACAGAAACTACAAGCGGAGGCGTAACCACCTATTCCGCCCTTCTTATTCCTCAGAACATGCAGGGAAAGCAGTTCATTAAAGTGACCTTGGGCGGCAATACCTATTATTATACTCCGAAAGGTGCGGAGAACGCCAACCTCCGGGCAGGCTATGTTGAGAATTACACCATCACCGTGAAACAAAACGGGCTGTCGGTGGTATGGCAGCAAGGGGAGCAGATAGACTATACCCCCGAAGAAGCCACCACCTTTAAAATACATTTGAATGCTTTCACTGCACCGCAGAACACAAGCTATAAAGTAACTGATGCCGACGGAACAAAGTTGCAGGCAACCGATGGCGTATATACCTTGACAGGCAATGAACTGAATGTCTCTCTAACCGTTAATGAAGGCTATTTATTTGGTTTTTCTACAGACATAACAGGCGGCATAGGCAAACGGAAAAAAACACTGGCAAACAACACCTATACCTATACATTCTATGATATCCGGTCTGATTTATGGCTAAGCGCAGTGCAGGCTACAACCACTTCAAGCCCGACAGAATATACAAACGTATCCGTAGGCGACTATTTTTACTCGGATGGTACATGTTCCTCTGCTTTGGATAATAATAAAACTTGTATCGGCATTGTCTTCAAGGTCGGTGTCGGTCAAGGGGATAAGATAGATAATTATGATAGCTTCTTGACAGGTAATACCATTCACGGCTATGTGGCAGCTTTGATAAATGCCAATTCGGGACAGACATTGCAATGGAGTACTGCAAATGTGGCAACTGGCGTAAGTACCAGTCAGGAGAATTTCGACGGATACAGTAATACTCTAATTTTAAGGAAGAAAGATGATTCACAAAACAAATATCCAGCCGTGTGGGCTTGCATTTACAATAATAACATTTCTGCTCCCATATCTTCGAGCAGTTGGTATTTACCGTCTTATGCACAAATGAAAGAATTGAGTACCCAAGAAGACGATGAAAGTTTCGCGGCAAAATTAGAAGCAGTTCAGGGCTCTATAATGAAGGTTTGGGGTAATCCCGATTTCTGGACAAGTAGCGAGGACAATAATACTAACGTCTGGCATTTTTCTGGATATGAAGGCGGTACTTTCTGGAATGACCATGCAAAAACAAATTTTGATTATGTCCGTGCCGTATTAACCTTTTAACCCCGTAAATGAAGATGAAACATACCATTCTATCTATTCGTCTTGCAGCCTTTGCATCGCTTTTGTCCTTGCTGGGGGCTTGTAGCAGTGAGTTCAACGAACTGCCCGTGCAGGACAATCCTTCTGCTCCCCTTACCATTCGTGTAAATATGGACGGCTTTTCCGATGAACTTGAACCAAGTACCCGTGCCATTGACGACGGCGTGCATACTTTCTTTCAGGATGGCGATTGCGTGGGGATTATTGCCATAAAGAGTGACGGGACTACGCAACAAACCGTTACCTATAATGCGACCAGCCGTTCATGGAAGGCAAGTGATAGTGATACCTATGATGATAGCGGTGCTACGACTTATGTCCCTTATTTCCCTTACGATGAGAATTTAACATTGACAGGTATCAGCGATGAGGCATCAGCCCTTGCCGCCATCAAAGCAGCCATTCAGCCGAAAGAAGACCAGCGCACCGCCGCTGCCTATCGTGCTTCCGACCTGCTGACAGGTAGTTGTACATACAGCGAAAATACACTCAGCATCAACTTGGCTCATGCCTATTCTTTATTGTGGTTGCAAGCCGGTACGGAATATTCCACTTCGGATGATTATATTTACCGTACTCCTTTAAGCGATGTGGTAGTGAATTTGAATGATAAGTTCTTGTACCCCAACTCCTCTATCGATGGTTACCGGTTGGTGACAGATAAAGGAACGTCCTCTCCATCGACTCTTGATATGACGTGGTTTTATACGCTTGCCGGTGGAAAGACTTATCAGATAACAGCCAATACTCTTCCCGATGCCGGCAAGTACCGTTTATACCGCAATGTAACCAGTGGTGGTCTTCGTCCGATAAAGGCCGGTGATTATTATTACTCCGACGGTGGGATTGTTCCCGGTGACACAGAGAATCCTCCGGCAGAAGGTTGTATCGGTATTGTTAGCTGTACGGATGTAAGCCGTATCGGTAAGGCGGCAGTCGCAAAGTTGAAAACATTGGGCGTACAGAAACCTCACGGTCTTGTAATGGCATTGACCAATGCTTCGGAAGGTTGCCGGTGGGGAGATTACTATAAAGATGAAAACAGTGATGGTAGCGACGGAACGCCTTTTAAGGATAATACCGACAAATTGAACAAACAATATAATAACGTTGACGGTTATGCCGAAACACATTGGATGTTCGATAAATTAAAAAATGGAGGATATAACCAAGAGACTTATAAGGCTTTCACTGTAGCCAGGAGCTACAATGTTGCCACTCCTGATAATACTACCGGTTGGTTTATTCCCAGTATAGGCCAGTGGTGGGATATTCTATCTAATTTGGGCGGGATAAATTTAAGTGAATATCAGGATAATAGTCAAGCCGGTTCTACATCTATATCAGGAGCTGCTCAAACAGCCGTAAATAATATGAATAAATATTTAGATAAAATCAGTGGCGCAACGATATTCAGCAAGGACACATATTTTTGGTCGAGTTCGGAGTACAGTAGCTACAATGCCTGCTCCGTGTATTTCAGCAGCGGTGGCGATCTCTACCTGAGCAACAACGGTAAGAACGACACCTTCTATAGGGTGCGGTGTGTTCTCGCTTTCTGAGTGCGACAAGAAGTCGTATAAGTAATTGTTTGTCATATAGTTATCTATAGCATAAACCTGCTATTCCGTTAGCAGAGCCTAGGGAAACATGCGTATTTAGTAATGAATGGGTATGAAGCTTTCCCGGAAAGAAAATCTCCATCATCACCTTTATAGCAAACGGATGATACGTTCCCCCCGAACACATCATCCGTTTACTATACATGCATCATCCGTTCTCCCTGAACGGATGATGTATTTTTTTTGAATAAACCATCAGTTATCAACTTTTAAAACAACATCTGAAATGAAAACAAAAAACAGCAACAACAAAGGAATGAAAATGACAGCCCAAGACCTGGAAGCCCTATTGGCCCGAAAGAAAGAACGCTATGCCGGGCAACAGGAACGAAAGGAAAAGCTGGAACAAACCATGCAGAACACCCGCAATGACATAGAACAACTGGAATACACACTACGCCAGCTGAAGCGTGCCGAAAAGCCCCGCAAATGCCGCTCCCGCTTCATTCCCCACGAGCGCATCGCCGCCTTCTTCTCCCACGCATCCCGCGTATTCAACCGCCTTCTTCTCCGCCTGAACCGGACACTGAACTATACCTGGTTCTGCCTCGTGCTCTGTTCCCGCTACACCATAGAAAGCCGCACTAAGCGCACCGGACACCGGTGCCTGACGCCTGCCACCGTACTGAGTTACTTCAAGAGGCAAAAGGAGGACTTCGTTACATGCCTGGATTGATTATTTTCGGACATACATCCTTCTCTGGAAAGTCTTTTTGGGGTAATCGAAATTTTTACCGTTAACGCATCCTGCCTAACTTCGCGGCGTATTAAACAAATAAAAAATTTATAGTAACATGAGTAAAAATCCGAATCATGACTGGCTGCTCGAAGGCTGCCATCACATCACAGACGTTGCAGTAGTCTATTTCCCCAATTATTCGTACACCACCTCGGCCGTAAAGGCCATGCGGCGCACCATCACCGAGCATGCCTTGCTGCTGCAGGAGCTCACCGCCGAAGGCTATACGCCCAAGACGCTGCATCTCACCCCGAAGCAGATAGACGTCATCGTGCGCTTCTGGGGAATGCCCGACCACGTGAAGGTGGCCGTAGACAAGAACCCATACCTGGCCGTTCCCAAAAAGTATGGAAAGATATAATGCATTTTAATGCATTAATTACTTTGTATACATAGTTACATGGTGGTGAAAGACGGGGTGAATGGCTTTTTCAAGCAATCTCCGTATCGGGCTGTGCCAGGGAGATAGCGCAAGGTCTCCGGGTGGTGGATCGGAGGGTGGCATTTTTCATCCTATTTTGCCGATTACAACCGGATAATTGCGCTGTCTCCGCCCGCACCTTACCTTTGCTGCATCAAATATTGAATAAGGAAAAGAAATGAGTGGATTAACCCTGGAGATCCTGAAAAAAGGCTATCTCCTCTTCCCCAAAGTACTCTTTGAGGAACAAATGAAAATGAGAACAAGTAAGCAAGCAGCGGGAAACTTCGAGGCTTTTGTCCTTGTACTGACACACGTCAACTACAGCACCGTGTCGTGCCGCGTCAAGGGCCATACCTTCGACTGCATGCGCGGCGAGTCCGTACTGACTATGAGCCACTGGATGCAGATCTTCGGCTGGAACCGCAACCGCACGCGCTACTTCTTCAACAAGATGTTCGGCTGCGGCATCATTGAGCGGCTGCTGAACCCCTACGTGTTGCATATCCGCATCCCCGACTACGATTTGCTGACGGGCAACGTCCGCCCGCAATCCGCAGCCCCGTCTTCACGGCCGGGCACTGCCCGCACCAAGGACGCGCCGGGACAGGACTTTGCCACCTTCTGGCAGAAGTATTACGACGTCACCGAGTACCCCAAGATCAACATCGGGCGGGCGCGCCGCGAGTGGAAGAAGCTGTCGCCGCAAGAGAAACTCCTCGCCATAGAGCGCATCGACGAGTACTACGACCACCTGTCCAACCTGAAATATTGCAAACAAGCCGCCAGCTATCTGGCCGATAAATCTTACAATGACGAGTATGACGACTGATACCCCCAACCACCACGACGCCGAACTGGAAGCTGCCATCCTGGGCGCCTGTCTGATAGAACGCACGGCCATGCCGCTGGTAGCCGACAAGCTGAAACCGGAAATGTTCTACGAAGAGAAATATGCCGAAATCTACGCTGCCCTGCTGAGCATGCACCACGACGGCAAGTCGATAGATATCCTGACTGTGAAGAATGAGCTTGCCACCCGTGGCAAGCTCGCCGCCGTGGGAGGCCCCTACGAACTGACGCGGCTCAGCTCGCTTGTAGCCTCGAGCGCCCACCTGGAATATCATGTACTCATCCTGCGCCAGATCTACATGCGGCGAAACATGCGCCTGGGCTTCCAGCAACTGCTTGCCATGAGCGCCGACGAATCCACGGACATCGACGACATCCTGGTAGAAGCCCACCATCTGCTGGAAGCCCTGGAGAACGAATGCGGTGTGAACGACCACCTGCGCCCCATGGACCGGCTGATGGCGGACACCCTGGTGCAGATAGAGAACCGCGTGGCGCATGGCAGCTGCGATGGTATCACGGGCATCCCCACCGGTCTGCACGACCTGGACCGCCTGACGGCAGGTTGGCAGCGGAGCGACTTGTACATCATCGCCGCCCGTCCCTCGGTGGGCAAGACGGCCTTTGCGCTGCACCTGGCACGTGCCGCCGCCACCGCAGGTCACCACGTAGCCGTCTACAGCCTCGAGATGCAGGGCGAGCGCCTGGGCGACCGCTGGCTGCTGGCTGCCACCGCGGACGTAGATCCGCAGCACCTGAAGAGCGGACAGCTGACGCCGGACGAGTTGCAGCAGGTGCGGCAGGCATCGGCCGAGTTGTCCGCCCTGCCCATCCATGTGGACGACCATGCGGTGATGGGCATGGACCAGGTACGGGCATCGGCACGGCTGCTGCAAAGCAAAGGGATGTGCGACATGGTAGTGGTGGACTACTTGCAGCTCTGCAACATGAAGTCCGACCAAAAGAACCGCAACCGCGAGCAGGAAGTGGCGCAGGCCAGCCGCAAGGCGAAGCTGCTTGCCAAGGAGCTGAACATCCCCGTGATATTGCTGAGCCAGCTGAACCGTGAGAGCGACGGAGGGTATAGCTCCGACCATCGTCCAGGGCTGCACCAGTTGCGCGAGAGCGGGGCGATAGAACAAGATGCTGATATGGTAATGCTGCTCTACCGGCCCGCCATGCACGGCAAGGCGATAGACAAGAAGAGTTCCTTACCCACGGAGGGCCTGGGAATAGTGATCGTGGCCAAGCACCGCAACGGGGAGACGAGGGAAGTGTATTTCCATCATAATGTCAGCCTGACGAAGCTGGTGGATCATGTGCCGCCGTTGGAGTGGATGATGAGGAATGCGAAGTAGAAGGATGCGTGCGAAATAAATTGAAGAATTAGTAGTAAATAATTGGCAAAATACTTGACTTCCGGTGTAGAATGTTGTATCTTTGTTGTGTGCTCAGAGCACGGAATTTTCTTAACTTAAACCTTAACTTTTTTAATTTTATGGAAGTAATTGTAGAGCGCTTCAAGCGCAGAAAGATTGTGAGTGACAAGAACTCGCAGGTGTTGTACTATCTTCGTCAAAAACCTAAGACATGCGGCACGGTGGATATCGATGTGTTGGCGGCAGCCATTCAGAAGAACTGCGCCATGACGAAGGGGGATGTGAAGCATGTGATCGAGGCGCTGGTGGAGGAAGTGCAGGCGAATCTTGCCAACGGGGACAAGGTGAAGCTGAACCAGCTGGGTACGTTTCACATAACGTTCCGCTGTCCCGGTGTGGAGACGTCGGAGAAGTGTACGGTGCGGAACATTTCGAAGGTGAATATCCGGTTTATTCCGGACAAAGGGTTGAAACTGGTGAACGGGAGTACTGCCGTGACGCGAAGCCCGGCGAATGTAGGGTTTACGCTGGATAAGCCGGAAGATGGCGGTTCGACAGGTGGCGGATCGGGAGAGGAGAAGCCGGGAGACGGCGGAAACACCGGCGGCGGTTCGGATGGGGACCAGAGTGAGAATCCGCTGGGTTGATAAATTTTTAGACATAAGAACAAAAGAACAGATTTAAGATGATTCTCTCTTTTGTCCTTTTGTTCTTCTGTCTTAAGAATATCTTCTGTCTTAAATGAGATTTTCTGTCAATCAATAATTTCTATTTATTTATATAAACCTAAACCTTATGAGTACGAAATCATCTACCTGGGACAAAATCTTGAAAGTGATAATCGCTATTGCCTCGGCTATTCTGGGCGCCGTCAGCGCCCATGCCATGACCAAATAGCGTCGCGACAAGATAACATCCCTTCCCTTTTCATTTTTCATTCTTAACTATTCATTCCAATGAGAGTCATCAATCTTATCGTTGTCCACTGTTCCGCCACCCGCAGCGACCGCTGCTATACGGAACACGACCTGACAACAGACCACCTGCGCCGGGGTTTCTCCGGCGCAGGCTATCATTATTACATCCGTAAGAACGGAGATATCAAGAGTTTACGCCCCGTTGACAAGCCCGGTGCGCATGCCAAAGGCCACAATGCGAATTCAATCGGTATCTGCTATGAAGGCGGCCTGGACGAACACGGCCGTCCTGCCGATACGCGTACTCCTTTTCAGAAGCACTCGCTGAGAGTTCTCGTCATGCTGCTGTTGAAAGATTATCCCGGTTCCCGCCTCTGCGGCCATCGCGACCTCAGTCCCGACCTGAACCACAACGGCGAGATAGAGCCCGAAGAATGGATCAAAGCCTGTCCCTGCTTCGATGCGGCGAGTATCCTTCAAAATCCGCCGCCACCGAATCCGGCATGTTTATTAGGAATATTCTCGTAGTAACCAGTCTATAATAGATACCATCTGTATAGTATGATTGTCTTCTTCGATCACTCTACTGTCAGTCATAGTTATAAGAGTCAGTTTATCACATTTTAAGTCTGCAGAAGCTCTACATAATGCCGATACTTCCCGGTTATAAGTTTTTGCAGAAGAAATATCAACCGACACCTGAATTAGTTCTTTTACATTATTTCCTTCACAAATCACGAAGTCAATCTCGTATTGCTCCCGATAATAGAAAACATCATAAAAGAGAGGCTTATTCCTTCTTAACAACTCAACATAAGTAATATTCTCTAACTTCCACCCTATGTTTTGTCCGGTCATAGCATCATCCCTCTCAGTAATAAAGGCTGTATCAACAACATAAGCTTTTTCATTGCGGATGCGCTCTTTACTTTTAAATGAGAATTTATGAATACCCAGCAAGAGATACGTCTGTTTTAAATATGAAACGTAGTTCTCTGCTGTATGTGAAGAACCAAAGCCAAAACGTTCTGCAAGGTCGGAATAGATAATCTCCTGACCGAAATTGTCAATCAGATAATTGGCAAGCATACGTAATGACTCTATGTACCTGACTTTAAAACGCTGCTGTATGTCTTTGCGTATGATGGAATCGAATAATCCCTGGATATATCCACGACTGTTTTTTACTTCGAGTAATTCGGGAAAACCTCCTTTCTTGAAATATTCTTCAAATGCAACTTTCTTGAAAGCTACTCCCTTGGTTGAGATATCTTTAGTATCTACTTTTCTATATTGGCAGAATTCTGCGAAAGAAAAAGGGTAAAGTTCAATCTGATTATATCGCCCGGTCAAATGCGTACTGAGCTCACTACTCAGCAGTTTAGCGTTAGAACCGGTTATGATAAGATGAATTTTCTGCCTAAGCAATCTGTTTACGAAAAGAAACCATTCTGCAATATTTTGTATTTCATCAAGAAATAAATATTGGAAGTTTCCGTATACCATATATATTGCTTCCAATAGTGAGTTTAAATCTTTGGAATCTAATTTATATAATCGTTCATCATCGAAATTTACATAGGCATAAGGTACGCCCTTTTCTTTTAGAATTTTATGGCAAATAGTTGATTTACCACTCCGGCGCACTCCTATGACAATTTGTGCTAAAGGGCTATCAATATCAAATAGACTTTCTTCTTTCCGGGAACATAAGTCTTCTGGATTGATTAATTTCAGTTCCTCTTTTTGGTCTGCTACAATTTGTGCATATTCGTTGATGTTCATAACAGTATGTTTTTATATCTCAGCAACAAAGATAGTCTTTTAAATGTCTACAACTGCACTATTTTGCCACTTTTTCGTTTTCAAACTGCACTATTATAGTTAATTTTCGTTTTGTAACTGCACTATTCATCACTTCACCTTCAGCATCCTCCTCCTTTTTATTTCTTCAGCACTACCGAAAGCCCTTCATAAGCTTTGGCAGCATCGATGATTTCGAGCAGCTTCTCCCAGTTCTCCACCGGTTCCATCTTATGCTCGAAGCGCTTTTCCGCTTTTATCGTCAGGACACCATTTCCGGTGGTGGCTTGGGCGGTGAAAGCGCCGCATTCGTTCTCCACTTTCATATTCAGCTTTTCCAGTCCTTCGGGGGAAACCTGGTATCCCTCGGGCAGGCGGACTGTGATGTCCCATCCGTAGCTGCGTGGCATTTCCCAGTAGATGTCTTCGCGACGTTGGCGTTGTTCGCCTTTAAATTCAAGTTGCGAACCTATCAGGCGACCTGCGGCGAGGACGAGGTTGGGGCCTGCCTTCTTTACATGCCCATCCAGCGTATAACCCACTTCGTAGGCAAAGGTCGTGCTGTCCGTACGGTTACCGATACTGAGGAGGCGGTAACTGATATCCGTACCTATCCCTTCGTCCGAGCCGTGGTAGCCGATGATTTCGCTTCGGTAACGCTCTTTCTCCTGTTCGCGTTCGCGGCGGTAGCTCTCGCGCAGGTCGGCATGGTATTTCTCTTTGGTTTCGTCGAAGATGGTGGTGGTGATGCCCAGCACGCGGCGCAGGGAGTTGTAGAGATCTTCGTCCAGCACGAGGTAGGGCTGGAATGGCTCTTTCAATGCACCGGTCCGCTCTTCCCGACGGTTGACGTGCATCGTGGTTCCGTCGATGGAGGCGGTGAGGATGGCCACGTCGCGGTTCTCTTCGGGACTCGCCGTGGGGAGGGTGGCCCGGAAATTACCATCCAGAATGGCTTCTTCGCCCTGCAGGTTGGCAGGGAGCTCGCCGGGGGCGGCGTAGCAGGCGGGAGGTGCGTAATACTTTCCGTTGGCTTCCAGCCGGATGAGCCAAACGGTGTAGTGGTAGCTGATGAGCTGGCGGAGGGGGACTTGCGTGTCTTTGGTGGTGATGCCTACCTGATGGCGTATGCCGACTTTCTCCAAGAGGTCGTGCATCAGCAGGATGAAGCTGGCAGGGGTGTAGTCGGCACTGGCTTCCATGTAGCGGTAGTAGCAGTATTGGTAGAGGTAGTCCATCAGTTTCTCATCGCTCCATCCCTCGGCCTGGCGGGCTTTGAGGGCTTTGGCTATTTCGTTTTTCCGTCCGCTGCGCAGGCCGGACCATTGGGTGCCGGGGGCTCTCATGGAGGCGCGGGTGTCATCGATAATCAGTTGCGGGTTGGGGTTGGCATGCAGTCCTTGTTGGCGGACGCTGGGAGGCATCCAGGCGTATGGAGTCTTGCTGTTGTAGATAAACATCTGAATCATGGGCATCTGCCGGGCAACGTTGTACCACAGACTGGGAAGGGGATGCCTGGGGACGATGGTCTTCAGGTCGAGGATGTAGTTCCCTTCGGCGTCGGTGCTTGGATCGAAGTCGGGGGCACCGTTCAGGCAGCGGTAGAAGGTGCTCAGTTTGGGGTCGATTTCGCAATGCACGGAGTAGGCAAGCATGGGGTATTGCCCGTTGAGGTAGAAGCTGAAAGGTTCCAGGTTCTGGTCGTTCAGGGTGGTGTATTTGGCGAAGAAGACGTCGATGATATCGCCTATCTCCAGTCCGGGAACGGCTACCTTTTGCCATTTTTCCCGGGTGTTGCGGCTTCGTGCCTGGTGGCTTTCGTCGGTTTCAAGGAACTCTTCGGGGTCTACTTCGTTGATGGTTCCGTCGGGTTTAAGGATACGTATGCCCAGCACACGTTGTTGTTCGTTGCGGGTGTAGCGCTCTTTCTCCTGCGAGAGGAAGCTGTATTCCGACATCTCTTCCAGGGCGCTTTGGCTGTTGATGTACACCAGTTGGCGGAAGATGCCGCGGCAGGTAATCTGCTGCTTGGTCAGTCCCACGCCCCACCAGTCGAGTTTGGTTTTGCGTGTCACTTCCAGGCGGTTGTGCGCGGCAAGGATGACGGCGGGGGCGTTCTTGTATTTCCCCGGTATGGATATGTTGTCGAAGCCGGGCAGCTCCATTGCCCATACTTCGTTGCGCACTTCGCGGGTGAGGGCGGCGTACTTGTCGTCTTCTTTCTGGGCGCTAGCGGCAGGGGCGGTGAGCAGGAACAGGAGCAGCAGGAGTAGGGGGCGTACTGCTTTCCGGGGGTGATGTGTTGCTTTCATACGGGGTGTTTATTTGATTACTATTTGTTCTTCACAAGCCTTCTTCCAGCGGCGCAGGGCATCGTTCCATGCAGGTATCAGTGCAAGAGGGATGTGCCTGTTACGTATCTCCATTACTTTGCGGAATAGGATGCGGTCTGCTTCTGCGTGGTAGGAACAGCTCAGCGTTCCCTGGTCGGTTTCTGTGCAGAAGTCCGGCGGCAGGTAGGAGACGGTTCGTCCCGGGGGAACGTCAATCACCACTTCGCGGACGGTGCGGCACCTCCACGGCAACAGATAATCCTGCCGGCGGCGGGTGGTGTCGACGGGTTGGGCAAAGAAATCGTCGTGCGGGTCGGGTTCGATGTAGAGTTCTTCGTCGGCGGACTGCACGGCGGTGGCATTGTTTACCTTACCCGTAAGGCGGAGGCAGGGAGCTTCGGGGCGTTCCTCTTCCAGCCGGATGTCTGTGGCATGGTAGTGGTGCTGCTTGTCGGCAAGCATGGTGCCGAGGAAGTCGTTTTGCAGATCTTTGGCGCGGCTGTGGTAGAGGCTGAGCATGATTTCCTTATTCTCGCCGGTGCATGTGCGGACGGCGGTGCCTTCCAGGGCCGGTTCATCGGTCAGGTGATAATGATAGCGGAGGCTGTCGGTGGCAGTGGGACTTTCCGGTTGGGGAAGGGGCTGCACGAGGCAGTTTGCTCCGTTCTCTATCAGTGCTTTCCGGCCTTGTATTCCTTGCGGGATGGTTTCCAGCGGGATGTAGCGATGGGTAGCGTCCAGACAATAGCTCTGTCCTTGGTGATAGAGAAGGCAGACGGCATGATTGATGGAGGCAAGCGTGGGCACTTCGTCGGGGGAGTAGGCGATGTGGTCTGTGCCGATATAAACCATCCGGGCATCGAAGCCTTGTGCCCGGAGCAGGGTGCGGAGCAGCAGCGCCATGCCTTTGCAGTCGCCGTAGCGTTTGCGCAGCACCTCGGCGGGACGGTCGGGCTGATGGCCTGCAAGGCCGCTTTCGAAGGCTACGTAGCGGATATTCTGCTGCACGTAGGAGTAGGTGCGGCGTATCTTCTCCATATCCGTGGAGCATCCGGCGGTGATTTCTGACAGCAGCGCTTCTGTCTGGGGGAGGGTGCAGTCTACATCCGCCAGCCTGCTCAGCCAGCGGTACATGTCTTGGGTATCAGAGAAAGAACCCGTTATCAGCAGGTGCGGGTAGAGGTAGCTGCTGCCGGGCGCATCGTCTTCTTTCTCCATGGCGGGCAGTGCTCTCAGGGTGTAGACAAAGACGGAGTCGCCTTCCTTGTTTACGCTCTTCTCGCACCGGATGCCGGGGGTGAAGTTCTTCTCTATCAGCCGGAAACGGGAGAGGGAGGCGGGAATGGTGACGGTGACGCGCTTCTCGCGGACGAAGTATTCTTCGGAGAAGTAGATTTGTGTAAAGTAGCGCAGGTCGTGAAAGGTACGGCCGAACTCTACGCCGGTCTTTTTGCCTTGCCGGTCCAGGTAGAGGTTGAAGTAACAGATGCGGGTATCGTCGAAGAATACGTTCTCCGGCGTGGCATTCCGGTGGATGGCTTTGGGGGCGAAGATGCCCTTGGCCCTGGCATTATCGAGGGAGATGAATTTGCCGTAATAGATGTAGGGCTGCACTTCTGCGCCCATGCGGAGGGCCTCGTATTCGGTTTCCCGGGCGTTGTGCACTACGACGTTGGCCCCTTCTTCCATAAAAACATAGCTGTCTTCACAGCTGTTGATGATGACATTGTCGTCCATCGTCTGGCTGTGAAGGCAGCTTGCTACCAAACAGAAAAGTATGAGTGCATGAAATCTCTTCCTCATGCTTCCGGGTTATTTTTGTGTTACTTCTTGGCGTGCGGATAATCCAGTGTGTAGTGCAGTCCGCGGCTTTCCTTGCGTTCCATGGCCTGGCGGGTAATCAGGTAACCCACATTAATCATGTTGCGCAGTTCGCAAAGTTCGCGGGTAGCCTTGCTGCTCTTGAAGAGTTTCTCCGTCTCCTCGTAGATAATGTCCAGACGGTTCCAGGCACGCGTCAGGCGGGTGTTGCTGCGGACGATGCCGACGTAGGCTTCCATAATCTGGTTTACTTCCTTCATACTCTGCGTTATCAGTACGCGTTCTTCGTTGGAGATGGTTCCTTCGTCGTTCCATTCGGGAATGTCCTCGTTGAATTCGTAACGCTCGAATACGCTCAGTGCATGCTTGGCGGCTGCATCGGCATAGACCACGGCTTCAATCAGTGAGTTAGAGGCCAGACGGTTTCCGCCATGCAGTCCGGTGCACGAGCACTCGCCGATGGCATACAGGCGGCGGATGCTGCTCTGTCCGTCCAGATCCACCTTGATACCGCCGCAGAGGTAGTGAGCGGCAGGGGCTACGGGGATGTAGTCTTTCGTGATGTCGATGCCTATCGAGAGGCATTTCTTATAGATGTTGGGGAAGTGGCGTTTGGTTTCCTCCGGGTCTTTGTGGGTGACGTCCAGGTAGACGTGTTCGTCGCCGCGCAGCTTCATTTCGTTGTCGATGGCACGTGCCACGATGTCGCGCGGGGCCAGTGAGAGGCGCGGGTCGTACTTCTGCATGAACTCTTTGCCGTCCATCGTGCGGAGTACGCCGCCGTAGCCGCGCATCGCTTCGGTGATGAGGAAGCAGGGACGGTCGCCCGGATGGTAGAGGGCGGTGGGGTGGAACTGGATGAACTCCATGTCCTTCACGGCACCTTTGGCACGGTATACCATCGCAATGCCGTCGCCCGTGGCAACCAGCGGGTTGGTGGTGTTGCGGTAGACTGCTTCGCAGCCGCCCGTGGCCATGATGGTCAGTTTGGAGAGGAAGGTGTCCACTTCGCCGGTGGCTTCGTTCAGCACGTAGGCGCCGTAGCACTTGATGCCCGGCGTGTAGCGGGTGACGATGATGCCCAAGTGGTGCTGGGTGATGATTTCCACAGCATAGAAATCGGTAAACACAGTGATATTGGGATGCTGCTTCACAGCTTCAATCAGGCTGGTTTGTATCTCTGCACCGGTATTGTCCTGGTGGTGCAGGATGCGGAACTCGGAGTGGCCGCCTTCCTTATGCAGGTCGAATTCTCCACTCTCTTTCTTGTCGAAGTTCACTCCCCACTTGATGAGCTCGTCTATCTGTTCGGGGGCGTTGCGTACAACTTTCTCTACGGCTTCGCGGTCGCTGATCCAGTCGCCTGCAATCATGGTGTCTTCGATATGCTTTTCAAAATTGTCTACTTTCAGATTGGTGACTGAGGCGATGCCCCCTTGCGCAAAATAGGTGTTTGACTCTTCCAGACCTGCCTTGCAGATGAGGGCTACTGTTCCTTTATGCGCTACTTTCAGCGCAAAACTCATACCGGCAATTCCGGAGCCGATAACGAGAAAATCGAACTTTCTTACCATAGGTTTGTATTTTTGATATTGCAAAACTACAAAATAACTACATTCCTTGTGCCATTTGTTCGCATTTATTCGTGGAAATACCTACCTTTATCGCAAAAATCTGACATTATGAACCGTATTTTCCATGCCCGCATTGCCATGGGGCAATATTTATTCTTGGTTTTGATAGGTTTCCTTGCTGTCTATGGCTTGTGGGAGAAGCGCATTGTAGTGGCAATTATCTCCATGCTTTGGCTGATAATCATGATTGAAAAACTGATTCATACTACTTATACGATAACGCCCGACGGGAAGCTGGTCTTGTTCTTCGGCCGCTTCTCGCGCGGCAAGGAAATCTTGTTGAAAGATATTGTTTCCGTAGAGCGAGCTTCGTCCATGCAGTTCGGTAAGTTTGCCGTGATGCGCTACGTGCTGGTGAAGTACAGGACAGGGAAGTGCGAGGCGCTGCTTCCGGTGAAGGAGGAGGAGTTTATCCGCTTGTTAACAAATAAATCATTACTATGAAGAAAACTTAATTTTCTTTCTTCCCCTTGCAGCCTTTCCGGACTGGGTGCGTCCATTCTCCAAAAAGAAAGAACAATCATGAATTTGAATTGCGCCATTTTGCATGCAGACCCGAAGGTTGCCGAGCAGTTAGAGGAATATATCGGTAAGATACCCTTTCTTTCACTATGCGGAAAATACGGAGATCCCCTTGAGGCACTGAAAGACTACTATGAGACGAAAGTAGAGGTTTACTTTGTCGGTATCTATCCGGTGGAAGAGGGCGGAATTAACGGGATGGATTTCTGCAGGCTATTGTCCTCGTCTACCCGCGTCATTTTCATTACAGATACCGATCGCCATGCTGCGGAGTGCTTCCGCCTCGATGCTTTGGACTACTTATCGGGCGAGATCAATTTCTCCATATTTTTTCAGTCGGTGAGCAAGGCTGCCCGCTGGTTCTCTTTGCAAGAGGGCAGCGCTGCCGGACAGAATCCCCCTAAGAACCGGGAAGAATCACCTAAAGTGATTTATATAAGATCAGACAGCCGCATCATGCGGTTGGACTTGGAGCAGATCAACTATATAGAAGGGTTGGGCGATTACGTCAAGATCTATTGCAAGGGAGCTTCCAAACCCATCCTGAGCCTGTGCAGCATGAAGTATATGGAAGAGAAACTTCCTGCCGATGCATTTATACGCATACACCGTTCTTTCATTGTCCGCCTGGACTGTATCAGTGCGATAGGGCGTGGCTCGGTAATGGTCGAACAGAAAGATGTACCTATCGGGGATGCGTACAGGGAACGGGTGAAGGGATATGTAGCGAGATTGTCGGTGCTGTAAGTTGCTGACTGACTGAAAGGTTTATGTCCCACTCATTCCCATCATAGTGGGACATCGGTTCCATTGTATTGGGAGCCCGGTTCCATTGTATTGGGAGTACCGTTCCATCGTATTGGGAATATGCTTCATTCGTATTGGGAATGAGCGGTGTCTTTATTTCAGCTTCGCCTTCGACAATCTCTCTCCGAACGTCAGATTCAGATTCAAGCTGAACCGGCTTTCCTGCATCAGATTCTTGCGCGAGTTTATCTGCTTCCGCCAGGTGGCACCCAGCGACAGGTACGAATACCGGATTGGGAAACTGGCGCCGCCGCTTACTTCCAGATACTGCATCTTCCCACCTTTCAGATTGATATAAGAATTACTGAACCCCACTCCTCCCATCAGCTCCGTAGAGCGCGGTAGGCGCGGGTTGGTGACGTAAATCCCTCCTACATTCACTTTATGCTGATTCTCGTACTTCATGGAAGTATAAGAAGAAGAGTTGCGGCTCCAGTCCAGGTAGTTGTAATCGGCCGTCAGCGTCCAGCGCTCCGTGGTCATGGAGAGGCCGGTGCCGAGGTGCATGGGCAGATATTGCGTGCGGTTGTGATAACTCTTGTCCACATTCTCGGGGGTAGAGGAATTGCTGTAGGTCAGCTTGTTATCGTGTTTTATTTGGAAAGAAGGCGCAAATACCACTCCTGCCGCCCACTTCCGCCGTCCGGCAGGATTGAACTCGTAATGTATCCCGAAGTCGGCATAGAAGGCACGTTTGGAGGACTCATACTCTACGAGGGCGCTTTCCTGCTTTTCGCTCTGCGTCACGGTTCCCATTATCATGCCCAGGTTCACGCCTACGGACAACTGCTGCGTCAGTGCAAAGGCATTGGTGAGGTAGCAACGGTACAATCCGCCCGTACCTTCGAACAGAGAGTAGGCATAGTTGCCGGGCATGCCTTCTATCTCTTCTTGGGTTTGGATGACGTAGCCCACGCTGCTGTAAGGCGCCGCGCCCACAATGGCGTACCAGCGGGGCAGAACGCGGAAGCCCATGCTGATGCGGTTGGGATTGCCCGTCGTGTTGGAGCTGTGGTCGCTCAGGAAGGAGTAGCGGGCATGGGAGGCCGATGCGCCTACATCGAAGGTGAAGCAGGTGGTATCCATGCGGGTGATGGCGGCGGGGTTCAGGGTGTTCTGGAATCCGATGCGGTTGAGGGCGATGCCGATGTTGCCCATGCCGGCGTAGCGGCCGCCTTCGCCGGCGCTGAGTTCGCCTACTCCGTACATGGAGGTGGGCAGGTTGGTGGTGTTTTGGGCTATGAGGGGGAGGCTTGCCGTGCAAAGACTGCACAGTAGCCAGAGGGTGGGGTAGGGACGTTTCATTTCTCGTTGTATATTTTAAGTCTTACATTTAATCTGCATTGGCGTTCCTGGTCGGGATCGTTGCTGAAGATTACCTGGTTGAAGGTTTTTACGGTTTCGTCGTCCGTCAGGCTCAGCAGCAGCTTCTGCCGGCGGATGCCCCATGTGCCGAAGTTGTTGCGGATGAACTTGGTGAGATCGAAGGAGTAGTAGGTATCGCGGCCGAAGAGCTCGTCTACGGTGAGATTGCCGGTCTGCACGGTGACGCCGTCGGTGCCGTAGACGTAGTCCTCGAGCACGTTGTTCTCGTCGGTGATGTAGAGGCGGATATCCTTGGGCAGTTGGTTCAGGCGGTTGTAGCTGTCCGCCAGGGGATAGAGGTAGAGAGTGGCGCTTTCTATGGAGACGATTTCGCCGGCATCTTGCAGGTTGTTCAGGTAGGGGAATTCTATTTGGTTGTAGAGTCCGGTGAGGCCTTGCATGTAGGCGCGCCTGCCCAGGTCGGTGGAGTGGATGAGGTTCTCGATGCCGCTCTGCAAGGGGGCGAGGGGAGTGCCGGTGCGGTCGTGGCGGATGCCGGTGTAGGCATGGTCGGTGTCGATGCTGAAGGCAAGCTTCTTCTCGGTGCGCTGGGTGGAGATTTCCTGATAGTGCAGGGTGATGCACATGGAGGAGTCGTTGGCCATGAAGCCGGTGATGCACTGTCCGCTGCTTTCGGCCACGAAGGCGAGGCCGGGGAAGTGTTGCCTGAATTTATCCTGGTTGTCGAGGTAGTCCTCTTGGGCTATGAGGTCGTCCAGCAGTTGTTGGCCCAGTCCGTCGGGCAGGCGGATTTCGAGCACTTTCTTCTCTCCGGGGCGGGGGGTGAAGGTGAAGCTGAAGAGAGGGGTGGTTTCGGTGGGGAGGACGGTATGGTTGTACAGTCCCTGGTCGTCGGTCAGGTCGATGGGCTGCTTCAGGCGGTAGACGGAGATGCGTTGCTGCGTCAGGGTATCGCCCCAGAAGTGGCCGGAGTGGGCCATTTTCAGGACGAGGGAGTCGAGGGTGTAGCTGTAGTTCTCGTTGGGGGTGAAGCTGTTGACGGAGTATTCGGTGTAGTAGGTGGCGGAGACGTCGCCCCAAGAATCGTCCTTGTAGTGACCCAGTTGGCAGATGCTGTCGCCTCGGGTCTCTATGGAGTCGAGGAGGATGGTGCTGATGTCTACTGTGCAGGTATCGGCGTAGGCGTTGTAGAAGGAACTGCTCGTCAGGCTCCGTCCCAGTCCGGAGTCCTCGTCCTGGCAGGAGCAGAGGGCGAGGGTGATTGTAATCAGGCTATAGAATAATTTCTTCATTGATTGGTACTGTTGTTATTTGTCCGCAAAGGAAAATGAAACTTTCCTGTCTTCCTACTAAAATCGTCCAGCGGGCGGTTTTTATCGGTAAAGGCGTTTAACGGGAATTTCGCCCCGTTTGTCGGTTCTTTTTGCAGATGCGTTTTGCTCCTCCTATCTTCGCAGCCATAATTATGGTAATTAAAACAATTTCGTAGAAACTATGAATCGACTATTATTAGGAATGATGCTCCCGGCAATTGCATGCCTCTTCGGCAGCTGTACGGAAGGTGATGAATACACGCAAGGTGTATGGATGAGGCGTTCGGACTTCGACGGTGTGGCGCGCTCGAGTGCCAGCAGTTTCACCATCGGCAATAAAGGCTATCTATGTTGTGGCTTTCGCGGCTCCAACAAGTCCTACCTGAAAGACCTCTGGATGTACAACATCGACGGCGACTACTGGACCCAATGCGCCGACATGCCCGATGCTGCTCAGGGCCGCCACAGTGCCGCCTCCTTTGCCCTGAACGGCAAAGGCTACATCACCACCGGCGCCATCAAGGAAGAGCCCAAGTACCTGACCGATACCTGGGAGTACGACCCCGATACCGACACCTGGACGCAGAAAGACGACTTCGGCGGCGGCATGCGAGACGGGGCACTGGCCTTCTCCGTAGGCGGATACGGATATGTAGGCGCCGGCTACAACGACAACTATCTGAAGGACTTCTACCGCTTCAACCCCAACGCCGCTGCCGGGCAGCAGTGGGAAATAGTGAACGGCTTCGGAGGCTACAAGCGCCGCTATGGTACGGCTTTCGTCATCAACGACGTAGCCTACATCTGCTGCGGGCAGAACAACAGCGTTGCCGTGGACGACTTATGGAAATTCGACGGCACCACCTGGACACAGCTTCGCGACATCGCCGACAACAATGCCGACGAGGATTATGACGACGATTATGCTATTGCACGCTATGCCACCGTCTCTTTCGTCATCGATGGCAAAGGCTACATCGCTACCGGTACCCGTAGCGGGGTGACCAGCGACTATTGGGTTTACGATCCCGTCAAAGACCTGTGGTCCGGCGATTCCGATGACGACTACACCCCTCTGACGGAAGTGCACAATGCTACGGGAGGTTCGTCGCGCAGCAATGCCGTCTCCTTCTCCACCGGCACGCGCGGCTTTGTGCTGACGGGAGCTTCGGGTACCAGTTACTTCGATGATGTTTATGAACTGTTGCCTTACGAGCAGGAGGATGTATGAAAAAGATAATTTAGGGGCGTAGCGCCCCGGCAAGGTTTCCATTCGGATTACTTGCGTAGCAAAGCCTGAAAGGCTTCCAGCTATCAGCCCAGGGCAACGCCCTGGGTAATAATGCACCTCTATCTCTGCGCCCTGAAAGGGCAAAAGCCCGTTATGCAATCTTATGCCCTTTCAGGGCGTAAGGTGAAGGGGCGTTCTTAAACCCAGGGCGTTGCCCTGGGCTGATAGATGAAAGCCCTTCAGGCTTTGCTGTGCAAGTAATCCGAATGGAAACCTTGCTCCAGCGCTACGCTGGTAAATTCCCATTTATTAAGCTATGATATACAAAATATAAATGATAAAGCTGATGTTTATTATGAAGATAGGTGTACTGTCCCTCGTGGCGGTATGCCTTTCTTGTTGCTCCGGCGGTAAGACTTCCGGCAGCAAGGATATGGCCGGTCAAGGGTTTGCCTGTCGTGCCGTGCAGGTAGAAGATGGTTATGGCTATATTGTACTCCATGGGTCGGACACGCTGATTTATCAGCCTTATATCCCTGCCGTAAGCGGTCACCAGCCGTTTGCCACAGAAGAAGATGCGTTGAAGACCGGCAAACTTGTATGCCGTAAACTTGATGAAGGCCAGCCTCCTACCCTAAGCAGGGAGGAAGTAAAGTCGTGCCTGACAGACACTGGCCTCTATCACGACAAAGACCAGTGTCTGTCCCGTTAAACACTGGCCTTTGTCACGACAGACACTGGTGTCTGTCATCACAAACACTGGCGTCTGTCGTGATGGGACAGACGCCAGTGCTTGTTAAGATGGGATTGTTTGGGTTTATTTTTCTTCCGGCAAGTCCTTGGTTTCGTGATGAAACTCCGAGTAGTCATAGGGATATCTCCTTGTGAATTTTCCCTTGAATTGACGCTCTGCACGGGTATCGGTGTTGACGATGGTCAGGGTGTAAGTTACCCGTAGGGACTTGTAGTAGATGTCCCCCCAATATATATTTGTTTTCATGGGTTCTAAAGTAGTCGGAAAGGGGACGTCTTTCAGCTCATTTTCCAATGTTGTGGAGAAGTTATCGTAAGTTATCATAGTAGTCCTGTCAAGCACTATTTCCCCGTTTTCTATCTTTAGGGGCACTGCCACTGTATGTGCGGTGTGTTCGCCTACCCAACTGAATGCACCGATTTCCGAACTTTGGAATGAGCAGTATATCCTGCCGTCTTCATAGGGATATAAGATGACCTTCATTGGAGTCTCAGAGTGATTATCGACAATTCTTACCCATTTGGAGCTTTGCATTTCCTTTTCTCCGTCCCCTTCTTCCAGGCTGTAAACAATCGACTTCAGCATGTAGGTGCTGGTGCACTGCTTCTGTCGTATGATGATCTGCTCCTTATAAAACCCCGTTTTCATTTCCAGGTTTATGATAATACCGCGTTCTTCTCCGTCGAAGTTATCTTCCACTTCGACGATGAGTGCATCCTCTTTTTCGCGCTTGATAGTAGCCCAGCTGTAGGAGACGGTTCCCAATCCTTCCAGCTGGGTGGAACCGCCGCCAATGATGTAATCTCCGTCAAGACCGGTTACGGAGGCTATGCGCCAGTCGCTGCGGTTCATGTTGATCTGCAGGGTGGTGGCATCACCTTCGAGGGTGGCCTCTTGGATGGATGCGAGGCGGTTGTCATCGTCATCGCTGCAAGCTGCCAGACAGCAGAGCAGAAGGGCGAACAGTGGGATTAACCGGGATAACTGTAGTGTTTTCATGTCGGATTATAGTTTAGTTTTTGCCAATTAACGCGCAGTCGTTGCGTGAATGTGCACTGCAAAGATAATTAATCTGAAAGAAAGATGTATTCTTTTTTGCCGGATAATATGGGTTTTATTAACTTGCGCACAAATTAATAATTAACCAGCAAATCTATGAAATACCAAGTAGCCATCATCGGTGGAGGTCCTGCGGGATATACAGCTGCCGAAGCTGCCGGAAAGGCAGGACTGAGTGCCGTGTTGTTTGAGAAACAAAACCTGGGCGGAGTGTGCCTGAACGAAGGATGCATCCCTACCAAAACCCTGTTGTATTCAGCAAAAACGTATGACGGAGCGCGTCATGCTTCCAAATATGCAGTGAATGTACCCGAAGTGTCGTTCGACTTGTCCAAGATTATTGCCCGCAAGCAGAAAGTGGTGCGCAAGCTGGTGCTGGGTGTCAAAAGCAAGCTGACGGCACACAATGTGACTATCGTCAGCGGTGAGGCAACGGTGATAGACCGGAATCATGTGCAATGCGGCGAAGAAATCTACGAGTGCGAGAACCTGTTGCTCTGCACCGGTTCGGAAACCTTTATTCCGGGCATCCCGGGAGTAAACTCAGTGCCCTACTGGACACACCGCGACGCGCTGGACAGCAAGGAGCTTCCCGCTTCGCTTGCCATTATCGGCGGCGGGGTCATCGGTATGGAGTTCGCTTCCTTCTTCAACAGCCTGGGAGTGCAGGTAACGGTGGTCGAGATGCTGGACGAAATTCTGGGCGGTATGGACCGGGAACTCTCTGCCATGCTGCGTACCGAATATGCCAAGCGGGGGATTAAGTTCATGCTCAGTGCCAAGGTGGTATCTGTGGCCGGAGCTTCTTCGGAAGACGGGCAGCCGCTGATACAAGTAAACTACGAGACTGCCGAAGGTGCAGGCTCCGTGATAGCCGAAAAACTGCTGATGAGCGTGGGCCGTCGTCCGGTGACGAAAGGTTTCGGGTTGGAGAATCTGAACCTGGCAAAAACGGAGCGCGGAAATATCTGCGTCAACGAGCAGATGCAGACTTCCCTGCCGGGCGTATATGCCTGCGGTGACCTGACGGGCTTCTCCCTGCTGGCGCATACAGCCGTGCGCGAGGCGGAGGTAGCGATACATACCATTATCGGGCAGAAAGATGCCATGAGTTACCGTGCCATTCCCGGTGTAGTATATACCAATCCCGAAATAGCGGGTGTGGGCGAGACGGAAGACTCTTTGCAGCAGAAAGGTGCCACTTATCGTGTAGTAAAGCTCCCAATGGCATACTCAGGCCGCTTTGTGGCGGAGAACGAAGGTGTGAATGGTGTTTGCAAGCTGTTGCTGGGTGGTGACGATACCGTATTGGGAGCGCACGTCCTGGGAAATCCGGCTTCGGAAATCATCACACTGGCAGGCATGGCCATCGAACTGAAGCTGACGGCCGGGGAGTGGAAGAAGATTGTCTTCCCGCATCCTACGGTAGGGGAGATATTTAAAGAGGCTTTATAAGCGTGTGTTTACGCAGGGTGTGTCCGTAGCTCCGCAGTGGAAATCAACTGAGACGATAACTCAAAACAAAATATACAATGCAAAAGTATTTATTCCTTCTTCTTCTGTTCGTGTGCAATGCATACAACAGTTGGTCGCAAGACACCGCTGCCTCTGAGCGTTTCTTGATAACCGGACAAGTACCCGCCCTTTCCGACGGGACGGTTATCGGTCTGTACCAATCGGATGGACGGCTTATTGTGCCGATAGTTCTTGATACCGTTGCAGACGGAAGATTCACGTTCAGTGATACGACCTCCTGCGTAAAGCCGCTTATGCTTCTCTCTTCTGATGAAGGCTTCCCTTCCCACTGGCTGGATGTATGGGTGGCACCGGGCAGGCAGATAACCATCACCGGAGAGGACCGGTTGCTACCCCTTTGGCGGGTAGAGAGCGACATCGCCGAGCAGCAGGAGCAGAACGGCTTTCAGGACTGCGTACGCGAGTTGAACCGGGAATATTTAGGCTATAACGTGGCCGAATGCGGCTGGTTTCGGCAGATGCAGCTGGAGCACGACGGCGATGAGGAGTTCGCCCGGTTGGCGTGGGCGAAAGTAGACTCTCTGCGTAAATACTCGTTCCCGTTGATGCGTGCCATCTATAAGAAGGAGTTGGACTATATGATAACGGCTCCCGTGGGCAAGGTCTATATGCAGAAACTGGTATCTTATGCACAGATGACTGTGGCGAAGGCATTTATGCCTTATTCGGACGAAGTGAAGGCTCTGTACGCCGGATTGCCGGAGGCTATGAAGCATACGTCGGAGGCTGAGTTGGCATACCAGCACCTTTATCCTACAGCAGCGGTGGAGGTGGGCGACGAAATGGCTGATGGTGAGCTGTATGACGTTCAGGGTGGTAGCCACCACCTTGCAGAATTCAAGGGGCGGTATATTCTGCTCGACTTCTGGAGCTCCGGATGTGGTCCCTGCATTGAGTCCCTCCCCGAAATGGAGGAGGCAGCGGAGAAATACAAGGATATACTGGCTATCGTCAGCATCAGCATCGACCCTAAAAAGGAATGGGAAGCATTTGTGGAGAAGAAGCAGATGAAGGGTAACCAGTGGAACGAACTGCGCAAAGCAGGCACCGGCCTTGCCATGTCTTACCGGGTGAAGGGATATCCTCATTATGTGCTGATTGCTCCCGACGGAAAGATACAGAGTGTGTGGGGAGGCTATGGCAAGGGTTCCCTGCTTGGGAAACTGCAGGAGGAGATTCACCGTGATACGAATTTAAATCAAGAATAGCTACACATGAAAACCGTAAAACTTATCACCTGCAACGATGCCTTTCAGGCACACGTCATTCAGGGAGCATTGGAGAATGAAGGGATTACTTCGATTCTGCATAATGAGAATATGTCCGGCGTGATGCGTGGATATATCAGTGATATCGCAGGGGTGGATGTGCTGGTATATGAGGACGACTATGACAACGCGCTCCGCTTGCTGGAGCAGAATCAAATGATTCCGGAACAGTTGAAGTATTGTCCCCATTGCGGTTCGGACGATATTAAGCTGGTGCTGAAGAAGAAACATAGGGGACGGGCTATTATGGCCGCCATTATGTCTGCTCTGTCGGCAGCCCCTCCGGGCACGGAACATTGGGAGTACGTTTGCAACAAGTGTAATGCCCGCTTTGAGAAACCGGTTGCGAAAGAGACGGACGTACGTTCTTGAAGTAGACAGATGCGTACTCTTGAAAGAGAAGAACGAAAAACTTGAATAGAAAACATGAATAGGATATTACTGTATTTACTTTTATCGGTTTGCTGCTTGCCGTTGTCTGCACAAGAGGCCGGGAATGGGGCAAACACTCTCTCGTCCCGCCTGGACACGCTTATCAAATATAAGTTGCCACAAGGCTCCAACGTTGCCATCTCCGTGTACGACCTGACGGCCAAGGAGCCGCTGTACACCTACCAGGCCGACAAGCTATCCCGTCCCGCCTCCACCATGAAGCTGCTGACGACGATTACCGCCCTCTCACGCCCCGAAGCCGACGAACCGTTCCGTACGGAAGTATGGTACAAGGGAGCGATCGAAAACGATACCTTGCGGGGCGATGTCTACGTGATAGGCGGCTTCGACCCCGAATTCGACGACAGCGCGCTGGACTCTTTGGCCGATGCCCTGGCGCGCCTGCCTTTTACCGTTATCCGTGGAAAGGTCTATGGCGATGTGTCTATGAAGGACTCCTTGTATTGGGGCAGCGGCTGGGCATGGGATGATACTCCCTATTCCTATCAACCCTATCTCTCTCCGCTGATGCTGAATAAGGGAGTGGTCACTGTCACTGCCACGCCCGGCGAACGGGGCGAAGAGGCGCGCCTGGCAGCTACGCCCGCTTCCTCCTACTATACCTTGACCAACCAAACCGCCTCCCGCACCCCCTCCGCCGGCCGTTTCCGTGTGTCGCGCAACTGGCTGACGAACGGAAACAACATCCTCGTCACCGGCAATGTGGACGGCCGACGGGCGGGCACCGTCAACATCTACTCTTCCCAGGATTTCTTCATGCGCACGCTCATGGATCGCCTGCAAGCGCGGGGCATCCATTGCATTGCGGATAGTTGTTCTTCCGGTGATTATGCTTTCGATGAGTTCCTGCAGGACAGCACTTCCGTGCAGGTGGCTGTTTACGAAACCGATGTGCAAGCCGTTGTCAAGCAGATCATGAAAGAGAGTGATAACCTGAATGCCGAAGCCATGCTTTGCCGCCTGGGTGCCCAGACGACAGGCAAGAAGCGGATTTCTGCGGAAGACGGCTTAACCGCCATCCGTGCGTTGATAAAGCAACTGGGGCACAACCCCGACCACTATAACCTGGCCGATGGTTGCGGGCTATCGAACTACAATTATATCTCGCCCGAGCTGCTGGTTTCTTTTCTGAAGTATGCCTACTCCCGCACCGATGTCTTTCAGAAGCTGTATAAGGCACTGCCCATCGGCGGAATAGACGGAACTTTGCAGTACCGCATGGCGAAAGGCACCCCCTCTTATCGGAATGTCCATGCCAAAACAGGTTCGTTCACCGCTATCAATTGCCTGGCAGGATACCTCAAAGCCGGCAACGGGCACCAGATTGCTTTTGCCATCATGAACCAGAGTGTATTGTCGGGCAGGGAGGCACGGGCTTTCCAGGATGCGGTGTGCGATGAGGTGATAAAGACGAAGTAATTTCTCCCGTTTATTCCGCCTCCGAATTCCGGTAACTTACCGGCGACATGCCCACATACGCCTTCACATACTTCCCGAAGAAAGACTGGTTGGGGAAGTTGAATTCGTCGGCAATCTCTTTGATGGATCTGTCCGAATGCTTCAGACGGTACTTGATGTGGGTGATGGCACTCTCATTAATCAGTTCCAGCGGAGTGCGCCCGCACGCCTGCTTGATGACTTTCGAGAAATGCTTGGGACTGTAGCAGAGTGCGTCGGCAAAATAGGACACCGAACGGTGCATGCCGTTATCTTTCGACAGCATCTCGGCAAACTTACGCAAGATGTAGTCGGACTGTTTTATATTCTCCCTTGACTGGCCGACCTCGTTGGACTGGGCAATTTCCTTGTTGAGATGCCCTATCATTTCGCAAAGCAATGCTGAAAACAAGTGTTGCATCACCTGCTTCTGATAGCTGTGGGGCTCGTCATCTACCTTTGCCATGATCAGGCTCCGGTAGTACTCAAAGATTCCTTCGCCACTCTCTTCATTGACATGCGCCACCGGGTTTTTATAGATATGTGCGGCCGTATCCCACGTGTTCTTCTCTATCTTGACGATGCGCTGCAAGAAGCGGGTGGAGAATCCGACGAGTCCCAGTTTATGCTTGGGACTCAGCATGGCATTGCCGATAACCGTATTGGGAAGCCCGAGAAATAAGTCGCCTGTTTGCAACTGGTAGGTTTTGTAATTAATATCCAGCTGGATGCACCCTTCTACACAAACCACAATGAGGAAGCACTCCAGCCTTGCTGCAGTATTACTGTCGGAAATACCTTCTAAACTATCTATTATGGCAAAGTCGTCGTCTACATAGTGTATCACATGGCTGCTGTCCTTAAAGTCTTCAATACTAATCGTCTTGATGTTTTCTTTTTCCATACTCTTTCTTTTTTCTTTTTGCAAAGTTGGTGAATAATGAGGGAAATGGAATGTTCTGTTTTCCTCATTTCTTGCTCCATACGGCGTTTATACACAGTATGTTAGCCTCTGAAGGTGTGAATGGAGAAAATGGAACACCCTTGGGGGGAAATGGGTCACCGCTGCGTTGGTCTTTTCGTTTACCTTTGCCCGAGTCAAAAAGAGTACAATAAGAATAAAAGAGTAGTATGATTACAGAGAACAGAAAATGGATACGGCTGATAGGAATTATCGGTTGTACAATGTGGATGGCATCTTGCAAACAGGCACCCGATGCTGGTGTTAAACCTTCCTATGCAACCATGAAGGTGGAAGCGGCGGATCGAGAACTTTCCACCTCGTATTCGGCAACGATACGCGGGCGGCAGGATATCGACATCTACCCGCAGGTGTCGGGAACCATCGAAAAGCTATGTGTGACCGAAGGACAGAGAGTGCGACGCGGACAGCTGCTTTTCATCATCGACCAGGTGCCCTACAAGGCAGCACTCAAAACCGCCGTTGCCAACGTGGAAGCGGCACGTGCAGCACTGGCCACCGCCCAACTTACTTATAATAGTAATAAGGAACTGTATACGCAGAAAGTTGTTTCCGAATTCAGCCTGAAAACAGCCGAGAACACTTTCCTCACTGCCAAAGCTCAGTTGGCGCAAGCCGAAGCCCAGGAAATGAGTGCACGCAACAACCTCTCGTACACCGAGGTGAAAAGTCCCAGTGACGGAGTGGTAGGTGCACTGCCCTACCGGGTGGGCGCATTGGTCAGCGCTGCCATGCCGAAGCCGTTGACTACCGTCAGCGACAATTCGGACATGTATGTCTACTTCTCCATGACCGAGAATCAGCTGCTTGCCCTGACGCGCGAGTATGGCAGTATGGACGAGGCGTTGAAGAACATGCCTCCGGTGGAACTGAAGCTGAACGACAATTCGCTGTATGATAAGAAAGGTGCGATCGAATCCATCAGTGGCGTGATAGACCGCCAGACGGGTACGGTAGTGGCGCGCGCAGTCTTCCCCAACGAATCGCGGCTGCTGCATAGCGGAGCTTCCGGCAGTGTGATAGTGCCCACTACTTACAAGAACTGTATCGTGATTCCGCAGGGAGCCACCGTGCAGATGCAGGACAGAACCATTACTTATAAGGTAGTAGACGGCAAGGCGGTATCCGCATTGATTACCGTAGCCCCCATCAGCGACGGACGTGAATTCGTAGTGATGGACGGACTGCAACCGGGCGACGAAATCGTATCGGCAGGTGCCGGATTGCTGCGTGAAGGAACAGTGGTAAAATAAAGTATAGACGATTATGAAAGGAAACATATTTATAAAGAGGCCGGTGATGGCTATCTCCATCTCCGTGCTGATTCTGGTCATCGGGCTTATCTCGCTTTTCACGCTTCCGGTAGAACAGTATCCGGACATTGCACCTCCTACAGTATACGTCACCACCAGCTATACGGGTGCCGACGCCGAGGCAGTGCTGAACAGTGTCATCATGCCGCTCGAAGAGAGTATCAACGGTGTGGAGGACATGATGTACATCACTTCTACTGCCACCAACGCCGGTCTGGCCATTATCCAGGTGTACTTCAAGCAAGGCACCGACCCGGACATGGCAGCCGTGAACGTGCAGAACCGCGTGACCAAGGCACAGGGATTGCTCCCTGCCGAGGTAACGAGAATCGGTGTGACCACACAGAAACGTCAGACGAGCTTCTTGCAAATCAATTCACTGGTTTGTACCAACGGCCGGTACGATAAGACCTTCCTTGCCAATTACCTCGACATTAACATCATTCCGCAGATAAAGCGTATCGAAGGTGTGGGCGATGTGATGGAAATGGGTGATACCTACAGTATGCGTATCTGGCTGAAGCCGGAACTGATGGCACAGTACGGATTGGTACCCTCGGATGTGACGGCAGTGCTGGGCGAGCAGAATATCGAAGCACCTACCGGTTCGCTGGGTGAGAACTCGAAGAACGTGTTCCAGTTCACGATGAAGTATCGCGGACGACTGAAGACGGTGGAAGAATTCCAGAATACCGTGATCCGTTCGCAGGAGGATGGCTCCGTGCTGCGGCTGAAGGACGTGGCAGATGTGGAGCTGGGTACACTGACCTATAGCTTCGAGAGTGAAATGGACGGCAAACCTGCCGTAATGTTCGTTGTATTCCAGACGGCTGGCTCCAACGCTACTGCCGTTAACGAACAGATTTCTGCCGAAATGGCGGAGATGGCGAAGACACTGCCCGAAGGCGTGGAGTTCGTCAATATGATGAGTTCGAACGACTTCTTGTTCGCATCTATCCACAATGTGGTGGAGACGTTGATTATTGCCATTATATTGGTTATCCTGGTGGTATATTTCTTCTTGCAGGACTTGAAGAGTACGCTGATTCCTTCTATCTCCATCATAGTGTCATTGATCGGTACGTTTGCCTGCCTGGTGGCTGCCGGGTTCAGTATCAATATCCTGACGCTGTTTGCTCTGGTGCTTGCCATCGGTACGGTGGTGGATGATGCCATTGTGGTGGTGGAAGCGGTGCAGTCCAAGTTCGATGCCGGGTATAAGTCGCCCTATCTGGCCACCAAGGATGCGATGGGCGATGTGACAATGGCTATCGTTTCGTGTACCTGCGTGTTTATGGCAGTGTTCATCCCCGTGACGTTTATGGGCGGTACTTCGGGTATCTTCTATACACAGTTCGGTATCACGATGGCTACGGCCGTGGGTATCTCCATGATTTCGGCATTGGTATTGTGTCCCGCTTTGTGCGCCATGCTGATGCGCCCGTCCGACGGGACAAAGAGTGCGAAGAGCATCAACGGACGGATACGTGCAGCCTACAATGCTTCGTTCAATGCAGTGCTGGGCAAGTACAAGAAAGGTGTAATGTTCTTCATTCACCATCGCTGGATGGTATGGACGGCACTGGCACTGGCGGTAGCATTGCTTGTGTATCTGATGTCGACTACCAAGACGGGACTGGTACCGCAGGAAGACCAGGGCGTTATCATGGTGGACGTGAGCACAGCACCGGGCAGCACGCTGCAAGAGACAACAAAGGTTATAGATAAACTGGAGGATATCCTGAAGGATACTCCCGAGATAGAGCACTATTCCCGTGTAGCCGGATACGGTTTGGTATCGGGGCAGGGTACTTCCTACGGTACCATCGTCATCCGTCTGAAGGACTGGGACGACCGTAAAGGAAGCGAGCATTCGTCCGATGCCGTAGTGGCACGGCTCAATGCACAGTTCAGCAACATAAAGGATGCGCGGGTATTCAGTTTCCAGCCGGGTATGATTCCGGGCTACGGTATGGGTAACTCCATCGAACTGAACTTGCAGGACCGTACGGGTGGAGACATGACGGCGTTCTACCAGTCGGTGATGCAGTTCCTCGGTGCACTGAACGAGCGGCCCGAAGTGGCAATGGCCTATACCTCATACGCCATGAACTTCCCGCAGGTTTCGGTAGATATTGATGCTGCCAAGTGCAAGCGTGCCGGTATATCGCCTGCTACGGTGCTCGATGCACTGGGAAGTTATTGCGGTGGTGCGTATATCTCCAATTACAACCAGTACGGTAAGGTGTACCGCGTCATGATGCAGGCATCGCCCGAATATCGACTGGACGAACAGGCACTGAACAATATGTTTGTACGCAACGGTATGGAGATGGCTCCGGTGAGCCAGTTCGTGACGCTGAAAAAGGTACTCGGCCCGGAGTCGGCCAACCGTTTCAATCTGTTTTCCGCTATTACGGCAAATGTGAATCCTGCCAACGGATATTCCAGCGGTGAGGTACAGAAAGCTATCAGCGAAGTAGCCGAACAGGTATTGCCCGTGGGTTATGGTTTTGAGTACGGCGGTATGGCTCGTGAAGAGGCCAGTTTGGGTGGAGCGAAGACTATCTTCATCTACGGAGTGTGTATCTTGCTTATTTATCTGATTCTGGCATGCCTCTACGAGAGCTTCCTGGTACCGTTTGCCGTTATCCTTTCCATCCCGTTCGGACTGATGGGCAGCTTCCTGTTTGCCAAGGTGCTGGGTTTGGAGAACAACATCTACCTGCAGACGGGTGTGATTATGCTGATCGGATTGCTGGCAAAGACGGCCATCCTGATTACGGAGTACGCCATAGAGCGCCGGCGCAAGGGCATGGGTATTGTAGAGTCGGCTTATTCGGCTGCCCAGGTTCGTCTGCGTCCTATCTTGATGACGGTGCTTACGATGATCTTCGGTATGCTTCCGCTGATGTTCTCTACCGGTGCAGGTGCCAATGGTAACAGTTCGCTCGGTACGGGTGTAGTAGGCGGTATGGCTGTCGGAACGCTGGCACTGCTCTTCGTAGTTCCGGTATTCTACATCATCTTCGAGTTCTTGCAGGAGAAGATCCGCAAGCCCGAAGAACAGGAAGCCGATGCACAGGTGTTGCTGGAAAAGGAACGCAGTGCAGCGGAGAAAGGAAAAGATTGATCGAGCTTCAGACAGTAAACGAATATAAGTTCGAATAAGAGCAGCCCCTCCCAAGGCCTTTCGAGGCTTCGGGGCTCCCCGAAAAGATGCTGATTGAGGCTGGAGAGGCTTCGGGGCCCCCCGAAAGTACGAAACGCAGCCGTTTCAAGGTTTCGGGCTCCCCCGGAGGAACGAAACGCAGCCGTTTCATGGTTTCGGGGCCTCCCGAAGGTGCGAACCGCCGCCGTTTCGAGGTTTCGGGGCCCCCGAAGGTGTGAACCGCCGCCGTTTCGAGGTTTCGGGGCCCCCCGAAGGGTGAACCGCCGCCGTTTCAAGGTTTCGGGGCCCCCCGAAGGGTGAATCGCCGCCGTTTCAAGGCTTCGGGCCCCCCCGAAGGGTGAGCCGCTCTTATACCGAACACTAAACTAAGAGAATTATGATGTATTACGAAACCGAATTCTGGTTGGAGCAGGCAATCGCCTTCGGCATTGCCCTCCTGCTGATATACTTTATAGATAAGATGAACGTCAAGAAACATGCTAAAGACATTGAAGTATGAAGAAGCATATAATTACACTCGCCGCCCTCGGCCTGCTGATGAGCAGCTGCGGCATATATACCAAATACAAACCCGCCACGGAAGTTCCCGACAACCTGTATGGAGCGGAAGTGACGGACGCCCTCAGTCAGTCTTCGGCCGACGACAGCCTGGGCCTGGGCGGACTGGACTGGCGCGAGCTCTTCACCGACCCGCAGTTGCAGGCACTCATCGAGCAGGGCTTGCAGAACAACACCGACTATCAGTCGGCACAGCTCCGCGTAGAAGAGGCCGAAGCCGCTCTGCTATCCGCCAAGCTTGCCTTTCTGCCCTCCTTTGCCCTTGCGCCGCAGGGTACGGTGAGCAGTTTCGACAACCACCGGGCTACGCAGACTTATTCGTTGCCGGTAGCTGCCAGCTGGGAACTCGACGTCTTCGGCCGGATGCGCAACGCCAAGAAGCAGGCAAAGGCACTTTATGCCCAAAGCCAGGACTACCGGCAGGCCGTGCATACCCAGCTCATAGCCGGGATAGCAAATACTTACTATACCCTGCTGATGCTCGATGAGCAGCTTGCCATCTCGCAGCAGACGGAAGAGTCGTGGAGGGAAATCGTATCTTCCACCCGCGCCCTGATGAATGCAGGCATGTCCAACGAATCGGCAGTGTCGCAGATGGAAGCCACCTACTATCAGGTGCAGGCTTCCGTCCTCGACCTGAAGCAGCAGATCAACCAGGTGGAGAACAGCCTCGCCCTGCTGCTGGCAGAGACGCCCCGCAGCTACGAACGGGGTAGCCTGTCCGACCAGCAGTTCCCCGAAGACTTTGCAGTAGGCATTCCGGTGCAGATGCTTGCCCGCCGTCCCGATGTCCGCATGGCGGAACGTTCGTTGGAATCGGCTTTCTATGGAACGAACGCGGCACGTTCTGCCTTCTATCCCTCCATCACGTTGAGCGGAAGTGCAGGTTGGACGAATTCGGCTGGAGTGATGATCGTCAATCCGGGTAAGTTTGTGGCTTCGGCAGTAGGTTCGCTCACGCAACCGCTGTTTGCCCGCGGACAGGTCATTGCGCAATATCGCATTGCCCGTGCACAGCAGGAAGAAGCTGCCCTTGGATTTCAGCAGGCATTGCTGAATGCCGGCAGCGAGGTGAACGATGCCTTGACTGCCTGGCAGACGAGCAAAGAAAAAACTATTCTATTGGATAAGCAGGTTGCCTCTCTGCAAACGGCACTGCACAGCACTTCTCTGTTGATGGAGCACGGAAACACTACCTATCTGGAAGTGCTCACTGCCCGCCAGACCTTACTCAGTGCCCAACTCTCGCAAACGGCCAACCGCTTCGCGGAGATTCAAAGTATGATCAGCCTTTACCAGGCGCTGGGAGGCGGTCAGGAATAAGCAACAGTGCCGTACTTTCTCTGTATCTTCATCTTCACTTTCGGATGAAGAAAGGGCTGTCCGGGAAGTGATTCCAGGGCAGCCCGCTTTTTTGTGATAATCTTTTGTGCAGCTATATTAGCTGATTTTATGAAGCATATTTATTTGTACTGTGCCCAGTCTACATTCTTCATATCCCCGCTTTTGGCCAGTTCGGCATGCATGCCCAGTGCGGCGCGCAGAGCGTGAGGAGTTTGAGATTTGCCGTCGGTCAGTTTCAGGTAATCCCAGAGGAGATTCTTGTAATCCGGGTGAGCGCAGTTCTCGATGATGGCTTGTGCGCGTTCCTTCGGGCTCTTGCCGCGGAGGTCGGCAACACCTTGCTCGGTGATGATGATGTTGACGTCGTGTTCGGTGTGGTCCATGTGCGAAACCATCGGCACAATGGCGCTGATCTTGCCTTCCTTGGCCACGGACGGGCAAGTGAAGATAGAGATGTAAGCATTGCGCGTGAAGTCGCCGGATCCACCGATACCGTTCATCATCTTCGTACCGCTGATGTGGGTGGAGTTCACGTTACCATAAATATCGGCCTCGATGGCGGTATTGATGGAGATGATACCCAGGCGGCGTACTACTTCGGGACTGTTGGAGATTTCCGACGGGCGGAGTACCAACTTGTCGCGGAAGAAGTCCATATCATTGTAAATGCCTTCCAGACAGTCGTTTGTTACGGTCAGTGAACAAGCACTGCCGAACTTCACGCGGCCGTCGCGGATGAGGCTGATAACGGAGTTCTGAATAACTTCGGTGTACATTTCGAAGGCAGGGATGGTCTTGTCGCGTCCCAGTGCGCCCAGCACGGCGTTGGCAATGTTTCCTACACCGGATTGCAGAGGCAGGAAGGTAGAAGGGATGATGCCACGTTTCATGTCGGCAGCCAGGAAGTCGGCTACGTTCTGTCCGATCTTGTCGGTCAACGGGTCGGCGGCGGCAAAGGAGCGGGCTTCGTCGGGCCAGTTGGTCTCTACTACGCCTACAATCTTCTTCGGATCTACCTGGATGTAAGGTTGTCCGATGCGGTCGCTCGGCTTGTAAATGGGGATTTCGCGACGATAAGGCGGGTCCAGCGGTTCGTAAACGTCGTGCAGACCCATGGCGTTCTTGCTGTGGGCAGCGTTCAGTTCCACGATGATCTGGTCGGCCAGGCGGCAAACGGTGGGGGCGATACCGCCGGCTGCCGTGAGGTAGATTTTACCGTCGGGAGTTACTTCGCAAGCCTCGATGATGGCCACGTTTACTTTTCCCATGAAGCCGTAGCGTACTTCCTGTGCCATTTGAGACAAATGGATGTCGTTGTAAGCTATTTCGCCGTTATTCACTGCCTTGCGGAAGTCGGCGTTGGTTGTGTAAGGAGCACGGTAACGGATGGCTTTGGCGCGTGAAAGGATGCCGTCGCAAGAGTCGCCGGTAGAGGCACCGGTGAAGATACCTATCTGGAACGGGTTTCCTTTTGCATGTTCTGCTTCCGCGATTTTTGCTAATTCAGCCGTAACGGCTTTGGCTGTTCCTGCGGGAGTAAATCCGCTCAAGCCGATGTTGTAGCCATGTTTGATAAGGCTCGCAGCTTCTGCTGCCGAAATGTAATTCAATGCCATAATATTATAGTTATTTTTCGTGTAAAGATTCTGAAGTTATTTCCCGGTTCTTTCGCTTTTCGGTGCTCCGATTCTTCGGTTTCCCGATGCCCGGTTCTTGGGTTCTGTTTCTTGGCCTTAATATTTCCGTTGAAGTATTTCCGACCAGATGATAGCACGTCGTGCTTCTTCTGCCGAGCGAATGCTGAATTCAGACGGCTCTTCGGATTCCTGCAGTCCGGATGGCGGAGGGGAATCTTTGGATTTTGAAGAGGTAGTATTTTGGTAAGAAGATGTGGCAGTATGGATGGAGCGGTCTTTTTTGGCCTGAGTGGCTTTGTGCTGTGCCACTGTTTTTTCTTTTCCGAGCGGTGCGGCGGCGGCTTCAGGCTTGGGACCTTCGGGGATATATCCTCCGTAAGTATCTCCTCCCCAATATTCGGGTAGTGGGTTTTCTGCGGTAGGGTGGGGCATAGCAGGTTTGCTATCAGTACTTTCTTTGGCACTTTTCTTAAACTGCTTGATAAGTCCGATTACAATAACTGCTGCGACGAGTAGAAACTTGAAGGTATCTTCCATATCGTTTTTATTTTCACCGCCAAAGGTAGCTATTTAATCTGATTATAGCCAAATAAATAGGTAATAAAAAAGGGCAGCTTCACAGCTCCCCTTAATTTTTTTAACCTAAACCTTAACTATGAAAAAATCTAATGTTTCTTTCATTCCACAAAAGTGTGAATTTATTTCGATTGCGCCAAATTAACACTCGGGAAATGTTTGATGTGTTAACATTAATTAGGGAAACTCCTGCAAATCGACAGCCTGAAGCACTCTTTTTGCCTTTTTTCTGTAGTTAATTACGAGGGAAGAAGTATCTTTGCGGGGATAAATGATAATTTAGGGGCGGAGCGCCCCAGCAAGGTTTCCATTCGGATTACTTGCGCAGCAAAGCATGAAGGGCTTTCATCTACTTAGTGCAGCAAAGCCTGAAAGGCTTTTATCTATTAGCCCAGGGCAACGCCCTGGGTAATAATGCGCCTCTGTCTTTGCGCCCTGAAAGGGCAAAAGCCCGTTATACAATCTTATGCCCTTTCAGGGCGTAAGGTGAGGGGGGCGTTCTTAAACCCAGGGCGTTGCCCTGGGCTGATAGCTGAAAGGCTTTCAGCCTTAGGCTGCGCAAACATGCCGAAAGNCTTTCAGGGCGTAAGGTGAGGGGGGCGTTCTTAAACCCAGGGCGTTGCCCTGGGCTGATAGCTGAAAGGCTTTCAGCCTTAGGCTGCGCAAACATGCCGAAAGGAAATCTTGCCGGGGCGCTACGCCCCTAAATTCCCATTTATCAAACTAACTAATAAGATAAAGAAACAATGGAAAAACAAACGGGAGCAGACTTTAAATCTGCAACTGCCGAGGACAACAAGAAGTTGTTCATCGAAACCTATGGCTGCCAGATGAATGTGGCAGACAGTGAAGTAATTGCATCCGTCATGCAGATGGCGGGCTATTCGGTGGCCGAGACGCTGGAAGAGGCCGATGCGGTATTTATGAATACCTGCTCCATCCGCGACAATGCCGAACAGAAAATCCTGAACCGTCTGGAATTCTTCCACTCGCTGAAGAAGAAGAAACGCGGTCTGATTGTCGGTGTGCTGGGCTGCATGGCCGAGCGCGTGAAGGACGACCTGATCACCAACCATCACGTAGACCTCGTTGTCGGCCCGGATGCCTATCTTACTTTGCCCGAACTTATTGCCGCCGTAGAGGCCGGCGAAAAAGCCATGAACGTAGAACTGTCTACTACAGAAACCTACCGCGACGTCATTCCTTCGCGCATCTGCGGGAATCACATCTCAGGCTTTGTATCCATCATGCGTGGTTGCAATAACTTCTGCACCTATTGCATCGTTCCCTACACCCGCGGTCGGGAGCGCAGCCGCGATGTGGAAAGTATCCTCAACGAGGTGGCGGACCTGGTGGCGAAGGGTTATAAGGAGGTCACCCTCCTGGGGCAGAACGTCAACTCCTACCGCTTCGAGAAACCGGACGGGGAAGTGATTACCTTTCCGATGTTGCTCTGTACCGTGGCCCAGGCTGCTCCGGGTGTCCGCATACGCTTCACCACTTCACACCCCAAGGACATGAGTGACGAAACCCTCCAGGTCATTGCCGACGTGCCCAACGTCTGCAAGCACATCCACCTGCCGGTGCAAAGCGGGAGTTCGCGCATCCTGAAACTGATGAACCGCAAGTACACCCGCGAATGGTATCTGGGACGCGTAGATGCCATCCGACGCATCATTCCCGATTGTGGCTTGTCTACCGATATTTTCTCCGGTTTCCACAGTGAGACGGAAGAAGATCATCAGCTTTCGCTTTCTCTGATGGAGGAATGCGGTTACGACGCTGCTTTCATGTTCAAGTATTCCGAGCGTCCGGGCACGTATGCCTCCAAGCATTTGCCGGACGATGTACCCGAAGAGGTGAAGATACGCCGCTTGAATGAAATTATCGCTCTTCAGAACCGTCTTTCGGCCGAGGCGAATGCCCGCTGTGTAGGCCGGACGTACGAAGTGCTGGTAGAAGGTGTCTCCAAGCGTTCGCGCGACCAGTTGTTCGGCCGTACGGAGCAGAACCGAGTGGTGGTCTTCGACCGTGGCACGCACCGGGTGGGCGACTTTGTGATGGTGAGGATTACCGAATCCAGTTCGGCAACGCTGAAAGGGGAAGAAGTTATCAGTTAAATAAGAAGTCATCAATTAAAACAGAAAGCACGAACCTCACGGTCCGTGCTTTCCTAATTAGTATTGTTAATTTTAAACATTATTCTGCCATGGCAAGCAAATTGTCTACGTAGTTCTTCTTGTTGAAGCTTACCATTGTCAAATCGGACTTCTGTACGTCTTGATTGTAGATTCTGTAAGCTACCGGCATATTTTCGTCGTTCAACTCATAAACGCTTTGTTTTACGTCCTTGTCGAATGCTTTGTGAGACTGGTTCCAGCGTGCATAAGACATGGTGATTTCATCATTGCCGTATTGGTAAGTCATCTTGAAGTAGGGTACCCATGTATCTTTGGTACCATCCCACTTGGAAGCTTCCTTGCTGATGAGGCGTTTTTGGTCGTCATAGGTAAATTCATAACGCATGTGACGGTAAAGTTGTGAGCCGTCTTGCTTGAAGATGGTTTTGGCAACTACTAATTCGTTTTTCACTTCTTCATTAGTGATGAAGTTGCTGTCTTGTGCTTTCACTTCTGAATTCATAACACTTACGATAACCATTGCTACGAATGCGACTGCTTTGAATAAATTTGTAGTTTTCATAATCTTTATTTTTTAATTGTTACTGACTTTGTTTTATATATAAGACGTCGTTCTCAGTTGAAAAGTTGCATTGCTGCTTGTTTTCTTTTCGAACGCCTTCGCCTAATAATAGTCAATTCTCATGCCAAAGTATTAATGCGTTGATAATCAGATGAAATGATGTTTCCCAGACTGTCCATTATCGGACACTTGTCCGCTTAAGAACGGACAGTACGACAGACACTGGTGCTTGTCTTGACAGACACTTGTGTCTGTTGTCTTGAACACTGGCCTCTGTCCTGACAAAGACTGGTGTTTGTCGCGCTGAAGACTGGTGTCTGTCAAATGGGGTATTTCTCTTAAATCTCCTTAACGAAAGCCTTGTAAATCACTTTTTATTTGTTATTTTGCACCAAATTTAGGTATAGTGTGGCCTGTCGGTTCGGGCTGCACTTCCTTATTGGCTGAACGTTCGATGAATAAATTCACTATAAAAGCTTGTCCGTTATGTGGTGGGACGCATTTGGAGCGTGCCCTTACCTGTGTCGACCATTATGCTTCGGGCGAGATGTTCCACTTGTGCCGTTGTCAGGATTGCGGATTCCTTTTCACGCAAGACTTTCCTGTAGAGGCTGAGATAGGACGCTATTACGAAACTCCCGATTATATATCACATTCCGATACCCGGAAAGGAGCGATGAACTCCGTGTACCACTGGGTGCGCAGCTATATGCTGGGGCGCAAGGCGCGCCTGGTAGCCCGCGAGGCACACCGCAAGGAAGGCCGCCTGCTGGACATCGGTACGGGCACCGGCTACTTTGCCGACACCATGCTGCGCCGCGGCTGGCAGGTAGAGGCGGTGGAGAAGAACGAACAAGCCCGCGCCTTTGCCAAGGAGCACTTCAATCTCGACGTAAAGCCTGACACGGCTTTGAAGGATTTTGTACCCGGCAGCTTCGACGTCATCACCCTGTGGCACGTCATGGAGCATCTGCAGCCGCTGAACGAAATCTGGGAAACCTTGTACTCCCTGCTGACTGAAAAGGGGGTACTGATTATAGCCGTACCCAACTGTTCGTCGTTCGACGCCAAGAAGTACGGCGCCTACTGGGCTGCTTACGATGTACCCCGCCATCTGTGGCACTTCACTCCGGGCACCATCCAGCAGTTTGGTTCCAAGCATGGATTTATCATGGCAGAGCGCCATCCCATGCCGTTCGATGCCTTCTATGTGTCGATGCTGACGGAGAAGCACATGCGGCATTCGTGCACTTTCCTGCGGGGAATGATTACCGGTACGCTGGCCTGGCTCAGTGCGCTGGTGAAGAAGGAGCGGAGCAGTTCGATGATATACGTGTTCAGGAAGAAGCAGAAATAGGGTGGTAAAGTGATAAGGTGATAGGGTGATAAGGTGATAAAGTGGTAAACGATTAATAAAGCGGATGAAAGCGAAAGGTAAAAACAACTCGGTATCTTATTTTGATATGCAGTTCATCACGTCCAGCATCAGTACGACGTTGGTGTTGCTGCTGCTGGGGCTGGTGGTGTTCTTCGTGCTGGCGGCGCACAACCTTTCCGTGTACGTGAAGGAGAATATCAACTTCTCCGTGCTTATCAGCGATGATATGAAGGAGAGCGACATCCTGAAGCTGCAGAAGAAGCTCGATAAAGAGGTCTTCGTGAAGCAGACCGAATACATCTCCAAAAAGCAGGCACTGCGCGAGCAGACTGAGGCGATGGGCACAGACCCGCAGGAGTTCCTCGGCTATAACCCTTTCACGGCATCCATCGAAATAAAACTGCATTCGGACTATGCCAACTCAGACAGCATAGCCAAGATAGAGAAACTGATCAAGAAGAATACCAATATCCAGGAGGTGCTTTATCAGAAGGATCTGATAGACGCCGTGAACGATAATATCCGCAACATCAGCCTGCTGTTGCTGGGCCTGGCGGTGATACTGACGTTTATCTCCTTTGCGTTGATAAACAACACCATCCGCCTTGCCATCTACTCCAAACGTTTCCTTATCCATACCATGAAGCTGGTGGGGGCGAGTTGGAGTTTTATCCGGCGTCCGTTCCTGCGGCGCAACCTGTGGATTGGCGTGCTGGCAGGTGTCATAGCCGACGGCATTCTGTGGGCGGCCGCCTACTGGCTGGTGTCCTACGAACCGGAACTGATCAGGGTGATTACGCCGGATGTGATGATGCTGGTATCTGTGTCCGTGCTGGTGTTCGGCGTGCTTATTACGTGGTTGTGCGCGTTGCTTTCTATCAATAAGTATTTGAGGATGAAGGCGAGTACGTTGTACTACATATAGAGTCATACAGTAAAATCGTTATAATAGTAATATACAGATGAATAAACAGAAATTCGCTTTTGATAAGACCAATTTTATCCTGCTTGCCATCGGCATGGCAGTGGTAATCATCGGTTTTCTTCTGATGACCGGCCCGGCGTCTACCCCGACGACTTTCGAACCGGATATCTTCAGTGTGAGACGTATCAAGGTAGCTCCGGTGGTTTGCCTGCTGGGCTTTGTGTTCATGATATATGCCGTGCTTCGCAAGCCCAAGAGCAGCGGAGCGGAGGAGCAGTAAACTTACAAACTTAATAACTCATAACTCATAACTCAGATGGAGTGGTTTGAAGCGCTTATCCTTGGGCTTATTCAGGGATTGACGGAGTATTTGCCGGTGAGTAGTAGCGGACATCTTGCTATCGGTTCGGCTTTGTTCGGAATAGAAGGAGAAGAGAATCTGGCTTTCACGATAGTGGTACACGTGGCTACGGTGTTCAGCACGCTGGTGATACTGTGGAAAGAGATCGACTGGATTTTCAAGGGACTGTTCAAGTGGCAGATGAATGCCGAGACGCGTTACGTCATCAACATCCTGGTGTCCATGATACCTATCGGCATTGTAGGCGTATTCTTTAAAGATAAGGTGGAAGCGATTTTCGGTTCGGGACTGGTCATTGTAGGCTGCTGCCTGCTGCTGACTGCCTTTCTGCTGGCTTTCTCCTATTATTATAAGCCGAAGCAGAAGGAGAATATCTCGATGAAAGATGCCTTCATCATCGGACTGGCGCAGGCATGCGCGGTGCTTCCGGGGCTTTCCCGTTCGGGCAGCACCATTGCCACCGGATTGTTGCTGGGCGACAATAAAGCCAAACTGGCACAGTTCTCTTTCCTCATGGTGATTCCTCCCATCCTGGGCGAAGCCTTGCTGGACGGAATGAAGATGATGAAAGGTGAAGCCATCGCAGGCGACATCCCGACGATCTCACTGGTAGTAGGCTTCCTGGCCGCTTTCGTTTCGGGCTGCCTGGCTTGCAAGTGGATGATAAACATCGTGAAGAAGGGCAAGCTGATTTACTTCGCCGTCTATTGTGCGATAGCAGGTGGTGCAACGCTGGTTATCAGCCTGCTGAATTAAAAAAGAACATTAAAGTATAGGATGAATTTTAAAGAAGGAGAAGTAATCTACTTCAATAAACCGCTGGGTTGGACCTCGTTCAAAGTCGTGGGACATGCGCGTTACCACATCTGCCGGCGGATAGGAGTAAAGAAGTTGAAAGTCGGCCATGCCGGTACGCTCGACCCGCTTGCTACGGGTGTGATGATAGTCTGCACAGGCAAGGCCACGAAGCGGATAGAGGAGTTTCAGTATCATACGAAGGAGTACGTCGCCACCATCCAATTGGGCGCTACCACCCCCTCTTACGACCTGGAACATGAAATAGATGCCACCTATCCCACCGGGCACATCACCCGTGAGTTGGTGGAAGAGACTTTGAAGACGTTTGTAGGCGAGATACAGCAAGTGCCGCCCGCCTTCTCGGCCTGCATGGTGAACGGCAAACGCGCCTACGACCTCGCCCGCAAGGGAGAAGAAGTGGAGTTGAAGCCCAAGTTGCTGGTCATCGACGAGATAGAGTTGCTGGAATGCAACCTGCCCGAAATCAAAGTCCGCGTGGTGTGTAGCAAAGGCACCTACATCCGCGCCCTGGCACGTGACATCGGCGAAGCACTGAATAGCGGCGCCCACCTCACAGCCTTGGAACGTACCCGCGTGGGCAACGTCCGCATAGAAGACTGCCTGAACCCGCTCGACTTTAAAGAGTGGGTGGACGCGCAAGAGATAGAAACAGAAGAAGATAAATAACATTTAAAGAAAGAATAGATATGAAACTGTCGCAATTTAAATTCAAGCTTCCCGAAGAGAAGATAGCTTTGCACCCTACAAAGTACAGAGATGAGTCGCGCCTGATGGTGCTTCACAGAAAGACAGGTGAAATCGAGCACAAGATGTTCAAGGACGTCCTGGAGTATTTCGATGACAAAGATGTGTTTATCTTCAACGACACCAAGGTGTTTCCCGCCCGTCTGTACGGAAACAAGGAGAAGACCGGTGCCCGCATTGAAGTATTCTTGTTGCGTGAGTTGAACGAAGAGCTCCGCTTGTGGGACGTACTGGTAGACCCTGCCCGTAAAATCCGCATCGGCAACAAGCTCTATTTCGGTGACGACGACTCTATGGTAGCCGAAGTGATAGACAACACCACTTCACGCGGCCGTACCCTCCGCTTCCTTTACGACGGACCGCACGACGAGTTCAAGAAAGCCCTCTATGACCTGGGTGAGACTCCGCTGCCGCACAGCATCATCAACCGCCCCGTAGAGCCGGACGATGCCGAGCGTTTCCAGTCTATCTTTGCCCGCAACGAAGGTGCCGTGACGGCTCCCACTGCCAGCCTGCACTTCAGCCGCGAGCTGATGAAGCGCATGGAAATCAAGGGTATCGACTTTGCCTACATCACCCTGCATGCCGGTTTGGGTAACTTCCGCGACATCGACGTAGAAGACCTTACGAAGCACAAGACCGACTCCGAGCAGATGATTGTAAACGCCGAAGCCGTGAAGGTGGTGAATCGTGCCAAAGACCTGAACAAGCAGGTTTGCGCCGTAGGTACTACCGTGATGCGTGCTATTGAGAGCACCGTCAGCACAGACGGCCACCTGAAGGAGTACGAAGGCTGGACGAACAAGTTCATCTTCCCGCCCTACGACTTCACCGTTGCCAATGCCATGATCTCCAACTTCCACATGCCGCTCTCCACGCTGCTGATGATTGTAGCTGCCTTTGGCGGTTACGAGCAGGTGATGGAAGCCTACAACGTAGCGTTGAAGGAAGGTTACCGCTTCGGTACGTATGGGGATGCGATGCTGATAACGGACAGGTAAATGATAATTTAGCGCAGCCAAGCATCAGCGCAGCAAGCCTGAAAAGCTTTTATCTATTAGCCCAGGGCAACGCCCTGGGTAAGAATGCGCCTCTATCTTTGCGCCCTGAAAGGGCAAAAGCCCGTGTGTTTTATCTTATGCCCTTTCAGGGTGTAAGGTGAGGGGACGTTCTTAAACCCAGGGCGTTGCCCTGGGCTGATAGATGAAAGCCCTTCAGGCTTGCTGCGCAAGTAATCCGAATGGAAACCTTGCTCCAGCGCTACGCTGGTAAATTCCTATTTATATGACCATTTATTTCAGTCTTGGAACCAATCTCGGCGATAAGGAGCAGAACCTCCGTACCGCTGTTCAGAAGATAGAAGAGCGGATAGGGAAAGTCGTTTCCCTTTCCGCTTTTTATGCTACTGCCCCGTGGGGCTTTACTTCGGAGAACACGTTCCTCAATGCTGCCCTTTGTGTGGAGACGGATGGGCGCTTGCAGTCCGACGCATCCTTCACTGCCGAAGAAACAGTCTTTGCCGTGCTTCGCGCCACGCAAGAGATAGAGCGCGAAATGGGGCGTGCCCATAAGTCTGTAGGTGGTGTGTACAGCGACCGCGTGATAGACATCGACCTGCTTCTTTGTTTTGCCCCTGACGGTACACCTGTTTTGCTCGATACCCCCGAACTGAAACTTCCCCATCCGCTGATGCACGAGCGCGATTTCGTGATGTGTCCGCTGGCGGAGATTGCACCGGAGGTGGTGAGAGATATCTCAGGTGGTCACATCCGATGATGTATCATAGTTGCTCTGCAACTACCAATTCCCATCCCTTGAATATCAGTGTGATGAGTCCCAATTCCGTACGCCCTTTGGTGTGGGCTACTTTCTCGTCTGCCGCATAGCGTTTCAGTTGTTCTGCAGCTTCCTGCTTCAACCGGATGATATCAGCTTCCGAGGCGTCACGCCGGGCATACTTCACTTCTACGATATAGCTGTAGGCAATGTCCGGCTGATGCAGCAGGTCTGGCATCATGTAGAAGTCGGCGTAGCCTTTGGACGATTCGTGTTCGGGAAAGAGGACATAGCCTTGTGTCAGTCCAAGATACGCCAGCAGGAATCCTTTGATGTGCGCTTCCCCATCGATAAACTCGCGGATGGCGCTCTGCCGATCCAGTTCGCCGGCGAAGAAGCGGAAGACGGGCTCCCATTCGCCGTCATAAGCCATTGCCATGACTAAAGAGGACAGGTGGCTGATGTCTATATTGAAAATAGATGCTTTGCTGTAGGCTTCCACCAGATAGGTGTAAAGTTGTTCGCGGACAGTCAGGTTGGGGATTCCAAGTACAGGAGTTCCACGATAAACGCCCTGTATGGACAGCATTCCGAAGTAGAACAGCAGGCTCTTGAAGTTCTCCGTATCAATCATCTTTTCAGCCGGAAAGGAAGTGGTAATCTGTGCCGTAATGCTGCCATCCGCCACAATCTGCTGGATGACGGAGGCATTCGCACCGAACGTCTTGTCTATCTGCACCAGATGGCGGAGCTTGTTGTAGTCGGTACGGATATTATTGTCGATCATCATTTCAGGAGGCAACCCCTGCTGTAAGTAACTGTTCAGGAAGTAGAGCGTCATATCGGAATTGAACATCCGCTCCTCCAACTTTCGGGAAGAGAAGCAGTAATTATCGTACCATGGTTTCATCAGCTCCAACAGCCCCTCCATCGTGACGTCTGCCGGCAACACGCCTTCATCCATATAGTACGTCACCATCTTTCTTACTTCATCCTCGGTGAAACCAATGACGGCATTGAACTGTGGAGACATGCTGATATTCGTACCGATATTGAAACCGCTCGTCACGTCATCCATCGTTATGGGGCTGACGCCGGTAATAAAAAGTCGCTCGATGGCAGCATCGGCATTCGAGGTGGAAGCCTTTATGGTATTGAAAAAGCCGCGGATAAAGCCGTCGCCATGCATTTGCTTCCTATAGTTGTCCTGGCCATAGGAGGAAAGGATGGTGTTGGTGAAGTTATCGTACTCATCAATCATCAGGTAGATACGAGGGCAGTTCGTGCGGCTGACGTATTCCTTCAAAGAGGACAGCATCTGTCCGGGATCCGTTTCCTCCCGCTTCACCACTTCCCAAACTTTGCTACCCATCAGATGCTCGTACTTCAGGATAAAGTTCTTTATCACCATGCAGCAGTATTCTCCGAACTTCGCTTCAAGTTCTTCCAGGCGTGCCTTGACTTCAGAGAAGTTGAATCGTAGTACCATATAGCTGCTATGGTCTTCGGTGGGGTGCTGGCCGATATACAGGTCTCCGAAGAGTTCGTCGAAGTTCGCTGCATAGTCGATGCTGTAGTATGTCTCGAGCATAGCCAGAAACAAGGACTTTCCGAAACGTCGCGGGCGAATCAGAAAGATGTAGGATGCTTGACGTTCAAGTGATTCGATGAACTGCGTCTTGTCCACATAGTAATAGTTCTTCCGTATGATGCGGGGGAAGTCCGATATTCCATAGGGTAATGCTTTCATAACTATTTAGCTTTTAATGTTTCCACAGAGCAAAGATAACAAAAACGAACGGCATAGAGTTGGTGAAATTTCCATTTTATTACCTATTTGCGGAATAAACCTTCTTTCTTTTGAAGAGGTGATTCAGAAAAGACCATATCTTTTTGTCTTTTCTGCGTGTTACGCATCCCATATCTTTGGTCATCTTTGCACTTAGGCTTGTTATCTGATTCGCGAGGGATGCCAGGCTTTTTAAATCTTTCCTAAGTATTGCTTCTTTGCGGTTGAAGGAACGAATATCCTCCAATAACTGGTCATTGATTTCTTCTGATTTTTCATACTCCTTGTAAAGCCAGTTCAGATGACTGACGGGAACTCTTTCGATTGTTCTGTCGTCAGGGAAAGACTCTATCCTGTTAAAATGGAGGAGTTTGTCAATCTCGTCAGTATCGACGAGGGGACCACTGTTATCATCCAGATTACAGTCTAAAGAGGAATATGATATATAACGAAGTCTTATCAGTTCGTATATCTGTTCCTCTGCGATGCCGTATTTTTCGGCTGCGGATTTTATTGAAAGCCAGTTTGCCATATAAAGATTGAATTTGAGTTGCATGATTAATCCTTATGAGGCTATTGTGCTTCTTATGAAAGAGGTACGGGACATTACTTCATCCTGAAAGTCAGGTATGTGGCGTACCCTTAACGCAGGTTGAGTAAGCCCGTACCAATAATTGATACTAAAAAGGAATATGCTTAACGAAGTCTCATCTGACTGTATATCTGTTCCTTTGTGATACTGTACTTTTTCAGCTGCGGATTTTATTGAAAGCCAAATAGCCATATAGAGATTGATTTTGAGTTGTACAATTAATCCCTATACGGCTATTATGGTTTCTATAAGAGAGGTACGGGGCATTACTTATCCAAAAAGCTAGGTATGTAGCGGCACCCTGACACATGGACAAGTAAGCCCGTACCAATGCAGATACAGGCTGTACTCATCCGGTGTGTCATAAAATCGCTACATTTTAGCTCTACCGGAGAGAACTGCGTATATTGACGTAAAACTTACGTCGCTTTCAAGTTCTGTTGCAAAGATACGTATTTTTTCATATCCTAACAACGAAAGTGTTTATTTGTTTTATTCTACCTCGAACGTCACCATTAATCCTTTGTGATCGGTAGGCCAGACGCCCTTCGGCAGCAAGAACTTGTCTTTGGACTTCTCCGCTATCCGTTGGTTCTTGACGATACTTCCTTGCGGGCCGAAAATGACGGCATCTTTCAGCCGGATGGCGGGATGCGGGTAGTAGAACACGTAATCTATGCGGTCGCGTTCGTCGGATTTCGGGGCCCAGGTCAGTTTCTCTGTGGGGATTAGCGGATTATCGGCAGGGAAGGTGAAGCCGGGGTAGGCAAGTACGTCCGGATATAGGGTGCGGTAGGTGTCGATAAATCCGTTATTGTCCAGCAGCAGGGGAACGGTCCAGGGGATGATGAGGCCGTTGTGGTCGTAGAGGTCTTTGGTTTCGCGTATCCAGTCCAGGTGGGAGGGTTCGTTGAAGTCTCCACCCAGAATGACGATGGTTCCTTCGTCGATGTCCTGGCGGGCGGCGGTGATGAAGTCTCGGATGGCATCATCGCGCAGGGAGGCGTCGTTCACTTCCAGCACTTCGCGCACGGTTTGTGGAACGGGGATTTCTTCCCAGGTGGAGCCGTCGTAGCCCCGCACGTTGTAGTAGGCGTCGTTCAGATAATCCAGGTGCGCGGTGTAGACGGCTATCTTGTGACCGTTTATCTTGCTGGTCATCTTGTAGATGCTTCCGTGGTCGTCCTTTTCGGGGAATACGGTCAGGGAGTCGGTGATGGGGTGGCGGCTCAGCAGGCCGGAGTCGTAGCTGTAGAAGGAGTAGTAGGTTTCTCCGCTCGACTTCAGCGACTGTACGATGCGGTCGCAGAAGCGGGTGTTGTGGTAGTTCCTCACTTCGCTGAAGGTTACAAAGTCCGGCTTCAGGCGGATAATCTCATCTACAATGGCATCATATCCTCCGGACACTTTCGTCCCTTCTTGCCAGATGTTCCATTGCAGCACGGTGAATTCACTCTTCTCCTGGCTCTTGACCAGGGCGGGTGCCAGCAGCAGCAGGCACCATAAGATCAGTTTTCTCATGATGATATTTAGAATAAGGATTTGTGTATCTATGTTTATCATTGCTACAGCAATTTTTTCAGTTCTTCGATATCGGGTAATGTCTTTCTTAATCGCTCAGGCATGTCTGTTGCAGTTTTATAAGTTGCTACTCCCATTGGTTTGTCATAGTCGCGTACTGCATATTCTACATATGCTTTATCTGCACTTTTGCAAAGCACGATGCCAATTGAAGGGTTTTCGGTTGGTTTGCGTACAAAATCATCGAGTACGCGAAGATACATATTCAGTTGCCCTAAATAGGCCGTTTTGAATGGTCCTGTTTTCAATTCTATTGCTACTAACGATGATAATTCCCGGTTGAAAAACAACAGATCGATAATATGTGTATGCCCAAGTGCCTCTATTCGGTATTGATTTCCAACAAACGTAAAGTCACTGCCAAAAGTCATAATGAAGTTCTTGATATTCTGAACGATTTTCTGTTCAACAATATGTTCATCGACATCTTCAATATCTCTTGCTCCCAGTTCCTCCACGTTGATAAAGTCAAGTACATATTCATCCTTGAATGCCAATATTGCCCGTTTGGCAAATTCGGCTGTAGACAACTTATCTATAAAGTTATTTGGAAGCAGGCTCTGATTGTGGAATGTATCTGCTTTCATCATTTTCTTCAAAGCATCTACTTTTAAATGTTCATTAGCGCACAACTGAATATAGAAATATCGTTCTTCCAGTGTTTTAACTTGCGACAAGATTGCATAATGATGGGAGAAGCCAATCGTAAAGAATGCTTCTATAGGGAAATCTTTAAAATTTGGTAGTTGTAATTGGCGAATTTCCTCATATAATGTTTCTGCTATTGGTAAATCGTCAGTTGTAACTGACGATTTAGTATTTGCAATTTTCTTTGATAGTTGTAATTCGTCAGTTGCATCTGACGAATTACAATCAAGTATATTCCAACTTTCATAAAAGATACGTATCATTTTAAGGTTGGTTTCTGAAAAGCCTCTCAGTCCGGGTAACTCTTTCTGTAGTCTGTCACTTATGTAAGCGATAGCTCCTTTACCCCAAAAGCCATTGCGAGAATTCTTAGAGATATAGCGGCCTATGCCATAGTATAGAGCCAATTGTTCTTTGTTTACAAGCTTTATAGCTTGATACTGACTTTGTAAAATAGCTGTCTTAATTGTTTGGACGGCAATTGTATATCTTGCTTCTAATGAGTGGCTCTCTTTCATGATAATGCTTAGAATAAGGATTTTGTGCAAAGATAGGTATTTCCGCCCGAAGTGACGCACGTTATTATTACTATGTATCTAACGATAATCTCACAAGCTTTTTTGAAACTTAATCCTGCTTTCGGTAAAAAATAGAGAGTGGTATTTTGTCTGTAAGAGATAGATTTCATACATTTGCACCCGAAACGGAGAAGTGTCTTTGTTCAAATTTTATTGGAGATAATATTGTAAGAAGCGTTGTGCTTCATTCTTGTAACTGAAAACCTAGGAAATTTTCAAGTGAACACGAGAATGGCATAGTGGTTTCCTACGCTGATTTCAGCGTGGGTCTGCTGTCCATCTATCCGTGTTCACAGGTTTTCCTAGGACCTTCAGTTACAGATAGTGGCACGCAGTTCCACGCTTTCATTTTTATTCAGTAGGCTTTTGGGGATTGGGAAGCCATTGATTGTACTATGAAATTTGCCATAATTGCCGCCGGTGAGGGGAGCCGTCTTGCACAAGAAGGTGTTGAATGCAACAAGCCGCTGGTAAGTATTAATGGAGAACCGATGATAGACCGGTTGCTTCGGATTTTTGTGAATAATGGTGCTACAGAAATTGTTGTCATCATCAACGAATGGAGTAAAGCCGTAAGAGAACACTTGGAAAAGGTAACTTTACCTGTGCTTCTGCGTGTAGTTGTACAGACCACCCCCAGTTCCATGCATAGTCTTTATGCCATTTCGCCCTACCTGAAGGGGGAGCCTTTCTGTCTGACTACAGTTGATACTATTTTCAGGGAAAACGATTTTCAAGAATATATTCGTACTTTTGCAGCTTCTGGTGCCGATGGCTACATGGCTGTTACTCCGTTTGTAGACGATGAGAAGCCGCTCTATGTGGCTACGGACGAGCAAGATTCGATCATCGGATTCCATGATGCGAAGGAGTGCACGGACAAGTATGTTTCCGGAGGTATATACTGTTTGGGTCCCAAAGCACTGGATGTGTTGGAAAATTGCATCTGTCAGGGAATGTCGCGTATGCGTAATTTCCAGCGGCAGTTGGTGGCGGAAGGGTTGCGGCTGAAAGCCTATCCTTTTGCGAAGATTGTAGACGTGGACCATAAAGATGACATCCGCAAGGCAGAGGTTTTCTTGAAGGGAGAATCCGAATATCGTCCGGTTGAGATTATAGGAATAAGCCGTGGAAATAAATATTCGCCGAATCTGGTATGCAATGATGCCGCCATAATGAGGGAAGTGGCCGAAAGACTAAGGTCGAAAGGGTGCACCGTAACGATATATACTGAGACCGATTTTGTAGAAAAAGGTATTGAAGGCGACTATCTGTTTGACATGGCGCGCGATGGTGCTACCATCCTCCGCCTGCAACAGCTTGAGAAGGCCGGTGCGCTGGTTGTTAACTCCGGGTTTGGCATAGCCAACTGCGTGCGTCTTCCGATGACCGAAATATTGGTAGGCAATGGCATTCCGCATCCCCGCAGTTGGGTAGTGAGGCGAGATGATGCTTTTCCCGAAGATGTAGTTTATCCCTGCTGGCTGAAACGTGGAGATTGCTGTGCGCTGGTGAAGGAAGACGTCAGCTATGTGGAGAGCCGTGAGGAGGCGGAAGAAGTATTGTCCGACTTCTGGCAGAGGGGTATAGAGGTTACGGTGATCAATGAGCATCTGCGTGGCGACTTGATAAAGTTCTACGGAGTGCAGGGCACTGATTTCTTCCACTGGTTTTACCCATCGGTTACATCGCACACCAAGTTCGGGCTCGAAGCCATTAATGGAGAAGCCAAAGGGTTATCGTTCTCGGTGGAGCTGCTGAAACAATATGCGGACAAGGCGGCGCAAGCCTTGAACGTCCCTGTGTATGGCGGCGATTGTGTAGTCATGGAAAACGGTGAGATGAAGATATTCGACTTCAACGACTGGCCCAGTTTTTCTCCTTGCCGCGAGAAGGCCGCCGAGAAAATAGCCGAGTGCATCGTGAACAGAATTATGAACCATATAAAGAAACAAGAAAGTGGGAAGTGAATTTGCATCGACGCTGAAGTCCGCAGATACGGAAGAGTGGATAGACATTCTGTTCTATCGTCCGATAGGTTACCGCTGGGCATTACTGTTCAGGAGGTTGGGGATACATCCGAATACGGTGACGGTTTTCTCCATTATCCTGGGAATGGCCGCCGGCGTATTGTTCTATTACAAGGACATCTATCTTAACATAATAGGTATGCTCCTATTGATATGGGCCAATATGTACGACAGCGCCGACGGGCAACTGGCACGCCTCACCGGCCAGAAGACCCCGCTGGGGCGCATACTCGACGGATTTGCCGGTGATCTTTGGTTCTTTACCATCTATGCCGCCATCTGCTTGCGGTTGCAGCCGGAGTGGGGTGTTTGGATATGGGTGTTGGGTGCCTTTTCGGGCTGTGTGTGCCATGCCAAGCAGTGCCAATTGGCGGATTATTACCGAAACATCCATCTCTTTTTTCTGAAGGGGGAAGAGAACAGCGAACTGGACAATTCCTTGCAGCAGCAGAAGGTATATCAGGCACTTGACTGGCGGACTGCTTGCCTGCAGAAGCTCTTCCAATTCTTTTATATCCGTTATACCCGTTCGCAGGAGCAGCTGACGCCTGCCTTTCAGCGGTTCATCAGGGAAGCGCGCAAGCGGTTCCCGGGAGTGATCCCGCAAAGTCTTCGGGACGATTTCCGTCGGGGAAGCCGCCCGTTGATGAAGTATGCCAATATACTGACCTTTAATGTACGTGCCATAACTTTGTTTGTTTCGCTGCTGATAGGGCAGCCTTGGGTCTACTTTGTATTCGAGGTGACGGTAATGAACATTCTGTTTTTCTACATGCGCTTCCGCCACGAAAGGCTTTGCATGTCTTTGGATAGAAATATAAGCAATTATGAAAAATAAGTATCGTAACTGGTTCATGCTCTTCGGAGTCCTTGCCATCGTGATAATGCTTTTAACGATGGACATGGATTATTCCGACATTTGGCGAAGTCTGCTGCGCGCGGGGATATGGTTTCCTGCCGTACTGGTGCTTTGGTTTTTTGTCTATCTTTTGAACACCTGTTCCTGGTATCTGATTATCAATGACGAAAAGAAGTCCTCGATTTCCTTTTGGAGGGTGTACAAGCTGTCGGTCAGTGGCTTTGCGCTGAATTATACCACACCCTGCGGGCTGATGGGCGGTGAGCCCTATCGGATTATGGAACTTACCCCTTATGTGGGAGTCAGCAAGGCATCTTCTTCGGTCATTCTGTATGTCATGATGCATATTTTCTCCCATATCTGGCTTTGGTTCCTTTCTGTTTTTCTTTATATCTTTATGTATCCGGTGAGCCTCTCTATGGGCTTGATGCTGGCGGTGGTGGGAGGTTGCTGCCTGCTTGCCATCTACTTCTTTTCAAGAGGCTACCGCACGGGGATGGCGCTGAAGACACTGGTTCTGCTCACGAAGATTCCTTTCCTCAGGAAGTGGGCGTCCGGTTTCCTGAATGCTAAAAGAGGGACTTTGGAGCAGATAGACGAACAGATAGCCTTACTTCACAGGCAGCACAAGAAGACTTTCTACAGTTCATTGGGGCTGGAGTTCTCTGCCCGGGTGCTGTCCAGCCTTGAGATCTATTTTATTCTGCATGCCTTTTCGGCTGAAGTAAGCTTTGCCGATTGTGTGTTGATTCTGGCATTCTCTTCACTGTTCAGCAATCTGATATTCTTTTCACCGATGCAGTTGGGTGCACGTGAGGGGGGATTGGCGCTTGCTGTGGACGGGCTTCACCTTTCGGGGGCATTGGGCGTTTATACCGGGCTGATTACCCGAATAAGAGAATTGTTCTGGATAGCAGTCGGGATACTTTTAATAAAGATAGGTAATAATAAGAAGCAGTCGTAATATATGGAAAATAAATTGGAAGTAAAGGGTATTATCTTTGATTTTGGCGGTACGCTCGATACGGATGGAAATCATTGGGGAGAGGTACTATGGGAGGTTTATCAGCATTTCAACGTGTTCGTGACGAAGAATGCATTTCGCGATGCTTATGCCCATGGCGAACGTACATTGGCTACGCGTGCTTTGATACAACCTCATTTTCATTTTATAGATGTGCTCCGCACTAAATTGGGCATTCAATTGGACTATTTAATCGAAAACGGTTTGCTTTCGATGCCGTCCGCCCGGCGGGACAGATTTGTGGAAGCTATGGCGGAATATGCCGACGATTATACAAAGAGGATACTTGAGAAGAGTGTCAGTATACTTTGCCGTCTGAAGCAGAAGTATAAGCTGGTGCTTGTTTCTAATTTCTATGGGAATTTGTATACCGTATTGCAGGATGCTTCTTTGTTGCCGCTGTTCGACAAGATTATAGAATCTGCCGTAGTGGGAGTTCGTAAACCCAATCCTGCTATTTTTGCTTTAGGGGTTTGTGCACTCGACTTGCCTGCTTCGGAGGTAGTAGTGGTCGGCGATTCTTTCCCTAAAGATATGGAACCTGCCCGCAGCCTGGGTTGTCGCACCATTTGGCTGAAAGGCGGTCAATGGGAACGGCAGGAGTGGGATTGCGAGTTGGTTGATGTCGTTGTGTCGGGGCTGGCCGAAATAGAGCGGTATTTGTAGTAGAGCTCTTTACTTAATTCTTTATCTTGTGATTAGGCGGTGTAGAGTTATTATTACTATGTATCTAACGAGCCCCGGAATCTCTATATCCCCCAAAAAGCGAACAGCAGCAATAATTCCACAGTAGGGATGTGTGTATTCTCTTTCAAGAAGTCCATTGCTTTTCGTAGCTGGATGTTGACGGTAGAGAGTGAGATGTCGAGTCGTTTGGCAATCTCCTTTATCGATAATCCTTCTTCCCAGCGCAGTTTGAAGATTTCCAGTCTCCCTTTGGGCATTTTCTCTGCTGCGCGTTCTATTTGAGATAGTTTCTCTTCTATCTCTATCTTCTGTTCCAATTCATCCTCTCCATCATCCAGTTGCATCCAATACAGGCTCCTTTCTTCTTCGGACAAGGATAAGATAAGCTCCCGGTTGATGTTTTTCCGCATGTAGTCGATGGCTGTACGCTTGGCAATGGTGTAAAGAAAACTTTCTAAGGATAAGATGCGGGTGGTCTTGCTGCTTTCCCAGAATTTGATGAAGACCTCTTGTGTCAAATCCTCGGCAGCAGCCGGCGCATTGCATACATGCAATGCAAAGTAGTAAATCCGGTTGAAGTATTTTTTGAATATACGGTCTATTGCTGCTTCTTCCTGGATATAAAAGGATTCTAATGCCGTTTCCCTATGTCTTTCCATACTTGCAAGATTCTGTTTGCCGGCAAAAATAGAGATATATCTTTATTTTCTGTTGATAGACAATGAATTGTAATCAGATATTATCTGTCATTTCAGTCATTTCTCAATTCTGTTTCATAATCATTTCAGTTATTACAATTCCATGAAATAGGGAGTTGGATGCCGTTTTGGAGTCGTAGTTTTAGAGACAGTTTGCGACTTTTATAGTGAACTCACACCAAACTCCCAGTTAACAAAGAACGAAAGATGAGAACTGACAGAGAATACATAGAATTGTTGGAGCAATATTCCAAGCGGCACTTTTCGCAGGAAGAATTGCAGGAACTGTTACAATGGCTCGACTCCGAGTCAGGAGAAGAAGCCTATAACAGCTACCTGGGCAGTTGCCTGGAAGAGGCATGTAAGGCCGAAACAGACTGTCCCGACAAACTTGCCCGGAAAATACTCAGACGGGTGAAGAAACAGGCGGGCATCAAGACCGCCCCGTCCTGGAGGACTGTGTTGTGGAGGTCGGTTGCGGCGGTATTGCTGATACTTGTAAGCGGTGGAGCCGCTTATTGGGCGCTTGCCGACAAGTCCTATCGGATGGAGGATGAACAAGTTGTTCTGTGTGTGGAGAAAGGGAACAAGGCAATGGTCACCCTGCTTGACGGCAGCAAGGTATGGCTCAATTCGGACAGCAGGCTTAAATATTCCAAGAAAGATGCACGTGACGTTACTCTGGAAGGAGAGGCCTACTTTGAAGTGGCAAAAGACAAAAAGCATCGCTTCAAAGTCCGTACTCCCTATGCCTCTATCCAGGTATATGGTACGTCTTTCAATGTATCGGCACACTCCAACGATTCACTGTTTTCCGTCTCGCTGATAGAAGGGAGCATCGGGCTTACGATGAACAACCAGAGCAAGGAAGTGAGGATGCGTCCCAACGAGGTGGCTTATTACGACCAGAAGAGAAGCTGCTTCCAGGTTGCCCGCAAGAATATGGATGGGGTAGGACTGTGGAGAAGCACCGAACTGAAGCTGGCCGATGTGGATATTCCCACCTTATGGAACAGGATGGGATGTTGGTATAGCATGGATTTTATCATTCAAAACGAACCGGTAAAGAAACACTTATATAATGTGACTATTCAAACAGAATCTGTTGAAGAAATGCTGGGACTGATCAATCAGATCACCCCTGTTGAGTATGTAATTAAAGGAAAGGAGGTCATCATCAGCTACAAGTAACTTACATTCTTACAATTATCCATCAAACAAATATAAACTAAATCTATATTATAATATGAGTCATTATATAATCAATAACTATCATCGTATAAAAAAGAAAATAGCCGTCTGCCTGCTGGTAGCTCTTTGCAGCATCAGCGTGGCGGCGCAGAATGTGGACAATCAGCCCATCTCTTTATCATTGCCCCGCACAACGCTGAAAGAGTTGTTCCGGGTCATCGAGAGCAAGTCGGACTATAAATTCCTGTACGATTCCTCTGAAATAGACGTTAACCGGCAGCTTTCCGCTGTCTATTCCAATCAGTCGGTGACCCGGATCCTGGAAGAAGTATTGAAGGGCATGCGCTACGAAATCAAAGGCAAGCAGATTATCATAAAAAAGCAGCCCGAAGACCTGCAGAAGATAGCGGTGACCGGCATCATAAAAGACCGGAATGGAGAGCCTGTAATCGGAGCCAATGTGAAGGAGAAGGGTTCGCAGAACGGTACAATCACCAATGTGGATGGCAGTTTCTCCCTGTCTGTTTCGCCTCGGGGGACGTTGCTTGTTTCTTTCATAGGATATACCTCTCAGGAGGTAGCCCTGAAAGGCCGTAAATCCTTGGAAATAACTCTGCTCGAAGACTCCAAAATGCTGGATGAAGTCGTGATAGTGAGCTACGGCAGTCAGCTGAAGCGTGAGGTGACGGGGGCTGTGTCTCAACTCAGCACCAAGAACCTGGCAGATATGCCGGTGATTCAGTTTGCCCAGGAGTTACAGGGAAAAATAGCCGGTGTCCAGGTGAACCAGTATAGCGGACGGGTAGGTTCCGGCATTGCTTTGCGTATTCGCGGTGCGGCTTCGCTGTCTTCGGGCTATTCTCCGCTTATTGTTGTGGACGGAATACCCCTGGCGGGCGATGCCAACAGTGTAAATCCCACAGAGATAGAGTCTTTCAGTATCTTGAAAGATGCTTCGGCCAGTGCACTCTACGGTTCGCGTGCTGCCAACGGCGTGATTCTTATAACGACACGCAAGGCGCAGACCGGCGATACCCGCCTGGAGCTGTCGGCCAACTACGGAATACAAAAAGTTCCCCAGCGCGGACGTCCCGACATGATGACGGCGCGGGAGTTTGCCGAATTCCAGAATGAGTACTACGAGGACCGTGTGAAATATGAAGGATATACCGGAGAGTTGGACCCGCTTTACAAAGATCCGGAGAGATATGGAAAAGGCACCGACTGGTTCGATGCGATGACGCGCGAGGCTGCCATACAGAAGTATAACCTCTCCTTGTTCAAGGGTGGGGAGAATTATTCTACTTCGGCAGTAGTGGGCTACTCCATGCAAGACGGTGTGGTGGTCAATACGGGTGTGAAGATGTTTACCGCACGCGTCAACCAGATGTTCAAGCTGAAAGACATGATAGAAGTAGGTTTGAGCATAGCCCCCACATACAGGATAGACCACAATTCATTGATGTCATTCGACGGGGTCAACAATCTGTTCAATAAGGCATTGCAGGCAAGTCCGCTGGTGGCTCCGGTCGATGAGGATGGCAATATGCCTTTGTATGTCAATACCTCTCCGATGCTGAACAACATCAATCCCTATAAAATCATTATGGAAACGGTGGACGATTATGCCACTTCGCGTTTGCTGGCCAATGGCTATATCAGCATGACCCCTCTGAAGGGGCTTACCCTTAAAACCAGCCTTGCCACCGACATGACTTGGGAAAGACGCAAATACTTCAAGCCGGGCAGCATTACGGTAGAAGACATAGCAAGCGGCACGAGCAGCTACTACAACAACTACACCTGGATTTCGGAGACAAACCTTACGTATGCCAATACCTTTAAGGAAGCTCATAAACTGGAGCTCCTGCTGGGATTCTCTGCACAGAAATACCAGAAGGAAAGCAACAGCGTTGCAGGCAGTAACTTCAGCAGTGACGACATTCCCTACCTGAGCAATGCCACCAGCATAACGTCCGGCACCAGCAACATAACGGAGTATGCCTTACTGTCACTGCTGGGCCGTGTAAACTACAGCTATAAGGGTAAGTATCTGCTTTCTGCCGCCTTGCGCCGTGACGGTTCTTCACGGTTCGGTGCCAATCAGAGGTATGGTTACTTTCCGTCCATATCGGGTGGTTGGGTTCTCAGTGAAGAGCGTTTCCTTAACTCCGTTTCCTGCCTGAACATGCTGAAGCTCAGAGCCAGCTATGGAATAACGGGTAACGATAATATCGGAAACTATACACACATAGCCAACATCGGAGAGTATAACTATGTGCTCAACGGAGTTCTTGTCAGTGGTGCGTCGAGCAGTAACATTGCCAATACGGAGCTGGCGTGGGAGCGCACCAAGCAGTTTGACATTGGTTTCGATGTGTCTCTGTTCGACAACCGCCTTTCCCTGTCCTACGATTACTACAAGAAGGCCACCGACAATATGATTCAGAACCGTCCCATCCCTCAGGCTTCCGGCTTTGCTTCCATCACGTCCAATGTGGGCAAGGTGCACTTCTGGGGACATGAGATAAGCATCGGTTATAACAACAAGTTCGGGCAGTTGTCCTGGCAGTCCAATTTCAATATTTCGTTCGACCGTAACAAGATCATCTCCCTGGTGGCTCCGGGCTACATCACCCGCAATTCCAGCGAATATTCCGATTATTACAGAAATCAGGAAGGTTATCCTTTGAGCCAGTTCTACGGATATATCAAGCTGGGGCTTTACAAGGATGAGGCCGATCTTGCCAACTCTCCTAAAAGCAGCACCTCACAGGTGGGAACCATCAAGTTTGAAGATGTGAACAAGGACGGAGTAATCAATGTAAAAGACCGTACTTTCATCGGCGATCCGAATCCCGATTTTCTGTATGGCTTCACCAACAACTTCAAGTACAACCGGTTTGACCTCAGCATATCCATGTCCGGCTCGTACGGGGGTAAGGTCATAAGCAGCCTGACGCACCAGTATCTGGGCAACCTGGATGGTGCATTCAACCTGCTTGCCGCCGCCAAAGACCGTTGGCGCTCTCCCGAGCAGCCGGGTTCGGGCAAGTATCCCCGCACCATGACCGGAACAACCGCCGAACACCGCAAGGTGAATACCAGCTGGGTTGAAAGCAACTCCCATCTGGCTGTCAAGAACATTGCCCTGGGCTATACCATCCCCCTGCCGAAGAATAAATATTGCTCGAACCTGCGTGTTTACACTTCCGTGCAGAATGTGTTCTTCATCAGCAAGTACAGCGGCGCCAATCCCGAAGTCAGCCTGAACGGACTGAACGGCACCGGCATCGGGGTGGATGAGAATTCATATCCCATTCCGCGTACTTTTTCATTCGGATTGAATGTAACGTTTTAACACACTATCTTAATTAATCGTCAAACTAAGAGAGAATATGAAATCATATAAATTATTATTCATTGCCGGTGCACTCTTGCTGAGCAGTTGCAATGGTTTTTTGGATCTTGTGCCGGGAGATAAGGAATCGGGCGGTTCGTTCTACCGCACCGAGGAACAGTTGAGGCAGGCCGTCGTAGCCGCTTATGTGCCGTTAAGGGATTTTGCCGATAACGACTTTTTTACGGGCGAAGGCCGTTCGGACAACGCACACTATGACTATACGCCTGCCAATCGCGGTTCGGCGTACGTATTCCGTGAGAATATCTACGACTTTACGGACGGCCCGGAAAATACGTATGTCAATGCCGTGTATTATCATTGCTACAAGGGTATTTCGCGTGCCAACATTGCTATTGATTATATTGAGAAATCGTCTATTGATGACGAAGTAAAGAAAGACTTGATAGGGCAATCCAAGTTCCTGCGTGCTTTCTTCTATTATAAGCTGGTTCGTTATTTTGGCGGTGTGCCCCTTTATCTTCACGAGGTGGCTACGGCCGAAGGTGCTTTCCTGCCGCGTTCGTCGGAAGACGAGGTGTATGCCCAGATCATCGCCGATGCACAGGCTGCAATAGACAACCTTAAGGCACCGGAGAAGTTCCCTCAAACCGGCGCGGCCACCAAAGGGGCGGCCACCATCTTGCTTGCCGATGTGTACGTGACCCGCAAGAACTACAAGGAAGCCGAGGCTTTGCTGAAAACGCTGCCTGCCATGGGGTATGGCTTGCTGGGCAATTACTCCGATGTGTTTTCCACGGCCAATAAGAACAGCAAGGAATTCTTGTTCTCGATACAGTATATGCAAGGTTTGCAGGGCGGACAGCAAAGCAACTTTATCTATAAGTTCCTTCCGCGTTCCACCAATACCAAGGTGGTGACGGATGTAGCCACCAATAACAGCTCGCTTGGAGGATGGAACGTCCCTACGGACGACCTGATAAATGCCTATGAACCCGGTGACCTGCGCAAGAGTGCCTCCATAGGTATAGCAGAGGGCACCTACAACAGCAGTTATATGTTCACCTATATTGCCAATACCGACATCGAAGAATATGTTCCCAAAGAAGGCATAGCCGGCGTACCCTATATCAAGAAATACCTGAACCCCCATACCGACCCCAACAATACCGATGACAACTGGCCCGTTTACCGTTATGCCGAGGCTTTGCTTCTCCTTGCCGAGGCCATCAACGAGCAGGGGCGCGGGCAGGAGGCATTGCCCTATCTCAACGAAGTAAGGCAGAGGGCGGGCCTGAAAGGGGTGACCGTCACCAATCAGGCACAACTGCGTGAAATCATCCTGAAAGAACGCCGCGTGGAGCTGGCTTTCGAGAACAAGCGATGGCACGACCTGGTGCGCAGCGGAAAGGCCGTAGAAGTAATGACTGCCTATGGCAAGGCTTTGAAGGAGCAATACACCTATCTGGTAGACGACTCGTATAAAGTGAGCGAATATCGCCTGCTGTTCCCGTTGCCTTTCGATGAAGTGGAGATGAATAAGGAAATAAAGCAAAACGAAGGTTACTAAAATGATTGGAGGATAAAAAGATGAGTAAAATGAAATCAAGCATGTTCATCGTGTTGCTGTTTCTGTCCGTGGCTGCTGCCTACGGGCAGCAGCAGTACGCCAAGGGTTATGTCTACTGCGACCGGAACGGGAACGGCAAGCATGACCGTGGCGAGGAGTATCTGCCGGGAGTCGGTGTCACGAACGGGAGCGAGATTGTATTGACCGACCGGAAGGGTTACTATAAACTGCCGGTCGATGGAGAGGCCACGATTGCCGTCATCAAGCCTGCACAGTATCGCACGGCACTGGGCAAATACAACATTCCCGCCTCTTACTACTATCACAAGCCTGCGGGCACTCCCCGCCGCGAAAACTATGCGGGCATCGCCCCTACGGGAAAGCTGCCCGCATCCATCGATTTCGGCCTTATCCCGCAAGAGGAGCCGGAGGCATTTACGGTGCTGCTCATGGGCGATCCGCAACCGCATTTCCCCGACCACATCGGCTACTTCTCAAAAGCCATCGTCTCGGAACTGGAAAACATCGAAGGCGTCAGTTTCGGCATCAGCTTGGGCGATGTCAATGATGAGAATTTCGACCTGTTCGAACCCTATAACCGGGAAATCGGCAAGATAGGCATACCGTGGTACAACCTGTTGGGGAACCATGATATGGATTATGAGGCCCGGACGGATATGGAGTCCGACGATGCTTTTGAAACCTTTGTAGGCCCGGCAAACTATGCATTCAATTATGGCAATGCCCATTTCCTGGTCTTGGACGATGTATTGTTTCCCGATCCCCGCCCTACAGGCAATTCAAGAAGTTATTGGGGCGGTTTCCGTGAAGATCAGAAGGCGTTTATAAAGAACGATCTGAGTCTGGTGGACAAAGACAAACTGGTGGTAGTGGCATTTCATATCCCGATGCTGGGTGATAATGCGGTGCGGCAGGAAGACAAGGCTTTCCTGTTCCAGTGCCTGAAGGACTTCCCGCATGTGCTGTTGCTTTCGGCGCATCTGCACCGTCAGAACCAGTTTTTCCATACCTCCCAAGACGGATGGGAAGGGAAGACCCCGCTGCACGAATTCAATGCGGGGGCAACTTGCGGCGATTTCTATTCGGGCTATCTGGACGGGAATGGTGTGCCTCTTTCGCTGATGTCCGACGGTACTCCCAAAGGCTACGCATTTCTGCGGGTGGAGGACAACCGGTATAGCATCGACTATAAAGTTGCCGGTCGGCCGGCAGACTATAAGATGTCCGTAAACATTCCGCGTAAAGTGGTGCGGGGCAGACATACGCCTGCACACATCACGGTCAACTTCTTTATGGGTTCGGAGAAGGACACCGTGGTCTACCGCATTGACGGCGGTCCGTGGAAAGCGATGAAGAAAGAAGATGTCACCGACCCGGATCATGACTATATGGTGCAGTGCTGGAATCGTGACGATGCGGTGAAGTATGCCCGTTGGCCGGATGCTTCCTATCCTTCTTCCCACATCTGGCGGGTGCGTGTTCCGTCGGCATTGCCCGTGGGCATGCATGCGGTGGAGGTAAAAGTAACGGATATGTTCGGTAAAACCCATTATGGCAAAGGAGAATACGAAGTGGTAGAGGCAGTGAGGATGTACCCTTGAGGCATTCTTCTGTTATTTTAGATACTATATAATGTTAATAATTCCGTAACAGAGTGCTATTTTGCCGGAATACTCCTATCTTTGCGCCCGAAATCGAAATGTGGAAAGATTTGAGTAGCTTGCAACCACAGAAAAAAATGCTAAAACACATCCTTTTCTGACGATGCTTCCGGGCATCGGGGCATGCATACCTACTCACGTTGTCTCATCCTCATTCCCTTTTCTACTATTTAATTCTTAATTTATAATTGAAGAAAATGGGATATTTATTCACATCCGAATCGGTGTCTGAAGGACACCCCGACAAAGTGGCCGATCAAATATCGGACGCTGTGCTTGACAAACTGTTGGCCTACGACCCCAGTTCGAAAGTAGCTTGCGAAACTCTGGTAACTACCGGACAGGTAGTGCTGGCTGGAGAAGTGAAAACCAAAGCGTACGTTGACATGCCTCTCATCGCACGCGAAGTAATCAAGAAAATCGGCTATACCAAAGGCGAGTATATGTTCGAGAGCAATTCGTGCGGCGTACTGAGCGCCATCCACGAGCAGAGCCCCGACATCAACCGCGGTGTAGAGCGCCAAGACCCTATGGAGCAAGGTGCCGGTGACCAGGGCATGATGTTCGGTTATGCCACCAACGAAACGGAAAACTACATGCCGCTTTCGCTGGACCTCGCACACCGCATCCTGCAAGTGCTGGCCGACATCCGTCGCGAAGGCAAGGTGATGACCTACCTCCGTCCCGATGCCAAGAGCCAGGTGACCATTGAATACGATGACAACGGCACGCCCGTCCGTATCGATACCATTGTAGTTTCCACCCAGCACGATGACTTTATCCAGCCGGCCGACGACAGCGAGGCTGCACAACTGAAGGCTGATGAGGAAATGCTTGCTACCATCCGCCGGGATGTCATCGAGATTTTGATGCCGCGCGTCATTGCTTCCATCCACCACGAAAAGGTGCTGGCACTGTTCAACGACCGCATCACGTATCACGTCAACCCTACGGGCAAGTTCGTCATCGGCGGCCCTCACGGAGATACGGGATTGACGGGACGCAAGATTATCGTAGATACATACGGTGGTAAAGGTGCACACGGTGGTGGCGCTTTCTCCGGGAAAGACCCCTCGAAGGTGGACCGCTCGGCTGCATACGCCGCCCGCCATATTGCCAAGAACCTGGTAGCTGCCGGTGTGGCCGACGAGATGCTGGTGCAGGTAAGTTATGCCATCGGTGTGGCGCGCCCTATCAATATCTTCGTCGATACCTACGGCCGCAGCCACGTCAACATGAGCGACGGTGAGATTGCCAAGAAGATTGACGAACTGTTCGACCTCCGCCCGAAAGCCATCGAAGACCGCCTGAAGCTCCGTAACCCCATCTACCAGGAGACTGCCGCTTACGGACACATGGGACGCGAACCGCAGCTCGTTACCAAGCACTTCCGTTCTCGCTACGAGGGCGACAAGGCGATAGAGGTAGAACTCTTCACCTGGGAGAAGCTGGACTATGTGGAGAAGGTGAAAGCCGCATTCGGTTTATAATCAGCGTAGCTTTACAGCTATTTATATAGAAGGCTGCCCTTCTGCTCCGAAGTATCGGGACGGAAGTGGCAGCCTTTGATTTGATAGTAAAACGGAAACTAATCTTTCAAGCAACCAATAGGCACAACATATACGCCATCTTCGCGGCGGAAAGCAAATTTACCTGTACCTGTCAGCACCATCTATCGCTATCCTCTCTTTATACTTTTTCATGCCAAGTTGCTTATTTACAATGGCAAATATACAATGAATTGCCTTTATTCCCTAATTTGGCTAATTATTTTTCCCTAATTTGGCTAAATTCCATTCCCTAATTTGGCTATCCAAGTAGAGAATTTAGTAGTTGCGTAATCCCAGTTATCAGGAAACTGCCGTCTTCGGCCTATAATCCTGCTAATTGTCAATTAAGCAAGTAATCAGCGTAGCTTTACAGCTATTTATATAGAAGGCTGCCCTTCTGCTCCGAAGTATCGGGACGGAAGTGGCAGCCTTTGATTTTAGCAAGATATGCTGTCTGTCATTCAGAGCCAAATGATAGCAGCTTTTTATTTTGAGCTCTCTTTTTCTTCCAATTTCTCCAGTAAGTACTTCACATTCTCTATGTGCAATCGGAAGATTTTGGCCAGTAATTTAGCACTGCCACTTTCTTTTATGATATCCAGCAGAAACTTCATTTGATAGCCAATGTTCTCTGCAGTGCGTTTGCGTTCGCTGTTGGAAATAGACGTCTGTGTCATGTACAATCCGAATCCTTCAATCAGTTGTTTCACTCCCAAAGAGTGATAATCGCCAAAGAGATCGGCAAAGTATTGGAATCTTCCAAGTGTTCCGAGTAGTTTTTTTAGCCGATAAGAGTCCGACCGCTGTACCAGGTAAGTACCCGGACTTACAAAGCAGTTGAGTGTAAGGTAGAAGTTCATCATTTCTTCTTCAGAAGTAAACACTGCGTGCATAAACTGAGTTTCGTCCCCCGGGCGAACCTGCTCATTGTTCAAGATAGCTTCCATAAGCATTGAGTTTGAATAGGTGAATAAATAAGGTGCAATGGGCAGAGGGCGGAAGAGTAGATTTATTGGAATAAAAGAAGCGGTTTCGCCTGTCCCATTGCTCTTCACCAACACGCTAGGCGGGCAGCAGGTGCATTAACACTCTACATGGGGGTGCGAAACCGCCATATAGAATGCAAGTAAGCAGGCATAAAAATGCCTGCCACATCATAGGCAGGTTTCACCCCACCTAGCGTTTATTAGTAAAGAGCAATGCAAATGTATGATATATATCTGATAAAGCCAAATAAGAAGCATTGAAATCTCTATAGGTGATAGATACACAAGTGATAACAGTATAATGCAAAATGAAATACGGTTCATTCGAGAAATCCTAGTTTGGCTATCTAAGTAGAAAATCGTAGTTTACCAGCAAACGAAATCGTAGCTTGCTGGCAAACGAATCTCTCTTCCTCCCTGCTACATCATCATATTCTTCCGGATCGAGAATTTCACGATCGCCATTGCATTGATGGCCGTCAGCGGCAAGTCCATCGGGTCGTGGTGGGCGTTGTAGCTGACGAGGCGGATGCAGCCGGGCTGTTCGGAGTGGTTGACGTACTTCACTGCCAGGTACTCGTCGCCGCCGCGCTGGAAGGAGACGAGGTACATCTCGCCGTAGATGACGTCGCTGAAGTCGCGGATGGACTTGAAGCCGACGATGTCGCCCGCCTTGAGGATGGGGTACATCGAGTCGCCGGAGACGTAGACGGCACCGTCGCACCGGGGGACGTTGGGGATCAGTATCTTGCCCAGGGCGTACTGCGGTCGGTCGGCCAGCAGCGTCTTCAGGTTGGCGGCGGCGGAGATGTCGTAGAGCGTCACGCTGCGGTCGTCCACGGGATCGACGGTTTTCGGTGTGTGAAGTATCTCCACTTCGCCCTGTACCAGGTCGCTGTCGCAGAAGGCGGTGTGGTGCGTGGGCGATCCTTTGCCCGTCAGCAGCCAGTTGTAGTCCACGTCGCTGAGGCGCCCCAGCAGCAGGGGGAAGTCGATGCTGTTGCGCGCTGTCCAGTTGCTCAGTGTGGAGCGTGATATACCCAGAAAGCCGGCAAGCTCACTGTCTGCTTTGAAGCCCTTCACCAGTTTGGCACGCTTCACGATGTCTGCCACGCAGAACATCAGGTCTTTGTCGTTTTCCATATCTTCAGTTTATATCATGTGAATTCTTCGGAACGCGTTAGGCTCTCATTTATATCGGGTTATGTGTTTTTTAAGAATTAATTCCTTAAATTGCTTGTTTTATAAATGAAAACCATATTATCTTTGTAGGGACAAAAATACATATCACGTTTTAGAATTGCAAATATAAGGAGGAGAATTATGGAAAATACACATTTCTATTTCGACAAGCAAAATCAGATAATAAGAAAAAATATTACGCTAAGAAGACTGTAAAACACTCTCTCTGCCGGATGTATGGATGCAGTGTGTTGGAACTATACATCCAGTGTGCTGGATATATAGATGTAGTGCGCTGGATATATATGTCTGGCAAACCGCCCTCACAACCCTCTGACGGTGGGGCGTTCGAGAAAATAACTATTGTATCAATTCTTAACAAAACTATTATGGAACACATTTCAGAAACAAATGTCCGCCTCTGTGGATGTTGCCACAGAATGCTCTCTATTGATCTTTTTTACATTAATAAGCGTACGCACCTTCCCGATAACTATTGCAAGGAGTGTCGCCGGGAATTCAGCAATGCCCGCTATCGTTGTTCACAGCTTGTGGATGAACCCCCTCGCTATCCGGTTATTACCGAAGTTACGGACTATTCTCTCCGTATGGCCCTTATTCTGCACGCACTGCAAGTAGTGCGCCAAAGTGTGCTTGGCAAACGGAAGCGTTTAACTCATAACTCATAACTCTTATCACCATGTCCAGAATCAAAAAACGGGGTCTTGACTATTTCCCCCTGAACACAGACTTTATGCACGACCGCCTGGTGCGACGCATTATGAAACGCGAGGGCGACGGTGCCTTTGCCATCCTGCTGGGAGCACTCTCCTGCATCTACGCCGACGAAGGCTACTATGTGCGTGCCGACGAACTTTTTTATGAAGACCTTTCGGCCTGCCTTTACGAAAAGAGTGCTGCCGATGTGAAACGCATCCTTGCCCTGGCTGTGGAGTACGGCATTTTCAATGCCGCTCTCTTCGGGGAGTATGGTATTCTCACTTCTGCCGAAATACAGCGGCAATATCTTTTCAGCACCAAACGCCGCAAATCGTCTGTAATAGAGGCGCGTTACTGCCTGGTGGACGATTCGCAAGCCGATGAAGATGCGACAACCGAGCCCGGAAATGCAGCAATTAAGCCCGAAAATGCAGCATCGGGTACACATAGCACATCACAGCATAATACATCACAGCATAGCAAAGCATATCCCCTCCTCGATAGTTCCCCCGAAACCGGGGGCACTGAGGGCACGGCTGTACCATCCGCGGAGGAGGAATATCTTCGGAAGATAGAGAGCCTGCAACCGCCTCAGGACGGCACGAACCGCAATTTCGACGGACTGCTCTCCAATCTGCAGCAGTTTCGTATACCGGCGCCGGAGCAGTATGCCATTATTCTTAAAAGCAATTTCGGCGCCATCGGCCATCCCATGTGGAAGGGATTCTATGCCTTGCGCGAGAGCCACGGAAAGATACGGCAGCCGGGACGCTACCTGCTGAGTTTGTGCAATAAATAGTGTTTTCGTAATGTGAATAAATTCATGAAGAAAAACGGCGTTTTTAATTTGTACGCCTCTTAAAATAGGCTTATCTTTGCAATGTGGTTAAGCTTAATACACGAATATAAAACATTTCTATTAACGATTTAAAAACAAAACTATTATGCCAGTAATTTACAAATCATTTCAATCGGTTCTTGCCAACAAGGAGGGCAAGAAACTTTTCTATCCTCGTGTGGTGCTGACGGGCAACGTGGGTACCGATCAAGTGGCGCAGGAGATAGCCGAACTGTCCTCTCTCTCTACCGGTGACTCGAAGAACGTCATCGACAACCTGGTGACCGTGATGACCCGCCACCTGCAATCTTCTGAAAGCGTGACGCTGGATGGTCTGGGTACCTTTCGGCTCGCAATGAAGTCCACCATGAACGGTGTGGAGGATGTTGCAAAGGTATCGGCTACGCAGGCCACGTTGCAGGTGCGTTTTCTGCCTACCTCCAAGCGTAAACTGGATGGAACGGTGTCCACCCGCTCGCTGGTGACCGGGGTGAAGTGCGTGCGCTTCGATCTTCAGGATAATGCCGGTGGCAGCGGCTCGGGTAGCGGTTCCGGTGGCAACGAAGGCGGCGGTGGCAGCGACGGCGACCAGGGCGAAAATCCGCTTGGATAGCAGTCCGCTCTCTATGTACACAAAATTAAACTAATCTGCAGTAAGGAGCCGCCGCTTTCCCCGGCCGGCAGGGGCGAAGAGGCGGTTTCCTTTACTGTTATTCATCACAAAACGATTATCATGCGAAAAATCAACTACATCGTGGTGCATTGCAGCGCCACGCGGGAGGGCTATGCGCTCACTCCCGAGGCTCTGGAAGCAGAGCACCGCCGCCGTGGCTTCCGCGGGACGGGCTATCACTACTATATCCGTCGCGACGGCAACGTCCTCGGCACCCGCTCCCTGGAACTTCCCGGTGCGCATGTGAAGGGACACAACCGGTATTCGGTAGGCATCTGCTACGAAGGCGGACTGGACTCCCGGGGCAACCCGAAGGACACCCGCACGCCGGAACAGCGCTCGGCACTCCGGCTGCTGGTATATCAGCTGCTGAAGCAGTTTCCCAGTGCCCGCGTCTGCGGCCATCGCGACTTCAGCCCGGACCTGAACGGGGACGGAACGGTGGAACCCCGGGAATGGGTGAAGCAGTGCCCGTGCTTCGAGGTAAGTAAGGAATTATGAATAACTAAAACATTGAACATTATGAAAATAAGTAAAGACACTTGGAAAACTATTCTGAAGGTAATTGTCACCGTAGTCACCACTATTGCAGGGGTGCTGGGGGTACAGGCGATGCCGCTGTAGAAAGTAGGGAGGGAGTGTTACCCCTCTCCCTCCCTTTCCATAAAAGAACATTTATACGATCAAACATTTAATACAAAGATATTTATGAAAAAGATATTCATTCTATTTCTATTGACCCATATTATTGCATGTATCACCGCAAGCGCCCAAGAAAGCCCTGTCGATATCATCCGTTCTCCACAAGTGGCGGACATGATAAGATACGACAATACCCCCGTTGCCCTCAATTCCGGCCGCCTCGACCTCAATATCCCCCTGTTGACACTGGAAGATCCTGACTTCAGTTTTCCGGTAACAGCCAGCTACAATTCAGCCGGCTTCATGCCTACCAAGCCCGAGAGCTCTATTGGTCTGAACTGGTCCTTGTCAATGGGAGGTGCCATCTACCGCGAAGTGCGGGGCATGGCGGACGATCTTGAGGGAGATGCCAACCTGCGAGGTTTCTTACATCTGCTGAAAGACAAGAAAAGCTATAATCCACAATCCGTAGCTTCCAATCCGTCTCAGTACCTCAACTTCATTACGGGTCCTGCCTTCAAGGACACCAAGATAGAAGCTACTCCCGACCTCTACCGTTTTTGTTTCGGAAACTATTCGGGAGCCTTCTCCATCGGATATGATGGAACGGTTCAAGTGATTTCCGAAAAGGGAGGCACCCTGAAGGTGGACTTGTCCGGCTATGAATACTTCACGGCCGCCGACAAAAATACCACTATAAAGATCACTGCCGACAATGGCTACCAATACTGGTTCGGAGGTTCGAAGGATAATATGGAATATTCCATCCGATATACCAACTCTCTTGGAAATACCTCGGGAATAGTCTACCCCAGTGCCTTCTTCTTATATAAAGTAGTGGCTCCCAACGGGCGTTCGCTGGACATCAGTTACAAAAAGATACCGGCCTTTTACAACAACGACCCGATGCGAATCATGGATGAACAAGCTTACTCGAACGATTTAAAGAATTACACCACCAACTTCTCCTTCACGGGTCTGCTGAGCTTGAACAGTTACGTAGGAAATGTCGTGCAAACGTCCGGTGGCTTTGCCTTGCACAGCGGGCAGACTGCTGCCTTCAACTACACGCTCACCAAAATAGCCTTGATAGACGAGGTGACATGCGGCGCACAGAAGATGAAGTTCTATTACTCTCCGCGTACCGCCGGAAAGGAGCGTTTCAAGAATGTAGCGTTCACCCTGTCATCCCGTTGCGGAGCGATGCTCGACTCCATCAACCTGCAATACCAGAACAAGCCCATCCAACGGGTGAAACTCCAATATTCCTACCAAGGAGGAACTTATCCCGCCTTCTTCATGACGCAGCTGGTAATGCCGGATAGCGGAACCTATAGTTTTGACTACAACAATGTAGGCACGCTGCCCAATCCGATGAAAGCCAATACAGACTATTGGAACTTCCTGCGCAGCCGAAGCGAAATAGTCAGCCAGATACCGGATATCACGATTTACACTAACAACGACTATAAATATACCACAAACGTTCGTGAACCCAATGCCGAATTGTGTGATGTTGCCTTGCTGAAGACCCTTACCTATCCCACGGGTGGACGTGCCGATATTTCTTATGAAGCACACAGTTATGCCAAAAAAGTGGACCGCACTGCTGCCACTGCCTTCAAACCCACACTGCTGAACCAGACGGCTGACATGACTGCCGGAGGCGCCCGGGTGAAGGGGATTGCTTACTACGACAATCAGGGTTCATCCAAACGCGTTGCCTACGAATATACCAATTCGAAAACAGATACACGCAGCTCGGGCACTCTGTACTATTATCCCAAGTATTTCGATATTCAGAAGTATGCCGTGATATATCAAGGCTCCCAGGTAATCTTGCAACCATTTGCCCAGCCTGCCGCCAACTATTGCAACATCGGATTGAACATCTCGTCTTACGAACAAGACCACGTGCGCTACAGTACAGTGCGCGAAGTGACAGTGGAAGAAACCACCGGCGGAAACCGAAACATATCTTTCTCGGTAGCGCACTCCTCTTCTGTCTTGACGAAGCTTGCCACCGTGAGCATAAAGAAAGGTGTAGGCTACTGGGATATTTCGGGTCTGAAGACCGGAGGAGATGGAACCATCTATCTGAAGCAGAACGGAGTTACCAAAAAGACATTGACTATTGCAGAAACCAACACGCTGAGATACGTCCCGGATGTGGCCGACGGAGAATATGACATCTATGGTATAAAGACCGGAGTCTATGGATTCCTCATCAAGATATATGCCCCCGAAGTGCACAAAGGATTCTACAAGGAAACTCGTTTTACGGACTATTCAACCCATCCCGACAATTTCCTTGACGACAAGGTGTACTGTGAGGCAAGCGGGCACACCCTGACCGACTACGAGACCAACTATGGGCGCCTGTCGCAGGATCGCTCGAAAGAACGTGGCCTTATCCTTTCGGAAAACTGCTACAACGAAACTGCCGGCAAATTGACCGAAAGTACCAGCTACACTTATGTAAGTCCCGGTATACAACCTGCCCGATATACCTACAGTGTAAATTCATACGGGGGCTTTATGCAGCAACTGAACAAAACCTACTATTACCCGATTCTGCTTCAACAAAGAACTCACAGTCGGTATGGTACAAGCGGCAGTTCCAGCCCCGTAGTCCAAGCAGAGACTTATACTTATAACAGTGATGGTTACCCCAGCGAGGCCAGTACCACTAACTCTGCCCAGCAAACAGTGAAGCACAAGTACACTTATCCTGCAGACTATCCTGCGGAAACGGTTTATAGTACAATGCTCACCAAGAACATGCGTGCTCCACGTATTCTGGACGAAACCTACGTAAGCGGCACGCTGACCGGAAAGGTACGCAATACCTACGTCTTGTCGGGCTCATTGCCGGTAGTGGGCAGCATTGAGAAAAGTCGTGGTACGGCAGCACTTACCCCACGCATCAGCTTTGGCTATAGTGGCAACCAGCAGGGAAGGCAAAGCAGCGTAACGTATCGTGACGGCCGGAAAGAAGCCTATCTATGGTCGTACGGTTATCGCCATATTGTGGCAAAGATTGAAGGACTGACGTATGACGAAGTGAAGAACGTTCTGGGAGAGTCTCTCATTACGAGCCTTGCCTCCAACCTGGCACCGGCAGAGAGTACCGTAGAACAAATCCGAACCAAACTATTAGCCAATACCGGCGTCAGTTCGCGTGTTCTAATTACCACTTATCTCTACAAGCCACTGGTAGGCTTGATTCAGCAAATAATGCCCAACGGAGAAAAAACGAGCTACGTTTATAATGCCAATAACCTGCTCCATGTAGTGCGTGACTACGACGGGAAAGACGTGGAACAGTATGATTATAACTACAAACATTAAAAACATCAGAGGATATGAAACGAATCTATTTATTATTGATATTCATGTTTGCCTACTCGGCCATAACCCTGGGACAAGTGTCTACAGAGAGTTATATCCGCACACGCACCATGTTGAAAAATGACGGGAAATCGTATACCGACGGAATCATATATTATGACGGTCTGGGACGCCCGATGCAGACAGTACAGAAGCATACAAAGAATGGGAATCCTGACGGGAAAATCCTTGCTACACTACAAGAATACGATGCGGCCGGCAGAGAATCCAATACTTGGCTGCCTATTGTAGCCTCTTCCGACTTTACCGGTTCCTTGACCTTCAAAAGCAGTGCGCCCGGCAATTACGAAAACGATATCAACCCTTATTCCAAGCAGATTTACGAATCTTCACCATTGAAGCGTATCGTAGAGCAGTATGGCCCCGGACAAGCCTGGCATGCTGGACATCCGATAGCAACGACCTATACCACCAATCTTACATCTGCGCCTTACAATTGTATCAACTACAGTGTAAGCAGCACGGGTACACTGACCAATGGCGGTCCCTATATGGCCAATCAACTCTATGTGACGCAGACTACGGACGAAGACGGTAACAATAGTTACACATTCGTAGACAAACAAGATCGTACCCTGCTCGAACGTCACATGAAAGGCAGCGAAACACACGATACCTACTATGTGTACGACAGTAGCAACCGTCTTTGTTTCGTGCTCCAACCGATGTACCAAAGCTCCGCCAATTTGGACTTGTATGCCTTTCAATATAAGTATGACACGAATGATAATTGCATCTGGAAAAAAGAGCCGGGAACACAGTACGTCGAATACGTATACGACACTCGCGACCGTCTGGCCTTCTCGCAGGATGGTAATCAGCGTGCTGCCGGCAACAAGTGGACTTTTTACGAGTACGACTACCTGAACCGGCTGACACGTCAGGGAGAATGCACCAACAAGACGGTGAATGCCAGTTCAACGGTGCACATCGTCAATTATTACGATGCTTATACATTTATCGGGCAGACCGGCTTCGACAACAGTTTTCCTACCGGTGATACTAGATATGGCAAAGGCCATCCTACGGGTAGCATCCTATCGGTACTGAACAGTAACGACAAGATATATACCGCCTACTTTTACGACATCAAGGGACGCGTAACCATGAATACCCGTAGCAACCTGCTTGGAGGACGTAATGTGACCACCATCACCTACACCTTTACAAACAAGCCTGCAACAGTATCGATGGTGCATACCGCTTCCGGAAAGACTACAAGAGAGGAAGTATACACCTACAGCTACGACTATGCTGACAGGGTGAGCAAGGTGGAGCATACATTGGGAGGCAGCAAGATAACCCTCTACGACTGCGATTACGACAAATTCGGGCGATTGTACACCAAGTCGCTGCATGGTTCGGCAACTAACAAACTGACGTACGCCTACAACCTCCGCAGTTGGCTGACCGGTATCACCGCTACCCGCTTTACTCAGAACTTGTACTACAATACAGGCGTCGGTACAGCGAAGTACAACGGCAACATCAGCAGTACCACCTGGAAAGCCGGCAACGAAACCACCCTCCGCGGCTACAAGTTCACTTACGACGGATTAAGCCGTCTGCTGAACGCCACTTACGGGGAAACTGCAAGCATCAGTACGAATGCCAATCGCTTCTCCGAAAATGTCACTGCCTACGACAAGAACGGCAACATCACGAAGTTGCAGCGTTACGGTCAGACCGGCGCCAGTGCCTTCGGCCTGATTGACGATCTGACCTATACCCTAAGCGGCAACCAATTGAACCGTGTGGACGATGCCGTGACGGCAACTGCCTACAACAGCGGTTTCGAGTTCAAGGATAAAGTGAAACAAGCCGGAGAGTATGCTTACGATGCCAACGGCAATTTAACCAAAGATTTAAACAAGGGAATTACCGGTATTCAATATAATGTATTAAATTTGCCCAGTGTAGTCACGTTCGGTGACGGCAGCATCACCTATACTTATGCAGCAGACGGCACCAAGCTCCGCACCGTGCACAGGACAGGCAGTACTAGCATCACCACCGACTACTGCGGAAATGTGATCTATGAAAATGGTACAGCCAAACAATTGCTGACGGAAGAGGGGTATGTCTCTTTGAGCGATAATAAATATCATTATTACTTGAAAGATCATCAGGGCAACAACCGTGTAGTAATCAATAGTGCCGGTACTCCTGAGGAAACAAACCACTACTACCCCTTCGGCGGTGTATTCGCAAATGCCGGCAATGCCCAGCCTTACAAGTATAACGGCAAAGAGCTTGATGCAAAGAAGGGGTTGAACTGGTATGATTACGGGGCAAGACATTATGATGCGGCAGTGGGAAGGTTTATGACGGTGGATCCGCTGGCGGAGAAGTATTATCCGACGAGTCCGTATACTTATTGTGCTAATAATCCGGTAAGGTTCATAGATACCGATGGGAAAAAAATTGTTGATACTAATGGTAACATTATATATACCAAAGACAACGGTTGGACTCCAAATGCATCTCAGGATGCTGTAAGAATCGGTAATGCGATGATGCAAACTCGTACTGGTACAACACAGTTTAATAAAATGGTTGATACAGATTATGATATAACGTTAAGTATTAGCCCAGAGAGCAAAATTGAAAGTAATAATGGTAAAAGCAAGTATAGGCTGGGAACTTCTAAAAAACACTTTACCAATGGCAAATTGAGCTCTGTCGATATCATAATCTTTGAAGGTACATTAGACAAGTATATTTACGCTAAGACTTCTAAGGCTAAAAAATATAGAGTATCAATCCAAAGTAATGATGAAGCGATAGGGGCAATTGCTACACATGAATCAGTTCATGTAACAGATGAGCAGAACATAAAAGATAGCAAAGAAAATGATGAAAAAGGAACATTTAATGATGTTGAAAGGACTCCAATAGAGGCTGAAATGAATGTATTACGTGAATTATTCAATCAACATAATCTATTTTAGAAGAATGCATATGATGAAATTTATAATAGTATTATTCGTATTAACGATCTCAACGGAAAGTAATCTATTCGCGCAAGATTTGAAAGATGAAGAGATAAAAAAATTTCTTGTTAGTGTCGGTGAAATGCAAGAAGAAGACAGATGTTCTTATTATGCTTATGAATTATTAGACTCGGATACGATAAAGAGTTCTGATAGTTGTGGAATATACCGGATAGGAGTACACGGATCTCATAGTTATACCTATCTACTATTATTGGACAAACAGAAAAAGACCTTTTTGGATTGCCATACTAATTTGTATCAAACATTGAGTTCTGCATTTTCTTTCTTCGATAATTGCAGTTGTCAATTTACTGACTCTGAAAAGCTTTCTTATATAAGAAAAATTATGGATATTTATAACCGAAATGAAACAGCTGTCCCTTGGTAACAATTTTCCTCTAATATAGATTGAATATTCAAGAAAGATTCTATTTTGTAGCTATCCTAACATCAGATATCCCATATCTTGCATGTTAGGATAGCTTTTTGTCATATAACAGTCATGCCATTTCTAATGTTATAAGTATCCTCCGTGCCGGGCTACACCCTTTTTTGCAGATGGCTACACCATCGCATAGAAAGGGTGTAGCCATCCGAGGTAAAAGGTGTAGCCTTGTGAAATGTACCCTACGAATGCTTCTGACGGGGATAATAGCGGCATGCATAGAATCTGTGCTCCTTTGTCCGTGTCTTGTTTTTATACTGCTTCATCCGAAGAAGAAAAGGAAGCGCAAGAATCTACGGCGGCAGATAAAGCTACCCCGACAGTATAACATAACATATCCGACCATAAAAAGCCATGCCCGAAGATCAATGCTCCAAGCGTAGTGTTTCGTATAGCGTTCGCCCAATCGGCCTGGTATAATTGGCTGATTTCTATGCAATAAGAAAACAGTAGGGAGATTGCGGCCGCTTTGAGTATGGATGCCGAAGGGAAAAGAAAGCGTAATCCCAAATAGACCATAGCTGCCCAAAGCGTATCGCCGGCATACTCTGCAATAAACTCAGGCAATGCATCGCCATACTTCCGGGAAGCAAGCCCTGCCAATATGATGACGAAAGTGACGGCTAAGTAAATCCAACGTTTGTATTTCACATCATGATGTTTTAAGTCCATCGCAAATTTATGAAAAATTGACAGGTATAAGTGAGAAGGGGGATTTTTTCTTTAGTATTCCTGTATGAGGATATGTTTTATCCCCGAAATCATGTACCTTTGCACGCATATTTATAAGGTATAGAGCAAGATGATGAATAAGATAAATTCCGTATGCGTGTATAGTGCTTCGAGCACAAAGATCGATCCCGTTTATGTGGATGCTGCCCGTGAGTTGGGCACTTTGTTGGGGCAGAAACAGATCCGGCTGATAAACGGGGCAGGAAATATGGGACTGATGTCCGCTGTTGCCGATGCCGCCCTCGAAGCGGGGGGAGAGGTGACCGGTGTGATCCCTCATTTCATGATAGAGCAGGGGTGGCACCACACGGGCCTCACCAAACTCGTTGAAGTGGAAAGCATGCACGAGCGGAAGAAGATGATGGCCGACCTGAGCGATGCCATCATTGCCCTGCCCGGCGGATGTGGCACGCTGGAAGAACTGCTGGAGGTCATCACCTGGAAGCAGCTGGGACTTTATCTCAACCCGATCGTCATTCTGAATACCAAAGGCTATTACAACCCCTTGCTCGATATGCTTCGCCGGGCGGTGGACGAGAACTTTATGCGCGAGCAGCATGGTGCCATCTGGCACGTGGCGCAGACGCCGCAGGAGGCAATAGACCTGATACACACCATCCCTCTGTGGGATGCTTCCATCCGTAAATTTGCTGCAATATGATGACCCTGTTGATGGTTTGGGCAGTGACGGGAACGGAAGGAATCCCGCTTCCTTATTCTCCGCGTATGGACGACGGCATCACCGTGGTTCTGCTGTGCTGCTTCTTTCTGTCGGCCTATGTCTTGTCGCGCAGCCGCAAGTTCCTGTTGCAACTGGTGAAGGATTTTCTGCTGCATCGTGAGCGTACCAGCATCTTTGCAACCTCTACAGCTGCGGATATGCGCTATTTATTGCTGCTGACGCTGCAGACCTGTGTACTTGGCGGCGTTTGCCTCTTCAATTACTTCAACGATATCCGGCCGGAGTTGGTGCATCACGTGCCTCCGTTTGTCCTGCTGGGCATATATATAGGCATCTGCCTGCTCTATTTGTTCCTGAAATGGCTGCTCTACTCCTTTCTGGGTTGGATTTTTTTTGACGAAAGTACTACTTCTCTCTGGATTGAGTCTTATTGGACCCTACTCTATTACCTCGGATTCGCACTTTTCCCGTTTGCTCTGTTCATTGTTTATTTTGATTTGAACTTGTATTTAACGATAATAATTGGATTGATTTTGCTCTTTTTTACTAAAATATTGATGCTATATAAGTGGTTAAAGCTTTTTTGTAACAATTTATATGGCAGTTTGCTTTTAATTTTATACTTTTGTGCCCTTGAAATCATACCTTGTTTCATACTGTATCAAGCTATGATGCAACTAAACGATTATTTGATAATAAAATTTTAGGACGTTGAAAATTAAGAAAGTACTTGTGTCGCAGCCGAAACCGGCATCAGAGAAATCTCCTTACTACGACATCGCCGAGAAGTACGGTGTGAAAATAGATTTTCGCCCGTTTATCAAAGTGGAGAGCCTTTCAGCGAAAGAGTTCAGACAGCAGAAAGTTTCAATCTTGGATCATACCGCTGTCATTTTCACTTCGCGTCATGCTATCGACCATTTTTTCCATCTATGTACAGAGTTGCGTGTGACGATTCCCGAAACCATGAAGTATTTCTGCGTGACGGAAGCCGTTGCTTTGTATATCCAGAAGTATGTGCAATACCGCAAGCGTAAGATCTTCTTCGGGAATACCGGAAAAATAGATGATTTGCTGCCTTCTATCGTAAAGCATAAGACTGAGAAGTACTTGGTGCCGATGTCGGATGTACATTCAGACGATATCAAGAACTTGTTGGACAAGAACAAGATCCAACATACGGAGGCTGTTATGTACCGCACTGTCAGCAATGATTTCAGTGCCGATGAAGTATTCGACTATGATATGCTGGTGTTCTTCAGCCCGTCCGGAGTTACTTCCTTGAAGAAGAATTTCCCGGATTTCGACCAGAAAGAGATCAAGATCGGTACCTTCGGATCTACCACTGCGCAGGCTGTTCGTGATGCCGGACTTCGTCTGGACTTGGAAGCTCCCAGCGTGCAGGCGCCCTCTATGACGGCAGCGCTCGATATGTTTATTAAGGAGAACAATAAAGGAAAATAACGAAAAAGTTATAAGTTGTGAGTTATAAGTTATTGGTTTGTAACTTGTAGCTGTAACAGCAAACTGATAGATTACGAGCTACAAGTGGTTGTGCTTTTATGCCGCCGGGCACTTGTAGCTCGTTTTTTATAGCAAATCACTCATAACTTATCACTCATAACTAAACTCATAACTCATGCCCAATACCCTGCGTAAGGCCGAAAGGCTGGATAAGAAGAAAGTGATTGAGAAGATGTTTGCGGGCGGTTCGCGTTCGTTTGCAGTCTTCCCTTTGCGCGTGGTATATTTGCCGGTGGAGGAGTTGGAGGCGCCTGTTTCTATCCTTATCAGTGTTTCGAAGCGCCGTTTCAAGCGGGCAGTGAAACGTAATCGTGTAAAGCGCCAGATACGGGAGGCTTATCGTGTAAACAAACACGCGCTCCTGGATGTGCTGGCAGAAAAGCAATGCCGGCTGGCCGTTGCTTTTATCTATCTCTCGGATCAGTTGGTAGAGTCCTCGGTTATCGAAGACCGGATGAAGACTGCTTTGGCGCGCATTGCCGAAAAGGTGACGGCGCAGGATGCTCCGGAGTCATGAAAAGACTGCTTTCATATCTGCTGCTACTTCCTATTTACTTCTATCAGAGGTGTATCTCACCCATGCTTTCCCCGTCGTGCCGGTTTACTCCTACTTGCTCGCAATATGCGGTGGAGGCTATCAAGAAACATGGACCTTTCAAAGGGCTTTGCCTGGCGGTGAAGCGTATACTGCGCTGCCATCCCTGGGGAGGCTCAGGATATGATCCCGTTCCATGAAGATGCCCGTCGACATACATACCCATCAGTTGCCGCAAGTGCCCGGAGAGGCGATTGTGAACTGCTATCCCGAAATGTTTTCCCCGCAGGAAGGCGGATGGTATTCGGTGGGGATACATCCGTGGTATATTGCTGCGTCGGATGATAAGAAAAACTGCCTCGAAGTGTTAGTACGCCATCCTCAGGTCTTGGCCGTAGGAGAAGCAGGGCTTGATAAACTGGCGGATGCTCCTATGGACTTGCAGCTTGAAGTATTCGAATTCCAGGCTCGCCTGGCCGAAGAAGTAGAGAAACCCTTGGTGATTCACCTGGTGAAAGCCGCCGACGAACTGCTGAAGTTACGGCGTACATTGCGCCCTGCAATGCCGTGGGTCATTCATGGCTTCCGCGGCAAGGCAGCTTTGGCAGAAGACTATCTGCGGCATGGCTTTTACCTTTCTTTCGGAGAGAAATACCAGGCAGAAGCACTTCTGACCACCCCTGCCGACCGTCTGTTCATCGAGACGGACGAGAGCACCGTTCCCATCAAAGAACTCTATGCGCGGGCTGCCGCACTGCGCGGAATATCTCCGGAGGAAATGCGTGAGATAGTGTCGGGAAACATCAGTAAAGTCTTTTTTAAACGATAAGAGTTGTTTCTTCGAATAAAGAGTCGTATTTTTGCGCCGGTTAATATAAACCAAACAATTAATAGATAATCATTTAAATAATTACTTAGATAATCTGATCATTCGATGAATTTTGTAGAAGAATTAAGATGGCGTGGCATGCTCCACGATATGATGCCGGGTACGGAAGAGCTTCTGGCTAAGGAACAAGTGACTGCATACATTGGTTTTGACCCTACTGCGGACTCTTTACACATCGGCCACCTTTGCAGTGTGATGATTTTGCGTCATTTCCAGCGTTGCGGACACAAGCCGTTGGCACTGATCGGCGGTGCTACGGGTATGATTGGCGACCCTTCGGGCAAATCGGCCGAACGTAACCTGCTTACCGAAGAAACCTTGCAGCACAATATGGACGGCATGAAGGCGCAGCTATCCAAGTTCCTGGACTTTGATTCGGATGCCCCCAACCGTGCCGAGTTGGTGAACAACTATGATTGGATGAAAGACTTCACCTTCCTTGACTTTGCCCGCGAAGTAGGCAAGCACATCACCGTGAACTACATGATGGCAAAGGATTCTGTAAAGAAGCGTCTGAACGGCGAGGCACGCGACGGTCTTTCTTTCACGGAGTTCACTTACCAGCTGTTGCAGGGTTACGACTTCCTTCATCTGTACGAAACCAAAGGCTGCAAGCTCCAGATGGGTGGCAGCGACCAGTGGGGTAACATCACCACCGGTTCCGAATTGATTCGCCGTACCAATGGCGGTGAGGCTTTTGCCTTGACCTGCCCGCTGATTACGAAAGCCGATGGCGGTAAGTTCGGTAAGACGGAGTCCGGTAACATCTGGCTCGATCCGCGCTATACTTCTCCTTATAAATTCTATCAATTCTGGCTGAACGTGAGCGATGCCGATGCAGCCCGTTACATCAAGATATTCACAGCGCTCTCCCGCGAAGAAATCGAAGCGCTGACTGCCGAGCACGAAGCGGCTCCCCACTTGCGTGTTCTTCAGAAGCGCCTGGCTCAGGAGGTGACTATCATGGTTCACTCCGAAGAAGATTACAATGCAGCTGTAGATGCTTCCAATATACTGTTCGGCAATGCTACTTCCGACGCTTTGAAGAAGTTGGACGAAGACACGTTGCTGGCTGTTTTCGAAGGTGTTCCGCAGTTCGAAGTTTCCCGTGATGCCTTGGCTGCCGGTGTGAAGGCAGTAGATCTTTTCGTTGACAATGCAGCTGTCTTTGCCTCCAAAGGCGAGATGCGCAAGCTGGTGCAAGGTGGCGGCGTTTCTTTGAATAAAGAGAAACTTGCCGCTTTCGATCAGGTGATTACTACTGCCGACTTGCTGGACGAAAAGTACCTTCTGGTGCAGCGTGGCAAGAAGAATTATTACTTGATTATCGCCAAATAATACAGAGATAGGAAAAAATAGTCCCGAAATATTTGGATATTTCGGGACATAGCTCTATCTTTGCACCGCTTTTTAACAGAAAGCCCCATGTTTGGACTATGGTGTAATGGTAGCACAACAGGTTTTGGTTCTGTTTGTCCAAGTTCGAATCTTGGTAGTCCAACAATGAAAAGTCCTTGTCGAGTTCTCGGCAAGGACTTTTTTATTCCCTTCCTTTTGCTAAATTCATTCACAAATCCTGGATCAACGTAAAACCCTGAGGGATTTTCCTATTATGCATATAACTTAGTTAATCTGTACAAGAAGAATGCTTTATCCTTTACGCCCCTGAACTGCGCTCTAAAAGC
>NZ_JBCEZS010000020.1:0-79789 GCF_038448625.1 Bacteroides sp. GD17
AAACAACCTCCTTCTTCCGTATTGCAGTCCCTTCCTTTTACCGTTTGTCCCGGCAGTCCGTTGCTAACCCGTTCCCCCCTGTCACAGGTGGCAGGGAGATAGGAATACGATTTTGCAAGCAAAACCGTATGGTTTGTTTTACTTTCCGTACTGCCCTTTTCCTTGTTTTCTGCCTCCCCTAATGTGCATTTTTCATAGCTCCATCTGAGACCCTTTGTTTTTGAACGGCAAATTTATTTCGGTGGATGGATACGAAAGAGTTCCGGTCTTCGCCCTTTGTACCGAAAAAAATAACGCCGGACGGCTTCGCTGTCCCCAACATTTTTTGTCGTCCAAAACTTTTCTAAATCCCTCCTTCCTTATTGATGCGTGCCGTAAAAAAAAAGCTCATAAACTCAGATGGGGCATGAAAGCTCAAAAAAAAGTCGGCAGAAAGAAAAGGCCATCCCAGAAAGGGGTTTTAAAAAAAGGTCTTTAAATCTAGCTGAAGCATAAAATTAAAAGTTTAACAAACTAAAAAAAACGAGTTATGTCACGAGTACACTATTTAGAAGGAGATTATGAACAGTTGGTTATTAATGAAACGATAGACGGTCTTTTTTCCAGTTATCGTATAGACCGCAATTCATTGCCAAAAGGATTTTTCCTTTATGAGATTAGATGGGATGACAGCTTATCTTCATTGGCAGAGATTTGCCCCTCTGTGGTGGTGAATCATGCAGGTTCGTTCATAACAAAGTCACCCCTTGAATTTGATGCGAACAATAGCATACGGATAACTTATGCCAATTTTATCGAGTTCTGCCAGTTTGGCGAGTGGGCTTATGAGAAACTGGCTGTATTGGATTGTAATTCCGGTAATGTTGCTGTGATAAGCCCAGACAGGCGATTACAGACCGCTGAAGAGATTGAGATTTTTCTGAGTGAGCATTGTGGCTATCATCTGAGTGAGATTAATTGGATGGTGATGAAAGGCGATGTGGTGTTTTTGAACGAGAACGATTTTTAATGAGTATAACCGTAACTGCCTCTTGGAATGGGGCAGTTACATAAAATATTATAAGTATGAAATGGATAGATAAGATGGTAGAACGCATTACCCGAAAAGAAACAGCTTTAAATGACCGCTTTTGTGTAAATCGGCATACGGTTGTATGTCAGAGTGGTACGACTGATTATGTTTCTGTAACGATTGATAATACCGATGGTTTTGATTTCGATTTTTGGACAAAACAACTTTGTTTTGAGAAGGACTGTAAATATCGCTCGGAGATAAAAGCGGCTTTTGATAAAATCTATGGCACAAGGAATATAGAATGTTGTGAATAATGAAATCAGAATAGTATGATACCAAAGGAGATAATGAAACTTTATGAAAAGCTTGCTTTCAGTCGGGGATATGAAGAAGCCTTTCGGGATTTTTTGGATGTTTGTCTTTACTATTTGTCTGTCGGGATGTTGGCAGAGGATTACCGTAGAGTGGAAAAAAGATATAAGCCATATGAAATGGAACTTTTTGTTCAAATGTTTTATAGGGTGTCTGAATATTCGGAAGGATTTTGCGATGTCTTGGGAGATATGTTCATGGAGTGTGTCAGTCATGGGAATAACGGACAGTTCTTTACCCCGATACACGTTGCTGATTTGATGGCATGTATGGGGGAAAATAGGCTGAAACCTAAACAGTCGGTCTGTGATTCGTGCTGTGGTTCCGGCAGGATGCTACTTTCCGCTGTAAAAAAATGTGCGGAAGAGAATGATGGAGGAAGGCTTTTTTGTTATGGCTCGGACATAGATTTGATTTGTGTAAAGATGACTGTTGTCAATCTGATGATGAATAGCGTACCCGGTGAAGTCGCATGGATGAATACATTGACAATGCAGCATTGGAGAAGTTATCATATAGATTTACAGTTGATAGCCGGAGTATGGTTACCTATTTTAAAGATAACGGAAGCAGGTGATACTTCTTTTGTTAGGAAACTTGAAAATGCAATGGAGGATAATTCTGAATTGAAGAGGTCGATTCAGAGCAACGCAAGGGCTACGCAGCTGACTTTTGATTTTTGACAAGATAAATATGTAAAAAGGATTTTGGTATGAAAGCAATAAGAACAAAAGAGGTGAATGAGAACGTCAAAGCGGCGAACAGTTGTTTGCGTAAAGCGAAACGGCAGGCTAAGGAATTGGCTGTTTTTACAGGTGAAGTAGTGCGTCTGATAGATAAGGAAGGGCATTCTCTACAAGGGTTCTTTAATCGGGTGGAGTTTGTTCTGGTGGACGGCACTATTAAATTCCGTGTAGTTATAAATCCTATTCTTGAATGTGAGAACTGTATAATGGCTTCTTGCCATGAAGACTATCTTTATGAGGTGGTCTCGGTGGAAAAGTTTACCTATAAAAATTATAGGTATCATTTGTGATGATATTGTATTTTAATGATTATAAACTGATTTATATTATAACAATGATGGGCAAAATTAATAATATTCCCGTTTTGAATGAAGATGTTATTCGTTTGGTTGTACTCAATGAGGAAATTATAGGGTATATCTATCCACGAAGGACTTCTTATGTGGTGGCATTGGAGATAAAGCCGGGACGTACTACCTCTTTGGCCACATCTGTCAATAAACAATGCATGGTTTTGTTGAGTGATAAGGTTCGTTTGGCCACGGAACAGGATTTCGATGATTTTCATATATGCTTTGATGGTTTCAGAAATAACACTATGTATTGTTATAATCAGGGAACGGAACCTATATACCTTCAATGAAATACATTCTCCCTTCTTTTGGATTAGGGAAGGGAGAGCATTTCGCTGTCCGCTACTTTTTGGCAAGCGCCCCAAAAAAAGTAGCAAAAAACGCTTGGAGTTACTGGTAATCCCATTAATTTGCGTTCACGCAGATTTTTTCCCACCCTCCCCTTCATCGGAATGGCTGTCCTCATTCCCGGCTTGCCCGTAGTCATCCGCTATGCGGCTGATTATGGGTAAACCAGAAAAGAGAAGTTCCAAACGTGGGCGGGATTGCAATGGTCATCATCCGGAGCTTCGGCAGTGCCGAAACAACCTCCTTCTTCCGTATTGCAGTCCCTTCCTTTTACCGTTTGTCCCGGCAGTCCGTTGCTAACCCGTTCCCCCCTGTCACAGGTGGCAGGGAGATAGGAATACGGTTTTGCAGGCAAAACCGTATGGTTTGTTTTACTTTCCGTACTGCCCTTTTCCTTGTTTTCTGCCTCCCCTAATGTGCGTTTTTCATAGCTCCATCTGGGACCCTTTGTTTTTGAACGGCAAATTTATGTCGGTGGATGGATACGAAAGAGTTCTGGTCTTCGCCCTTTGTCCTGAAAAAATAACGCCGGACGGCTTCGCTGTCCCCAACATTTTTTGTCGTCCAAAACTTTTCTCAATCCCTCCTTCCTTCTTGTTGTGTGCCGTAAAAAAAGGCTCATAAACTCAGATGGGGCATGAAAGCTCAAAAAAAAAGTCGGCAGAAAGAAAAGGCCATCCCGGAAAGGGGTTTTAAAAAAAGGTCTTTAAATCTAGCTGAAGCATAAGTTTAATTTTAATAGATAAAAGACTATGGCACATCAGAGTAAATATCCTAGTTTAGACAGACAATGACATAAGATGATGTTTTCTTTTTTTGAATATCTTCCTATGCAATATCGGCAGGCAACGGAAAGAGAATGGCAAATTCGTAAGATGATATGGAGTTTTAAGGATGGAAAATCTTATTTGAATGTAGCTTGGATGATAGCGAATAAGTTACATCAAGTTTTTGGTGATGATGTTAAGAATATTGTTTTTGCTTGTGTCCCGGCTTCTTCCGCTGATAAGAATGAACTTCGTTATAAGGGGTTTGCTTCGGCTGTGTGTAAGTTTTCAGGTGCTATCAATGCGTATGAACATATACGTGTCAGTGGAGATCGTTTGGCTATTCATGAGAAATTTGATAGCAAGTCGCTTCAAAAAGTACAAGTGATAGAATTTGACAAGGACTTTTTTCGGGGTAAGAAAATCTTGGTATTTGACGATATTTTAACGAAAGGGTTTTCGTATGCTCGTTTCGCATGTCAGTTGGAAAAAATAGGAGGTGAGGTTTTGGGAGGTTTCTTTTTAGGTAAAACAGTTGTCCGTATGTTATAAGATGAAAGAAAAAGAGAGTTATATAGAGAAGCAGAAGGGTATCTTTGGAGATACTACTTGGTTCACTTATCGTTATGAGGTGAATGGAATGGTGTATGAAACTTCGGCAGGTTCGTTGGATATATGTAGAAAGGCACGTGATAAATGGATGAAAATGATGTCCGTTGCTTTTACCGGTCATAGAACGATACGAACAAATAAATATGCTTTGTCCGTATCGTTGAATGAAGAGGTACGTTTCTGCTATGAGAATGGAATCCGTTTTTTCTATATTGGTTGTGCGGTTGGATTTGACATGATGGCTGCTCATACCATACTTGAACAAAGGAAACAATATCCCGATATGGTTTTGGTGGCGGTTGTTCCTTATGTCGGGCAAGATGTGTATTTCAACAAAGAGGACAAACAGAGGTATGCTGATATTTTGCGCCAAGCCGACAAGGTGGTAGTTCTATCCGAATATTATTATGCTCAATGCTATGCCCACCGTAATGATTACATGATTTCACACGCCTGTAGGCTGATTGCTTATTGGGATGGAAAATCTGCCGGAGGAACTTCTTATACGTTTAACAAGGCACAAAAAAAGAAATTGGTGATACACAATCTGTTTTGATTCAGATTGTATATCACTGTTCTCCAGCGGTATGATCAAACGTGGCGATGTCATACCGTCTGGTTGCTGTAAGTGCTAATATTTCCGGTGCAAAAGAGAGAGACACAATAAATATGAAAAGCAGTGATAGATGAATTTTACTTAATGTGATTGTGTGAAATCCAGAAATGGGGAAGGCAAAGGAGAGAGGCATATCCGGTCTGCTTTCGGAGTTTCGGCCACGCCGAAACAACTTCTTTCCGGCGGCTATGCCACTCTCCTTTTATTTGCCCGGCAGTCTGTTGCTTACCCATATGCCCCAGCCTTTTAGGGCTGTAGATAGGTAGTCGGATATTTCGCCACCAGATTGGCAGTCCGCTTCAATCGTTTGCTTTTCTCCGAGTGGATGCCTTTCTGTTTTTCCGGTAGTATAATCTTCTTTTTCCGGAAACAGTTGTAGTGGCTGTGTGCCTGTATGGTTATGTTCTCCCCACAGAATCCGTAAGTCTGTTCTTCCGTAGTAGGTTTTTGTTTTATCGAGGAGCCACTTCTTCCGATACGTGGAATATTGTATGCTTCATTCTTCGGCTTCATTTTTTTAAAAGGAATTGCAGAGGTTTCTTCCGGTGTGTCGATAGGCGGCAGACCATATTTTCGGAATGTGCCATGCTTTCTGTCTGACCGGTTGTTTTTTTGCATCCTTTCCAAACCTGTTGCTGATTTTCAAGTTTTGTCTTTTTCATATCATTTTTTAGTGAAGTCAAATCATTTTCCGTTGCAAATATAGATTGTTGCTAACCCCGGTTACGGGGATAAGGGGGCGATTCACAAACACCACGTTGTTATTCGGCTGAAATCTTCCTTTTTTTGCCCTGCACAAAAAGCGTATTTAACCCGAATTATTTGCTGCCATCTTCACCAATAAAAAAGTTACAAATCTTCCTTTTTCCGGCTAGCATAAAAAGCGTATTTATATCTTTTTTCATGGTGTCCCCCAAAGCCAACAATCAGTTATTGCACTGTAAAATTGATTAATTAACTTCTAAAAAATCAGAGATATGAAAAAGATTGAAAATTCATTCGCAGTAACAGGTTTTATCGGTAAGGATGCAGAAATCCGTAGTTTTGAAACAGCAAGCGTAGCACGCTTTTCTATCGCGGTCAGCCGTGCAGACAAGACAGGTGAAGAAACCTCTTATGTTTCCGCTTTCATGGGGATTGAAGCCTGGAGAAAGAATGAAGCACTGGATTCCTTCGATGTATTGAAAAAAGGTGAGCTGATAACCGTTGAAGGCTACTTTAAGCCGGAAGAATGGACGGATTCTAAAAGTGGAGAGAAGCGTAACCGCATTGTGATGGTAGCCACCAAGTTTTATCCGGCTCCGGAAAAAGAAGAAGAAAAACCGGATCAGCCTAAACAGAAGGCTGTCTCTAAAAAGAAAAAAGCAAGCAAATAATTGAAGCGGCCTTGTGCCGCTTTTTTTTTGCTATATATCCGAGAGCGTTTTTGCGTTCACGCAGTATTCTTTCCCACCCTCCCCTTTATTTGAATGACTGTTCTCTTTTCTGGTTTACCCGTAGTCATCCGCTATGCGGCTGATTATGGGTAAACCAGAAAAGAGAAGTTCCAAACGTGGGCGGGATTGCAATGGTCATCATCCGGAGCTTCGGCATTGCCGAAACAACCTCCTTCTTTCGTATTGCAGTCCCTTCCTTTTACCGTTTGTCCCGGCAGTCCGTTGCTAACCCGTTCCCCCCTGCCACTTGTGGCAGGGAGATAGGAATACGGTTTTGCAAGNTCGTATTGCAGTCCCTTCCTTTTACCGTTTGTCCCGGCAGTCCGTTGCTAACCCGTTCCCCCCTGCCACTTGTGGCAGGGAGATAGGAATACGGTTTTGCAAGCAAAACCGTATGGTTTGTTTTACTTTCCGTACTGCCCTTTTCCTTGTTTTCTGCCTCCCTTAATGTGCGTTTTTCATAGCTCCATCTGAGACCCTTTGTTTTTGAACGGCAAATTTATTTCGGTGGATGGATACGAAAGAGTTCCGGTCTTCGCCCTTTGTACCGAAAAAAATAACGCCGGACGGCTTCGCTGTCCCCAACATTTTTTGTCGTCCGAAACTTTTCTAAATCCCTCCTTCCTTATTGATGCGTGCCGTAAAAAAAGGCTCATAAACTCAGATGGGGCATGAAAGCTCAAAAAAAAGTCGGCAGAAAGAAAAGGCCATCCCAGAAAGGGGTTTTAAAAAAAGGTCTTTAAATCTAGCTGAAGCATAAAATTAGAAGTTTAACAAACTAATTAACAGAAGTATATGCAAATCATTCAATTTGTTTTTTCGGTCATCATCGCTCTTTGTGCAGTGGCTATGTTTGTCGGAGCGGTAATAACGCTAAGTCCGATAAAGGTTGTGTCGGTTACGTTGTTGGCTCTTATTTGCCTATTCTCCTTGTTTCTCGTGAAATTGGCTTATTGTGAAATGAAATCTAAAAATGATATACTATGAAAGTGTCAGAACAATTTAAAAGTACCATCAAGGCATACCTTGATAATATGGCAGCGGTGGATAGTCTGTTTGCTCCAGTCTATCAAAAACCTACAAAGAATATAGATAATTGCATTACCTATATTTTAAACCAAGTGAAGAAAAGCGGTTGCTGTGGTTTTAGTGATGATGAAATTTTTGGTATGGCGTTGCACTATTATCAGGAAGATAATATTGAGGTGGGTAGCCCATTGAAATGTAATGTAGTCGTAAATCATCATGTTGAATTGTCAGAGGAAGAAAAGAAAGCGGCTCGTGAGGCTGCTATCAAAAAATTGCAGGAGGAAGAATTGGCAAAGTTGAAGAAGCGTCAACAAGCCAAACGTGAGAACAACACCGAAGTACAAACCCAGTTAACTCTTTTTTGATATGAAACCCAAGACAAAATTACAAATGGAAATCGTGAATGGGAGCAGGAAGTTAGCTCCCGTTTCAGAGGCCCAAAAGCGTTATGCCTATAAACATTGCTTTGTGCATTATTTCAAGCGTGATGCAAAGGGGAATTGCTTTTGTTTGGATTGTGGGCATACATGGCGGGATAAGGAAGATAAGAAAAACTGTAAATGTCCTCATTGCGGTATGAATCTGAAATTGGAGAATAGCAGGAAAAGGACGGCTATATATAAAGAATATTTTTGTGTGATTACTACATACAAGCAATATCAAGTTATCCGTTTTTTTATGGTGGACTGCCGACTGAAAAAAGGGTCTCCGGCTAATTACTTTATAATTGAGGCGGTACAGTGTTGGATGAATAAAGAGGGCAAGACAGAAACGCTGTCTTTGCTGCGGGGCATGTCTATATTTTATTACGATGCATGGATATATGGAAGTTCTTTGGAATTGCGTAAGCGGAATGTGCATCATGACCGTATTTATGATATTTGTCCGGCAGTTATCTATCCGAGAATGAAAGTGATACCCGAACTTACGAGGAATGGATTTAAGGGTGTCTTTTATGATATTTGTCCGAGTTCCTTCTTTATGACATTATTAACTGATAATCGGATGGAGATATTATATAAGGCAGGGCAAATGAATTTGTTCTTGAGATTTTTAGAGAGAAAATACGGTATGGATAAGTATTGGACGTATGTAAAAATCTGTTTAAGACATGACTATGTGATACATGATGCGGACTTGTGGCTGGACTATGTGGATATGCTGATAGAAAATAAATTGGATGCGAGAAATCCTCATTATTTGTGTCCGTTGAATGTAGAAGAAGCGCATGATTGGGTGATGGGGAAATGTAAGAAGAAATATTCTGAAAAGGATGAAAAAGACTATATTGCTGCCAAATCACGTTTCTTTAATCTTTCGTTTGCGGATGGAAATATTATGGTTCGGGTATTGGAAAGCCTTTCGGACTTTTACAAAGAGGGAAAGTTGTTGCATCATTGTGTATTCAGCAACGCCTATTATAAGAGAGAAGATTCGTTGATAATGTCGGCAACGGTGGATGGAAGGCGCATGGAAACGGTGGAGTTTTCACTTAGCAGGATGGAGGTGTGCCAGTGTCGTGGAAAGTCTAACCAATTATCAGCCTATCATGACCGGATTCTGAATTTGGTACGGGATAATATACCATTGATAAGGGAAAGGATGGTAGTGTAATGAATAGCCCACACATCTAAATGTGTGGGAGTTCTTTTTTGGAATACGCCCAAAAAAGAACCCCAAAAAACGTTGTCGCTACACATCGTTACGCTCGGATTATTTGCTTGCCGGCTTTAGTTTGCCGATACATTTTTCCATGTCGGGAGACAATAGGAAAGAAGCCGTCTTTTTCTGCTGCACCCCTGAGTGTGGCTGGACGATGGCATACCTGCATTTTAATATCTTGCCGATAACTTCCGTACTGTCACGGTGCAGGTACATGGCTTTCATGGCATCCGTTGCTTTCAGGCTTTTTTCGGCTTCCATATAGGCGGAAAAGGACGGTTTGAATAAGGCACGGGGGCTTTCCGCTTTCTGTATGACAGCGGATAATTGTGCGCTTTTGTTGTTCAGGTAGCGCAGGCTGTCCGATACGGTGACGTCTTCTGTTTCCAACACTTCCAGTAGTTCGAACTTTAAATCCGTCCAGATGCCGTGAGAATCTGTCTGAACCCATTCCGCAATGGCCTTCTCATAGCCGGGTTTGCTGCATGAGGAAAAGGTAATGAGCAGCATACAAAAAAATAAATGCTTGATATTCATATTGATCTGATTTTATAGGTTGTCGTATTATGTGATGGAGCAAATCTATGAGGTTACTGGCCGTCCTCCGTGGAGGAACAGATGCCACACGAGATTTTCAGATCATCGTTCCAATCCTTGTTTTCCGAAAGTTCGACGTTCTTCAGTTCCCGTACCTTGTTGCGGAGTTCATCGTTACTCAGGCTCTCGACATCAGTCGTATCGCCATGAAAGTAACGATGCAGCCATAGGGTGTACTTGTGCCCTTGTTTGTCGTTGTCAAAGATGCTCCGGAGCTCCTTTACCTGGTTCTTGTCAAGAATCAGGCGTAATAGCCTCATTTGTCCTTCCGTGAATGTCCCTTCCGTAGATACATATACAAGATTGAGGTCGCTCCCGGAATGGCGTAATTGATAGTGGGAGATACAGTCTATAAATGACTCCCCGATGTAGAGGATGTCTATCGGGCGGCTTTTGTCATGGTTGCTGGTTGCCAGACAGTCGAACTTGCCACCGATAATCCCTTTGAATGTTTCATTTCGTTGAGAAATGGCTTGCACACCGTTTTCATTGTACATCTTGATGCACACGTTGCGGTAAACACTCCCTTTGTTCTTTACCTCACGAATAAATAAAGTGTCTTTGAAGAACCGGCTTTCAATGCTTTCTTTCAGGATACCTCTTTTTTGGAGATAATTGCCCTTGTAGGGTTGTAGCTGGCTCAAGTAGAATTGAAGTTCGTCCGCTCTCATGCTTGTGTTACCTACTTCATATCGGCTTTTTTCGGGTGTCGTGATGCGGTTGGTGTTGATGTAGTTCTGAAGGATCTCCCCCACCTCGCGCAAGGTCGGCATTTTTCCGGTTGTTTCAAATAGATGTTCCTGCATCAGATCCATGATACTGCGGCCACGCACGCTGTCGCTATGCACGTCCCAATAAGTATATTGGTTCTGCGAGTTCCGCTTGATGACGATGGTATGCGTTCCGTTGCTCATTTTGGGACAGGAGTTGGAAGAGCCTTCCACGATTTTCCATCCCAGCTCCAGCAGGAAATCGGGCAGAGAAATGGTTGTTTTTATCTGATTGAAATCGACTTTCATACGATTGATGGTTAGATGGTTTCTATAATATCTTCTGGAAGAAAGTACCGGATTGATTCCTGATGTTCTGGTTCTTGCTTTAGAAAAAGGACGAGATGTACTTCTTGACCGTCTTTGATAAACGGAAGATGGGCAGCTTTTTCTGATAGAGTCCGGGCTAATCGTTGAGCATCTTCTTTGTTCGTCCATTTACATTCTCCAATGAGTATATGTTTCTTGTCGAATGATTCTGCAACAACATCCAATTCTATCATTGTCCCCTCTTTGTTGCCTTCAGGAAATATTTTTCCCCACCATCTGGAGGCGATATTATAGACAATACCGTCAATCTCGTTGCCACTTATATATTGTCGGCAAAGATGCTCCCAACAGTCACCTACATGTTGGGTAAATTGTGCGTTAATGAGGTGCATGACGGTATCGATACGCCTTAATTCCAAGATAGAACGGTGTGGAGCGATGAAACGATAATAGAACTGTAACATATTGTCATTGATGCGATAGATACCTTTTTTACTCTTTTTCTCACTTTCGCCGAAAGGTATCTCACGTCTTATATAACCTAATTCTCGTAGTTTACTCAGAGGCTCGGATATCTGAGTTGCTTCTTTTCCCGCTCTTGATGCAATTTCAGTTATGCGGTTGACCCCATTTCCGATGATGGAAAGGATGGTGGAGGTTTGTATTGTATCTCGTAAATCGTCCCGAAGAAGTCGTTGCGGTTCTTCGGCCAATATGCCTTTGGTATCTAAAGCCAATTCCCGTATGGCAGTGTCCATATCTGGATAATCTGCACGTAACTCCCAGTAACGAGGAATGCCACCCCAGATGGAATATTCTTCTACTGCGGCAATTGTGTTTACATTTAAAGCTTGGCCGATGTAGGACACAGGAATTGGAGGCAGTTTGATAATTTCATCTGCCAATCCGTATAGAGGCTCTCTTTTGTCCAATACATATCCTTGCATGAGTTGTTGCGATGATCCGCAAATAATCAGGTCATATTTGAGCGTCTTTCCATTAAGCAACTTCTGGATAACAGAAGGTAATGAAGCACAACTTTTAACCATATAAGGAAATTCGTCCAGACAAACGGTTATACGTTCAGATAGCCTGTCGTTTAGTTCCAATAGTAGTGTTTCCCAATCAGGATAAACGACCTTATCAAATCGAGGTATGCTGTAGGCGATAGCTTTGGCAAACAAGGCTCGTTGGTTGGCCTCATTCGTTTGGTCACTCAGAAAATATACATCCTTGTCTTGCATGATCTCTTTAATGAGCGTGGATTTACCGATACGTCTTCTGCCGTATATGACAAGAAACTGGGGTGTTGTTCTTAAAAGAGCATTGCGCAATCTCTTCAAAGAATCCTGTCTGTCTATAAATTGGTTGAACTTCATCTGTGTTAGTTTTATATTATAAGTGAGAAAGATTATCTTTCACAAAGATAATAAAATCCGTTCAAGTGTAAAAGAGAAAATACCTGATTTTTGAATATGGTTGCTTTTTATTTTATGGTACTGTAAACCAAATCAACAGTAGTGCCTATACCGGGAACGGCCTCTAACTGTTTACTCTGGTTGAACACGCTTTCACCGTCTTTCTTTATTTGCAGGGTGATGGTTGCGTTCTCTTTTGAATAGAGGATGCCTTGCACGGTAATTTGGCTGACCGGCTTTTCCGTACTGTATTCCACTTTATCGGTGAAGGTCTCATCTACGGAAAATGCGGAGGTGCCGGTGCGTTCGTTCCTGAATTTCACGCCGTCAAGATTATATATATGTACACTGCCTTTGGGTGAGGTGCCGGTTACGGCTACGGTGATGTGATACATACCGGCTTTGTCTGTTTCCGGTTGGATTTCCTCTCTGTTGCATGAAGCCGCCAATAAGCAGGCTGCCACTAATAATGAATGGATTTTTCTCATGGTAGGATTCTTTTGTTGAATGTTATCGGATGATTTTTTGTTCTGTCTTATGTGTCCCGGCTGCCGGAACTGCTGACTTTTCTTTTAATTTGTCCTCTATCTTTTTAAGGATAGCGTTGACATCTTCAATGATTTTAATGTAGTTCTGCTGGATAATCTCTTCCAGGATTTCCAGTTCCATCTCTTCTTTGCCGTTGCCTAGTCTGACCGGCAAGGAGAAACGGGGTATCTCCTTCTCTTCAAAACGGCACATATCCATCTGCACGTTGAAGAATGGCGGCTTGCCTCCGGCAATCTTGCCGATGAAGTGCCCGGCTGCTTGCCCGGCAATGTCCCTTGCCTTTAAGACCTTTTCTTTTTGCAGGCTTTCCGTTACGCTGCCGCTTCCACTTGTCTGGTGGGAATAGGATTCCTGTGCCTCTTTTTTCTCGCCAAGCAGGTTCTCAATGTCCTTGGCCGTCTTCTCGTTTCCGGTCATGCCGTAGGCTTGTGTTCCGCAAGAGGCTTTCAGGATGTTGGCACTCTTCTCTCCATAGTCCCTGACCGCTTGGTTGAAGTCCTGGACGGCAAGGATGGTGGCGACATTGTGTTTTCGGGCGGTACCGATGAAGGTGTCGATGCCTTGTAACAGGATGGTCGGAAATTCATCTACCATGAATACGCTGGTTGCTTTGCCGGGATTGTTCATCTGCGACATCAGTACGCTGCCGATGCAGGAAATGGCGGGAGATACGGCCTCCTTGATGGTGGGCGCATTGCCTACGCATAACAGCGTTGGGTGTTCCTTGTTGGTTATATCCAAAGAGAACTCTTCTTCGGGAAGTGGTGACAACACCCAGAAGATGTATTTGTTGTTCAGGAGTACCAGCGGAGTCTGTGCGGATGATACGGCTCCGGCTGTCTGCTGTTGTGCGCCCAACTTCCAGGCAGTCAGCATCGAGGACATGTTCAATGCGATTTCAGGATCTTCCGACAGCCAATGGAATACCAGGTTGCTGTCCGAAAGGGCAAGGGCTATCACATGGGGCAACGTACAGATGCCAAGCTCCCTCTCCTTGAAACATTTGTAGGCGATTGAATAGACGTAGTTAATGGCATTGTTGGCCCAAAAGTCTGTTTTTTCTTTCCAACTGGCTTCCAGATTTTTCATCAGCGTGATGATGATGTTACGGATGAATAGCGATTCGTTGCCCTTTGACATATATTTCGGAGAGAGTACGTTTACCCTGACCGTGCGTGACATATCCACGAAATTGATATAGGCGAAACGGGGTGTCTCCACTCCTTTAGCCCGGAAGTATTCAATGCTTCCGTAGGCGATACGTGAGAGGATGGGTGACTTGTCCTTGGTGGGATCACCCTCCCAGTCGTACACGAATCCGGCATAGTTGCGCTCGGCGCACTGGTAGATGATTCCCTTGATCCAGCTTTCCGATTTACCGCTTCCCGGACCGCCGTCAATATAGACATTCTGCTGCGGCTTATGGATGACCAACGGCCCGGAGGTGGTCTCAAAGCGGAAGTAGAAAGCTGATTCTTCCCGGCTTAACCCGAAAATGCTGTCATCGGATTGGGCATGGCGCCGGATGAAATAAGGCAGAGTCTTGATGACAAGCAGCGTGTACGCCACAAACACAGTAGGAAACACAAATAGGTTATACCACGCTGATAACCGGCTGAATCCGATAACCAGCATGGATGCCGAAACCAATGTCATACTGGTGTAAACCCATTTCTTGTTTTCGTCTTTCACCTTGCCTACCGGGAAGAGAAAAGCAAGACCGCCGATCAGGATGACGTAGAGAAACCGGAATAGGGCATCCTTTTCCATCAGCCTTTCCCACATGGCCGGATTACGTAGTGGAGCGTATAATCCCGTAACGATAGCCCACTGAAACAGTACGGCTGTCCCGATGAGCGTGGATAGCAGGATCAGGATGAATGACAGGTCTTTCTTTTCTCTTTCCATGGCCGTTGCAATTATTGGGGTTGTCCGGTTGCCGTTCCGTCACCGTTCTCTTTTTTCTCAGCCTTTCCCAGTAGCTCAATGCGTGAGACGGTCAGGCTGACGGATGGGATGTGGCTACCGTCATCCTTCTGGAATACATCGGCATACACATCGCCGCAGACATATACCTGTGTCCCTTTTTTCAGATACTCAAAGACCTTACTCTCGTAATTTACGAAGCAGCATACCCATAGGGTCTGTTCCTCGTTGTTCACGTTCTTGTACTTGGTGGATACATGGAAGTTGAATCCTTTTCCGTTCTTGTTCTGCCGGGCATCCGCACCGACATAACCGATAATTTGTCCTGTAAACATAATGATGGTTTTTAAAAGTTTATAATCCGAGCTGTGGCTCATTCGTATTTTTCATGGCCGGTTCCGCTTCCATGACAGGCAGCGAAATGCCGAAAGTGCCGTATAGTGTTTCAAGGTTGCTTGCCGTGGGATGGTTGGCGGCGAGGTTTTCCAATTGTCGGGATGAAGGAATAAAACCTTCATTCTTCATCTGCTCCAATACCGGACGGTTGTCTTGCAGGACGGCCAGCGTAAACCGTTCCTCCGGTGTGAGGTACTGTTCCATCCGTGAGGCGTGTTCCTGAATCATATTACTGGCTTTGCCTACATCGGCAAGGATGTTATAGATGAATTTGGGATCTTCTTTCAAGGCTCCCAGCCAGTTCTTTAGATACATGGCATTCTCTTCCCGGATATAGGTGGATATGCCCAGGCTTTGCCCGACGGTAGCGGAGGTGAGTTCGGCAACCAGTTCCTCTTTGGCATATTGCTTGTCTCCGAAAATCACGCCTTTTTCCCGGTTCAGATGCTCAGGCTCCCCAGTCGAGTGCGCCATCTCATGAAGTAGTGTGGAGTAGAAATTCTCTCCGTCCTTAAACTGCCCCTTCAGGGGTACGACGATATGGTTATCTTCTCCCCTTGCATGGTAAGCACTATTTCCTTCCTTGGAATAAATGGGGCAGATCCATTGCTGTTCCCGTACCATCGCATCAATCAGAGGCACGGTGAGCATCCCTTGCTCGTCCTTGATGGCCGGTATCTTGAATTGCTCCTTCAATGCTTCCCATTTCTCCGGTTTCGTTTCCTGAAGATTGGTCTGCTGTACGTTGAACACATTGTATGTCTTCAGAAACGGCGTGACCTTATATTCCTGCTGCTCGTTTTTATCCAGGTTCTTATATACGTCGAAAGGTATTTTCTTTCCGTTCTTGTCTCTTACTGAGAAATTCCAGTAAATGACCGGGAATGACTTTTCTCCTTTCAGTATGTTAAGGCCGCTGTCTTTGGCTTGCATGAAGGTCATATAGACCGGCAGGCTGTACTGCTCTTTTTCCGAAAGTAGAAACAACATGAAGGAATTTACTCCGTTGTAGGTTCTTCCCTCGATATTTTGCGGAAGTCCCCCACCCTTTATCCCGAACCAAGGCTTCTGCCAGTTGTCTTCCACCTGCTTTATCTTTTCGATCATCAGTTCGGCGAAACGCTGTAATGCTTTGTCACTTGCTGTATCCATGATTTATTGGTATAGATTTCTGTTCTCGTAATCAAGCAGCCATTCTCTGGCCGTTTGGTTGTTTATCTCTTGCTGCTTGGCAGCCATCTCTTCTTGATAGGCTTGTGCAAGCTCTTCCTGTGCAAGTAGAAACTCTAAGTCACAGATTTCTCCTGCAATGTTTTTCTGTACTAATTCATCGTAATCCATAATTCCTGATTTTTTAGGTTATAAGTCATTGAAAGCCCGGTTGATGGTGCTGGCTATCGGACGGGCCATTTCCTTGCTGTTGTCGGGTTTGGGTGTGCTGGCCAGTTTGACATCTCCCAGTGTCTTTGTGCTGCCTTCCATCCCGAAAATCTTTTGTACGGCTATCAGCGTGTTGGCTTGCACACCCGTTTCACGCATCCGGGTAAGGTCTTGTTGGGTGAGCCGGTACCCTTCTTTCTGTATCTCTTGGATGACATGAAAGTTGTCGGTCTGTGCGGCATCCAACAGACGTGCGGCCTGCCTTTCATGTTCGCCCTGTTCTTCCGGCTTGGTGCCGAACAGCTGGATGACTTCATGGGTTTGCCTTTCATCCAGACCGTGTTCCTTACCGATTCCTTTGATAAACTCTTCACTGGGTTTATATCCTTCCTCTTTGAGCTTCCCGATTTTTTCAAAGTCATGTTTGCCCACCGCTTCCTTAAACTCGGCTTCCATATTGCGCCCCTCTTCGTGTTTTTGCTCTTTTGCAGCCTCTATGTTGGCCGCATGGGCTTCCAGTTTGGGGGTCATGGCCTTGATCAGCTCTTGTGCCTTGCCGGGAGTGATACTCTGTATGTTCTGTATCATGACTCCTTTCCTGTCATCCGTCAGTTGGATGTCGGCAATGAAGTAGCCTTCCGGACTGTGCAGCAGCTTGTTCTCCAGTGCATGGCCGTTGGCGAGCAGGTATTTGTCGGCTTTGGTTAACTTGTAGCCGCCATATTCGCTGGTCTGCCCGATGATATCGGGAATCTTGATTTCCTGGTTGGTGCGCAGGATGACGGAGTTCAGATCCCGGTCAACTTGCAGCAGGATGTCCTTCTTATTTACGGTGATGGGTACGATGTCACCGGCAAGCAGCTGTTCTTTCTCTTTCTTGCCCAACTTCTTTCCCAGCACCTTGTCCGGGATAACCAACGCCTCTTTGCGGTAGAATACGGAGATTCCGTCATCGTTTAAACGGAGCTTCCCCGGTTTGCCGTGTATCTCCATCAAATCAGACATGATACCCTTTTCCAGCTTGGTGCCTTTCCCGTCGAGGATGTTCCCTTGCTTGTAGGCGTATTCATAGAGCGACTGTCCGGTGTAGCATACCTTCAGGCGATGGTCGATGACGGTAAAGCCGTCCTTGTCATGTCCCTTCAGGTTCTCCCACCGCTTGATGCTGATGCCCTCCTTCTCCAGCTCGGCGACATATTTAGGATCATTGGCACGTTCCTTGTTAAAAAGGGCGGATACACGTTCTTTTGATTGGTCACGAAGGCTTTCATCGTACTTTGCTCCGGCTTTTTCCCTGATTTCGCTTACGCTCATGCTCAGCTCTTCCCCGTCTTTGCGGAACCGGAAATATCCGTCCCGGTATTCGGTCTGATAGCCCAGTGATTCGGCGATGCCGCCGAACTGTCCCACGTTGTCGAACATATAGGTGTCTAATGCTTCTCTCAGTTTCATGGCTGTGGCTTGTATAAGGGTTCTGCGGAAAGGATGTATTCGTTCAACACGGCCAGCTTGATGTGCCGCCCGCCGTTTCGCTCGTAAATCTCGATCTCGAATACCTTATCATCGGGTATCGTGAATTTGTCGAAACCAAGTATCAGCCGGTTCCGGCTCTTGCCCTTGATTTTCGTATCAAAATCTTTCTGATAAATAGGTTCGATGGTCGTTTCTTGCTGGATGGCGTTCTTGCTCTTCTTCTGGTCACGCTGGAAACATTTGACAAACTCGATGTCGTAGTCGATGTATGATTTGTTTTTCAGGTCAAAGATGAAAAACATGAAGTCCTCATGCACATACAGATTGGCCATTGACAACTCAAACTTGTTCTCGATGACCCCCAGGCTGTAGATGTTGCGCTTCTTGGTGCGCAGCTCTTGGATGCATCTTTCCATTTCCTCGCTGTTCACATCCACATGGGCGGTATATTTGCGCTGGTCATCGAAATTGTAGGTGAATACGGAGGTATTGCCCCGTTTGATGGTGATGTGGTAAGTGTTCATGGCCTTATCCACCACAAACAGGTTGGAATATGCCACGGCATCTTTGGCGGTTGATACTTTCAACTGGTTGTTGTAGGCGGCCAGAGTGAAGGACACCTCGTTGCCGGGCGTTCCGTAAGCGATGTCCTCCGGAAAGAAGAACTCGGCCAGATGGAGGTCGCTGACTTCTGCCTGATAGTCATGGTGCTGCCATTTCCCGTTGTCCTCGTAAATGTTCGGGTGCGAATCCGTGCCGCTTTCGGGAAGGTAGCGGATGTGATAGGTGTAAACGCTTCCGTCGATGCAGACTACGGTCAGGTTGGTCTCTTCGGTGAATCCTTCCGCTTGCGCCGAGAGCCTGACGATATGGGGCGCCTCTTCTACCCGGCTGGCCATGACAAGCTCCTGTTCGCCGATGGCGATATCAGATACTTGCACAGGGAATACCAGGTGTTTCACACAGTCGAAAGAGATAAAGATGTCTTTTTGGCTGATGGCTTGTTGCCGGGGAGTGCCGTTTTCCTGAGCGAAGAGCGGCAGACTGCACACAAAGCAGTAAAACAGTAGATAAATATATTTCTTCATGTTGTCGATATGTTAAACGGTTCTTGAAAAAAAGGCGGTGAATACGGTAATGCCCCATAGAAGAAGCAGGGTAATGCCGAAAGAAACGGTCAGCGGACGGATTTCTTTAAAGGCTCGTCCGTTCCGGCGTGATACGTAGATCCGATAGCCGAAAAAGACCGCTGACAGCGCAAGCAGGTAATTGAGAATGTCTATCATAATTTGTCTATCAATGTTTGAAGGGGATGATTTTTCTTGTTCGTTTTCTCTTGTTCCATTTGCTCATAGAGCTTCTGTAACTCCGCTTGCACGGCTTGCCTGCGCAACTTCGATTCCTGACTCTCTTCCTGGATATACATTTCGTAGTTGGACTTGAGATGTACCTTCACTTGTGAGAGGCTCATGTTCAAGATTTGCTTGGCTACCTGGGTGGTGGCGTTGACTACGCTGGTCACTTCGCTGGCCATCGTGCCGATGGAAGAGAGCGGCATGTCGATGTTCTGTACAAGACCTTGTTCCATACGCTTGGCTGCACTGGCTTTCAGGTTATTGGGCAGGTTCAAACCTTCCATGGCATCATTGTCGAAGACAACCACCGATACGGGATTGAGGTTGTCTCCTACCTTCAGGTTGCTGACCACCACATCGAGGCGGTTGGCTCCCAAAGTGGCGACACCGTAAAACAGCGTGTTGGCCGGTATCTTCATGCCGGATAGGGTTACGTCCTGAAGCAACCGCATCCGTACCGTACTGCCCGTGACTACGGTCTGGTCGCCGTGGATGCAAGCCCTGAAGAGGTTGCTGTTTCCCGGTGTGGAGGTCGGTTGGCGGCGTACCCGCTTGCCGTTTTCGGCACGGTAGATCGGGCCTTTTTGCATCAGGCTGTCGGCGGATGGATGGCCGGAAGGGTTGGCAGCGGCTTTCTCCGTTTTTCCCTCTTGGTCATAATTGACAATCCGTTCATACATGCGCTTGCGGTATTTGTCGGATTCTTCCAGTTCCTTGCGGATGCGTGAGTTCTTCTTGGCTTCCCGGATAATCTCGTTGAGCGCCTGCTCGTCCTCCAGTCCGTCCAGTTGGCTTTCCAGCTGATGAGAGAAGCGTCCGTTCCGGCCACCTCCGTATTCTGCCATGACTTCGCTGTACGGATCGTTCTGCATACGGCGGATGCGCTCCAGTGTGGCACGGTCATACCGTTCCTGCTGGTTTTGCAGCTCGAAGTAAAAATCAGATCCTTTGACTTGAGACTCTTTCAGGATGCGTGCCTTCTCCTGCTCTTCCAGTTTGTCCTGCTTATAGGCTTCCATCTTGTCGTTCACCTTGTCGGCCATTTCCGACTGTGGTTCCAGAAAGGCTTGCGAGGCGGTCTGTCTGTCACTCCCTGACGGCACGTTCCCGTCCTCACGGATGAAGAATACATAAAGGAAGAGGATGCCCAGGATTACCGGGATGGCCATCAACAGCTTGTTCTTGTCTTTGATAAGTTTATTCGGTTCCATGGTCGGTTGGTTTAGAGGTTTCTGACTGGTTTTCATTCTTGCCCGGAGAAGCTGCCTGCGATGTGTTGGCGCCGTTGCTTTCCACGGGTTCGGAATAGCGGACAATCCAATCTTCTATCTTGGCTCCGTGCGCATTTTCCTCGCTGCGGGACAGCATATCATAGATGGTGAACTCCGCTTCGATATTACGTGAGATGCTTCCCCGTGCCCGGTACCCGGTCTGCGTGAAGATTATCTTTCCGGAAACGGGTATCGTTTGGGTGTTAATCTCTACATCCTTGATGCGTACCCCGTAACGGATATTCTTTTGTATGAGTGAGTTCAGCATATTCACATCGTTGTACTCGTTCAACAGCTCCTTCCCCTTGTTGCCTATGAGGTTGAGCGCAAGCGAAATGTTCTTCTCGTAGCTGCTTTCGTCAAAGGCATACCAGTGGGTTACGAAGGTCTTTACATGGTTCATGTATTCGTATTGCCGCATATCGCTGGCAGACAGGCTGCTTGCCTCATAGACTTCTCCCTGCCTGTCGATGACGAGAGCCTGGCCGTATGCTTTTTCTATTTTGTTGATAAGGAAGATGATACTGCTGGCAAAAGCGATAGTCAGGATGATGCAGTACCCGGCTGAAAGCCGGATAGTCAGCTTGACCGCATCATCTGCTCCTTTGAATTTCATCAGATTCATAGTTCTATTTTTTATTGTTGTCGTTTATGAAACTTGCCCCGATAGAGGCGGCACCGCCTACGTTGGTCAGCTTGCCGCCTGCCGCTGCGCCTCCCATCAGGGCGATGGTGGCCGCCGTGGTGACGATTGACACGGTTTTCGAAATGATTTTCCCGGCATCGCTGTGTCCTACGATTTTGGAGGATAGCCAGAAACAGCTGCAATAAGCACCGATTAAGGCGAGATCCATTCCTAAATATTGTATCTGCTGCGTAGCTGCGTCTACCATGTCGGCACTTTCCGTATAGATGGCCTTGAAGGTCTGCCACATGATTTGATTCAGGATATTGATGACGGTGAATACCATACAGGCGGAGCAGAGCGTACCGAACCAGATACTCAACTGTTTCTGAAAGACCGGCAGCATGCTTACGGCAAAGACAAACGGGCCGAGAATGACCAATAGCTTGACAATGACCACGCCGATACCCAAGATGACTACTTGTATGATTCCTACCAATAGGGCGGAAATGCCATGAAGTACAAGGGTGGCGAGGTTGGCGGGGTTGAGCAGCTGCACAATCTTCTCCACGCTGGAGCGTACACCGGTCATTTCGTCCTCTTCCATCTTTTTATCCAGTTCGTGCTGCATGGCGCCGGTGTTGTCTTCTCCGGCTGCTACCTCCGACTGGAGGCTGTGTTTGTCGTATTCGACAATCATCTCTCCTTGTTCGGTGGCTGATTGTGCCATGAACTGGGCAAATTCCTGCGCACGCTCGGAGGTCAGCGAGGTGGCTTCGTTGATTACTTCCATCGTGCCTACGATGGTTTGGGCGATGGGGGTGTACATGCTTAGGCAGAAGAACAGTACCAGGCAACGGGCGATTTCCATCATGTCGGGAAATTTGTCCTCATTCGGGCTTAACAGCTGGCTGGCTCCGTGATAGAGATAGTTGTATGCCAGGTTGCAGATAAAGCAGATGACACCAACACCGAAGGCGATGACCGTCATTTGCGAAACGAGTTCCATCGTCAGACCGTCCGTGATCTGAAGTCCCCAGAGAAAATTATCTTGATTCATAACGTTTAATTGGTGTGTCGTGTGAAAGCGGCCAACCGTCCCTGGTAATAGGTCTTCCGGTTATGCCCCTTCATGGATTTGTAAATGACCGTGGAACGCACGGATTCGTTAAACTCACGCATCTCTTCGGCGGCTTTTTCCACCGATTCCTTCACCTGCTCGATAAAGGACATGCGCCCTTCCGAGTTCATTGAGAAGTAACTGGTCACGGTGGCCACCTTGAACAGCAGGTCGGTACTCAGGCTCAGATTGACGGTCACACGCTGAAAGTTGAGAAATTTCAGGCAGTGGTAATTCGATCCTACGTTCAGGTAAAAGCTGTAGTCGCTGCTCAGGCAGGCTACGTCGTCCAGCAGGTCGGCAAGCTCTTTCAGTGATTTGAGTTCCTTCAACTGGTCGATCTTTTGCAGGCCGAGCCGCAGTTCCTGGGCATCGATCATTTCATTGATTTGTGTAACCCATTTCTTGACATTGGCGATCCATTCCGTTGAGTTCAGCAGGGTGTGGCCGGGATCATGCACGACGAACTGGGCATGAACACTGCCGGTTCCCGTCAGCCCCATCGAGGCGGCAAGTCCGAGTATGAGAATGATTCTTTTCATGACGGTTATTTGTTGGTGATGAATAATAAGGTGAATATGGCACATACCAGCCAGGCTGTCAGATAGCTCTTGGCATTTTCCTTTTTCGTGGCGAGTGCCCATACCACGAAAATGAGCGCAACGCCCAAAAGTGCGGCGGCAATGCTTCCGGCAAGATTGTATGCACTGCCGTTGAAGTCGGTTGACCAGCTTAGAAGGGCGGTCAGCCCTTGGGTGGCGTCATCCATACTTTTTCCTCCTTTCCTCCAGATAGCGGTTGATGGCCGTATAGGTCGAGCCGCTTTCGTTGAACAACTGCTTCAGCCGTACTACCGTCGCCTGGCGCGAATCGAAGGCTACGGCGGCGAAGTCGGACACTTCGTTGCGGAAGATGAAGGCATCGTTCGACATCTTGATGAAAAACTCTCTCCAGCGTTCCGTGCGTTGCAACGACTCGATCATATAGGCCTCTTCGTCCGTGATGGAAAGCACGGCTTTCACTTCCGGCAGGTTCTGCCGGTGTTCCGAATGGTCGAGGATAATCTTGGTCGCGCAGTTGATGATGATGGAGTCCTTGATACTGGACGGCATGTTTTTCAAAAACAGGATGTTCTGTGCGGCCAGCGTGATGCTTCCCTCCTTTTTACGGAAGGTACGGTACAGGTAGGCGATGAAGTCTCCGAATTTCTCGTCTTGCAGGAAGTCGAGCGCTTCGTCGATGATCAGTTCTTTGGCAAATCCCTGGCGTTTCTTGATTTTATCCACGATCATTTGCAGGGTGATGATGGCAACGAGCGGAAAGTACTCTTTCTTAGAGGCATCTTCCATATCGAAGGCTATCAGCCGGTCATGCACGATATCCACGTTCTCGGTGGCGTTCAGCAGGAATGACAGCTCTCCGTCTGTATAGGGTTCCAGCAAAAGCAACAGCTCCTCTATCTCGAATTTCTGTTTCTCAAACTCGGTCATCCGTTTGCTGAACACTTCCTTCAGATAAGCCCGGTAAGTTATCAGCGTCGGGAAGATACGCTCATGCTTCTCTCCTATTGAAGAGTTGTTCACATAGTCATAAAATCCGATGACGGATTTCCTGAGAATGGCGTTCTCGGCAGGCAGCATGGGTTCACGTACCTTCCAAATGTAGCTGATAATGGCGACGATGGTTTTTATCTGGTCATCGGCGGACTCGGCATCCGTGGTGTCGATGTACAGGTATTTGCCGTTCTTGTCACGGTCACACAAGAAGGGGTTGAACGCAAATTTCTTCTGCTCGGTAGAGTCGAAGTATTTGCCCCGGTTCAAGGCTATCATCGAGCGGTAAGAGCCGCCGATGTCGATGATCATCATATCCCGGCCCAGCTCATAGCTTTGCAGGATGTAATTGTTCAGCCAGAAAGACTTACCGGAACCGGACGGGCCGATAACGATGCGGTTCTTGTTGTTCAGCGCCGGATAATCCCAGAGGTTTATCTTGGCGGGAGTACCGAAACGGTCATGGTAGATATGCCCTTTCTCGTCCGAAAGGTACATCCCCTCTTTTTGCAGATAGCAGATGGCCTGCTTGGTCGTGTTGACGAAGCCCCGGTAATTGGCCCTGGCATTGCCGGGTATGTTGCAGAAGAACAGGTTGCACAGCTCGGCGTTCTCCACATAGCACGAACTTTGGTTCATAAAGCTGAAGCCTTGCTGTACCAGTGCGGTTTTCCGCATGAGCGAGGTGCGGTCTGTATCGTTCAGCACGACATTGAAGGCGGTATAGGCGGTCTGGTAGTCGAACTGGGTAATCTCATCGCAGAAGGCTGCCTGCTCGCGTTGCTTCTCTGCCGCCGGAGGGTAGAAGTTGGTGATGTAGTTCAGCGCGTCTTTCTCCGCACCGATGGCCGTTACGGTGGCATCTGGATCGGTTATCTCTATCACGATGTTTACGATGTGGTTGAACGGCAGGCCAAGTCCTACGGGGTACAGCATCGAGCATTTGCTCCGTATGCTGTCCGGTATCTCTATGTTTCCCCCGTATGCCTTCGACTTGCCGGTGTGCGGCACGGCCAGTTCCTGAAGATGCTCGCCTTCGTTGGTCAGCGAAAGGATGGAAACGTGCTGCTGCCCTATTTTCATGCTTCCGCTTTCACTGACGGCCATAGGGTTGACGCTCTTCTGCGTGGCATCGTTTTCCGGTGTCTCGTAAGAGAGGTTGACGTAGTCGTAGATGGCGTTGTTCAGTTCCGTATCATCCATCTTGCGTATCTCAAACTGCTGGATGGACGACAAACCGTTCTCAAAGTTCATCAGAAAGGCTTCCATTTCTGTCAGCCGTTGCTGATATTCCTTATAAGGTTGCTTGAACGGGTAGTGCAGCTTTCGCATCAGCGAGGTGCCCGATGCGCTTTTGCGTATCTTACCGTTTCGGCTGCCGTTCGTGAACGTCACATACAGGTTGGTGTAGCTGTTCAGTATCTCCTTGCCGTTGAAATGACGGTTGTTCTCCGCTATCAGGGCATTGGAAGAGTATTCTGCATGATGGTATCGCCCCGTATAGTAGAAATTCTGCTGATGGATGACCGTGCCTGCCGGAAGCATCTTCAAAAGAGCCTCCAACCGCTCGTGGATGTATTGCGCCTCGCTTTCCGACAAGGTGAACACTTCGGGCAGAAGCAGCCGGTAGCCGACGGTGATGTCACCGTTCCCGTTGATGACGGCGTTCTCCGTGATGGTCTGGATAGGCAAGACACTTTCCAGATCCACGGATTTGTCCTTCACCTCTATCTCTGTCTGCCGGATATACAGCAGAGCAATCAGCAGGCACAGCGCACAGATTAGCAGTGATATGAGTATGATGATTCCTATCATGGTTGCTGTTTTAGGATGAATTTGAAAATCTGCCGTTTGTCCGTTATCTGCCGGGGGGTGGCGTTCTTGATCCGGAGGCCGGTCAGGTAGTCCGGGTTACCGGCCTTGTGTTCCTTTTTCAAGGTTTGGAACAGCAGACCGGATAGAAACAGAATGGCGGAAATGATTCCGATGATGAGTATCGGGTGCAGCTGCTTAAATATGCTCACGATGATGATGATGGCCGTCAGCAGCATGAAGATGGCGAACTGTCCCGATGACAGACCGAAGAACTTGATCGGCTTGTTGATTTTACGCATGGTTCTCATGGCTCTTCGTTTTTAGATAATCAGGAAGGCCACCATGATGACTACCACGGCGATGATCCAGCCGAGCAGGTATTCCTTGGCATGGGGATTGTTCGTGGCAAGCGAATAGATGACAAAGACCAGGGCGATGCCGAGTACCGCCGCCAAAATGTATTTGGCTACGTCCAGAATGGTGTCCGCACCCTCTTTGGCTTTGTCTGTCACTTCGGATAGGCTGTTAATCTTCAGGCCGCTTTGTGCCTCCGCCACTTGTGCCGTTCCCAACAGCGTGAAGAATATGAGAAAGGTGAAGATAACCTTTCCATAGCGGTTAATGACTTGGTTCGCTTTTTCTCTTACATTTTCGATTGCTTTCATTTTGTTCCTATTTTTTAATTAAACATGAATCGTTTTCAGTCTCTCCCATTGCACATCCTTATACTTGATGGATATGGGCTCTTCTTTCGGCTGTTCCGGCAGTGGTTTGCCTGAGTAGTAGTAGGCTCTTCCATGCAGGTACATATCGGCTATCTCGGCAGCCAATTCCTCTTCTTCCAGCTCAGGCTGAAATACCACGCAGATGACCGGACAGGCTCTCTCCTGCCCTTCCTTGCGCACCGCCTCCCTTATCGGCTTCTCTTTCTCCTTTCCGGAAGAAAGTGCTTTCTTCTTTTTCCGAAAGTAAAAGTGAAGCGTGACACAGGCGAGTATGGCAACCAGTATCAAATCCACTACGTTCATAAGAGTTGCCAGATAATGAGCCAAGTGACCAATGCCGTGATATAGGTGATGATGGCCTCTTTGGTGCGCTCGTGGTTGCTTATCAGCTTTTTAAGTACCGCTAGTCCGGCACATAGAAAGCCTACCCCTATCAGCATGGCGCCTATTTCACGGTATAAGGAGATCAGGCCGGATACATTTGTATCGGCTAACAATATGATAATAAGCATGGTGATATGATTTGTCGGTTAGTAGAGCAGTATCTTTATTCCTACGTTCCAGACAGTGTTCCACTTGTCAATGGATAGGGGATTCCAATGTTGTTGTATGCGGGCAAGCAATGCCGTTCGGGGCAGGATGAATACTTCCAGTTCCGTTTCCAGTTTCGGGCCGATGATGAAGTTGTATTCCTTATCGGGGTGGCGGACGTATTCTGTACCGATGAATCCTCCCAGGCCGATGCCCCAGTAAACGGATTTCAGGTTGCAGGCCAGGGTTCTGTAATAACCGCCGTCCACAAAAAAGTCCTTACCCTTGTCATGTATCGTTTCGGGAATCGTTTCTTCCGGGTTCAAGGTAGAGACTTGCGGTAGGTTGGCTGTGTATTCGTAAGGTTTCTCAAAATAGCTAAACCCGGCTTTCCAATAGCTTGTCCGGTTGATGTATCTGGAAAAGGACAGGTTGTAATAGTTGCCTGCATTGCCGAACAGGTTAGTGCCGTAGTTCAATTCAAGTGCCGGGATGTTCTCATAATGGCGTTGCGCAAAAGCGCTTACGGTGCATAACAGCAGGCTAAGGCTGATAGCAGTCAGTCTGATGTGTTCCATGGGAATTACTCTTTAGGTTATTAATGTTATATATTTTTCTATTTGTCTCATACGGTGTTTCCAATTTACGCGGATTCCTGTCGGCAGAACCGAATCAAGGTGCTTATCGCGTTGTTTTCGCTCCAAACATATAGATTATATACGGGAGGACAAATTTTATGAAGGGCTTTTAAAGGGCCTTTCGTGTTTATTTAATGTGCATTAAAAAATACATGTGCCGTAAACCGGCAGGTGTGGAATAATTCTACAGAAAAAAGCCGGATAGGATTAGTTGTGTAAAACTGTCCTGCCCGGCTTATAGGGTTTGGTTTATATGCGCTTTCGGATGTTGCTCAATGCTTGTGGCGTGATGCCGATATAACTTGCTATGTCTTTTAAGGGTATTGAACGTAACAGCCATTTTTCATTGGCCAAAAGCGCTTTGTAACGCGCTTCGGCATCCAGTGTGTAAAACTCCTCTTCCCTTATTATTTTGCGGTTGATGGATCTTACCAAATGTATTCTGGCCAGCTTGTTGAAATTGATGGATAACTCATATAGCTGATGAAGATCTTTTTTGGGCAATCTCCAGATCTTGCATGGCTCCAATGCCTTGATATTGTAGTGGGCATGGTGTTCTTCATGTGAAAGGAAAAAATTGATGAACTCTTTGGCTTGGATAAACCGTGCTGAAATCTCTCTATTCTCTTTGTCCGGAAACCATAACCGGACGATGCCGGATTCCAGATAATAGAGGTAGCATACTTCCTCGCCCCTGGTGACGAGGTGTTCTCCCTTTTTGATATGGATAAGCTCGAAATGAGCATCAAGATACGCCTTTTCTTCGTCTGTCATCCGCACGTGAAGATGGGCGCCCATTACCATGAGCGTCTCATCTATCAGGGTGGCAATTGTTTGAACCATTGAATTTGTTTTATGTTTATATAAGGGTACGGAAACGTACCCTCTAACATGGACGTGGCGTTCCAACAACAAAGGCACGCCCCGTACCAGTTTCATACTGGTACAGGCATGCGCCTGTTGTTGTTAATTCCTTAACGATAGATGCCACTCTTTTGTTAGACAGACGGACGTATGTAAAAAGCGGGCTGCCAATTTTCTGACAATCCGCTGCAAAGATACTATTTTATGGTTTTTGTTCCAACTTTTAGGGATTTAAGTTGACGGCAAGGTCTTCTGGACGAATGCCTACTACCTTTATATAGATATCCCGGTAGATGTTCTCCTTAATCTCCTTGTCCTCTTCAGAATAAAGCCATGCGGTAAATTCATGATAATATTCGCCGGTTCCCAATTTAAAGAAATCCTTATATTGATAATGTCTGCTCACGGGAATGCCTTTCTTGTTTAACAAGAAGCATGATTTAAGCGCATCGTGATATTGCGAGGTCAGTATCGCCTTTATCTTTTCGTCGAAATATTCCAATGTTTCCTGGTCAAAGAAAAACTGTACGGTGTAGGGCCACTTCTCCCCTTTTCCTTTGATGTACTGGTATTGGAATTTGGTTCTCTCCAGCTTTTTGTTGATACCGTTTAAGATGCTGGTCACCTTCTTCTTCCGGTCATGGTTGTCCTTTACCGTTACATCAAATTCCTTGGCAAGTTGGTCAACCGTAACGGTGAAATAAGGTGCTTGTCCTTGGTCAATCTTATACTTGATCAGGTAAATCATTTTCGCCAGGTTCAGATAAAACTTGCGGTAGCCTTTGCGGTTGGGCAGGTTACGGTAGTCTTTCAGTTCCAGCAGATTGTATTCGGTAAGCAAAGTATTCATCAGATCTTTGCTCAGATGCACGTTGTAATTCCGCTTGGTGCGCTTTTTCGTGCCGAAGTTATCCTTTATCTCAAAGCGGTCCAGTATTTGAATGAACTTATATTGCGTCTTGCCGTTCATGGCGTATGCTACACTGAGGTTGGATGTCCCTAAACGGTATAACGCCGCTTCAAAGGTGTTCTCTATCGGATGCTCTATCTTTTGGCCGTTCTGTTCGGTGATATATACCGGACGTTGGTTGCTGAACAGGAAATCAAGCTGCTTCTCGGTCAGTTTTCGTTGCAACTTGGTTCGTTCATACCCCATGACCTCACAAAAATCGTTGATGGAGAACCAGCAGTCGCCGAACAGATCTTTCATTTGTGAAGATGCCACGTAAATGATAATGTCAGACATGACAGTGCCGCCTGCATCAAATAGAACTTCCAATACTTTCGTGTTGGAAGACTCGCTGAGAGTCCTGGGGACTCTGCTCAACTCTTTTTGTGTATTACTTTCCTTCATAGGCGGACACTTGTTGTTTACTGATGCAAAGATACGTTTTTTTACGGAGATAGTGAATCTAACTCCCTATAAATGAAGATTCCAAAGCATTTTTTTCGTGCTGTTTCTTGATTTAGTTGTGTAAAAGTGTCCCGACTACGGCTGTTTCCGATCCCCCAGTTGTGTAAAAGTGTCCCGAATGGCCGGTTTAGTTGTGCAGAAGTGTCCCGGATTCCTGATTTAGTTGTGTAAAAGTGTCCCGAATGCAGATTCTAGTTGTGTAAAAGTATCCCGACTTTCCTGTTCAGTTGTGCAGAAGTGTCCCGAATAGTCGGTTAGTTGTGCAGAAGTGTCCCGGTTACGAGAAGATGCCAGTAAGTGCTAACTTGCAATAATATAGTTGATTATACGGAAAACCTCCCTTATTAGTTGTGTAAAAGTGTCCCACAAATACTTAAATCCCTAAAAACCTAAATAAAACGAAAAAATGATTTTGTTACCGTATTCTTACTTTCGGAAAAAATTTTGAGGTGGAAACAAGTAGAAGTTTGAATTCTTTAACATATTGTCCAGGATAATAGGCAAAGGGATTTTTCCGCAGTTGTGTAAAAGTGTCCCGGTTCAATGCCGGCCTTCACTAAAATGGCGTGCAAAAATAACGCCTGCCCGACAAATGCAGTCGAACAGGCGTATATATATTTTTCCGAAAGTAGAATCAGATGCTCATATACTTCTTCAGTATCGCTTGAATCTCCTTGTTATGGCTGGTTAATACGTCTTCAAGAATGTTGTTAGCGATATTGTGCATTCCTAATCCCGTGGCCATAGCAATCTGCTTCAGCTTTCTGTGGGTTTCGCTGGATATCCGGATTACTTCGGTATTCTTTAATTTTCGCTCTTCCAGATATTCCGAGAATTTTTTTCCGCAGACTTTGCTTTCTTCTGTTTTTGGAGAAGACTGCACGGAAGGTTTGGATTCCGGCTTTTCCATTTGTTCCGGCTGAGGTTCTTGGACGGTTTCTGTGACCGGAGCCGATTCTTTCACCTCTTCATGGATGGGCTGCTCAATCGCAGGTTGGGGAATGGTGCTTTCCGCAACACTTCCGATCTGCTGGATTTCCTGCTCTTTCTTACTGGCGCTTTGCAGCAAGAGTTTTCTCATGGCGGCTGATGATGTCCTTTCTTTGTTGGTTGCCATAGCTTTATTCTCCTATATGGTTACAGATTAATTCCAATACCTCTTCACAGAACGCATCACAGGGATGATGGTACGCTTTACTCAGCGTACTTAAATTGCGTTGATAGTCAACCCTTGAATCCTTGATGTAGTTTTGCATCAACTCGAAAGGCAAGGTTTTTTTATTTTTCAAAATTTCTTTGAACTCCAGCACATTCGGAAGAACACGGTTCATAACACCACGCATGGTAGTCTTTTTACCAATCTTTCGACGGCTTTCAATAATCCCTTCATAGATGTTATAGTAAAAGGTCAATGTAGGTCTTAAATCGGTCTGGTTCGGTTCGAAGGGAATGATGATCACGTCAACGAAGTGCAGCGTTTCAACTACACCGTTTTGTTTCAGGTTACCCGGAAAATCGACAAGTATAATGTCGTAATTGTCCTGAAGGAAATCCAGTTGGTTGATGAACTCTGAGGAAGAGATATTGATAACCTCATATTCTTCTTCCTTTTTCATGATTCCGTCCTCGGCTTCGTCCTCACGTAATTTTCCGATAGTGTTCTGCATGTCGTCGATATCCACCACGGCAATGGATAAGCCACCCTCTTCGTTTGACTGCGAATGAATATAACCTGCAAACAAAGCTGTCAATGTGGACTTTCCTACCCCGCCCTTGGGATTCTCAAAAGCTACGACTACTCCTGGTAATATTTGTCCCATAATGTACGTTTTTAAGTATGTGCGCAAATATATAAATAATAAATTAAATAATTGCATACTTTTATAATTAATTTATTACACACTTATTTACTTAATTATATAAGTATTTACACATATAAATATGAATATAATTATGTATGTAATTAATATTATAGTTAAGTATGTATGTTCATACTTTGTAATAATATAATTAGTAATTATGTATTTTGTAACTAATGGCTTTTCGTTTGCTTGTTACAATGTGCGTAGTTGCTTTGTAACAAAGTGCGCGGTTAATCAGGATTAAGAAATCAAGACTTTTGTTTGGTTTTATTTCACAGCTGAGTATTATTGTATATCTTTGCTAATGCAAGGTATGTTTTTGTGGGTACAAAAACCCTTGCGACAGCCGAGCTGCCGACCAATGTTCGTTACACTCACATACTCTGTATATATGAAAGAGAATCGAGATATAAGTATAAAGATCCGCTTGACGGAAGCCGAGAAAGAACAGCTTCTTCAACGTTCAAAGGAAGAGGGAAAATCCCTTTCTTCCTTTATCAGAGAGTCTGCCTTGAAAGGCAGAAGCATGTCGAAAACCGATGTGCAAATGATATATGAACTTCGTAAAATAGGAGCCAATATCAACCAGCTTGCCAAACATATCAATACGCTTCCGTCCGATGAAAATATATTGTATTCATTGGATCGGATTAACCAATACCTTTCGGATGTAGAAACCATTAACCGGAAATTGTTATGATAGCCGAGATACAGCCTTCTTTCTCATCCCACCTGTCCATGAGCCGGAAAATCGAATACCAGCTTTCCAAGGTCAAGGAAGGAAACGGAAAAGTGCTTTGCACCTCCACCGGTGACGAACTGGCCGCCATGCCAGCCTACATGGAACTTATCTCCCAGTTGAATGACCGGGTGAAACTACCTTATGCGGAATTTATTCTGAGCCTCTATCCGGGAGAAAGCCTTTCCGATGAACAGTGGCTTTCTCTTGCCGGGGAATATATCGAGAGGATGGGGTACGGAAAGTCCTGTTATGCCGTTGTCCTGAATACCGACAAGGCACACAGCCATGTGCATGTGCTGCTGACCACGATTGATGAAGAAGGCAAAAGCATTCCTTCCGGGAATAATTACAGCCGTTCCGAAAAGATCTCAAGGGAACTGGAGCAGAAGTACGGTCTGTTGCCTTTGGAAAGGGAAGGAGGCAAGAGAACCACGTTGGGAGAGGCGCAATACCGTAACTATTATTTCGATGCGGCCTTGAAGAAAGCCATGCGTAGTTATAATTACAAGGATAAGGTATCGGCTGTCCTAGAACAATCCGATACATACTGGTCTTTGGATAAACCCTTGCAAGAAATGAAACTGGCCAATGAAGAATGGCGTGTCCTGTTGGGGGATGAAAGCTATGACAACCTTTTCGCATTGCTGGAAAAAGGAGGTTTTTTCAACCCCTTGTTCAAGGATGAACTGTTACAACAGCTTGACCGCATCTACTCTTTTTCCGAAAGTACATCCGATTTCCGAAGGAACCTGGAACAAGAAGGATTGTATATGCGTCTGGTCACCAAGAAGGACAAATCCTATTATGTCTATGGCATCAAGGATTCAGGCTTTTACCTGAAGGACGTTTCGCTTCCTCAGAAATATCGCTTCGGTAATATCCGTTTTGATGGGCATGGCATGAGTGCCGATGAACAGAAGCATTATCTCTATGACCACGTGTTTAAGGCTTTGAACGCTTCTTCCGGATATGAGGATTTCAAGAAGAACTTGGCGGAAGAATCGATTCGGGTGACGGAGCATGTAAACGGCAAAGGCGCATATGGGATTTCTCTCTATATGGAAAACGTGGAAAATGCTCATCTCTTTAAAGGTGCGGATCTTTCCCGTAAGCTCACTTATCAGAATATACAGAAGCTTTTCGATGGCGTGGCAGTCGGTCTCTCGTCACATATTAATAGGGTAGGGGAGTTCCGTGAGCGGGTGGATCGTGAGGCTTTCTATATGCAGGGTAGGGGAGTTACGGCCATTCCGGATCTTGACATTACCGGCAGCGGGAAGAAGTCGCAAGAGGATGATCTCATACCGTCCAAAAAGAAACGGAAACGCAAGAGTGGCCCCGATTTCTCTTTATGAATACTAACTTAATATAATATATTTCTTTATGAATTATCAGACCGTTTTACAGAATTATCTTCCCGTCGAACAAGGGGATTTCATGTTGAAATATGAGATTGATGACCGAGGGTATGCCATTTATTCACCGGAGAAAGGTTCGTTCTCTTGTATCGAATTACATGGCTTTTCCGAGCTTACTCCTTGGCAATTGGCTTTTCTCCTTTCATTGGATATGCAGCAGATGAAAGAACAGGATGAGTTTTCTCTTTCCGTATGTTGCAAGCGGGAAAAGCTCTTGTCTTATCTCTTTGATGTGGAGGAAAGCGAAACAACTTTAAAGACAAAACATGTGTCCGGGTGGCAAGGCTATCTGATGATGGATATCCATAAGCCGGACAGGGTACGGAACGTGTTCCAGTTCCATCCGGAAACGAAAAAAGCCCGTTTGGTCTTTGACAACCGGTTATGTGTCGCTTCCCTTCGTGAGAAAGAGAAAGGAAAGATCATCCATCTCTGTTGGAGTCCTTCTCTCTTTGCTGCCATCGATAGGGGAGGAGAGCGTACCGCACCGGCTTATCTGTTGGCTTCTAATGCTGCCTTGTTGCATGGGTATGCCATGAAGCAGATTGCGGAATGCTTTGCTGGTACACCGGCTGAAGAACGGGTTATCGGTATTCATGTAGGGGATAATGTCTATGAGGCCTTGTCTTTTGTGTGCTATTACGCCCGTAACGTGCAGGATGAATATTTGGTTATTCCTGAGCGGAAAGATGGGATGATGATTCTTGAAACCCCGAAATGGAATCCGATACGCCAGGCCAACTTCGTGGCTTCACTTAACAAGATGGCGGTTGACCAGGCGAAGAAACGCTATCCGGAAATGGAGGTTCCAAATGAACGGCCATTCACATGTCTCTCTTTTTCCCGGAAGTCTTTCGTCTATTTCCCGGATCTGAAGGTGTATCAGGAGGTGTTCTTGAAGATGTATTTGGGATTGGTGAGGTTACAGGAGGTGCATTTGCTGGGGTAAGGAACAATTGCAGTGCTGCTTATAATATAGTGGCACTACTATTGTTAGAGTACTTCTATCATTCCTTTGGTTACGGCATCGGCCAGTAGTCTTTTTACAATCCTGCCACTGGGAGGATTGGTTATCCCAAGCGTTATCTCAACCCTGTTTGATAGAGGATGATAGTGCAGGTATTGGAGGATTTCATCTTCAATAGTCATGTTATAATTCTTTTATCGGGACAATTTTGCCTAATATTTATGCTTTTGTTTATTGTTCTGTCTGTTGGATTTTACTTTTTTTTATTTCCGTTCTTCCCTTTTCCTTGTTTTCTGCCTCCCCTTGTGTGCTTTTTCATAGCTCCATCTGAGACCCTTTGTTTTTGAACGGCAAATTTATTTCGGTGGATGGATATGAAAGAGTTCCGGTCTTCGCCCTTTGTACCGAAAAAAATAACGCCGGACGGCTTCACTGTCCCCAACATTTTTTGTCGTCCAAAACTTTTCTCAATCCCTCCTTCCTTCTTGTTGTGTGCCGTAAAAAAAGGCTCATAAACTCAGATGGGGCAATAGCTGCAAATAGCTATAGAACTATTAGTTAAGGGAAGTGTTAATGATTTTTAGTGGACACGTGTGAACCTATAGGTTAGCCTGTATTCCTTAAATCGCCTGCCCAGTTCCGCTATGATTTCCGGATTGGCCATGGCTTGGGTGATGTGATTCGTTGTCATATCGCAAAGGTAAATATATTAACTGTTAAATCAAAATATGATAGATAACAATTAATATATTTACTATTATATTGAATGGTACAGGATGCCGTTTGTGTGTTAATCCCCCAATTCCATGCTACGCTTATTGCCGCCTATAATCGGGCTTTGCACAGGCTTTATGTCCTGAAGGCTTTTTAGCATCCCTTCCATTTGGAAGATTTTGGCGGCAGCGATGAAGTTGGTGGCGGATATATCCGGCTGGAGGCTTTTCAGTACGTTCTCCGATGGCTGATATCCTCTCATCTTCAGTTCCAGGATGGCGTTGAAGTCATCATTTCGCATAGCCTTCATGAAAGCCTGCTCTTGTTCGTTGGCAATGTCCGGCATTTGGATGGTATGCAGTTGCTTGCCGAACAAGAGCAGGTTTTTTCCGATAAAATCGGCGTGTTCCGGCTTGACCCCGCAATCCTTGGCAGTCTCATGCCAATACGATACGGTTTCCTGTACCTTTTCGATAATCTGTTTGTGTTCCCGGATGCCCATGTTCTCACCTACCTTTTGCAGATCTTCCATCGTGAAATTGTCTTGTTTGCCGTTGAGTGACAGTTGGTGGCGGTTCGTCCATTTGCCGCCCGGTGTGTATGAGTAGCAGAGGTCGTATGCCGGGGCCAGTTTCCATTTCCCTTGTCTATCCATCAGGAAAGAGAAGTTCTTGCTATGGTCATCATGGTTACGGCTCATGACGTTGAACACCATTCTTCGGTATAGTTCCTCCTGATCTGGATAAGGGAGGTTCATCTGCCGCATGATACGGAATATCTCTTCGTATGAATGGCGTTGGTCACGGTCATAGTGGGCAAGCCCGGCCAATGTCTGTACATGGATTTTCTCTCCGTCTTTCATACGGTCAAAACGGCGTGTCATAAAGTGATATGACTCTTTTTCCTGAAGTAACCGGCATTCCATCATATCGATACCGCAGGCTTTTGCCATCCGGTGATAGGCATATTCGATATTTCCTATTCCTTGTGGATTGTCCGTTATCTGCGTGTGTTCGCTGTATTTGCCGCCATCAAATTTCAACAGCCAATATCCGAATCCTTCAGGAGCTTTTACCTGTCCGGAGCGTACCTCTCCGGTAATATCGTTGTAGGCGATGATGGCCTTGGGCTTGGCACCTCCGGCAGATGTTCCCACTTTCAGTATATCCAGAATGTTTCTTCCTTCCTGGCGCAGTTGGACCTGAAAAGCCATTCTGTCCGTGAATACGGATTTGGCAAGCTCCGTCAGTTCCTCGATATGGAGCACTGATGATTCGTTCATGCCGTTGATTGGCGAGGACGGCTCAAACTCCAGTGCGCCCATGCCACGTTTGCCTACATAGCAAAGCCTGTCTAAAGGGGTAATCTCTTCTCCGGACAATCCCTTGCTGGCAAACCATTCATTGATGATCTGGTTTCCGAAAGTGTCCGGCAGTGAATCGGCAAACAGGCCGGGCAACCCCTTGAAACAGTCGGTACGGTTTTCAAGGAACCGGTAGGGGGTGTTCCTGTACTGGCTGATGGGCATGATGATGGGAGAAATGTCAAGACCGGAGCGGATGAACTTCCGTTCATAGTCGAACAAGGCGGCATTGCTTTCCTTTTCCCAATAGAGAGAGCCTACGCTTTCTCCCCATAGCTTTACATCTACTATCAAATCATTCATGGTTATCTTGTTTTAAATGGCGTACACGGTAGCGTTTCTTTCCTTGCAGTTTTTTGAGCTCTATCGGGCTGACCCGGATTTCCGGTACCAGTTGCTCCAGGTTCTCCAGCAGGCCGAGCGAGCGGAGTACGCTGATGAACAACAGCAGCGATACCGATTTGCCCTTCTCGATGTTCGCAACGGTCAAGGGGCTTACACCGGAAGCCGTTGCCAGTTCTTCCTGCGTGATATGCTGCCTGATACGTGTCTCTTTGATGCGCTGGCCGATTCTCATCAGCACAGCTGGATTGCTCATTTCATTCCACATGGTTGTTCCTTTTTTGCAAATATACAAATAATCCATGTAAATATATAGATTAACTTGAATATATGATGTTAATCTATATGAATACAATGATTATAGTTGCTTTATCGGCTGTTTTTTTCTTTGAACTAGGATGAAAACTGACTAAAATCACAATGTGTTGTGAATATGAAAGAGCTAGGAAAGATGATTAAAGAGTGCAGGAAGAGTTTGAAGGTCAATCAGCTGGAACTTCTCCGAACTGGCGGGCGTGGGCATCAATACGCTGGTGGCCATCGAGCGTGGAGAAGGCAATCCTAAATTGGCTACTGCTTTCCATTGGAGTTGATTAAAGTGCGGAAAAATGTATAAGATTGCTTCTATTATCTGTTTATTTTAGTATATTTGTGCTTTAAATAAGTGCGGATAAATGTATTATACGCTGTTTTTACATGTATAAAAATGCTGTTTGTAGATGAAAAGATTTGTTTTGCAACAACTTATAGAATGGAAAAAACGTGAGGATAGAAAACCTCTGATTTTAAATGGTGCCCGACAAGTTGGGAAAACATGGCTGCTCCATGAGTTTGCCAAACTTGAATACAAAAAAGAGGCTTATGTGGTATGCCGTAAGAATAACCTTGCACGCCAGCTTTTTTCTCAGGATTTCAATGTTGACAGAATTTTACGGGGGCTGCGTGCGATGACTTCCGTTGACATTACTCCGGGTGATACGCTTATTATCCTTGATGAGATACAAGATATCCCGGAAGCACTGGAATCTTTGAAGTATTTTAAAGAGGAGGTTCCGGAGTATCATATAGCTGTGGCAGGTTCACTTTTGGGGATATCCCTTCATCAGGATGTGTCTTATCCCGTAGGGAAGGTAAATGTCATCAATATATTTCCTATGAACTTTGAAGAGTTTCTTGTCGCCAAGGGAGAAGAAGAAGCTTGTAAATTGCTTATGAGTGGGGATTTTGAAACGATAAGCCTCCTGCATGACAAATATACGGATCTCCTTCGGCAATATTATTATGTAGGTGGTATGCCGGAAGTTGTACTCAAATATGTAGAAACGGATTCCTTGCTGGAAGTCAGAAGAATACAGTCGGAGATTTTGCAAGGCTATGATCTTGACTTCTCAAAACATGCGCCCAAAGAACAGGTTCCGCGTGTCCGAATGGTATGGAACAGCATTCCTTCCCAATTATTTAAAGAAAACAAGAAATTCATTTACGGAGCTTTGCGAAAAGGTGCCAGAGCCAATGATTTTGAGATGGCCATTCAATGGCTTGTAAATGCCGGGTTGTTGTATAAAGTGCCTCGATGTACCAAACCGGAGCTTCCGCTTGATATTTATGAAGACCTGTCGGCTTTCAAACTCTATATGGTTGATTTGGGGCTTATGGGTGCTATGGTCAAGACAGATCCGGCCCAAGTCTTGATTAAAAACGACATATTTAAGGAATACAAGGGAGGAATGACTGAACAGTATGTATTGCAGCAGATGAAAAGTAAGGGCGTGTCACCGATTTATTACCATAACACAGACAATTCGCGTCTTGAGTTGGATTTTGTTATTCAACGTAATGCCCAAATGGTGCCGATAGAAGTGAAGGCCGAAGGGAATGTCCGGGCCAATTCGTTGACAGCATTACTGGGAAAAAGACCGGAATTGCATGCGGAGAGATTTTCTATGTTGCCTTATAAAGTACAGGGTAATCTTACAAATTTTCCGCTATATGCAATATAGGTGTATCCTTTTCCCATGCCGGTCATACCGTTAGAACTGATTGATAAGTATGATGCGTATGTTGGCCGGTATGTCTATCTTTGTGGCAATGAAAACAGAGAGAGGATTGATTTACGCCTTGTTTTCCGGGACGGAAAGGAGATTGGCACGGATGATCTGAATCTGTATTATAATTGATGTGACGGCTTGGATGTCCCCCGGATGAATGTTCGGGGGATTCTTTTTCTTTTGGGCGTTCCTGTGGGACGGTCAGGCTTTCCGTTGCAAGTCCTCGCCTAAAGGCTGTGGGCTTTACTCTGCAATCCCTAACGCATGGCTGAAAAGTCCTCTTGCCGGTGTTCTTCTTCATACAGCCTCATGCGTTCTTGTAATGCTTCTTTTAAATTGTCGCTTTTTTTCAGTCCGAGTTTGGCACGTATGTTCGCTCGTTGGCTGGTTATGTTTCCGCTACTCCGATGTAATAATTCGCATATTTGGCTGACGGTCTTGTCTTGCAGTATTAAACGGCAGATGTTTAATTCGGACGGGGATAAATTGGGATATATTCTCCTGATTGTATCAAGTTTACTTTTTTCCTTTTTCTGGTATGCGGCAAGGGCTGTAAAAAGATTTTCTTTGGATTGTTCCCCTATTATGCTTAACAGGGAGCTTGTCTTTTCTTCCGGGTTATTCTCGCTTAACAACTCGGCGAACGCGAATAGTTCTTCCTTTTTCATTTGGAGACGTTTCAAAAGTATTTCCTCTTCCTCTTTTAGCAAGTTGCTACTTTTTAGCAAGTTGCTGATATTACTGTGTATGGATCTTCCTAATAAGGGGATCATGGTGTATATGATGATGACCAAAGGCAGATACCTGTATAGGAACGGTCCGTCGGTGATAAGTGTGCAGATTGTATAGGAAGCTATGGTAAGGGAGGACAATAGGATGGAGATCTTACTCATATAGGCACAGATGGAAAGCATGGTAAATAAGAGAGAGATAGTAAGGTTACTCATTATCAATGCTCTTTGATAACTATATTCATGTCCGCTGCATATTGAGCAATAAATTATCTCGATAGAAATCTCGATATGTATGGCTATCAGTATAATGGAAAAGGTCGTGGTCAGATTTACTCTCTTTTTAAAATAAGCGAGAGTGCACATGATGATAAACAGGAATAATACGCTGTTAATATAATAAAACTGTTCATTGGGAAATGGAACTGAAAATATGTATATGGGTGCGCATAAGGCCAGCATGAGCAGGGATAGATGAAAGACACGTTTTTGTTGATACGTTATTATCATTTCGCTTTCTTTTTTGTCGTAAGTTTGAGTTTTTATTGAACTTAGAAAAGTGGCGGCTTTTGTGCTGAATATCATGTATTTTATTGTTTTAAGTGTTATTAAGTATGATGTTTCTTGCAAAGATAACTGTTTTTTTTTTTTTTTGTATGTTTAAGTACTTTTCTTTATGATGTTAAGTGTTTTTAATTGTTCTGTAAGCGTGATTGGCTGCTGTGGTAAGTGTTGTAGCTGTTGTGTGGTTGTCTTTTTAAGTATTTATAAGTTTAAAATACTTGTTTTTTGCTTTGGAGGTTGGTTTATAGGTGCATATCTTTAGCGGTTGAAATTCAGGGGGTGTAAAAGCCTGGGTTTGGATTGTCATATTAACAAATGATTAAATGACGAAAAGATGTTTTTTTATATTAAATGTGTATTGTTCGTGCTCGTGTTGAGTATAAGCGGAGAAATATCCGCTCAGGAGAAGCGTGATTCGGTAAGGATCTATTTTCATCAAGGAAAGGTAAATATAGATACATGTTTACTTGACAATGGGAACGAGATGGAGCGGTTTGCTAAAATCTGTTCCGCATTGAACGACTCCGTCCGTCTTATCAGGAAAATTCAAATAATAGGAGGAGCTTCCCCGGAAGGAGGGGGGCTGTTGAATGGAAGGCTGTCTGAAAAACGAGCAGAGGTTTTGTGGCGGTATATATCACCTTATATAAAGATTCCGGTATTGGAGAGGGATTTTCATTTTTCGGGAAGCGACTGGAACGGACTTATAACGATGGTGAGAGCGGATGTGAATGTTCCGGAGAGGGAGGATGTCCTTCGTTTGTTGGAGAAGATCGTCCGTTTGGAAAACCAGGACAGCCCTTATTGGGGGGGAGAACTGAAAAGACTGAAAGGGGGGAGGCCATACTCATATTTGTATAAATTCCATTTTCCGAAACTTCGTTCGTCGATGGTGAAAATATGCTATGATAGTGATCCGATAAATCCCGTCAGAGATACGGTATATATACATACACGTGATACGTTGTGCATCCGTGATACCGTTACCGTCATAGCTCCGGTAAAGAAACGGCCGTTTTGCATGGCGGTGAAAACAAACTTGCTTTATGACGCTGTTTTGATACCTGACATCGGGGTTGAGTTCTGTTTGGGGAAGAACTGGTCTGTGGCCGGGAATTGGATGTATGCCTGGTGGAAAAGTGATCGGAAGCATAATTATTGGCGTATCTATGGGGGAGATGTGGAGTTGCGCCGCTGGTTCGGTCGGAGAGCGGTGGAAAAACCGTTTTCCGGGCATCATGTCGGATTGTACGGGCAGATCGTCACCTATGATTTCGAATTGGGTGGGAAAGGTTACTTGGGGGATAAATGGAGTTACGGGGGAGGCGTGGCTTACGGCTACTCGTTACCTGTGGGACATCGGTTCAATGTGGATTTCACGTTGGGAATCGGCTACCTTGGAGGATCGTACAAGGAGTACATCCCTTTGGACGGTCACTATGTATGGCAGACCACTAAAAACCGCCGCTGGTTCGGCCCGACCAAGGCGGGTATCTCTTTGGTGTGGTTGATCGGCCGTGGCAACTACAACGAGAAGAAAGGAGGCAGGCAGTGATACGGATACGCTTTAGTCTGGTGTTCATATTTTTATGGATAGGACTGACGGCTTGTGAGCATAAGGATTTATGTTACGATCATCCGCACTTTGCCAAGGTGCGGGTAGTATTCGACTGGACCAAGATTTCCAATCATGACAAGCCTGAAGGCATGAGGGTCGTATTTTATCCGACCGACGATGAAAGCAACACGTGGATATTTGATTTCCCCGGAGGAGAGGATGGGGAAGTGGAGCTCCCCGAGAATGATTACCGGGTAATTTGCTTCAACTACGATACCGACGGGATGGTTTGGAAAGAAAACGGCAGTTACACGCTTTTTACTGCCGATACGCGTGATGTTCAGTCGCCGGATAACCGGACAATGGCTGTCACCCCACCCTGGCTGTGTGGCGACCATATAGACAGAGTTATCCTCAAGGACATTCCGGAAGGAAGCACGAAGATAATACGGCTAACTCCCGTAAACATGGTATGTCACTACACGTATGAGGTGAACGGTCTTCGGGGACTGGACAGGGTGGCGGATTTGCGGGCCGCTCTTTCCGGCATGTCCGGCTCGCTTAACATGTCCGGCGACAGTTTGCCCGCCGATCTTTCGGAGAGCCTGCTCTTTGATGGAATGGTTTCACGGAATCAGATTATAGGCGGATTCTATACGTTTGGACATTCCGCACTTGAAGGAGAGCCCAATGTTTTCCGGCTGTATATCAAGAACCGTTCAGGCAGCATGTCTGTATTGGAACAGGACGTGAGCGACCAAGTGCATGATGTCCCGGTAGCGGGGCATATCGGTGATGTGCATCTGGTGTTGAATTTTGATTATGAGGTACCATCCGAGCCGGGAAATGGCGGTCCGGGATTTGATGTGGACGTTGATGATTGGGATGATGTGAATATGGATATAGTGTTGTAATACGAGTTTATTAATTATATGTATCAATTTAAATTGTTTTTATTTATGAAAAAAAGTACAGTAATGCTTTGGGCAATCTTTGGAGCACTACTCATGGGTTGCTCAGACGAGGAGATTGCGAATGTGGAAACCTCCTCACGGAATGCGATTGGTTTTAACGTGTTAAGTAATGCGGCGGAAACGAGGGCTATCCCTACTACCAACACCAACTTGAAGAACACCGATTTCGACGTGTTCGCTTTTACGGGGGATGGTACTGCCTTCATGGGAAAGGTCGACACGGAATTTGGACATGACGGAGTGAATATCGTGTACAATAATGGTAAGTGGGATTATAAAAATGCGAGCGACCTTCGTTATTGGCCTACCGAGGCTTTGGACTTTTACGCATTCAATCCCGGAACGGTTGATGAAGCCATGCAGTGGAGTTATATGTGGGAAGCCACCAAGGATACTCAAAAGATAACTTATTCCTGCTCCGATGAGTATGGATCTGGTATCAATGCTCATGAAAACTACGACGTGATGTATGCCATAGCCAAAGGCCAGACAAAAGACAAGAACAACGGAGTAGTGAAATTTAACTTCAAGCATATTCTGTCACAGGTCGTATTCAAAGCAAAGACCGAATACGATAACATGCAGGTGAATATAAAGGACATCAAGATTTTTAATGTAAAAATGGGCGGCGTCTACACATTGCCTGCGACAGCCGATGGAACGGGAAGTTGGACTGTGGGTGATTGGCCTGAAAGCTCTACAGGAGGAGGTTTTATTACCGTAGTGCAAGGCAAATCCATCGAGGTCAATAGTAATACCACAGCTACCGATATTTCCGAAAAAACTCCTATGCTGAATATACCACAGAAGCTGACAGCATGGAAAGTTTCCGAAGAAGCCACCAATACCAAGATAAAAGCCGACGGTGCGCATCAATGTTACCTGTCGATCACCTGCAAAATCCAGCAGTCCGGAGGTTATCTGTTGGGTTCAGCAGATAGTTACGGAACAATTTATGTTCCGTTCGGAGATACATGGGTAGCGGGCAAGCGTCATATCTACACGTTGATTTTCGGTGGTGGTTATACTGATCAGGGAGTGGCTGTGTTGAATCCGATCCAGTTTGATGCAAAGACAACAGGCTGGGTTGATGCAGATAAAGACGTAAACGTCCAACCCCAACCTTAATCCAAACGTTTATTAATATCGTACCCGTTGGCAGGTTAAACATACGCAAGATTAATCCTGCCAACGGGTTCTTTATAGGGAATCGCATTTTCAATATACTTTTTGATGTGTAGGGGTGCTTTTTGCGTACCTTTTTCCTGGAGAATTTCTTTTGTGGAGTGTTTGCCCTGTATATTCCCGATACGCTGTTATAGCAGGGAACTGTTTTTATCCAAGTAGTCAGATATAGCCTCTTGCAATACCGATTTTAGCGAATCGCCTTTGCGGATCGCGATCAGCTTTAAGTTCTGGTGATAGGTTTCGTCCATGACAAAATTACAATGCACGGTTTTCGCTTTCTTCGGCTTTTGAGCCTCTTTTTGCCCGGCCGTGGATTGGATCAGGCTGTCTAAGCCCCCGGTCAGCCCGGCCGACATACTGTTTTTTAAATCGTTCTTCTTTGCCATATGGTTACTTTATTTCTGTTAGCAGTTCGTTACATACCTTTTCGTAGTCCTCTGCCCCGGCAGATTTGGGGGCATAGTGAAAAATATCCTGCCCTTGTGTCGGGGCTTCGGCCAGCGCAATGGAGTTGCGTATATGGGTGCTGAACACTTTGCCCTGGAATGTTTCCTGTACCAGTTCCGAAACGCTCTTGTTCAGGTTCTTTCTTCCGTCGTACTGGGTTATCAGAACCCCGGCCATCGAAAGATCCGAGTTCAAACGTTGCTGCACCTTGTGGACGACCTGCATAAGTTTGGCCATTCCACGCATTGCCAGGAATTGAGCCTGAACCGGGATAATCAACCGATCCGAGGCCGTCAGTGCGTTAAGCGTGAGCAGCGACAGCGAGGGGGGGCAGTCGATCAGGATATAATCGAATTTCTCCTTTTGGCCTTTGATAAGGTGGGCTAAGATAAGTTCCCGCCCGGCCTCGTTGATTAACTCCGTTTCAACGGCCGAGAGATCCAGGCAGGAGGGAACGACGCTAAGGCCGTCCTTATGCTCGTAGATCGGCAGGTCGTATTCGCCTTTCATCGCACCGTAGATCGTTTGGGGAAGCTCCGCGGAGAAGCCCAGCGATTCAGTCAGGTTGGCCTGCCCGTCAAGGTCGATCAAAAGAACCTTGTACCCTTTTTGACGTAACGCGCCGCCCAGGTTGATCGTGGTTGTAGTCTTTCCTACTCCCCCTTTGTGATTCAATACGGAGATTACTTTTGCTTTGCTCATAAATTCAGTTTTTTAAATGGTTGTCATGTCCGCAAATATAGTCAAAATACTAATATACTAAAAGACTAAAAGTAGTATTTTCGTTTTTTGCGTGTTTTTTGTACCGATCGGGGAAGCGTACCGAAATAAATCCTGTTTCCGTCTTTCGGTACGTTTTGTTTCTGTACCGGAATTAATCAAAGATTAGAATAACCATAAATGTTTTTATACGTTAATCATACGTATGTATATATGTATATATTTGTTTTTGAGTATCTTTGTGTGCTATGAATAAAAAATAAAAGACATGAGCACTTATTCGTATAAAAATCCGAAGTTTATAAATTCCCCTAAAGGGATGGTTGAAGTTGTAGAAGTGATTTATGACGGCAAAGATGATCCGGCCTATTCACTGGCTATTATTAAATGGGAAAATACCTATAAATTAGGTATTCGTTGGAACATCGCTTATAGTGAATGGGACGATTACCGCAAACAGAACGGGCAAGATGAATGTATAGGTAATCCACAGTCGAGAGGTATTCCCACCTGGTTTGTTTTGCCCGATGATATGATGTTTAGTGAGAAGTTCAGCGGTGCGATGCAGAGGCTTGATGAATTAAGAAAAGGTAAATAAGTAATGGAACAGGGAGAAATCATATTATACCAGCCGGATGAAGCGGTCAAGTTGGAAGTGAGGCTGGAAGATGAAACCGTTTGGCTGACACAGGCGCAAATTGTGGATCTTTTTCAATCCAGCAAAGCAAATATAAGCGAGCATATAAAAAACATATATGATCAGAAAGAATTAGAGGAAAGTTCAACTGTTCGGGATTTCCGAACAGTTCGACAGGAAGGCAAACGGCAAGTGATGCGCAATCTGACTTATTACAATTTGGATGCGATCATATCCATTGGGTTTCGTGTCAATAGTAAAAGAGGTATTTTATTTAGGCAATGGGCGAATAAGGTTTTAAAGGACTATCTTTTAAAAGGGTATTCCATTAATAAACGTTTGTCAGAACTTGAAAGGACTGTCGCTCAACATACCGAGAAGATAGATTTTTTTGTGCGTACTGCCTTGCCCCCGGTCGAAGGCATTTTTTATAACGGCCAGATTTTCGATGCGTACAAGTTCGCTACCGATCTGGTAAAGTCGGCCAGGCGTTCGATCGTGCTTATCGACAACTATGTGGACGAAACGGTCTTGCTCATGTTGAGTAAACGCAGCGTCGGTGTCTCGGCCACCATTTACACCCAGCGTATCACGCAGCAACTCCAACTTGATCTTGACAGGCATAACAGCCAGTACACACCTATCGACATCAGGACGTACCGGGACAGTCACGACCGTTTCCTGATCGTTGATGAAACGGACGTGTACCATATCGGAGCCTCGTTAAAGGATCTGGGGAAAAAGATGTTCGCTTTCTCAAAGCTGGATATTCCGGCGGCTGTGATTACTGACCTGTTATAATATCCTTTGTCTTATGAATGGGCTGTCGCAAAAGAAAAACCCGTTCTTGATGAACGGGTATATCCTTGACTTGGTTACGTGTTTTGAAAACAGAGGCTTTACCAAGCATTACAATGCAAAGATAGTAATTATAGGTTAATTAGCGAATTTCTTTTTTGGATAGATCCGGAAATAATGCCGTCCTTGAAAGAGGTGGATAAGGTGATTAAAACAATAGATAAGGAAGAACAAAAGCAAAAGGGATGAATGTGGTTATTTATTCACGTGTAAGCTCGCAGTCGGCCAGGCAATCGACCGAACGGCAGGTTGTCGATCTGGAGAGGTTCGCAGCCGGACGGGGGTACGAGGTGACGGCGGTCTTTGAGGAAAAGATAAGCGGACGAAAGGCCAATATCGAACGCCCGGTTTTAAGCCGTTGCCTGGAATACTGCACAGATCCGCAGAACCGGGTGGATATGTTGTTGTTGACCGAGATCTCACGCCTGGGGCGTTCAACCCTGGAGATCCTAAAGGCACTCGATACGCTGCACACGCATAAAATATGCGTGTATATCCAAAACCTGAACCTGGAAACATTACGGCCGGACAAGACGGTAAACCCCTTGTCCTCTCTGATCACTACCCTGTTGGGGGAACTGGCCGCGATCGAACGCCAGGGGATCATCGACCGCCTTAATAGCGGACGGGAGTTGTACATCCAGAAAGGGGGCAGGCTGGGACGGAAGCCGGGAAGCCGGAAAACGGCCGAACAGAGGAAAGAGGAATACCGGGAGGCGATCGCCTTGTTAAAGAAAGGCTACTCGATCCGGAACGTGGCGAAGCTCACGGGAAAGGCCGTATCTACAATACAACAGGTAAAAAAAGACTTTATTAATAGCTGATTATCGGAAAAAAGACCGTATTTTTGCAACAAATACGAGTAAATGCACATAATTAAAAACGAGTATTTGCACGTGAATAAAAACGAGTATTTGCACGAAAATAATCAGGATCTAAATAAAAACGGTAGTATGGCAACAATGGCGGAGAAAATGGCGGCTTCACTGGAGGAATTAAGAAAGCTCCAGGAGAAAGACCGCTGTGTCGTCCTGCAAGGGACGGCCGAGATAGGGAGGACGCATTTAACCCGGCTGTTGGATAACGGCTGGTTGCAGGAAGTAATGAAAGGCTGGTATATTGCGGCCAGGCCGGGAACAGAGGGGGACACGACGGTCTGGTACACCTCATTCTGGTATTTTATTGCGAAATACGCGGCCGTCCGGCTGGGGGAACAATGGTGCTTGACGGCCGACCAGTCGCTGGATCTGTATTCGGGGAAAACGACCGTGCCCGTGCAGGTGATTATCAAGTCGCCGAAAGGCCATAACAACACGCAAAAGCTGATGTATGATACCTCGCTTTTGGTGTTTCAAAGCGAGATTCCGGATCAGGTATATAAAGAGCCGGAATACGGCCTTAATCTCTATCCGCTTGCCGAAGCCCTGGTATATGCCACGCCGAGATATTTCCAGGTGGAGAAGATCGCAGCCCGCACCTGTCTGGCCATGATACGGGACGCTGCCGATATATTAAAGGTACTGACGAAAAACGGGGCTTCGCTTCGTGCCGGAAGAATAGCCGGGGCGTTCCGGAACATCGGGAACAGCGAAATCGCCGACAGCATCGTTTCCACGATGCGGGGGTTCGGGTATGACGTGAGAGAAGAAGATCCGTTCGAGGATCAGCCACGAACGCCCCTTGTTTATGAGGTGTCGCCTTACGTCACACGCTTGCGCCTGATGTGGGAGAACATGAGGGATAAGGTTGTAGAACTGTTTCCCGAAGCCCCTGGAAAGATTGATGACGTGGAGGGGTATTTGAGATCCGTCGATGAAAAGTATTCGGAGGACGCTTATCATTCTCTCTCGATCGAGGGATATAGGGTTTCCCCGGAGCTGATCGAGAAAGTGCGTGTCGGGAACTGGAAGCCGGAGAAAGAAGATAAGGAGCATAAAAACGCACTGGTGGCACGTGGGTATTACCAGGCGTTCCAGGCTGTCAGGGGGACGATCTCCGATATACTGAAAGGAAAGAACGCAGGGGAAGCGGTAAGGGCGGATCATCTGGTCTGGTATATGCAGATGTGGATGCCGTTCGTTACGGTGGGGATCTTGCAAAGGGAGGATATTGTGGGTTATCGTACCGGGCAGGTCTATATACGGGGATCGCAACATATCCCGTTGAACCCGAAAGCGGTCAGGGACGCTATGCCCGTCCTTTTCGATCTCTTGAAGAATGAGCCGCACCCGGCGGTAAGGGCTGTCCTGGGACACTTCTTTTTCGTGTATATTCACCCCTATATGGACGGGAACGGGAGAATGGGACGGTTCGTCTTGAACGCCATGCTTGCGTCTGGAGGCTATAACTGGACGGTTGTTCCGGTGGAGCGTAGAAAAGAATATATGAAAGCGTTGGAAAAGGCCAGCGTGGAGGGGGATATTTCCGAATTTGCCAAAGTGATAGCCTCGCTGGTCAAGTAATGATATTTATAATAATGACAATATGAAATCAACGGAATATATCGAATGGGATAAACTGGAGCAGATCCCGTTCTGCCTTTGCCGGATCGCGGAGGATGAAGAAAACCAGGAAATAGATGTTTATTATCTGGATAAACGGGTTTGCCATGATTACGATCATGTGGGGCATTATTTTCGTACTGCGATAATCATGTTTAGAAGGATCAGGAACATAACGGCCGATTGGGTGAACCTCAAAAACCTTTGGTTGCTAAGGGACTGTATCAGGGAGAATTTTAATCATGGCCTGGAGGTGGACGATCTGATCTTCGGGGAAACATTCGACGGTGAGGATCCGGAAACTATAAAGCCGCTAACCAAAGAACGGCTGTTCAAGATTAAAAAGGTGATTCAGGAAAAAGATCCATACGCTACCGTATAGGGGGGAGTATATAAAAACAAAACCCTGGAGTTTGTCTTGCGACAGGGACAACAGGGGATTACTACGCGAATATAGGGAGTATATCTCGTTTAATTTGTATCTTCACCATGTCATATCAGAGTTTTGCTTGTTTTTTTGCAACACTAGGATAAGTAAAAATTCTGACATGGCAAAATCATGGGCAACTTTTTGTTGCTCAGGTACTTTAAAAGTTTAATTTGTAATAGTGTTGCGGAATTAAGGGTATTTACTACTTTTAGTATTTTAGTGTATTAGTACGCTTTTCTTTTGGAGGATTTGGGCGTTCCCGTAAACGGTCGGGCTTTCCGCCTCCAAGTTCTCGCCTGAAGGCTGTGGGCTTTCCACTGCAATCCCTAACGCATAAATACACCCCCCCCCACCCACCCGGCTAAGGTAGGCTATTTCCGGATAGATTCGTTCGGTGAAGCCAGCCGGATAAAAGCGCCTGACTTTTCACTGATCGGCACAATCCGGAAAGGAGTACCCGGAATGATCCTTGCCCGGCTGATGAGCGCAGGCACTCGTCGGCGGGGCAAGGAACATTCCTTGTCGGGAACTCCGGTAGCCGATTGTCGAACCCGGTTTTAACCCCCCTTTCAGGGGAGAGAGGTATTTTAGTTTTTCCGGCGTGGCCGCCTTGCGTTTACCTTGACCGGGGGTTTTGTCTGCAAAGGTCAAACGGCTTTTTCCATATCCCAAGTTGAGCCGCAAGCGGCTTTTAGAAAAAATCTCCAGCCTGGCTAAAGCCAGGTAGTATTTTTCCTAAAAAACTTGTGCTATGGAAAAAAACGTTTGGGGTGTTCTCATACAAAAACCTCTCGGAACTCAAGGTAAACGCAAGACGACCACACCGACAGCCCCGAAAAACCAAAATGAGGTTGTCTTGATACAAAAACATCGGAATCTTAGGCATCCGCAAGGTTTGGTGGGGGAGGGTGCGAGGTGGGGAGTTTACTATCGGAAAAAATCAGGTAGTAAATACTAAATTTAGTATATACTAAAATACTACTTTTGCATATAATTATCTTATAAATAGTTAGTTAAACGTTGTTTAAATACTTGCATCTCTCAAATAAAAGTGCTATCTTAGAGGTATAGAAAAAGAGATAACAACCTTTAGAACTGGCTCACCCACCAGGATAAAGAACGGGGGACGTAGTTATGAAAACTGATTATTTCGACAAGGCAGCGCAACAGTTTGCAAATTTGATGTCAGACATAAATGATCGAGAAGATCCAGCAGGTAGAGGACAACTGGCAAAAGCCCTGGATCACCATTGCGGCGAATACACGCAATTTCTTTCCGCAGAACCTCACAGGACGCAGGTACGCCGGAGGCAACGCCTTTTTACTCCTTTTCCTTTGCGAGAAATTCCAGTACCAGACACCCGTATTTATGACGTTCAACCAGGCGAATGAGGCCGGGATCTCCGTGCTGAAAGGATCGAAATCGTTTCCGGTCTATTACTTCCTTTTCTACGTGTACCACAAGGAAACACGCAAGAAAATAACCTTTGAGGAATACAAGGCGTTAAGCCGGGAGCAGCAACAGGAATACAACGTTATACCGACCTATAAATATTACTCGGTCTTTAACTTGGATCAGACCAATTTTTCGGACGTGAGGCCGGAAGAATGGGAAGCGTTAAGGGAGAAGTTCAGAGGGGGACAGGCAGAGCAGCCCGACGGGACAACCGGAGAGGCGCACCCCGAAATAGACGCCATGCTGGAGGCGAAAAGCTGGTTTTGCCCGATACGGGAGCAGCAAGGCGACAGGGCTTTCTATTCTCCTTTAGCCGATTATATCGTAGTGCCGCTTCGCTCGCAGTTCGTCGATATGCAGAGCTTTTACGAAACGCTTCTGCATGAAATGGGACATTCCACGGGACACCCCACCCGATTGAACCGGGATCTTGCGCACCCGTTCGGATCAGAGGAATACGGCAAGGAGGAATTAACGGCCGAGTTCGCCGCAGCCCTGGCAGGAATGTTTTTCGGGATAGCCGAACATATACGCACTGAAAACGCAGCTTATCTGAAAAGCTGGATATACGTCGGCTGTTCGCAAAACCACCCGTACTGTGGAGAATGGCTGCCAAACCAAGTTTTCCGAAAGCGGGGCCTGCGGCCTATACGTGGTGCGGGGCACTCAAACAGTCTATTCCAACGTGAAACTGACAGCCGAGAGGGATGCCGACACGGGCGGTCTCGTATGGAAAACTGAAAGTCCGACACCGCTCGCAGGCGGGCTGTTGGACGAACACTATTATTTCTACTATCCCTATCAGGCACGAGCCTCAATACTGGGGCAGGGCGGCTGTTCGCCTTCATCATTACGGTGAACGAGCTAACCGTGCCCGGCTTGTCGGTGCGGAGCGAAACATACACCATCTCCGACAATAAGACCTGCCATATCCTGGAGTCTGTCTGCCCGTGATGTTATCCTCTCATCGAATTCCTGTACTCACTCGGGCTCATTCCATAGTACTTCCTGAACACCTCCCTGAAATATCTGACATCGGAGAACCCCGAGTCATCCGAGATTTCCGTTATCGAACAGTCTTTTTCCCTGAGCAGTTGTGCCGCATATTGCAGCCGCATGGAGCGGATATAGTCAGCCGGGGCATGGCCGGTGAGCGCCTTCAACTTGTTGAAAAATCCGGTGCGGCTCATGTTCTGCATGCCACAGAGCATGTCCACACAGAAACCGGGGTTGTCGATATTCTTCATGACGCATTCCCTTACGGAGGCCATGAATTTCCAGTCCCGGGTATTGTGGCAGTCCGGCGGAACCTGTCCGACTCCGTCCTCAAGACCGGCGTATGCCCGTCTGAGCAGTGCCCGGTTTGCCAGTATGTTCCTGATATTCGCCCTGAGCACGTTTATGCTAAACGGTTTGGTGATATAGGCGTCAGCTCCGTTTTCCAGCCCCTCCAGCATGTCCTTCTCATCTCCCAAGGCGGTCAGCAGCATGACCGGGATATGGGATGTCTCAATATCGGATTTGACGGACGCGCAAAGTTCGTCCCCTCCCATTTCAGGCATCATAACGTCCGAAAGTATCAGGTCCGGATTGTATTCTCTCGCCACAAGCAGCGCGTCCCGTCCGTTGGAACAGGTTTGGACCAGGTATTCCTCTTTCAGCAGCCCCTCAAGGTAGGTCCGCAAATCGTCATTGTCCTCCACAATAAGAATACGCTGCCGGTCCCCGCCGGTCATTGTTGGAAGGATCTCACGCATGGGGCCGCAATCCGGTCCCATGCGGGTTTCCCCGGTATCCTGTTTCCTGGGCGAAGCAACGGGGCATGCCTTGTCAAGGCGTCTGCTCCTCAGGGGAAAAATAACACATACCATGGTCCCCTTCCCCTCGGTACTGGTAACGCGGACCCTGCCTCCGTGCAGCCTTACCAGCCTATGTACCATCATCAGTCCGACACCGTTTCCCGCCACTTGCAGATTGACGGCATTACTGCCCCTGAAATGGTTCCTGAACAGTTTCTTCCGTTCCTCAGGTGGAATGCCAATCCCCGTGTCTTCCACTTCCACACCCCATACATGCCGGTCCACGAAGGCACGGACCTGGATACTCCCGCCCCGTGGAGTGTACTTCAGTGCGTTGGACAGTATATTCTTCAATATAGAGTCCATTTTGTCCTTGTCAAACCGGACATTCAGGTAAGGGAAGCCGCTCTCACGGGTGATATCGATGTCCCTGATGGAGGCATATGTGCGGAATGCCTCACAGGTCGTCTCCAGATAACTGTTGAGCTCATATTCCGAGACATGAAGTCTCAAGGTGTAGTTGTCCGTACTCTCGAAATCTATCAGGCTGGTGACCAATCCCAGAAGTCCGTCCACGCTTTTCAGGGCCATCCGTACATTGTCCATCCCCTCCGCCTTCACCATGTCTTTCTCCACCACCTCTTCCAGCGGAGCCTTGATCAGCGTAAGCGGAGTACGGACATCATGGGCAGTATGTATGAAGAAGCACGTCTTTTCGTCTGATATCCTTTTCTGCCTGCGCAACATGGCAACGCGAAAAGACACCACCCCAGCCAACACACACAATGACGCATATCCGGCAATGGCCCATGTACCCGCCCACAGCGGCCGGGCGACACTCAGACCGAGGCTTCTTTCCTCATACACCTTGTATTTCTCCTCATTGGAGACGGCACGGATACGCAGGGTGTAGTTGCCTGGGGGCAGGCTCGTGAACTGTATCCGCCCGCTCTGGACCGGATGGCTCCAGCCCTCGTAGAGCCCCTCCAATTTCCATGAATATAGGATGTTCGAGGGATAGTCGTAGTTGATGGAGACAGCTTCCAGGGAGAAGGTATTCTGGTCATATGCAAGTTCCAGCCTGACGGTATTGTCAATATCCTCCCTCAAGGGGGATCCCTTGTCCCCGGGATAGACGGGGCGGTAGGAGATCATGAAATCCCGCAGGAGCATCCGAGAAAAATGCGGGGCGGGTATCCTCATGTCGGAGGGGAACATGACGGCTCCGGTGTTACTCCCGAACACGAAGCTTTCCCCGTGCCGGAAAGTGGATACCCCGGCATTGAGGCATACGCTTGCCAGCCCTTGTTCTGCCGTCCAGTTTCTGAAAGTGCCGCTCTCACGCCGGAACAGGGCCACGCTGTTTTCGGTCCCCAGTAGCAGGGTGCCGTCCGCACGGGGGACAATGGTATGGATGTTATTGGATATCAGGGCGCAGTTCTCGGTCTGGTATTGGCGGACGAACCTGTCCTCCACGCTGTCATAGACGAGAAGTCCCGCCCCGCCGGTGCCGATATACAGGAGCCCGTCCGGTGCCTGGTACAGTGCATAGACATGAACCGCCTCGACTGGAAAGGCGATATGTCTGCAGGTCCCCCCGTGCCCGTCAAGCAGGTACAACCCCATGCCGGTACCGATCCACATCCATTCCGGAGCCTTCTCCAGTATGGCGGTGATGGGGCCCGGGACCGGGTACAGGCGTACTGTGCCGTCATGGGGATCGAAACGTTTGAGATTGTGGCAGCCCCCTGTCCATATACATCCTCCGGAATCTTTTCCGATGTCATTGATATACTGGTCTGGACACCCCTCTGCTGCAAAGGAGGGGGGAAAGTATTCCACCCTCCCGGTTTTCTTTTCGATCCTGTACAGGCCCGAAGCGTACCCGCCGGCGCAGATGACACCCGGCGAGACCTCGCAGAGCGTCAGGAAGATATGGTTCCCGCCATCCTGTATCCCATCGGACCGGCTGAGAAAGGAGCGCCACCGTCCTACCGCAGGCTGCAGCAGGCTGATCCCGTTGCTGGTGGCGAACCACAAGTCGCCTTCGCTGTCTTCGATGACATCATGCACCTGATCGTTAACCAGCGACCGGCTGTTACCCGGTGAGTGCCGGAACCATTCATAGCTCTGGTAGCGGTTATTCCGGATTGTGACTCCGGCGGGGTAGTTGGCAAGCCAGATACGGTCCCCGCCATCCACATAAATGTCATTGATATTGTCTCCGTTCATGCCGTTGTGGCTGGCGTAGTCGGCGGTTATATAGGGTTTGGGCACTAGCGAGTCCACATCCATCCTGTATACCCCCCTTCCGCCCGTGGCTATCAGCAGCTCCCGGTCATTGAGAGGGGTGATCCGGTTGACGGCCACATTCCGCAGCGTACTGCCTGCGGACACTCCGTATACAAGTATACCCTTCCTGAAGGTTCCCACGAACAGTTTCTTCGAACCGGGGTGGTAGTAGAGTTCGCTGACCGGCGTCCGGATGCTGTCCGTGTCCGCAAGCGCCTCAAGGACACCGTCCCTTTCCCGTACCGGAAAAAGTCCGTTCACGGTACCGATGAAAAGGTTTGTACCGTCCGTCTCGCCGATAGCGGTTATATCACCTCTTAAACGGGAGACCAGCCGCTGCGCAATGCCTGTGCGGGTGTCATAGCGGATGATATGGTCACCCTGACAGAGCCATATGCGGTCCCCACGGTCCATATAGGCGTAACAGAGCATGCCCGTGGCGAAATCATCCTGAAGACCGGGTATCCTGTATACCATCCGGAAACGGTCATGGAGGGTGTCGTAATGGAAAATACGGCCTTTCCTTCCCACAACCCACAGCGTGTTCTCCGTGTCGGTGTAGAGCCAGTTCAGATTGACTTGCGGGGCCACCTTCAGATTGCCGTCAAGAACAGTGTAATGCCTGATCCGCTTGCCGTCATAACGGTCCATCCCCTCCTGGGTGAGGAACCACATGTATCCCCTCCCGTCTTTTTGGATACGGTAAATCCTCCGGTTACTCAATCCGTCCTCTATTCCCAAGTATTTATATATCTGGGCTCCGCACATGGAGGAAATTCCCAGCATGAGGAATGCGGACAGTATTCTTCCCATATTCCGAACACGTGTCATTCTGATGTAAATTAGACAACAACTGTTGCAAATATATAAAAATATAAATTAATATACAAATTTAAACATAACCTCGGATGTCGGCATCAGGCGGTATGTCCTCAATGTCATGTACCCCGGAAAATAGCTGCATACGGGACCGGCCCATGATATGAACATATTCCGAGAGGCGGTTGTTCAATTGACCCGACGGAATTATGGCTTGCCGGGCTCGGGACTGTCCGCAAGGGTACGTTGGTCCGGTGTGCGGAATACCATCCATACCTCCGGTCCGAATTTATATCCGCGGGTGGTACAGGTGCCGGTCGAGGTTTGGCAGCCCCCAATAAAGCGGGCCGAATTGTTTGTAAGCACTCTTACCCTCATGCCCGATTTATAGATAATCTTCCAACAGTAAGAAGTTATAATTCGCATTTAAGAACAATGGCGGGCATTTCTTGTTAATATTATAATCATATAAAAGAGGCGCATCCGTTAGTGCCAGATTTGTTCACCACTTTCATCGTTGCGTATCGTATTGCGAGTTGTCCGTATCAGATGTTTATCCCCTCTTTCTTAAGACTTCCTGAGAACTGCCTGGGAAAGGACGGCTTTCCGCATTGCGACTTCATCCACAGCCCTTGGCGGTATAGCCATGCCTTTCACGGGGACTACGGTTGATTCATGCGACACAGCAGATTCCGGTGCTATAACAGGGTTGCCTACATACTTGTGCCTCTTTTCAGCTTGCTGTCCAGGTCCGAGTTGCGCACTTTACCCGCAGGTTGGACGGTTGTACATAACAATATTGATCTTTTGGGGGGCTAAAAGTCGAATATCCCCTTAAAAACAAGGAGCTGACGCATGTGTACAGCCCCTTATTTTTTTGTATAGCCCGGCCTCCTCTGGCATATTGCCGTTGCTTCCATCTGTAACAAGCAAAATCAGAATCTATATGCGGAACTTTTTGTTCCCGTAGCTGAGAAATTCCTTCGTGGCGTATTTCACACTGAATGGTCCGTAGTCACCGAGAGCCGAATGCGCAATTTGCTTGTCCGGTTCTGTCACATGCTCGACAGGTTCTCCCGTAGTATCAGTATCCTTGTATGACATAGGCTGCATGTTGGCGATGGCTGACCCGGTAGCCGCCGCACGCAATTTCCTGAACGCATAGGAGAGGATTCCGTCCATCATTGACCAGTACAAAGCGAAGAACGAGGTGCAGGAAAAGGAGGTCCCACAGTTGTAGGAGATAGCCGGGAAGGTATGGAAGAAGGAGGACGAACTGAAACAGTTGAAGTCCGAACTTGCAGCACTCGACCGAAAGATACAGTTGGAGCTTGAGCCGCCTACGCCCGAAGTCGCCGAAAAGGAGAATGACGGACAGGAGGTCAAACCGGATGCGGAAGGTGTACGAAACGTAGCTCCACAACACACCGAAGATGTGCCGCAGATACGCAGCCCGGTGAATGAACGCAGTCCGTCTGGCAATTTTATTGCCGACCATATCATCATCGGGCGGCCGGGATTCAACGTCCGTGACGAGTGCAAACCGAAAGGTATAAAAATGTGAACGAGTGTGCGGATATATATGGCAGGATTGGGAACATACCATTCCTTTTCCTGCCTTTTTCCATCAATATGACATAATGGCAAGGATACCATACAACAAGCCCTCGATTATATCAAAATAGGGTGTTGAAAGTAAATCGTCATGGCAAATCCGCCATATATTCAGTATTTTCGCTAATTCTGGAAGATTTTTATAACCACTTTATTAGCAAGCAGTTCTGAGGATAAGGTAAAAATGAGGTAATGATTTGGCAACCCTGTCTATTTCTACGTTCTGCTGTGAGTTGCTGTCAATGTCTCTCGTCTTGGTACAAAAGTAGCAATAAAAATCGGATACACATCAAAATGTCCCATGATTTTTATCACAGGACGTTTTTTATCTTCGCTGAATAATCCGGTTTAACCGTTACTTCTATTTTCGGCAAGTTGCGGGCTATGATTGCTGAAATTTATACTTTAATCCATACTCTTCCAACTTGCTATACAGCGTTGTACGTCCGATTCCGAGCAATTCGGCGGCAACCTTGCGGTTTCCGTTTGCCTGCTTCAACGCGCGTAAGATGCGTTCCTTGTCCTCCGCATCGTTTCGCAAGGCGAAGCTGACAGGTGAGGTCGGTTTCGTTACGGCAAGTTCCAGATGCTCTTTCATGACAACTCCCGTCTGTGCCTGCAACACCGCGCCCATTATCTTCTGCCGAAGCTCACGGACATTACCCGGCCACGGATGGGTCAGCAATGTCTTACGGGCTTCCGCATCGAACCCAGTCACGCTACATTCCAATTCATTGTTGGCAATCTCACGGAAGAACTCCGCCAACGGCATGATGTCCTCCTGACAGTCACGCAAGGGCGGAACAGTTATCTCGAAGTCGTGCAAACGGTACAGCAAATCCTGTCGGAAACGTTTTTCAATGACCGCTTTCTCCAGATCCTCGTTGGTGGCGGCGATGATGCGGACATTGAAGCTCTTGTCCGTCTTGTCACCTATAGGGCGGTATCTCCGTTCCTGTATGGCACGGAGTAACATCTGCTGGGTTTCCAATGCGAGATTGCCTACCTCATCCAAGAACAATGTGCCACCCTCTGCCTCATTGAAGTATCCTTTCTTTGTGCTGTCCGCACCCGTAAACGCGCCTTTGACATGTCCGAAGAATGCCGAGGGCGCAAGGTCTTTGGAGAGTGAACCGCAGTCCACAGGCACAAACGGTTTCCCTGCCCTTTTGCTCTTATCATGCAGATGGTGGGCGATATGCTCCTTGCCCGTGCCGTTCTCTCCGAATATCAGCACGCTCATATCAGTAGGGGCAACTAATCTTATCTGTTGCATGATTTTCTGAAAGGCGGAACTGTCACGGGCAAAAACGGGCATACGATTTCGTCCGATACTCCGTTCTTTCAGGATGGTATGAAGCAGAGGCATAAGTTTATCCTCCACAAGCTGCTTGGGGATATAGTCCAGCGAGCCGAGTTTCATACTTTCGACTGCCGTATGCACTTCGGCATAGTTGGTCATGATGATTAACGGTTGTGTCATGCCTTCCTTGCGCATCCATCGTAATAGGTCGATGCCGTCACCGTCGGGTAGTCGTAGGTCAGAAACCACGATGTCCCCGTCTGAGGCTTGTTGCAGAAGTTTCTTCGCGGTCGAGAGGTGGTAAGCCTGCACGGTACGGAATCCTTCCCGTGCCAGCAGGTTGCAGACAAACTCGCAATACACGATATTGTCCTCCACCACGATGATTCTTGTTTTATCCATTTTCGTATTTTTCCTTTCTTCTTTTGCCTGCCGGATAATTTCAGCACCTTTATCCAGCACAGCCGGTCACCGCTTTGCATATCGCTTCGTCATCTGGAGTGGCACTTCCATGAAGTTGGGCGTAAAGTTCCCTCAATGGCTGGTCGGCACGGAGAATCTGCCATGAACTTCGCAGATGGTGTGTAAGTGTGTCCAGTTCTTGGAGGTCTTTACGCTGTTCTGCATCCTTGACCGCCTGCATTTCCTTTTCGGTTTCCGCTATCAGTTTGTCCAGCATGACGGATTCATTGCCATAAGATAGCAGAGTGGAAAAATCCGGCTTTTCATCCAATATGCTGCTTAATGCGCATTTATCCGTAATCTCCATCAGTTCGGATATGGAGAACGGCTTGAACAGGCATCCGGCAAATCCACGCCCTATAAGTTCCTCCTTGCTGCAACTGCCCGAAGCGGTTGTCACGACTATGGGAATACTCTTCGAGTTGCCTACATTGGATGAGCGCAACAGTTCCAGCAGTTCAAAACCGCTTATCTCAGGCATATTCAGATCCGTCAGAAGCAGGCTGTATTCCTTTTTTCGTATCAGCTCCATCAGTACCGAAACATTGGTACAGGTATCGCAGTGCATCCCTTCATGGGCATACATTTCTTTCAACATAAGGAGAAGTACCTCGTCATTGTCGATGGCAATCACATCATGGCAGATATGATTATGGCGCATTTGCGCTTGAATTGTCTGTTCCGGCAGTTCCTCGGCTGTCTGCATGGGAATTTCCACCGTGAAGCGGCTCCCTTTGCCTTTCTCGCTTTCCAAGCGTATAGTTCCACCGAGCATCGCCACAATACGCTGCACGATGGACAATCCTAATCCGAAGCCGTCTTTTGCGGCGGCATTTGAAAGACGTTCAAATGCACCGAATACTCGTTGTTGCTCATCTTCGGTCATGCCCGTACCGGTATCTTCAACGATAAGTTTCAGCAAACCGTTATCATAATCCGCTGCCAATGATACACTACCGTTATCCGTGAACTTGATGGCGTTTGACAACAAGTTGTTGCCGATTTGCAGGATACGTTCCTTGTCGGTCAAAACCACCGCATCGGTGTGGCTCTCCACTATCAAAGTCAGCCCCTTGTTCATGGCAATGGGCATGAACTCCGTTTCAAGAATATGCGTGATTGCGGAAATCCTGCAAGGGGAAAGGTTGGGTTGCTCCTTGCCGTTGTCCAGACGGAAGAAATCCAGCAGCGTGTTGAGCATCTCCCGCATACGCTCGGAAGATTGCCGGATATTATCCACATACATGGTGCTTTTATCCGCGCTACAACTTTTCTGCATCAGTCCGGCATAGCCTCATTTTGTCAATCGTATTTTTTCGTGGTAGAAGTAGTTTACGATGACAGGTTTGCCTTTTTCCGAGCGTCCGTATGGCAGATCGTTTATACGATACGGGAAGCCCTGCTCCTTGGCGTAATTTGAAATGTCCTGCTCCAATGCCTGCCAGTATTCAAGCCTTTTTTTATTGTAAATTTCCTCGTAAAGCGGTATGAGGTCAGGATACTTCTCACGGATATACGTCATTATCCCGCCTTTGAACTGCCCGCGTAAATTCAGGTTTTCAAGCCAGATTAAATCAGCATAATCTTTTACCTCCTCTATTATTGCCTTTACGTCTGTTATTCTGGGGAATATGGGCGAGACGAAGCATACGGTGCGGATACCTGCCTCGTATGTCTGACGCATCGCTTTCAGACGGCGTTCAATGCTTACGGCGTTGTCCATATCTGCGCAGAACTGCTCGTCGAGCGTATTGACAGACCATGACACAGTCACTTTGGGAAAACTCTTCAACAGGTCGAGATCGCGAAGGACAAGATCGGACTTTGTGCATATCATAATCTCGGCATCGCTTCCTCGCAGCTCTTCGAGCAGCCTTCGGGTACGGTGGAATTCTTCTTCATACGGATTGTAACCGTCCGTCACAGACCCTATTACAACACGTTCACCGTCGTATTTATGAGGATTCGTTATCGGCTTCCAGTTTTTTACATCTAAAAACGTACCCCACGGCTCGGTGTGCCCGGTGAACCGTTTCATGAACGATGCGTAGCAATACCTGCAGGCGTGGGGACACCCTACATAAGGGTTGACCGAATATCCTCCCACCGGCAGAGAGGATTTGGTCATTACACTCTTTACATCTATTTCCTTTATTGTATCCATATTCATTGTATTCGTCTGGTAAATTGTTCCGGCAATTCCTGAATCATTCTTTCGTCGCCCATAATCGGCAGCAAATCCTCTTTCATGAACACCGGTATGCCATGAGCCTTTGCCTGTTCTGCAATGCTAAGCACCCATTCGGGGCGCGAATATGACTTTCCTTTTCGGTTTCCGGTCTCTGTGCCTATGACAATCCAGTCAATTCCCTCGAAATCAATCTCGCCGATATCATCGAAGAGAGGTTCAAACGTGACATGGTAGTGTCGTGCTTTGATATTCTTTTTCAAATCATCAATCCTCCTTTTCTCGGAACTGCGCGTAACGGTCACGCCCATCCATACGTTCTCGTCGTCAGAGGAGAAACTGATTTTGTCAGGGCGCTTCGTCAGAAAGATATAGGCGTGCTGGGGATTGCTGCTGATCCGCTCGAAAATTTCTGCGTTCCATTCAGGCTTCCAATCGGAGAAATCGCTCATTCCTGTCATGAGCCACACATGAGGACGGGACGTATCGATGATGCGCAGTTTTCGTTCCATGTATTCAGGCACGGAAAAGTCGTCGGTAATGTGGAAACGGCGGCAGTTGTTACGGGCATAGCAGTAAGGGCATCCTATAGTGCACCCTACCACTATGTTCATGTTTTTTATCAGGGATTTAATGCAGACACTCATAACACAACTGTTTCTCCGTCCTCCGGGATAATCAGCCGGCTCATGTCGGCTTCGTGATGCGTTGCCTCATTGCGCAGAATTGCACGGGTGGTCTGGCAATGGTCGATGGCATCCATGTGTACGGCTATCAGCTTGATATGCGAAGGCAATTCGTCAAGTATCTGCATCACTTCGTTCTCGTCGGGGATGATAGGACCGTCCGTTTTGGAAAATTCGGGAAAGATTGCACCTCCGGAGTTTACCACGATATAGTCAGGATTGAACCGTTCCACGGTGTCTCGGATACATGCTTCCCATCGGCAGTCACCCATTATATAAACGGTCGGGAAGCCCTCGGCTTTTAGCACATAACCTGATACAGGTCCCATCATCTGCCCGATCTGCCCGAAACCATGATGTCCGGTCGTGCGGTAAATGGATATGCCGTCTATTGTTTTTATTTCTTCGATGGGTATCACATTTGTAAATCCGTCGTTTCTGATGGCGTCCGCGTCCTGGGGCTGAACGTAGAAAGGAATTTCTTTGGGCAAATGTGTGGGGACACTCGGCTCGTAATGGTCGATGTGATTGTGGGTCAGGAGCACCATGTCCACGCCTCCGATAATATCCTGAATAGGAATGGTGAGGTGTACCCTCGGTGTTTTATTCACACCGAGGGCCGATATCAAAGTGCCTTTGTCGGCTAAAACGGGGTCAATTAGCATGGTGTGTCCCGCATACCTGATTTTCAAGGTGGCATTGCGCACCAATTGTACTGTAGATGTCTTTTTCATGACTATATGTCTTGTTATTGATTACGGGTGCAAAGTTCGGAAGAATCCGGCGAAACATCTATGCCTGAAAAAACGGTAATTATGCCATTTTGATAAATGAAATTATTATCTTTGCAAAAACGACAAGGATATGGACGAGATAATCAACCCTGATCGACTGGTCAGCGTACCGTTCAACAAGACACGCTGCGGCGTGGATTTTTACATCAATACTGCCATAAACAAGGACATCGGACTTGTGCTGACAGAAAACAAGCGGTTTAAGACAGACTTCTTCAGCTTCTACTTTTTCCGTAAGGCAAACGGATATTTGCTACTGAACTTCCGCAAGATTGAACTGCGCGACGGCATGGTTCTCCTGCTTTCACCCCATCAGCAACAAGAGTGGCATGTAGATGAGACGGCGTTGGATTACACGTTCCTTATATTCCGCGAAGATTTCATGCGTACTTTTATCGCCGACAAGTTCTTCGTTTTTCGCCTTTTGTATTGTTACCAGACAGATACGCCGCCTTACATCAATGCCACACATGACGAAATGAAGGAATATATGCGGCTGCTCGGAAAGATTAAGTATGAGCTGATGAATCCAGTGTCCGATACGTACAATATCATTGTTTCCTTACTATATTATCTTTTGCTGATTATCAATCGTACATACGCTGCCGCCTATTGCTTGCCCGCTGAAATTGCTAAAAACAATTTCGCTTTTCGGTTCAAGGACTTGTTGGAACAGAATATCCGCACCCACCAGCGGGTGCAGGAATATGCAGACATGCTTCATGTCAGTCGCATCACACTCAATAACTCAGTAAAAGCCCAATTCGGAGTATCAGCTACCCATTTGATAAAACAACGTCTGCTTGAGGAACTGAAGAACGAATTGCTATTCTCCAACCGCACTGTCAGTGAAATGGCGGATGATTTCAATTTCTCTGATCCGAGCCATCTCATGCGCTTCTTCAAACAGCAAACAGGCAAAACATTTACTCAGTACATGACGGATTACAATAAAGGCATATACGAATAACTTCTTAATATAGTCGATAGCGGCTATCGAAATATGGTTGTTGATGTTCAGGCGTTTTTGTACTGCATGAACCATTTTACGATTTCTGGATCTTCGTGCGAGCCGAGTAAGAAAGGCTTGTCGGTATCCAGCGTCTTTATCCGTGCCATGTCGTCGGCCGACAGGGTGAAGTCTAATATGTCGAGATTCTGCTTCATGCGTTCCGGTTTCACAGACTTAGGAATAATTATGCACACTGATATTTATCGCGCCCGGACAGGTGTTCGGTGCGGAAGATGACGGCATGCAGTTCCAACCAGATGGCTACCTGCTTATGTTCCATCCCGACCTGCTGCGGAATACACCTCTCGGGCGGATAATGCGTGAATATTCGTTCTTTTCCTACGAGACAAACGAGGCATTGCACCTTAGTGTGGAAGAACGGCAAATCATCATGGATTGCTTCCACAAGATTCAATATGAATTGAACCATCCGATACACCGTCACAGCAAGAACCTCATCACAGACAGCATCAAGACGTTCCTTGATTACTGCACACGTTTCTATGACCGTCAGTTCATCACACGCGACAACCAAAACCGAGACATCCTCGCAAGATTTGAGCGGTTGCTTGACGAATACTTCCATGATGGGGCTGCTAAACGGATAGGCTTGCCCACTGTACAGTATTGTGCAGACAAGCTCTGCCTCTCGCCCAACTATTTCAGTGATTTATTGAAAAAAGAAACAGGTTCAACCGCCCTGCATTTCATTCATGACAAGTCTATTGAAATAGCCAAGACGGAACTTGCATCTACAGACGACACCGTTAATGAAATCGCCTATAATCTCGGTTTTCAGTACCCGCAACATTTTACCCGACTGTTCAAGAAAGAGGTAGGTTACACTCCGAATGAATATAGAGCGCAAGTGTCGTGAGAATTGGATTAGTACAGAATATTAGAACCCAACACCTCTCTTGCGCTTAACTTTCTTCCTTCTGCGAAGTATATCCACCATTTCCTGATTGGCTTCCGCATCAGCAGCGTTATAAGATGAGCCACTGCTTTTTAGCAATCCCCAAGAGCCGTTGAACAACTCGCTTTGTGCCGTGCCGGACGGTGCGCTTGGTGTAGCCGTTTCATATATTCCGGCTGTTATTCCCATACGTTCCCTGCATCTGTTGTGCTGCAAAGCCGCGTCAATCTTGGAATAACTGAAACGCCTGTCCACTTTGGAGCCGTTGAAATGGTAGCCATTCATGGAGAATACAACACCCTGCACCTCGCTGGTCTGCCCCTTATGCTTGAAATGTACTTCCACTCCCTGCCGTTTCAGGTTGGCGATAAGCACGTTCCAGTTGCCGCATCTGCCGACTTCCATTTTGATGATGTCGTAAAGCGCATATTTCGTCCTGTCTGGCTCTTTCAGGCGGTTGCGTTTGACATTGTCCTTTCCGCCAGCCATATGCAAGCCGTATTTCAAGGTCAATTCCTTGCAGATGCGGGTACTGCGCAGACGCTCGTGCCTGTCCGATATGGTATTGCCGTTGTTGTCTATGCGGTTGAAAGCAATGTAGGCTAAGCACCCAGCGCCTTTACATATTGCTATGTTAGGTTTCCAAGTACTCGCCCCCGAACCGGACTTACACCTTTCGACGTATCCGGCTCTCCACTAATATTATCAGTCTAACTTCCCTGTATGAATTTTCCAATGGCAATCATGGCATACCGCAATGGTTTTTCGTCTGCGGGCAATCATGTGTTTTTCCCAGATCCTTTTTCCTTGCAGATCTTTGAGCTTTTTCACATGATGCATCGATAATACCGATTCTGCTCCGCATATCTCACATTTATTGGCTTTTATCCTATCGATTAGGCTCGTTCTTGTGATTTTAATAAGCGGTTGATCATCATTGAATTTAATTCTACTTAAAGGCTTGCGCTTAAAACCGTCATGATAAAACTCGCACCGTACTGTTTTCCCATTCTTTTTGATATAGTCAACTCCAAACTCTCCGTTTTTACTGTATTTTCGAAGAACCTTGCGAACTGATGATTTATATTTGCAAGCATAGGTTTTGTACATACTGTATTCCATGATATTATAAAAAGAATCAATAGTATAACTGTTATTCGCCAATGAATAATAGTTGTAAAAGCCTCGTATCTCCCCATTGTACTGGCAAAGTATTTCCAAGTCGTCATTATTCTTCATGCAAGGCCTTGCCTTGGGATGCCATCTCTCTTTCCCATTATGATAGGTCAGTTTGATAGCATCATACTCGAAGAGTTTCTTTTTCATTGTATCCATAGATACTTTTAAAAAGACTTTTGACCTGTAGTATCTTTGAGCAGTTCCTTTACCAATCCGTTTTGTTTGATCTGTTTTGTAGATTCCGATTTCATATCCGAGGAATTTTGCGTTCTTCTTTGTATTGGTTATCAATGTTTTTTCGTCAGATAATTCAAGATTGAGTTTTTCTCCAAGAAAATCTTTGATGTCTTTCTTGACTTTAACACAATCTGCTTTACTTCCGATTATTCCAATCAAAAAGTCATCTGCATATCGGATGTATTTCAATCTTCTGTAGCTACTGTCCATCTCATCTAAACTTGGATAGTTGTTACGGGCTTTACAACATTCATTAATGCGATTCAGGTAAAACTCACGTTTCTTTTTATCTGTTTCAATTTTAAGTTTTCGCTCGGCTCTGATTTTTCTCAATGCATATTTTGCATAAACTGTATCGGGTTTGCGTTTTTTGCCTTCATTAAAGTTATGGATATATTCATTCATATATTTGTCGAACTTATCAAGATAGATATTAGCCAGTATTGGACTAATAATTCCACCTTGTGGTGTTCCACTGTATGTCCTATGAAATGTCCATTCCTCCATGTATCCAGCATTCAGGAACTTTCTGATTAGCCTAATGAACCTGTTGTCAGAAATTCTTTCTTCAAGTATTCTTATCAAAATATCATGATCGATATTATCAAAGAATCCTTTAATGTCTCCTTCAACAAACCATTTGGAACCTGTAAAAGTATCCTTGATACGGGATAGTGCCGTATGGCATCCTCTGTTTGGTCTAAATCCATGAGAACAACTCTCAAAATTGTCTTCATAGATCGCCTCCAAAATCATACGGATAACCTCTTGCACCAGTTTATCATCAAAAGAAGGTATTCCCAAAGGTCGTTTAGATCCGTTTTTCTTCGGAATATAAATTCTTTTTGATGATACAGGCTGATATTGCTCACTTTTGAGCAATTCAATCAATTGTTCAATACGGAATATACTCATGTCGTCAATGGTTTTTCCATCAACTCCGGGAGTCATGTTACCTTCCTTTGCATATAGCTTTTGGTAAGCAACATAATATATTTCCTTATTGAACAGAATCCGATATAGCCTTTCAAATCTGTACATTGAGATTTTACTTTGCTGCGCCAGACTGTTTAATACTCTTTCTGGATCTCTCATAATGTCTCACACATTTTCCGTTAATTGTATTAAAAATATTAGCTGTCTCCCTTTGCCATGTACAAGGCTTTCCCTTGCTCAGACTACTACGGAGACTCCGTTGCCATGCCAAATATTCAAAGGTCTGAAACCTTATAGCCTTACAACTGGCATTTTGGGTTAGGCAATCCCCATTTAGACATATAATAACTATAGCTCGATAAGTTGTCGGATACGACATCCACCTTTTATTGCTTACCGCAATTGCGTTGTGATCAGTTTACGCTTCCGCTACATGCACATGATAACGGAGTATCACAATATGACGCCATTAATCGTCTTTCGTCATAGACCCGCATTTGTCCGCTCAGGCTATCGTTTAATCAATACGGATTTTATCCTCATACTTATCATTTCATCTTCCCATTCAGTCGCAACATGACGATTAGTTGACTTATGGATTTGCCGGTATGCTATACTCCCCTTTGGGTTTCCCCTTCGGATAAGCCGGTTGATGACAGACTTGTAAACTCGTGTCAGGTATTGCGCTACCAATACATTTATTATATGCCCTTATGGGCGCACATGCACGTGCGGATGCTCCTTGTCGAAATGCTGGGCGATGAAGAACTGCGTATTCTTGATTCCCATCCGTTCCATATATTCAAGCGCGATGCCTGCCATGATACGGTTCGTCAGCCGTAACTCATCCTCTTTGGAAAAACTCAACGCGATATGTCCGACAGGTTTTGTCACCTTATCGTTCATCCGTGACTGGGCATTGAAACTCATGGCGATAGTTTCCAGATTTTCCATAAACAAGCCTTCGCTTGCTACTATCTGCGTATCCTTCTTCTTGTCGATGATGTAATCCACCGCACCCTTGAAGTCGCTTCCTTTTACGATTTTCGCCATCATATCCCTATCTTGGTTATAAGTTCATGAATCCTTGCCACTGCCACCTTGCAGTCCCACCGTTCATCGTGGAAGCCTCCGGCGTTTGCCTTACGCGCAAGCTGGTTGAGATTGTTAGCCATGCCGCAGAGTTGGCGGATGTATCCGGCATGTTCCTCCGACAGCCGTTCTTTCACATGACCGTTACGGAAACATTCCCTCATGTACTCGCTTGGTGATACGCCCGCCTCATGCGATCGTGTCAGCAGGCGGAAGTAGTCGGCTGCCGTCATTTTCACTGCGATACGGTATTTCAGTTTCTCGGTTGCTGTTAATTCTTTGTATTTTCTTACCTGCCTCAAATCCGCAACTAAGCCCTTCAACGTCCTTCTTGCGTGTACACGTCCTCTCATTACTGAATTATCAGATAAATTGAGGCAGAAACACCCACTTCTGCCTACAACATCCCCTTACCCCACAATGCGACTTGAGACAATACGCAGTATCATACCCATAAGTTGTAGGCGTTATCCAAAATCAGTCTGAAAAATATCTGCGTAAGCATTGTTACAGGTATAGATATTCAGCACATACCGCCTTGATGTCCTGATCCACTTGGCTGGTACAGAGATAAACCTGAAGACAAACGCTTTTATGCGACTTGTTGCATTGAGTCCGAACCTCTTTACGTCAAGTCTTTGGATAATGGCCTTGTAGAAGTTACGGATAAGTGCTGTAAGAAGAAGGAACACAGTGTTCTCGGCCATGAAGGATTTGGGCAATCTGTCCCACCCGAAACCATTGTTCATATCATCAAAGATACGTTCCTTTCCTCCACGAAGGTTATAGAACTCGACAATTTCTCTTACGGAAGATTCATAGTCGTTAGTCAGGATACAACGGTATGTGTATTCTCCTTCCCAAAGATCCTGCACACCATCCATCCGTTTCTGTCTTTGAATCACAAGTCGGTATGCTTTACCCTTCCACTTCTCAACAAGGATAGAGTTCAATTCAAACTCAATGCCATTGATTTCCTCAGTCTTCCAGCCTCTGAGAGCAAATATGTCATTGTAGAGCGAACTGCAGCGGTTAGTGCGGATATAGAAGGACTTGCAGTGTTTCTCTATTTCCTCCACGATTTCCTCGGAACATGATCCGCAATCAGCTCTGAAACGATTGATAGTGAGCCTGTTCTGTTCAAATCTCTCAAAGAACCTCTTCAGCGTGTCCTTCTGATGAAAACGAAGGTTTTCGTTAAGCCAGATGAGCAGAGCTAAGTTTACTTAAGCTCTGCCATGGCGAGAAAACGTGCCATGAAATGGAACTTTTGTGTTACCATCGCTATTCTCAATGCCAACAATCAAGTCACCAATAACCGCCACGCCAGGGCGATAACCAGAGAACTTCTTGTATGTAGGCTTTGCATCATACTTCTCACCCTCTTTCAGTTGGTCAGATGCAAACATACAATTGAGCAGTAAAGTATTGAGAGTGTCAGCCGTGTTGAAATCGTAGTTCTTACCCGTATCTGATGTGTATGAGATGTTTTCTTGCGTCAGTTCCTTTATCGCTCTGAGGATAGTATCAGAACTACAAGTATGAAGTGTCGGATGAAGCGAGAGATGGTTCATCAAATGAGTAGTGACATCCTCAATACATGAGCCACCACAGAAGTAGATACTCATGAGAGAACGGATGATTTCGCTGTACTGATAACCTAACGATCTACACCTTAGACCGAGGGTTGAGTCGATTACAGATGACAATGTGGAGTCAAATTGCTCATCAGGTAGGGCGGAAGGATTTCGAGGAATTTGGACGACGCATAGGGTTGGGCAATAAATTGATAAAGCGTGAGCTTGATGAGTTTGTCAAAGAGAAACCATTGGTGCAAGTATTGATAGACCGTTCCTTTTTATCGGAAGAACTGAAAAAGTAATATAGGATGTCTATGGGGTACAGGTGTAAGATGCTTTCTTTCTGATGAAGGGCGGATAAAGCATTCTTCAGGAAAGTACTTCTCCTTTTCCCATACCGGTCATACCGTTAAAACTGATTGATAATTATGACGCGTATGTTGGCCGGTATGCCTATCTTTGTGGCAATGAAAACAGAGAAAGGATTGATTTTGTAAGTATTATCATGGCAAAAGAACTGATTCGTGTCCCTAGGGTGCTTGGGGAAAGCTATAATTCCGTGCTGATTGAACGGTTGTATGAGGCAGGTGGAAATGTCATGCTCGATCTGATCATATACCTGGGCAGCTATCACCTCAAAGACTTGTTCGGGACTTCCTGGTTCTCCGTAGAAGACTTCTGCCGTAAGATGGGGTATGACCGTACCAACTTGCAGCGCAAGCTGGATAGCCGGCAGCTCGCGGCCATGTTCGGAAAGAATATGCAGCCGGAATATGTATGTACCGACACGGCAGGACAGAGAATCAGCCATCCTATCGAGACGGTTTTTGAGGCGGCTCTCTATAAACTGGGATTGGAGAACCTCTGCTATCCGACCATTGGCGAGGATGGCCGTACATCCTATAATTTCGTGCAGATCTTGAAACGTTTCGACATAATGACCGATTTCAAGACGAAGAAGTCAACGAAAAGGCTGTACTCGGCAGTGGTAAGCCCGGAGATAAAGAATTTCATGTTCTCGCTCTATAACCTCTTGGAACTTCAGGATTACCGTAGCCTGCCCAGCCGTTACCGCTATTTCTATCTGGAACTTTCCAAGATGGTTTACCTGATCAAGTATAAGACCACCAAGAATGAGGCTCCTTTTTATGTGCTGACAGTCGATCAGCTGGCTAAAAAGCTCGGCATAGAGATTGCCGAACCCAAAGACCGGAAAAAGAAGGTCGCCTCGATACTGAAAAAGATGAATACTTACCTGAAATATACCAATTTCAATTTCTCTTTTGTGAAAGGCGATCATGAGAGATGGGCATATACCGTGTTGTTCTCGTTTCCTAGGCATACGCTGCACTATTTTGATGAAGGACAATATGCTGTCGTGGTGAAGAAATTCTATAAGAACCTGCTTGGGCTGTATGTCGAGATTGCCTACCCGGACACGGATATGGCTGTCAGGAGGAAGAAGATCAAAGAGGTGGAGGAAGATGCCGGACTGTATAAAGAGTTCCTTTTATGGGCAAACTCCCCGGAAAGCGTAGAAAAGAAGAAACAGATATATATCAGTGATTTCGTGGCTGTATTCGGCAGGTTTCCGGAAGGATGGGCACAGGAAGAGTTGGAGAGTGCCAATGGAACGGAAGTTGCTCCTGCTCCTGAAGAGTTCATATCTCCGGAGACGGACGGGGCGGTGAACATGGACGATCCAGCTGTGTAGAACCGTCCACGTTTCACGGTTTTTTATAGAATTAGTTGTGTAGAAGTGTCCCTATTGGGGTGATTAGATGTGTGGAGTCATCCGCTTTGCCTGTTTTAGTTGTGTAGAAGTGTCCCGTTTGTTGCTTCTAGTTGTGTAGAACCGTCCACTCCTTTTGCTTTAGTTGTGTAAAAGCGTCCGGTTTCACTTGTCAGCTGTGTAAAACCGTCCACCCGTTAATGAAGGGAATAGGTAATCCCTGTTTTTTTTATATGTCGGTATATCAGTGAAATAAAAGAGAGAAATTTTTAAATAAAAGGTATCGGCTGTGTAAAACCATCCACCAAAATACATAATAAAGACCTAAACTCCTAACCCCTTTAAATATCCCCAAAGCGATAACATAGAAATGACTGGGAAAATAAATTTTCCCTTCACATGCCCTATACGTACTTTCGGAAAAAGATTTTTCGGAAGTATGTGTTGATTTTCACGTTTTTTTATATGATTGGAAGGCGGTTCTGTTCATCTTCTGTATCCGAATTAGTTTTTCAGGGCGTTCCCTTCTGACCGGGCTATTCGTTGCAAGTCCTCGTTACCCTCCAGGCTTTTCCCTGCTATCCCTAACGCTCTACGCTCCGGCTATGCCGGAAGAGAGGTATGATGATTTTTTCCTGAACTGATAGGAACATTGCGAAGGTAGGCGTGGCCGGAACGCCCGATATTGAAAAGCCAAATCTCCATCCTCCCATTCCGGGAGGTAGTATTTACCAGTTCAATCCCGTTCTGATCCGTCTTTCCCGCTTTCTCTTCAATGCACTGTTCCCAATCAGTTGAGGAAAAATTTATGGTTGGGGCGACAAGCGATGTTTGCGAGTATTAATCTTTTAATTTTTGGCAGTATGAAAACGAAGAGAACCGTATTTGAAGTGAATGACGTTTATCGGGTGATGGAAAACAGCGAGTTGATTTATACCTTGACGAACAGTGAGAAACTGAAACGTGAAGAATATAAGTATGAACAGATGGAAATAGAAGGATTGTGCTTGTCTGATGTACTGGAAACACTAACACCCAGCCGTAAAAAAGTCGCTTATGCGGCGATTGAGCTATATAAACGGCTGAAAGAAGGGCAAGTTGAAAGTCCTGCGCTTTTATCCAGCAATAATGTTTATAAAATGATGCATCCTGTTTTGTGCGATATAGCTACTGAAGAGATGTGGGTGCTGTTGCTGAACAGTTCGTCCAAACTCATCCGTAAAGTCCGTATCTCATGCGGCGGGATAAATACCGCCCCTGTGGATATACGGGTTATCATGAAGCAGGCATTGTATTATAACGCCGTATCTTTTATCATGGTACATAACCACCCATCAGGAGCACGCAAGCCCAGCAGTGCGGATGACCGCTTGACGGAAGCAGTTAAAAAAGCCGCTGAAACATTAGACATCCGTTTGGTTGACCATGTGATTGTGGCAGGCAATAACTATTATAGCTATGCGGACGAGGGAAGATTGCAAAATAGGTAAGGTGGACGGGAGAAATCCCGTCTGCCCGGGATTTCGGCTTCGGGGTTCTTTTTTGGCAGTCACCCCAAAAAAGAACCAAAAAAATGCTTCCCGGACTATCGGATGCGACATCGTAAAATACGCAAAGACGTGGCTTTTCAGAATAAATACATATCTTCGCGCCAAAGGTGATCGGAATGAATGTATTTTCTACTTTTGATACAGGCGTTATGGTGGCTCTCTTACTGGGCATTGAGTTTCTTAGAAGTGATATCCGAACGATTCTCTATTGTAAAAGGAATGATCCCAGGATTCTTAAGAGTTGCTTATATACGCTGCTTATATTATTGACCAGCCTTTATTCTATTGTGGCCGGAGCCATGCTTCATCCGGAACCCGTACCTGTTTATGAGTTGATACCCGGTTTTCAATATGGGGTTTATGGCTTTTCTTTTTCGTTTATATTGCTCGCTGTTGCATGTCTTTATCGTAAAACATTACCTTTTGTCCTTTTGGGCTACGCTATGATATATGTGATCGGTGTATTGATACCACTACTTAGGTATGTAGTGTCTATGATGGATTATTTCACTCGCACAAGGGTATAGCAGGTTAATTTCTTGATTGTATCGGATTGCCCTTTCTGTGGGCTGCCTCCCCCGGCTTCTTTCCTCCGATCCGAGTCCGGCTTTTTGCTCGGCAAAGGTTTCGGGATTCCGCAAATGGCAAGTTACGGCCATGCGCCTTTACTGTATGGAAAATAACGATGAAGAAGTGTCTTCCCGACATTTTCCATAAGTGAAACTTGGCTTATTGCTTGCAATCCAGACCTTGATATGCCGAAAAAAGGCTCAGAACTCAGATGGGGAATGACATCAAAAAAAAGGTCGGCTGACCAAAGACCTTCCCGATACAAAAAATGAAAAGGTCTTGAATCTAGCTGAAGAATAAATCAGATGTTCAACTTAAATAATGCTAATATGGAAAATTTGATTACACAAATCAACAAAGAGAGATTGGTTAATAGCGACACAGCTCTTATGATGAAGGAATTATACTATTACGTGCCTTGTGAGTATTGGTATGACAAACAGGATAGGCTACGCACCGATATTGAGGGAAGGAATACCCCGATGTATATGTGCGAGTGCCCGACACTGGCAGCATGTATCCAATGGATGATACAGACTCGTGAATATACGTTTCAAACAGAACAAAACGTGGCGGTCTGGCATGTGGTTGTGAGGGCTGGAGATTATGTGTTGTATGACTCCGAAAGTAATGCGGACGCTTTTTGTTGTTTGGAAGAAGCATTGGAAAAAGCGGTACAGGAGTGCATGGAGTTATTGTATTAAAATTAAAAAAAATCAGTCCCCGTGAAGGGGACTTTCCTATAATCTTGCTGAGAGGTGGAATTGCAGACGATCTTTGAGAATCATCTTTGAAGGATGGGCAGAGGTTTATTCGTTATTTGTTATTTTTGTTCTCGGATTTCAGCGCAATTCCATTCCTTCTTAATAGGCGATATACTGTTCCGCTACTGCCTATGTTTAATATTTTCTGTATCTCCCTTACCGGCGTTCCGGATTCATAGAGTTGGATGCAGCTTTTCTGCTTGGCGATGTTGTTTTTGTTGATAAGTGTCTTTCTGCCGAATTTGACACCTTTTTCCTTGGCGATTCTTCTGCCTTCTTGGGTTCTCTCATAGATAAGGTCTCTTTCAAACTGAGCGAAAGCACCGAGAATGTTGTTCATCAGTTGGCCGATTGCGCCTTCCGTACTGATGTTGTCTTGCAGTGAGGTGAATTGGATGCCCCTATTCTTGAAATCTTCCAATAGCGTAAGGATATTCTTCAGCGAACGGCCAAGCCGGTCCAGCTTATATACGACAAGTGTGTCGCCTTCCCGGAGAAAGCTCAGGCAGGCATCCAGTTCCGGGCGGTTTTGTTGACGTCCGGTCATTTTCTCAGAGAAGATTTTCTCGCATCCGGCAGCCTTCAACGCTTCCAGTTGCATATCCAGATGTTGTTCCTTGGTGGAAACACGGGCATATCCTATTTTCATCCTGTTTTCGTATTTAAATGTGTAATGAAGGTTTTAATTCTTCACTTTTTCAAATATGAAGACATTAATTCTTCATATTCCTCACGGCTGTATTGGTTGAACCCCTTTTGCTTCATTGCCAAAAGAAGCCTTTCCAGTTCTCCGATAGTCACTACCTGTTTGCCGATAACGGTAAATTGTTCCCATTCTCCCTTTTCGTTGAGCAGGTATTCCCGGTGTGCAAAACAGTAAAGAGAACCATCGATGTCATTCCGTTTCTGCCATTGACGCAGGTGCTTCAAACTGGTGAAATCACGGGTGACAGTACGTGGAATGGGAACCAATACGTCAATTTCCATCTTGAATTTTATATTCTCTTCCGCTTCTCGCATGGGTGATTAGCTTATTTCATAATACATCAATTATCGTATGGGCAGGAAGTTCCAGTTTGGAGAAAGCAAACATTTTCTTGCCCAAATCCTTTAGCGATGCCCCAATATGATATACTTCCGTATTATCAATGATTAAGAAGCGGTCATGACTACTTTTGTAGGTTCTAGCTTCAATGGGAGGATATTGGTCATTGTGTTTGTTTAAATCAAGTTGGAGCTGTGCGTTTATTTTGTGTATAAATAGTAGCTGATACTCCACTGTTTCGTTTGCTCAACATGAGTAACACGGATTCATCTACATAGTTGTCGATAAGCACAAGTGAGCATTTGGCAGACTTTATTAAATCTGTAGCAAACTTATACGCATCGAATATCTGACCGTCAAAGAATATACCTTCCACCGGAGGCAATGAGGTGCGTACAAAGAAGTCTATCTTTGCATCATGTTCAGCAATGGTTTTCTCTATTTGGAAGAATCTATTGTTCATTCTATATTCCATGTCATTGAGCCGTTGGTTTATAGAATAACCTTTCAATAAATATTCTTTTAAAATTTTATTTGCCCATTGCCTGAATTGCGTACCTCTTACGCTTTTAACTCTGTATCCAACTGAAATTATTACGTCTAGACTAAAGAACTTGACAGGCTTATCGGAATTAGCAATGTGCAAAAAATGCACATTGCTTTTCTCTTCCAATTCCTTTTCCTTAAAAACATTATTTATATGTTTGGTAATAACGGTTCTGTCACGTTGAAAAAGTTCTGCTATCTGCGCTTGTGTGAGCCAAACGGTTTCATCTTCTAAACGTACTTCCAACCTTACAGCTTCATCCGGTTGGTATAGTATGATTTCTCCTTGCTTCTCCATTATATGTTTCGCTTTTATTATATTGTTGCAAATGTACGAAAAAGAAACGTTATAAAGTCTGTTTTTTCCGTAAGTATTACCTTAAAAATTTGTTCCCTTTTTATTTTAATAAAACAGAAACATTCTGCTGTCTTGTTGTTCATAGTTGGGGTATCAAATAACTAAAATTCAAATGGAAACATTTTAATGCACGTTTGTTTGTTAGAAGCCGGAGAAAAGGACACAAGACATGATAAGAATCATATGTCGGGGAGCGCCGTACGGCAAGGGGATACACCAGCACTCTCGACGAGTGAAGCCGTTGGCCGGGTTATCGGTGAAAATGGGAAAAAGTTAGTTTTTCTTTTGGTGTTGTTATAACTTTATCTATATTTGTATCGTGATAATCAACTTATAAAGTTATAACATTATGGTAACGAATATTATTCAGATTGGAAACAGCAAGGGGATAATACTTCCTTCCGAAATATTGAAACAGTTGCGTTTGTCCTTGAAATCGACTGTGAGCGTTTCTTTGGACGGGAACAATATTGTGATAAAGGCACAACCACGGCAGGGATGGGCGGAAGCTGCCAAACGTGCCCATGAGAATGGGGATGATGAGTTGCTTATCCCTGATGTGTTTGAGGATGAAAAGTTTGAGGATTGGACATGGTAGAACAGTATGGAGTGTATTGGGTAGAGTTAGACCCTACCCGTGGGGGTGAAATGGCAAAGACACGGCCATGTGTTGTTGTCACTCCTTCAGATTTGAATATGTACCTTACAACAGTAGTCATTGTTCCGATAACCTCCACGATAAGGAACTATCCTTACCGGGTTCTGTGTTCTGTAGCCGGGCGTGAAGGAGAGATAGCCACTGATCAAATTCGCACGGTGGATAAAAGCCGTATAAAACGAAAAATTGGAGAACTTAACAACAGGGAAATAGAGGAACTGAAAGAAGTGTTTCGACAAATGTTTTGTGAATGATGGAAGAGAAAGAGAATAAACCTACTTGTAAGGATTTTGCGGAGTATCTTAAAAAATGTGCCGAAGCCTATGCCAAGCATGGGAGCCAGGAACTGACTAACAGTGATGGAGAGTACCAGGATATCTTTGATGATCTGTGCCAGCTTCATGGAGATTTTGACCATGGAGCAAACCGAATCATCTCTTTAAAGGATATGTTTATAGAATACTTTAATGTAAAGTAACACTCCATTGGGCGAGGGCAGGGCTTGCTGCGGATGCCAGACTTTAAATAATCCATTGGATTAATTATCTTTGCACGCTAATTTTCAAATTATAAAGAAATGACTAAATCGGAAATCGTAAAGGAAATATCTGCCAGAACCGGCATCGACGGCAAAGCGGTGCTTGCTGTTGTGGAAGGATTCATGAACGAGGTAAAGACTTCGTTGGGCAAGGAGGAAAATGTCTATCTTCGTGGATTCGGTAGTTTCATAGTGAAGAAGAGAGCGCAAAAGACAGCCCGGAATATCTCTAAGAATACTACTATGATTATTCCGGCTCATAACATACCGGCATTTAAACCGTCTGACGAATTTTTGACAATGGTAAAAATGGGTAAACAATGAAAGATCAGTTACGATTATTGAGAGACTGTATCAATAATGATCGTCCGGCAGTTGTCTTTCAGGGAGACGATTTTTGCGCTCCTGAGATCTTGGAGGCAGCAAAAGAAATTTATCGTAAACATGGTTGTTCCGAAGAATTTCTTTTTGACTGGCAGCTGCTTATCAATGAGGTGAAGGCTTACCAGTTAGAAAGTCCGGCAACTGTCAAATTGCCGAAACTCTCCCCAACAGAAACGGAACTGGTGCGGGAAGAGATGACTAAACGCTAAAAAATATTCTCGTTTAATACGCACCTTTTATTCTTCAGGCAGCGTATTGAACGGGATGGGATTAAAATGTTGGCGAACCTGCTTTTTTCGAAAGTTCCTGCCAATAGTTGAAGTCACCCGGTGAAAGATGCTCTTGCATCCAGTCACGCATACCAATATCGTTTCTTTCGTTCACATATCTCGTAAACGGAATCATTGTCTTACATGCTTCAAATCCGAGCATTCTCATATGGCGTGAAATATTGGGAGGAAGATCTTCCAACCACTCTTTATAATACATTATCAATCTGTTTTCTTGGATTGGAACCGCTTGTTGGTGATAAATATAGCTGGCGTTTCCGATTCTAATATCTCTGGCCTTATTTTCCCGTTCTTCTTCAGGTAGCCGACTTAAATATTCAGCTTGCGCTATTCTGCATTTGGAGTTTGGATGTTCCATGGTATCTTATATAATTAAGACTCTTCAATGATACGGTTCATCAAATCACATATTTTTTGGCAGCTATGACGGTCTGCGCAAGCAGGATAGGGGCATTCCTCAAAGGATGCCTGATTATCCGTAACTATGAAACCTCCGGAACGACATACATAACTTACCGGATGAAAATAAATATCTTCCTTTTTCGGTCTATAAGTACATAGTCTTATAAGGCTGTTCAGCTCTTTGCAAATTTGCTCACATTTTTCTTTGGGATAATGTGGCAAATCACCGAATGCTTCGTAGGGGACAAAGGCAAATGCTTTGTCATCCCACATGACAGGTGTGTAATTCTGTACCATTTGTTATTTGGAATAAGGATGGCTGGCAGATTCCGTATTTCTGTATCAGTTAGGTAATCCGTCACTATTTAAGTGCGCCTGGGCAAACTCCCGGAGGTTCGTTTCGGCAATGCACTTTTCATAAATCTCATCCAATACTTCTTGCATATTTTCTACTTTATTGAATTTTAAGGGGCTGCCGTTTGTTGCGGCTTGCCTTTCCAGTTGTTCGATGATACTGGGAAATATCCCACGCAATAAACCGACGGTAGCTACGGCTGTAGCTGGTTCTACCTCTATTGTAATCTTTTTCTTTTCCATATCGTTGTATTATGTTATCAAAAGTAATAATTATTAGGATATTGGTAAGCATTTCTTCTGAAAAACTTTTTAAAGATATTGTTTTAAGATGGCATACTGTGTTTTTGCGTTCACGCAGTATTCTTTCCCACCCTCCCCTTCATCGGAATGGCTGTTCTCATTCCCGGCTTTCCCGTAGTCATCCGCTATGCGGCTGATTATGGGTAAACCAGAAAAGAGAAGTTCCAAACGTGGGCGGGATTGCAATGGTCATCATCCGGAGCTTCGGCATTGCCGAAAC
>NZ_JBCEZS010000021.1:0-68102 GCF_038448625.1 Bacteroides sp. GD17
ACTGACATATTTTCCCATTCCCAACAAAAGGGCTTTTGAAGCGCCATCTGACCTTAAATCTTAACGAAATTAACGGTTTTTTATTACCTACGAAGTAACGGAATACTTATAACAAAAAAGTATAAGAAAGGAACACCAAATGCGAGATTATTCACTTTTTTAATTTTTTAAATTTATAAATTTAAAGTTTTCTATTATGAACAAGAAGTTTCTAAGTGTAATCCTGTTCAGTGCTTTAATGGTAGGCACCGCAGGAACGTTCACGTCTTGTAAGGACTATGATGACGACATCGAGAACCTAGACAAGAAGAGCAGTGACTTAAGCACACAATTATCAACTTTGCAGTCTGCTTTGGATGCTGCTAAGTCTGATATTGCTGCTGCTAAGTCTGCCGCTGATGCTGCCAAAGAAGCTGCTGCGACTGCAAAGTCAGAAGCTATACAGGCTGCTATTGACAAAGTAAATGAGATGCTGAAGGATGCTCCGGGCCAAGAGGCTTTGGATAAATTGGCAACTCAAATTACTGCTATTGAAACTGGATTAAACAAAATCAATGGTAAAGTTGATGCTTGGGATAATGCAGTTGCACAGTTGAAGATTCAGGAAGCTACTCTTAAGACTTACAAAGGTCTGATTGATGCCAATGCTACTGAAATCGGAAAGATAAATGATGCTATTGCAGCTATTAATGAAACATTAAATGCAACAGATAAGAGTGTAAAGGCTGTCGAGAAAAGTTTGGCAGGAATCTCTGCGCAAATTGCTGCAATTAATGAAGACTTGGTTACGATTCTGGGCAAAGAATTGAGAAGTATCGTTTTCTATCCGGATCTGTACACCGATGGTATTGAATCTACTGAGTATCCATTCGCATTGGATGTATATTTAACAAGTAAAGCTTTGACTGCTGCCAGTGATGGTAATGACGATGGAGCTACGCCTTATAGCATTCCTGCTAAGCAAGTAGTTTCATACTCTCCTACTACTACAACTTGGGAATTTAATCCAGTAATGACTGCATGGTATCATATGAATCCATCAAGCGCCGTTATTGATAGCAAAGACCAATTAAGTTTTGTTTCCAGAGATATTGAATCCATCACTCGTGCAGCAGGTAACGAATCTGCCGCAAAACCTGCTGTTCAGGGCTTCGATACGAAGACTAAACCGGGTATGCTGGGAGTACAATATTCTGCTATTGGCAAGAAGATCAGCGCAGATAAAGATTTGGTTTCTGCAATGGCACTTCAGGTAGATATCAAGAAAGCTGAAAAGGACACTACTATCACTTCTGATTATGCAGTCCTTTATCCGGCTAAGATAACAGCTGAAGCTATTGCATATAGCCAAAAGAATATTAAAGCCGTAAATTGTGCCAATACGGATTTTGACCAAGTTTATGAAACTGCTCAGGACGCTATCAAAAATGCTCCGACTTTAAAGGTAGAATATAATGGCTCTCTTGAACTGAAAGATTATCTTGCAATTCATTATAATCGCAGTAATGAAGCATTGGGTCTTACAGATACAAAAACTGCCGGTCAACATAAAGTGTGGGCCTATGGCGAAGAAGCTGCTTACAACTTGGAGTACAGATATTCATTAGTTGAATATACTGTAGGTAGAGCAAACACAGAAGTTCACAAGTATGGTAATGTAAACGCGACTACCGGTCACTTTGAACCACGTTATGTTGACAATAATGGTAACTCTATAGCTTCTGATGGCACTACTGGTATTTCTGCCGTAGGTAAGAAACCGGTTGTAAGAGTTGAAGTTATTGATAAGACTACTAAGAAAGTTGTGTTGGGTGGTTTTGTGAAGATCTTGATTGCTAAGACAGTGGAACCAATTGTTGCTCAACCATTTGATATGGGACAGATTTCTTATGTTTGCACTTATGCATATAAGAATCTGACATGGGCACAAATGTCTAATCAATTGCTTGAATTAGCTGCAGTATCTTCGAAAGCAGAGTTTGAGAAACAATATGAACTTGATCTTCGAAATGGTTCTTGGATGAATCCGGAAACAGGAGAAACAAACGATTATTGGGCTAATATTTGGGTAAAAGAGAAGGACGAATTTGTTCGTATGGATCAGTTGGCTAAATATAACAATGACAACTATTATTATGGACGTATTGAAGAGTACGGTAATCGCCAAGGCGTAGCTAATGATGAAATTTGGTGGGGTCTTAACTTGGAAGATAGAAATCATATCTATGCTGCAAATGACAATCATCAGGTAACAATTTATCTGCGCTACAAACCAACTGCTGATTTGAATGAGGAAGGTGGCTTGCCAAGCATCTTTGTTCCTCTGACACTGCAAGTTGTTAAACCTGCTGCTGACTACGGTAAGAAGATTGCAGAATATTGGTATGACGATATGAAGACTCAGCATCTGAATGTTAAGTACCCTGCTGATAATACTAACACAGAGAAATACATTGTTGACCTTGACAATGCATTCGATGGTAACCTCGTTAAGTTCACTTTGACTAATAATGCAAATGACACTCATACAGGTAAACCTATCTTCGCAAATGACTGGGCTAAGGCTGGATATATTTCTTATTGGTATTTCTTCGCTTGGGAAAATGACGGAGCAAAGATTGGTGACAGTGGTTATGAATATGACCTTGATGGAACCAAGGCTACTAACCCGTATCCTACTACTTTGTATGCAAAGAAAGGTAATGTAAGAGAGGTAATTGCAACTGTTGACCAGACTTCACAGACTGCCCTTGGTTGCGTTAGATATGCAAATGCCGATGCTCCTGTAGCAAATGATGTAGCAAAATTATTATTGAATGCATGGACTCATGATGACGCAAAGAACGCTTATTCGCCGATAGTTGGTATCCGCGCTTTCAATGAAGGTTGTGATATTACTTTAGATGATAAATATCGTTTCAATGCACGCTTCCAACGTCCTATCGACGCAACTGACCGCAAAAACGGAAAGTTCACTGATGCTGAAGCCAATGGTTCTACCATCGATATCGCTAACATATTGGACTTCGAAGATTGGAGAAATGCCAAGTTTATCGACTTCAGCAAATCACCGATTGACTATAAAAATGCATGGTTGTTTGCTTACTATGATGTGAAAGGAGTTACGGTTAATGTTACAGGCATCACCACTACAATGAGTAGCGGCACATTGGGTACAACCAAACTGGTTGATGTGACTAAGCAAATCCAATTCTCTCATATCGATGGAAACGGTAATGAAGTTTCTTATCTTGGAAAGAAAGATGCATCAGGTTTGTTCGTATACAATCCATTTGTTTCAAAAACTACATTTGACTTATCTGCCTACAATACTGCTGCGCAAGGCACACAGGCTACATTCAATGCAGTTAAGAAAGCATTAGGTCAAATCAAGTATGAAAACAACGGTAATAATGTAAAAGAATTTAAGGTTCGCATTCCTATTGCAATAGAATATGAATGGGGTGTAATCAATACATCTATTGACTGTGACGTTGTAAATACAATGGGTAACTAATTTGAGTAAACGTTAATAACGTATACCTTTAAAGAGGAAGGAGGGAGTGTTGGGTTATCCACACCCCTCCTTTTTAATATAAGATTGTTATGATAAAAATAAAATCTTTATTTAATATATTGTTCTGTTTGGGGCTTGTTCACACTATAACCTCTTGTAACAATAAAGAGGCTATTAAAACAAGTAAGCAGGAGAGTTTTGTCAATACATTGACAGCAGCGGATACTACTACTGTACTGAATTTGGCAGCTCAATGCATGGACCTTTTGAAAGGTAATCATGTGGAAGAGGCTTTACAAATGATGTACTCTATGACAGAGAATAAACTTGTTCCAATTTCGGAGGAACAAAAGCAACAATTAAATGGCAAATTTAGAATGTTTCCTGTATTACAGTATGACTTGGACGGCTATAATTTTGCTTCTGAGACGAATAATGTCATAAAATACAAAATAGAGTTTTTTCCTCATAAAGACCAGAATGACAAAACACCTAATACCATAGGATTTATGTTCGTTCCAGTTCACATAGATGGGAAATGGCATTTGACAGTTCCCAAAACCAATTAATCCATATTTCAAATTACTACTATTGGAAGGCATGAGTTTTCAAACTTTACCATCAAAAGCAGGGATTTTGGTAATATAAAGAAAGGAAGAGTAAAAGATAAAGAAGGAAATAAGTATAGATAGAATGAGGCAAACAAAACCCACTGTTTTTTGTTGTTTAATATAAATCTAACAAATAATGATTAATTAAGCGAACCATAAAAAATAAAAACAGATGAATATGCAATTAAAAAGAAATCTTATGCTCGTGGCTATAAGCCTGAGCACTTTAGCCGTATCGGCACAAAATACTCAGTCTTCCGGACAAGTAACAGAAGAAGGTAAAACAGCATTTAAACCTCATTGGTATATGCAAGTACAAGCAGGTGCAGCCCAAACTGTTGGGGAAGCCAGTTTTAAAGACCTGATATCTCCTACAGCAGCTCTTTCGGTCGGATATAAGTTTAACCCTTTGTGGGGGATACGTGCAGGCGTGAGTGGTTGGCAGGCAAAAGGCAAATGGGTTATACTCCCCGACTCATATAAATTTAACTACCTGCAAGGAAATGTGGATGCTACACTTGATTTGAGCAACTTGCTCTGCCATTATAATCCGAAACGTTTCTTTAACGCCTATATGTTTTTAGGAGTAGGAGTTGCCGGTGGATTCAATAATGACGACGCCGTTGCATTGGATGAAGCAGGATACCACATGCAATATCTCTGGAGTGGTAAAAAAGTCTTTGTAGCCGGCCGCGGAGGATTGGGTGCCAACTTGCGTCTGAGCAACCATGTATTCTTCAATCTTGAGGTGAATGCCAATGTTCTTTCGGATAAGTTTAACTCCAAAAAGGCCGACAATGCCGACTGGCAGCTTAATGCATTGGCTGGTTTTACCTTTAAGTTCGGGAAGAGTGGCAAAAAGCCTAAACCTGTCGTCTCTTATGATATAGCCCCAACTCCTGTGGAAACAGTAGTAGAAGTTAAGCAGGAACCGGCACCGGTTGTTACTCCTGCCCCGGTAGAAGAGAAAAAAGAGGAAGTAAAACCGCTGACTGAGAATATCTTCTTCAAGATTAACTCTGCTGTAATACGTTCTTCTGAAGAGAACAAAATAGCTGATTTGGTAGCATTCCTGCAAAAGAATGAGGAAGTGAAAGTCTCCATTTGCGGATATGCAGACGCTGCAACCGGTACAGCTTCCATCAATCAGCGATTGTCAAAAGAGCGCGCATTGGCTGTTGAGAAGGCTTTAAAAGCAAAAGGCATTGCTGCTGATAGAATAACCGTTGACTTCAAGGGAGATAAGGTACAACCGTTCTCTAAGAATGAAGAAAATCGTGTGGCGATTTGTATTACCGAGTAGGAAGCAGATCGGGTTGCTTTCATAATAATTAAAGCTGTACTGTAATAATCTACATATTAGATTTCAGTACAGCTTTTTTATTTAAATACTCTCCGTTATGAATTATGCCTGATAAGATTCATAAATTCCTCCCTCGTCTTGGCCTGATTGAAGGCCCCGGTAAAGTCGGAAGTTGTTGTAATGGAGTTCTGTTTTTCAACGCCTCGCATCTGCATACACATGTGCTTGGCCTCTACCACTACCATTACGCCTAATGGGTTCAAGGTTTCCTGAATGCACTCTTTGATTTGCAGTGTCATGCGCTCCTGCACTTGCAGGCGATGGGAGAAAATATCGACTACGCGGGCTATTTTACTCAGCCCGGTGATGTAACCATTAGGAATATATGCCACATGAGCCTTTCCGTAGAACGGAAGCATGTGATGTTCACAAAGAGAGAAGAAATCAATGTCTTTCACAATTACCATCTGACTGTATTCTTCCTGAAATTTGGCAGAACGGAGCACTTCGTGCGGGTCCATATAATACCCTTTTGTCAATGACAACATAGCCTTTGCCACCCGTTCCGGTGTCTTCAGCAAACCTTCGCGTTCGGCATTTTCGCCCAATAGAGTAAGAATCTTGTGATAGTGTTCTTTCAGTTCATCCAATGCGGGAGATACAATTTCTTCTTTTCCTAACATGATTGATTTTTATAAGGGAATGTTTATCTGCTCTTTTACAATCGAAACTTCTTTGAATACACCGGTAGCACGCAACTGACGCATCATTGCATCCGCTTCTTCAATACTACGGTAATCTCCTACACGGCACAGCCAACGGGGAAGATCGAAAAAAGTATAAACAGCAAGATCCGGAAAATATTCCTTAATGCGGGAAGCCACAGAAAAGGCTTCATTCTTGGCCTGGCGGGTATTATTTCCCGCATAAACCTGTACGCGGTAGCCCGAGCTCTTAATCACTTTCCGATCTTCTGTACTGGTGGGGATATACTCCGAACCGATTAATGCCGCAATACGGGCATCTTGATGGATGGTCACCTTGCCTTGTCCCGGTACGTTACGTTCCAGGCTCTTTACAATATTATTCTGCGCTACAGAAAGGGTTGCAAAAGCAAAGCATGCAACTAAAAGTAAACCAAGCTTCTTCATAATTGATAATTGATAATTGACAATTGATAATGGATAGTGGATAATGAATAGTGGAGATAATGGATAATTGATATCAACTCTCAACTATCCATTATCAATTATCCATTAATTAAAAGCGTCGATAATACCCTTGAAGTCAGAAACCTTCAAAGCAGCACCACCGATCAAACCGCCGTCAACATCCGGGTTGGCAAACAGTTCCTTCGCGTTAGAAGGCTTGCAGCTACCACCGTAAAGGATAGAGCAGTTATCAGCAATTTCTTTTCCGTACTTATCAGCAACTGTAGAGCGGATGAAAGCATGAATTTCCTGAGCTTGTGCCGGAGAAGCGGTCTTACCGGTACCGATAGCCCAAACCGGCTCGTATGCCAGAACGATCTTTGAGAAATCCTCAGCAGACAGAGAGAATACAGAAGCCAGCTGAGCAGCAACTACTTCATTCTGCTTTTCTGCTTCGCGTTCTTCCAGCACCTCACCGATACAGAAGATCGGAGTCAAGCCGTTAGCCAAAGCCAATTTTACTTTTTCTTCCAGGATTTCAACTGTTTCACCATAGTAAGCACGACGTTCTGAGTGACCCAGGATAACATACTTAGCACCTGTAGATGCAACCATAGCAGCCGAAACTTCACCGGTATATGCACCCGATTCCTTGTCTGCACAGTTTTCTGCACCAACACCAATCTTGGCAGCATCTACCAAAGGAGTAACAGATGCCAAGTGGATAAACGGAGTACAGATAATTACATCACAATTAGGCTTTTCGTTAGCCAAAGCTTCATTCAGTTCTTTTGCAAGAGCAATACCCTCCTGGAGGGTTTTGTTCATTTTCCAGTTTCCTGCAACAATGTTCTTTCTCATTTTGTTTTATTATTAAAAGGGTTAATATATTTTCCTCTTCGCTTCACAACCAGGATATCGACTCCAATCACCAGCATCAGCGGAAGGATGAACCACAGCAATACATAGCCGATGGTATTCACATCGCTTACCTGTTTCTGTTGTCCCAGTTCCAATTTATCCAAGCTGTCAGTCAGCACATATTCATCCGGCAACCGGCTGTCGCTCCATTTATTCAATATCGTTCCTTCCTTTATCAGCAACAAGCCGGGATTGGAACGGATAATGGTTTTGAGCGTAATATCATCCATCTGGCAGAAAGGATATTCCGCCCCAGTCTTATCACGCCATAATTCAATTTCATCTTCGGAAGATGACGTCAAAGCATAAAAACCATAGCCATATTCCGTACTATAGTCATAGATCTCATTGATAAGGTCGATATTGCTGTCATCTGCCTCTTCAATGCGATGGGCAACCAGCAGAAACGTATATCCCTTATCCGACAGCACACTGTCTGTTATGTCATCTCCACTATCCAGGCTCATCATTGAAAAGTCATGGATGGAAGGTTCATATCCTTTTTCTTTTAACACCGTACGTGCTTCGACAAATGTCCACGTACTATCCGGATAATTCTCCAATGTAAATTCTTGCCGTTTACCATCTTTCTCCAATACAAAGCGACTTTCGAATACACTTGGCTTGGCATTTTCCGGAATCTCCATACCCGCTTTGATATTCGTTCCTATTTTATAAGGGCGGAAATCAAGGATCGGCAAATCCCCCAGGCAATAAAACGAAAGTGCAAACACAAACAAGAATGTATACATGGAAATCATCCATTCCATCTTAGGAGTAATGAAGCGCAGTATCAAGTCCGGCCATTTAAAGACCGATACCGCTGCAATCAACAATACTATATTCTTGCCGAAAGTCTGCCAGTTGGTCAGCACCCAGGCATCACCGAAGCAGCCGCAATCGGAAACCGGATTTGCCAAGGCCAGATAAAGTGTCAGCGGCGTCATTACAATCATCAGCAACAGAGCCAGAGTAGATGCTACCTTGCGGCGTATGCCCAACAACAAGAAAACACCCACACAAAATTCCACAGCAGACAACGCTATGCCAAAGAATAACGGCAGATAAGACGGAAACCAGGATATTATGCCGAAAGCCGTCAGGTAATCCTGAATCTTATAGAAAGAGCCCAACGGATCGACCGCCTTCACAAAGCCGGAGAAAATGAATAAGGCTCCCAGCAAAAAGCGGCAGGCATTCACCCACACTCTTTCGACGATATGTTTCTTATCAGTCTCCAAATTCAATCTTAATCAAACCAAATACGGAATAGTTAATCATATCCATATAGTTGGCATCAATGCCTTCTGAAACCAGAGTTTGTCCGGCCAGGCTCTCGATCTGCTTGGTCCGGTAGATTTTCATCAATATCAAATCGGTATAAGAGCTGATGCGCATGCTGCGCCAAGCTTCATCGTAATCGTGATTTTTAGCGAGCATCAACTCCAGGGAGGTCTTGGCATACTTATCGTACAGTGCCAAAGCTTCTTCATTTGTCATATCAGCGGCCTCAGCATATCCCAGCTCCAATTGTATCAATCCGATAATACCATAATTGACTATAGCGATAAACTCGGAACGAATACCTTCGTCCACCAGAGTTACCCCTTTAGTCTCAATGCTTCTGATACGATTGGCTTTGATAAATATCTGATCGGTCACGGAAGACGGACGGAGAATACGCCACGCCGGACCGTAATCATGAAGTTTCTTGGAGAACAAATCACGGCAGATAGCAATGACGTGTTCAAATTGTTGCTTGGTATCTTTCATTTCCTTACAAATTGGGTACAAAGGTAGGAATATTTAAAGAAAAAAGAAAAAGAGGGCACTCTAAATTATATTAAAGTGCCCTCCTCTATAGAGATTGTTTACGTTTTATGAACAGCGCAATACTTGTCCCGGACGCAAAATGGTTTTACGCGTTATACGGTTCAGCTTGCAAAGTTTATCTATGCTCACTCCCTGACGGGCTGCAATTCGACCTAATGTATCGCCTTTCTTCACTTTATAGAACAAGCCCTCGCCCGATGCCATGCTACGTGCCGTACCGGAAGAACCTTTTGTCTTAGTGAAAGTATAAGCATCAGCAACAATATCTTGCTTTTCAAAATCGAACATGAGTGCGGGATTGATAGGAATTCCCAAGAAACGGGTTTCGAAATGGAGATGTGAACCGGTAGAACGTCCGGTATTGCCTCCTAATGCGATAGGATCACCGGCTCTTACCAATTCGTTGACATCCACCAATTGCTTGGACAAGTGACCGTAGACGGTTTCCAATCCGTTATCATGACGAATAACAACATATTTACCATATCCACGACGTCCCTGATTTTTAACGACACGTACTTTTCCATCAAAAGCTGCGCGGATGGTATCTCCTACATACACCTTGATATCCAAGCCATAGTGTGCTCTTCTTCTTCGGGGGCGATAACCGAATACATCGGTAATTTTATTATGCGTAGTGGGCATACAGAAACCGGTCAAATCGAATGTATAGCTCTCGGGGACGATTGCGTCACCATAAGCTTGCACGAATTCATTATTCCAGTTGGGGTACAAATCCAACCCCGGATACAAAGCTTGTTCTGCACGTATCTGTTTCTGTAAAGCCAGTGAATCTACACTTTTAAGTTTTCTGTCGATGGGAGCTTGGCGGGCAATCAGGTCCTGCGAGAAAGAATTCAAGCTAACCATTGCCGTTGCAGCTAATAAAACCGTTTTAATCCAATTAAAATTCATCCGTTTCGTCATTCATTTTGATATCCGTTGCAAGCATTCCGGCAAATCAAGCACCTCTTGTTTTACGCGAATATCCAGATTCATTTTTAAAAATTCTCCCAAAGGTAACACTTCTCTTCGAAAAACAACATCGGTTATTAACTATTTTTTCGATGCCGGACAATAAGGGAATACCGATAATAGCCTTTAAACCTTTATAAACAGGGGAATTACGCAGATACATGTTTTACAACATAAAACGTAAATAAAGCGTATGTTTAACCGTTTTTTAGCTGATAGCGGCCCAGTTAACATTCGTTTTCCTCAACAATTTCAACTGTCTCCATAAGACTTCATTCTCAGAAAGCACGCCATTAGGATCGGCATCTACCACTCCTTGAGCGATCCCACGAACATACTGCAACAATTGCCCGTCGCGGGCTATATCGGCAATTTTCAAATCAAAAGCAATGCCGCTCTGCTGTGTCCCTTCCAAGTCACCGGGACCACGAAGTTTCAAATCGGCTTCCGCTATTTCAAAGCCATCGTTCGTACGCACCATTATTTCCAAACGCTTTCGTGTGTCTTCCGCCAATTTATAACCTGTCACCAGAATACAATAAGACTGATCGGCCCCACGTCCTACACGTCCACGGAGCTGATGGAGCTGGGACAGTCCGAAGCGCTCGGCATTCTCTATCACCATTACCGAAGCATTCGGAACGTTCACTCCGACTTCAATCACCGTAGTGGCCACCATTATCTGCGCCTCGCCGGACACAAACAGCTGCATCTGTGCATCCTTCTCGGCAGGTTTCATTTTTCCATGTACTTTGCAGACTTTGCATTCGGGAAACTCCTCACAGATATGCAAATAACCTTCTTCCAGATTTTTCAGGTCAATCTTCTCGCTCTCTTTAATCAACGGATAAACGATATAAACCTGCCTGCCTTCTTCTATCTGCTTGTGCATAGACTGGTACAGACTGGTCCGGCGATTGTCGAACTGATGCAGAGTGACAATCGGCTTGCGCCCCGGAGGCAGTTCGTCAATGACCGACACGTCCAGGTCGCCATACAATGTCATCGCCAATGTACGCGGTATCGGGGTAGCCGTCATCACCAATACATGAGGAGGCTGCACATTCTTCGTCCACAAACGGGCACGCTGGGCCACTCCGAAACGATGCTGCTCATCGATCACCACCAGACCGAGCGAAGCAAAATTCACCGTATCTTCAATAACGGCATGCGTACCTATCAAAATATGTATATCTCCCGTCAGCAGCCCCGAAAGAATTGCCTCACGCCGCTTGCCTCTGATAGAGCCGGTCAGTAGTTCCACACGGACATCCATACCATACAGTAATTCGCAAACGGTTTCGTAGTGCTGGTTTGCCAAGATTTCGGTAGGAGCCATCATGCAAGCCTGGAAACCATTGTCGAGCGCCATCAGCATACTCATCAATGCCACCAGCGTCTTCCCGCTTCCGACATCCCCCTGCAACAGACGGTTCATCTGTTTTCCCGAACCCACATCCCGGCGAATCTCCTTCAAGACACGCTTCTGGGCATTGGTCAGTTCAAAAGGGAGATTGCGGGAGTAGAAAGTATTGAATACCTCCCCTACTTTCTCGAATATATATCCACGATATTTCCGCTGACGATCTTTCGCATAGCGCAGTATGTTCAGCTGGACGTAGAAGAGTTCTTCAAACTTGAGCCGGTATTGCGCCCTACGCAGCAAATCGGCATTAGTCGGAAAATGAATATTGATCAGAGCCTCGGTCAGCGGTATCAGATGATATTCGGCAAGTATGGCGGCCGAAAGAGTTTCGGGCAAGGGTTCGCGCAGTTGCTGTACCACTGTATTCATCATCTTCTCAATCGCATGCGAATTGAGGGAGCTGCGTTTCATCTTCTCCGTGGTATTGTAATAAGGCTGCAATCCCATGGAAGACAATTTCAGTTCCGATGCCGAATCTATATCCGGATGAGCGATATTGATCCTTCCGTTAAAAACACTGGGTTTACCGAATACGACGTACTCCTGATGTACTTTATATTTCCCTATCAGATACTTGATGCCTTGAAACCACACCAGATCCACTACTCCCGTACCATCCGAAAAGTGGGCAATCAGTCTGCGCTGGCGGCCTTCGCCGGCTGTTTCGAAACTCAGTATCTCACCTTTCAACTGAATATAAGGCATCGTACCATCAATCTCCTGGACATAATAGATACGGCTGCGGTCTACATATTTATAAGGGAAATAATACAGTAAATCGTGCAAGGAATAGATGCCCAATTCCTTATTGAGCACCGAAGCACGCTGTGGCCCGACGCCCGACAGATATTTTATGTCACGCGTGGCTAAATCGAACATGAATCTATAAGAGCTGTGGCTATTTTTAAATCAAAAGGAGTGGTTATCTTTATATTTTCCCGGTTACCTGCCGTCAGAAAGACCGGCGTACCGAATGCTTCCACAACAGAAGCATCGTCTGTAAAATGAGAAGTATAGGATTGGTTATATGCTTCTTTCAATAGGCCGACATCAAATACCTGGGGAGTCTGCACCAGTTTATAGTCATCCCGGCTGACAGTCATGCTGCCTTCTCCTTCCAGATGCCGAACCGTTTCCACAATATCGATCACCGGAATAACCGCTTTCTTCTCCGCAGCCAAACTATAACAACGAGCAATCACTTCCTGCGACACAAACGGACGGACCCCATCGTGTACACCTACCACACCGGGAGTATTTACAAAAGCCAATCCGTTCTTCACGGAATGAAAACGAGTCTCTCCTCCATCTGCAATGACATGAGGCAATGAAAAACAATACTCCCGACACAATTGCAACCAGTAAGATTGCTGACTGTGCGGAAGTACTAATATAATTTGTATCTCAGGATTGTAGGTATAAAAAGCTTCCAAAGTGCGCATCAATACAGGCTTTCCTCCTATCGGAAGAAATTGTTTGGGAAGATCGGTTCCCATGCGCAGCCCTTTACCCCCGGCAACTATCAGAGCGTATTGTACCATTCAGATTAAATCATTCAACGCACATCGCCTCTTTCAGTTCCTGCACTTTTTCCTTGCCCAGCATAAGGTCTACAATTGCCAATGCAAACTCCATGGCGGCACCCGGTCCTTTTCCCGTAATGATATTGCCATCTCTTTCTACCGGAGCACCCGTGCACTCAGCACCTTCAAGATATTGCTCAAAGCCCGGATAGCAAGTAGCCTTTTTGCCCTTCAGCAATCCCAGCTTGCCCAGCACCATAGGAGCGGCACAAATAGCTGCAATAGGTTTGTTCTCTTGAGCAAAACGCAACACAAGATTACGCAGTTCGCCACATTTCTCCAACGTAGCAGCGCCCGGCATTCCACCCGGAAGCAAGATAAGCTCTGCATCATAAAAATCACAGTTCACGACATTCTTATCACACAGAACCGGCACGTCATGCGCCCCCGTTACGATTTCATCAGGGGTCACCGTTATCATCTCCACGTTTAATCCGGCACGTCTCATTACATCTACAGAAGTAAATGCTTCTACTTCTTCGAATCCGTCAGCAAAAAAAACATAAACTGTACCCATAATTGTTCCTCCTCTTATTTCAGATTAAAATAATACGTTATTGTTCCCGTCTGGTTATTCAATCCACTTACTGCATTGAAACGGGCTTTCCTGGCTGCATCTTCCGCTGCTTTCCGTAAAGCGGGGTTCACGGTATTCGTCTGGCGGTTGATACTGGTTGCTATTACATGTCCTGCCGGGTTTACGGTAATTGTCACTACTACCCTGCCCTCGTCCTGCACGTTATATACCGGACGCGGCAATCCGCCTTCACCGATAGAACGGCCGCCCAGGTTAAAGGTTCCGTAGCCTCCCGTTCCCGTAGTAGCTCCGGTCGCAGCATTACCCGTGGGACTACCTTGAATGCCCTCACCTTTCGTATCTCCTTTATCACCCATCTGCGCCCCTTTGCCAAAAGCTCCTGCAACCCGCTTGCGGGCAGCTTCCTCAGCAGCTTTGCGCTCCCGTTCAGCTCTCGCTTCAGCCTCTTTGCGTTCCCGCTCGGCTTTTGCTTCCGCCAGTTTACGAGCTTCTTCGGCTTTTTCCGCTTCCGTCTTTTCCGGCTTCTTCACCAGTTCTTTTTTCTTTGGCTCGGCTTTGGGTTTTATAGCAACGGTTTCTTCCGTTTCCTGCGTGATAATCTCTTGCTCAACGGTCTCTTGCGGTTGTGGAGCTGGGGGCGCCACTTCTTCCGGCATCACGTCTACCTTCACCAAAGAAGGATCGGCAGCACCCAATGCATCAGGCACTTCTCCCAGCATGACAGGAATACCATCTTCCTCAGAAGGTTCCGGCAGGGTAAATCCTACCAGTATCAAAAGGGCTATAATAGCGGCATGCACCAGGAGCGCACCCACTATACCTATATATCTTCCTTCTTTCTTCTGATTCACCATTGCATTTACAATTTGACAATGTACAATTTAATCTTCCGGTGGGCGCGTGGCCAGCACCATCTTAAATTTATTCTCGTTTGCAATATTCAGTACCTTCACAATTTCCCGGTAAGGCACTGTTTCGTCAGCATACAAAGCGACATACATTTCAGGTTCCTTCTCTGCACACGATTGCAGGAAGGAAGGCAGTTCCTCCAACGTCAGCAATTGCTCCTTATCATTACCGAAAGCCGCATAGAAGTTCAGGTCTTTATCGATAATGACCCTGGTCAACGGTTTGGCAGATGTCTGTTGTTTACCCTGCGGCAGCAGTACCTTGATAGCATTGGGCGATACTACCGTAGAGGTAATCATAAAGAATATCAGCAGCAAGAAGATGACATCCGTCATGGACGCCATACTGAAATTGGGTGATATTTTAGCTCTACGTTTTAGCATGGTTCATTCAGTAAATCCATGAACGCCATTGTCTTGGCCTCCATCTTATTGACTACTCCGTCTACCAGTGTCACCAGGTAGTTATAGGCAAACATGGCAATGATACCTACAATCAGACCGCCCACAGTAGTAATCATTGCTTCGTAAATACCACCGGAAAGCAGTGTAATATCGATATTGTTGCCTGCATTTGCCATCTCAAAAAAAGCACGTACCATACCCGTCACCGTGCCGAGGAAGCCAATCATGGGCGCACCACCCGAGATGGTAGCCATAATCGTCAGCCCCTTTTCAAGCTTTGCCACTTCTATGTTGCCCACATTCTCGATGGCTGCCTGCACATCATTGACCGGACGTCCCAGGCGACTGATACCTTTCTCAATCATACGAGCCGACGGCGTGTTCACGCTGCGGCAATAAGAGATGGCAGCTTTTATTTCTCCGGCCAGGATATAATCCTTAATCTTATCCATGAACATCGGGTCTTCCTTGCCCGCCTTACGAATCACATAATTGCGTTCGAACAGGATATAAAAACAAAGTACGGACAGGAGGCCGAGGACTATCATAATCCAGCCACCCTTGATGGCCATACTCCATAAGTTCATTTCGTCGTGAGCACCGAGCGGAGTCAATACCGGATTAGCACCTGCAATAGAATCAGTCAGTGCCGGGGCCACTTGGGCCAATAACATCATTGCATTCATTAGCGGAGACAATTTTTATATTCGTGAATGGTACGTTCCAGTCCCAGGTACAGCGCATCGCTGATCAGTGCATGGCCAATGGACACTTCGTCCACCCACGGGATGTTTTGATAAAAATAATTCAGGTTCGTCAAGCTCAGGTCATGACCGGCATTCACACCCAACCCCAAACTGCGGGCCACCTTGGCAGCTTCTACAAAAGGAGCTACTGCTGCTTCTCTTCCTTTCGGATAGGCAGTAGCATAGGGTTCGGTATAAAGCTCCACGCGGTCGGCACCGGCTTTGGCGGCATACTCTATCATTTCAGCATCGGCAGAAACGAATACGGAAGTACGGATGCCTGCATGGCTGAACTCATCCAAAACTTCGCACAAAAAGTCTAAGTTGATTTTGGTATCCCAACCGGCGTTCGAAGTTAGCTGTGTAGGGCTGTCGGGCACCAGTGTAACCTGGTGGGGCTTCACTTTCAGAACCAAATCAATGAATTCCGGTGCCGGATATCCTTCTATATTAAATTCGGTGCGTAGCAGGGGACGCAAATCATACACATCCTTGCGGCGGATATGCCGCTCATCGGGGCGTGGATGCACCGTAATTCCGTCAGCACCAAAGCTTTCACAATCCAACGCTACCTTTACAACATTCGGCACATCGCCTCCACGGGCATTGCGCAGCGTTGCTATCTTGTTTATGTTTACGCTTAATCTCGTCATAATTTGGTTTATAGTTTGGGGCAAAAGTACAAATAATCGTGATATATTGGCAGCATTCTAAGAAAAAAATAGCATATTTGCACGGCATAACAACAGAATTGACTATGAAATTTGCCATATTCGGAAATACTTATCAAGCCAAGAAATCCTCGCATGCAGAGAACCTCTTCCGGTTGCTCGGGCAACATCATGCCCAGATCTGCGTCTGCCGGGAATTCTATCATTTCCTCACTGCCGACTTAAAATTAAACATACCTGCCGCCGAATTGTTTGATGGAGACGACTTTTCGGCCGACATGGTTATCAGCATCGGTGGCGACGGCACCTTTCTGAGGGCGGCGAGCCGTGTGGGAAAGAAGGATATTCCGATTCTCGGCATCAATACCGGCCGCCTGGGATTCCTGGCGGACATTTCGCCGGAAGAGATGGAGGAAACCTTCGATGAAATCTACAATAATCATTATAAGGTGGAAGAGCGCAGCGTATTGCAATTGAGGTGCGATGACGAGAAGTTGATGCAGTCGCCCTACGCACTCAACGAGATAGCCGTGCTGAAGCGCGACAGCTCGTCGATGATAAGCATCCACACAGCCATCAACGGTGCACACCTCACGACTTATCAGGCAGACGGGCTGGTGATTGCCACGCCTACCGGTTCTACGGCCTACTCGCTCAGCGTGGGCGGACCGGTCATCGTGCCCCATAGCAAAACAATAGCCATCACCCCGGTGGCTCCTCACAGCCTGAACGTCCGCCCTATCGTGATTTGCGACGATTGGGAAGTGACGCTCGATGTAGAAAGCCGCAGCCATAGCTTCCTGGTTGCCATCGACGGACGGAGCGAGTCGTGCAAAGAGACGACCCGCCTGCACATCTCGCGGGCCGACTATAGTATAAAGGTGGTGAAGCGTTTCAATCATGTATTTTTCGATACATTGCGCAATAAGATGATGTGGGGAGTGGACGTAAGATAATTAACATGCAGAAAGATAGTGATGCTCTATTAGTAACCAAGTTAAAAGAAGGCAATAAATTTGCTTTTGAAGCACTGTATGAAAAATACAGTGCAAAATTATATAACTCCATCGTACTCCTCGTGTACGACAAATCTACAGCTAAAGACATCACCCAAAGCTGTTTCTTAACAATATGGGAGAAGCGTAATAATCTGGATTCAGAAAAGAGCTTCACAGCTTACCTATATACTATTGCTCGCAATATGGTATACAAAGAAACCGAGCGGTTACTATTACATAATAAATTTGTTGAAAACAAATTGAATACAGAAGTAGAGCCCTTTGAAGAAGACGCCATAAATATGGATGTTTCTTTGCTTGAAAAACAGATAGAACTGCTTTTGCAAAACTTGCCGGACATTTCTCAGAAAATCTTTCATTTAAAAAGAGAAGAAGAACTCTCAAATAAAGAGATTGCAACCCGCTTGGGCCTCACAGAACGTGCTGTGGAAGCACATTTCTATCGCACAATGAAACTACTAAAAGAAGAATTACGCAAATTCATAATGATTTTTCTCTCCCTCTATTTCTTAAATAATTGTTAAATAACAATTTTCTGTGAGTGTTTTGCCGACTTTGCGGATATATATTACAGAACATGGAAAAAAAAGACTATCATATTGAGTTATTAGACCGTTTCTTTCGCGGATTAACAAGCCCTGAAGAAGATGCACTGTTAAAATCATGGATAAAGCAACCGGATTTTAAGCAAAGGTTCATTGCATACTATCAACAATGCTGGACATTGGCTCCGAACACAATGGACAAAGTTGTACAAGACGAAATATTGACTGAACTTTTGAGCAAGATAGATACCCCTCCAATTATAGAAACAACTTTTCCGAAAATAAAGAACAGTTTCTTATATCGGATAGGACGCTATGCTGCAGTTGTATGCGCAGCATTAGTCATAGGAAGTAGCGCTTATTATATAGGGACAAATCATGCCTCTAATAACGAACTTAAAAACACGCCAGTTATTATGTCAGTTTCGAATGGACAAAAAGCCGATATAATATTAACTGATGGAACAAAAGTTTATATCAATTCCGATTCCAAAATTATATATGACAATTCTTATAATAAGAAAACACGTATCCTCACATTAGAAGGAGAAGCCTATTTTGAGGTTGCCAAGAACGAAGAAAAACCTTTTATTGTAAGAGCAAACGGTATAAATGTGCAGGCGCTAGGCACAAGTTTCAACGTATCTGCTCATAAAAAAGACAAATCGGTCGCCGTCATCTTAATAAATGGAAAAGTCAAAGTAGATAATGGAAGCCATGAAACATATATGAAACCGAATGAACGATTGGTCTGCAATCTTACTAATGGAAAGTTTGAAAAGAGTGAACTTCATCCTAATACAAACTATCTGCTTTGGAGAAGTAACGAACTGGCTTTTTATGGCGAATCATTCGAGGAAATTTGTACAATACTTGCACGAATGTATAATTGCAAGTTTATATTCAAAAATGAAAAAGCAAAACAATATACTTATCACGGCATCATAAAAAATAGCAGTTTAAATAATGTATTGGAATATGCCAGCCGTGCAAGTGGAATTAAATACAAAATAGAGCCCAATAATACAATAGTAATATATTAGTCAAACAAAAAAATATTTTTGAAAAATACAATCTAATGCCGCTCTAATATTTTATTAGAGCTAGCCTTTATCATGTTTTTCTCAAAGAAAAAAAACTAAAAATCCAATATTATCTAGACATGAAAAAGATTACACTATTTTTACATGCATTAATCAGTATCCAGTCTATTGTTGCTTCCAGCATACCAATTGATGCTGAAAATTTTGGCTCCAAAAGCAGCTGGATAGTCGATCAACAATTCATGAATCTTTGTTATGGACGTCTGCAAAATGACACGCTTACCATCGGAAACAATCGGATAGAGCGTAAATTTCTTTGGAATAAGGGAAATATTATAACATACAGTCTAAAGAACAAAGACAACAACCAGTTATGGCTGAACAATAGCCAGACCCCGGACTTTAGAATCACCACAGATTTGCCTAATGCCCAAAACAGCACAATAAAAGTAGATCAGGTGCAAGCGACAAAGATATATCCCGCCTATCTAAGAGTAGAAATCTCTTTCAAGCTGAACCAATTGGATATCAAACGTATATACCGCATTTATGATGATTGTCCGGCCATTGCGTGTGATACCTACTTGAAAGGAACAGTCAATAGCATCTTCGGAGGAAGAGAAGTCAGTACCGCCGACCGGAAAAACATTGAGTTTACCGAAGATACGAAGTCCAAAGAAGTGACTGCCGTGCTCGACCAGTTCCACTTTAAAGGACAGCACTGGCACGCCCGCAGTATAGAATTTTCTGATGTAACCGACTGGCACAATAATCTGGTATCCGAGAAAGACATTATCTCTTACCGCAAACTTGGATATCGCGGCAATCTGCTGTTTGCTTATAATGGTGAGGATAATTGCGGCATTTTCTTTTTAAAAGAGGCACCTTGTTCTTCGGTACAATTAGCTTATCAAGGACAAGAATTTCTGACTGATTTCGGAAAGTTCACAGTAACAGGATTGGGAATTACTGAAAAAGATGTAACTCCCGAACATTGGACCAAAACTTATAGCTGTGTATTGGGTGTCTATAAAGAAGGAGAATTAAGCCGCCTACAAGCTCTCCGTACATATCAAAAGAACATACGCATTTATCATGCCGATCGTGATGAGATGATTATGATGAATACTTGGGGAGATCGCAGCCAGGATTCTAAAGTCAATGAAGCCTTCTGCCTGAAAGAACTGGAACGCGCAGCTCAGTTAGGAGTTACCCACTTCCAAATCGACGATGGCTGGCAAGTAGGCAAAAGTCCAAATTCGGCCGTAGCCCATGGATCTTTCAAAAACATTTGGGACAATAAGGATTACTGGAAGCCAGATCCGCAGAAGTATCCACACGGTTTACATCCCATCATTAAGCGTGGCAAAGAATTAGGCATTGAAATAGGCCTCTGGTTTAATCCCAGCATACAGGATCATTTCGCCGATTGGCAAAAGGATGCACAAGCACTCATTGATCTCTATCGTGAATATGGCATTAAAATCTTCAAAATAGACGGGCTAACCATCGCTTCCAAAGAAGCTGAAACAAACTTGCGCCGTCTATTCGATAAAGTTCTGGAAGAAACGGACGAGGAAGTTATTTTCAATCTGGATGCAACAGCCAGCCGCCGTGGAGGATATCATATGTTCAACGAATATGGAAATATCTTCCTGGAAAATCGCTATACCGACTGGCAAAATTACTATCCTTACTGGACATTACGTAATCTCTGGATGCTCTCCAAATATGTACCTGCCGAGAAGCTACAAATCGAGTTTCTAAACAAATGGAGAAATATAGAAAAATATAAAGGGGAAATCTTTGCCCCCGCCAATTATTCTTTCGAGTATCTGTTCGCCATAACCTTAGCCGGGCAACCGCTTGCCTGGTTGGAAGGGAGTAATCTGCCGGAAGAAGCTTTAGCACTGAAAAAACAGATTGGAGTCTACAAAGAATTCCAGTACGACATGCATTCAGGTACCATTCTGCCAATAGGTGACGAACCGTCCGGACGTTCATGGACAGGATTCCAATCGCTAAAAAGAGATAAAGGCTATTTAATTATATATCGTGAAAACACCCCGATAGAGACAACTGAAATTGAAACCTGGCTATCGGAAGGGGTTACAGTAAAATGCACTCCATTGATGGGACATGGTAAAGCGATGACTACCGTTATCGGTAAAAAAGGAATATTGAAAGTTTCATTGCCAACCATCAATGACTATGTAGTTTATAAATATGAAATTGTGAAATAAACATCAAAATAATAAGATTCAATGAGAAAACTAACGATTGTTTGCCTGCTCATAATGACAGTATTGGGCAGCAAATTACAAGCACAAGATTTATTGTCCAATGTTTATGGACGTGACTACCAGTTACTGAACGGAAAATGGGGTGCCATCGTAGACCTGTACAATCTGGGCCGTAAAATGCAAGTTTACAAAAACAGAAAGCCCCAAGACAACAAACAATTCTACGAATATTCATTCGAGGGTGGTTTGACGCTGAATGTCCCTTCTGATTTCAACTCACAGATGCCCGAACTGAAATTCTACGAAGGAACCGTCTGGTACGGACGATATTTCGATGCACCTAAAACTGATGGGAAACGTCTGTTCCTCTATTTCGGTGCAGTAAGTTATCGTAGCCGGGTATACCTGAATGGAGAAGAAATTACCTGCCACGAAGGTGGATTCACCCCTTTTCAGGTGGAAATTACAGACTGTGTCAAGGAGAAAGATAATTTCTTGGCTGTAGAAGTGAACAACACTCGTACTACAGATGCCATTCCTGCCATGTCTTTCGATTGGTGGAACTACGGTGGCATCACTCGCGATGTGATGCTTGTCAGCGTTCCGCAAACTTATATAAGGGATCACTTTATCCAATTGGATAAAACTCAATCAAATCTGATCCATGCCAAAGTCTCTTTATCCGAAGCAAAAGCTGGCATCAATGTACAAATTTCCATTCCCGAATTAGGAATAAAGCAGGCTATGACCACCGATGCCAGCGGAATTGCTGAGACTACCATTAAGGTGAAGAAATTACAACGTTGGTCGCCGGAAGTACCCAAGTTGTACGATATAACCATCACTTCAGATAACGATCGGATCAACGAGCAAATCGGTTTTCGCAACCTTTACGTAAAGGGTGAAGACATCTACCTGAACAACAAACCTGTTTTCCTACGCAGCATCAGCTTTCATGAAGAAATTCCACAACGTCGCGGCCGCGCTTTTTCTGAAGCCGATGCCACAATGCTACTGTCCGAAGCCAAAGATTTAGGAGCCAATATGATCCGCCTGGCACACTATCCGCAAAATGAATATACTGTCCGTCTGGCAGAAAAAATGGGTTTTCTCTTGTGGGAAGAGATACCTATATGGCAAGGCATTGATTTTGAGAACAATGCTACCCGGGAGAAAGCAGGTCGGATGATTAAAGAAATGGTAATGCGTGATAAAAATCGCTGTTCTGTAGCCTTTTGGGGAATTGCCAATGAAACAGCCACTTCCGCTCCGCGCAACGAGTTCCTGAAGCACATGAAACAATGCTGTTTGGATATTGATTCCACCCGCCTGATTACAGCAGCTTTTGACCTGGTACATTTTAATCGCAAAAGCCAAAATTTTGAGATGAATGACTCTATCATTAACATTCTGGATATGGTAGCCATCAACAAATACATGGGCTGGTATCATGACTGGCCGCTAACTCCGGACAAGGCTATCTGGAACGTAGCCCCCGGCAAACCGCTCTTCATCTCCGAATTCGGCGGCGAAGCCCTTTACGGCAAGCATGGCGATGCAGAAGTAAAAAGTTCCTGGAGTGAAGACTATCAGGCAGAACTTTACAAGAACAATCTGGAAATGTTTAAGCATATCCCCAACCTGCGTGGTACTTCTCCATGGATTCTTTTTGACTTCCGTTCTCCCTTCCGTTTCCATCCCAATCAAGGAGGTGAATGGAATCGTAAAGGATTAGTCTCCGATCAGGGGCAACGCAAAAAAGCATGGTACATCATGCGTGATTATTACAACCAAAAGAAAGCAGAAAAATGAAACAGACATTGAAACATTGGACGGCTACCCTTCTCCTTGCATCTATGGCATGGAGTGGACATGCCCAGGAAAAGAGAGAAATGGATTTGTCAGGAGAGTGGGCATTCCAAACTGATGTTATGGATTTCCGTAGAGGCTCGCTAGATGTCCGCTATTGCCATCGTCTGCAAGAAAGTATTGTTCTTCCAGGCATCACAGACGACTATAAAATAGGTTATAAATCTCCCTACCGCCACCTGGACCGCTTGACCCGCATCTATGAATATATGGGGCCAGCGTGGTATCAGCGTGAAATCGAAATACCGGCATCTTGGAAAGGAAAACGTATATTCCTCTACTTCGAACGTACACATTGGCTCAGTTCTGTATATGTAGGCAAAGAAGAAGTCAGTAAAATAGATTATATCAGCATTCCCCACAACCATGAACTCACCCAATGGCTGCATCCGGGGAAGAAAGAGTTGATAACCTTCTGCATCGACAACCGCTACCAATACGATACACATAAATGGGACCATGCCCATTCCGAATTTACTCAAATAAACTGGAACGGAGTGCTGGGAGAAATCAAACTGGTAGCCATCGATCCGGTTTACGTGGACGATATGCAAGTCTATCCTGATGTCGACAACAAAAGTATAAAGGTAAAGATAGCTATACGAAACTATACGGAGCAAACAGCCCAAAGCAAACTTACTCTCCACGTGACTGGAGAAAAATATGATCTGCAACAAGAAATCCCGGTAACAATAACCGATTCCATCGCATATATAGAAAAAGAACTGGCTTTAGGCAAAGATATCCGTTTATGGAACGAATTCCATCCCAATCTCTATACACTGGATTGCAAACTGACTTCAGCAATAGAAAACGAATCGTACACACACAGCAAAAGTACGACCTTTGGAATGCGCGAAGTAGAAGCCGGTGAAGACCACATTATCCTTAACGGCGAGCCTATACATTTGCGCGGTACCGTTGAGAATGCCGTCTTCCCCAAAACCGGTTATGCTCCGGTGGATGATGCTTCTTGGGAGCGCGTACTCCATATCCTGAAAGAATATGGTATGAACCACATGCGTTTCCATTCCTGGTGCCCACCTGCCGCAGCCTTCCGTATGGCCGACAAGTTGGGAGTTTATTTGGAAGTAGAGATGCCAATGTGGGGCAAAGATGCTCAACCCGACGAAAAACGGTGGAATTTCTTCCGCCGTGAATTACGCGGCATATTGAAAGAATATGGCAATCATCCTTCTTTCATTCTTTATTGCAACGGTAACGAAATAACGGGTGACTTCAACTTTATTGAGGAGCTAACTGCCACAGCCCGCCAGTTGGACAACCGCCGTTTATATAGCGGATCCACAGCCCGTACGCGCGTCAAATCCGATCAGTTTTATATCACCCATCAGACGACAAAAGGTCACATGGCTATTTACGAAGGACGTCCATACACAAATTGGGATAAGAACAAAGAACTTGGAGTAGGTTTGCCTATCATTTCGCATGAATCGGGACAACGCTGCATCTATCCTAATTTTGAAGAAATAAAGAATTTCACAGGGCCCGTGCAAGCACGCAATTTTGAGGTATTCCGCGAACTGCTGGACAAGAACCACATGCTCGACCAAGCACACGACTTTTTCCGCGCTTCCGGTGCTCTAACGGCTATCGAATACAAAGACGTCATAGAGGCACAACTGCGTACTTACTTGAAAGGTGGCTTCCAATTACTTTCATTAAACGATTTCACAGGTCAGGGATATGCTCCGGTAGGTATTCTAGACCCATTTTGGAATTCTAAAGGTCTGATTACTCCGGAGAAATGGCGCGAATTCTGCGCACCGACCGTTGCACTACTCCGTTTTGACAAACGTGCATTCTACAATGATGAAGTGTTCGAGGGAAAGGCTGAAATCTATAACTACGGTCCTTCTGTCCTGAAAAATGCCAAAATCAGCTGGAGCATAACCGATAGTGAAGGCAAGACTCTGAAAAGCGGAAAACTAAAGACACAGACCATCGGGAAAAACGGCGTATTTCCTTTAGGCAATTTCAGTTTTGCATTGGGCAACATTACCGAACCACAGAAGCTCACAGTACACCTTTCTGCAGCCCTGGTCAAGAATAGCTGGGACATTTGGGTATATCCTCGTCATAACAACCAAATGCAATCGACCGACAAGATACTTTACACAACCGTTTTCGATGAAAAAGCAAAACAGTATCTTGCCGATGGCAAAAAAGTAGTACTTTGTCCCAAACCGTCCAATGTAAAAGGTCGCAAGTCTGTTTTCCACAACCATTTCTGGAATCCGATAATGTTCAAGTGGCCACCAATGACAATAGGCTGCCTGATACACAGTGACCAACCGGTATTCGACCACTTCATCACGTCCTACCATACCGACTGGCAGTGGTGGGATATTTTAGAAAATGCCAAAGTCATCGAAATGAGAGATGCTCCGACAGCATTGCGCCCTTTCATTCAGGTAATAGACCATTACGACAATAACGAAAAACTGGGCATCGGATTTGAAGCAAAAGTAAAAAACGGCAGTCTATTGGTACTGGCTGTAGATACACAGAAGAACATCGATAAACGCCCTGCCACCCAACAGTTGCTGGAAAGCATCGACCACTACGTAAAGAGCGATAAATTCGCCCCACAGATTTCCGTTAGTGAATCTTATATTGAATCGTTCTTAAAGAAGTAAATGGAGGGAATGTTATGAGAATATCCTTTATTTGGTTACTTTTATCGTTGCTGATCGAACCGGCATCGGCACAAGAAATAAAAATGTCACAGACAGCTCCTCTGGAACAAATCTATGGAGAAAGCATGGAAGATGATGCATTACTGCCTATGAATGATCTGGATATGGATTTCGGCTATGCCCTTTATGAAACGACCGTTAATGTGGGAGAAGAAAATCCCACATTGACAGTCGAGAACATACGGGACTATGCCGTAGTTTACATAGACAACCAATTACAAGGTTACTTGAAAGCCAGCAAAAAAGATTTGGCAACCAAGCTTTCACCAGGAATACATAAACTAAGCATCTACGTTGAGAATATCGGACGCATTACTTATGGTCCTGAGATTCTCGACAACTCAAAAGGTATCTATGGCAGCATCACTTTAGGTGATTCAGAACTGAAAGATTGGAAAATGACTCCGCTGAATGTCAAAGAATGCACAATAAACAGTCTGAGTTTTACAGAAAACAGTTCATCCATCCCCTGCTTTCACAAGGGAAATGTTTCTATAGACAATCCTACCCAAGCCACTTTCCTTAACATATCCGGATGGGGTATGGGGGAAGTTTGGATAAATGAACAATATCTGGGTGCTTATTGGGAGGAAAATGCAGAAAGAACATTAGCCATACCGGCCGGCACTTTGGTAGAAGGCAGTAATGAAGTAGTAGTATTTGAACTAAAAAACAATGAACAAACATCTATGTCATTGATAGATAAACCTATTTTCAAATAATATCTCTCTAATTTCACCATTCAAGATTTTGTTTATATTCCTTAAAATAACAACCTTAGTATAAGAGTTGGTCATAGAAAATGTGTCCTACTAAATGAGAACACAATAAAATTATAAATATTATGAAGAAACTAACATTTATCAGTTGCCTGCTTCTAAGTAGCTATCTGAGCGGAGCAATAGCTGCCAACAAGAAACAGCCCGTCTACAAAGATGCCAAATCCCCTATTGAAGATCGTGTGAATGATCTGGTGGGCAGAATGACCTTAGAAGAGAAAATACTGCAACTAAATCAGTATACCCTGGGGCGCAACAACAATGAAAACAACCTTGGCGAAGAAGTAAAAAAGATTCCTGCTACTTTAGGCTCCCTTATCTACTTTAACGAAGACGCCAATCTGCGTAACGAAGCCCAACACAAAGCAATGGAAGAATCGCGCCTCGGCATCCCTATCCTTTTCGGATATGATGTTATCCACGGGTTCCGCACTATTTACCCCATTTCTCTGGCACAAGCATGTTCTTGGAATCCAAAATTAGTGGAGCAAGCATGTGCCGTTGCTGCTCAGGAAGCTCGCATGTCCGGAGTGGACTGGACCTTCTCTCCTATGATTGATGTAGCGAGAGACGGACGTTGGGGACGTGTTGCCGAAGGTTATGGCGAAGATACTTATACCAATGCCGTTTTCTGCGTCGCATCCGTCAAAGGATATCAAGGCGAAGATTTGTCCGGCAACAAGAAAGTAGCTGCCTGTCTGAAACATTACATCGGATACGGAGCCTCTGAAGCCGGACGTGATTACGTCTATACCGAAATATCCAATCAAACATTATGGGATACTTACATCCCTCCCTATGAAGCAGGAGTAAAGGCCGGTGCCGCTACCTTGATGAGTTCATTCAACGACATCAGTGGCACACCCGGAAGTGCCAATCACTATACAATGACAGAAATCCTGAAGAACCGTTGGAAGCACGACGGTTTCGTCGTTTCCGACTGGGCAGCCGTACCGCAGCTAATTGATCAGGGACATGCTGCCAACCACAAAGAAGCCGCCCGTTTAGCATTCAATTCCGGATTGGAAATGGATATGATGGGACATTGCTATGACAAACACATGGCACAACTGGTAGAAGAAGGTAAAATAAGCATGGAACTGATTGACGATGCAGTGAAGCGTGTCCTCCGCATCAAGTTTCGCTTAGGACTGTTCGATAATCCTTATACCCCGATATCAACTGAGAAAGAACGTTTTCTATTACCACAAAGTTTGGCAACTGCCGAAAAACTGGCTGAAGAAAGCATCGTTCTACTGAAGAATGAAAACAATGTACTTCCTCTGGCAAACGGGAACAAACCAACTATCGCCGTTATGGGACCTTTGGTAAAGAATAGCGCTGAACTTTTAGGTTCTTGGTGCGGTCACGGACACGTAGAGGATGTCCTCCCCATCAATGAAGCAATGGACACTGAATTTGCCGGTAAAGCAAAATTGATTTATGCTGATGGCTGTGACTTCGACGGTAACGATACATCAAAGTTCAGTGAAGCTTTGGCTGTTGCCCGAAAAGCAGATGTCATTCTGCTTTGTATGGGCGAGAAAAAGAAGTGGAGCGGTGAAAATGCCTCACGTTCCATCATCGAACTGCCTGACATACAAGAAAAATTCATTTTTGAAATAAAGAAAGCAGGAAAGCCTATTGTATTGGTATTATCAAACGGACGTCCTTTAGCTCTTTCCAAAGTAGAACCTCTTTGTGATGCTATCGTTGAAATGTGGCAACCGGGTGTACCGGGCGGAATGCCATTAACAGGCGTATTATCGGGCCGGGTGAATCCTTCGGGCAAGCTATCCATTACATTTCCACGCTCTACCGGACAAATCCCAATCTATTACAACCAACGCAAAACAGCACGTCCCCACAGTGGCAAGTATCAAGATATTCCCTCTACTCCACTGTATGAATTCGGATATGGTTTAAGCTATACTACCTTCAACTATGGTGACATCAGACTATCTAAAGAAACCATTAAACGTGACGAGAAACTGATAGTGGAAATCCCGGTTACCAACACCGGCAAGCGCGATGGTGCCGAAGTGGTTCATTGGTTTATTTCAGATCCCTTCAGTACAATTACCCGTCCCAACAAAGAATTGAAATATTTCGAGAAACAGTTGATTAAGGCCGGTGATACCTACATATTCTATTTTGAAATTGATCCGATACGTGACATTAGTTTCGTAAATGCCAACGGCGAACGTGTCCTTGAAAACGGCGAATACTATGTAACAGTAAAAGATAAGAAAATAAAATTCACGCTGACTGATTAACGCTCCGTAGAAAGATCGTGAATCAGAAAGATTAACATTCAATTTATGAAACAGAAAATTATTTTTTCATTCATTCTCTCTATATTGACTATCTGCAGCTATGGACAACCGAAGACAATAGGAGAGAACAACTCTTCGTCTGCTTTGAATCTGCATATATACATCACCAAGCAGGCGGAACAGCGCGCTAAAGAGCTAGTATCACAAATGACCTTGGAAGAAAAAATTGATTATATTTCCGGCCCCAGATCATTTTATATCAGAGCTATTCCACGACTGGGAATCCCAGAAATCAGACTGGCTGACGGACCTCAGGGAATACGTAACAACACGAAAAGTACGTTGTACCCTTGTGGTATTTTATCCGCTTCAACATGGAATAAAGAGTTAGTGAGAGAATTAGGACGCGGTCTCGGGCGGGATGCAAAAGCCCGAGGAGTAAGTATTTTATTAGGACCGGGAGTTAATATTTACCGGTCACCTTTATGCGGTCGCAATTATGAGTATTTTGGAGAAGATCCCTACTTAACCAGCGAAGTCGCCAGTCAATATATACAAGGCGTACAAGAAGAAGGTGTGATAGCTACCGTGAAGCATTTTGCTGCAAACAACCAGGAATGGAGCAGACACAACGTCAGTTCGGATGTTGATGAGCGCACTTTACAGGAAATTTATTTCCCAGCTTTTCGCAAAGCTGTAGAAGAAGTACAAGTCGGTGCCGTTATGGATAGCTACAATCCTGTAAACGGTGTGCATGCTACTGAAAATTCTTGGATGAACATTGATATATTGAGAAAGAAATGGGGATTCAAAGGAATTCTCATGTCAGACTGGAGTTCCGTCTATTCCACAGTAGGAGCTGCCAATGGAGGGCTGGACTTGGAAATGCCTACGGGGAAGTTCATGACAAAAGAAAAGTTGATACCAGCCATAAAGAATGGTATTGTAACTGAAGCCACAATTGACATCAAGGTACAGCATATTCTTCAAACTTTGATTGCTTTCGGATGTTTCGATATGCCGAAGAATAGTTTATCCGCAATTAAGGATGATACTCAGTCCAAGGAAACGGCATTGAAACTGGCAAGAGAAGGGGTTGTACTATTGAAAAACAATCATCAGACATTACCTTATCGGAAAGGCAAAACTCTGGTATTAGGACCGAACGCTGATATAATTCCTACCGGAGGAGGCAGTGGATTCGTTACTCCTTTTTCTGTAATATCGGTCTATGACGGTATGCGCAAAATAAGAGGAAACGAGCAGGTGGAATTGCTAACTGACAGCACCTTGTATAAAGACATTTCCCATCAGATTTATACGGATGACAAGTTTACCCACCAAGGATTCAAAAGTGAATATTATACGACCCGTAATCTGAGCGGAGCACTCTTCCTGTCAGCTGTAGAACCTCAAATAAATTATTCGTGGAAATATGATGCACCGTTTGCCGATATGCCTGCAGACCAGTTTTCCGTCCGATGGACAGGAGCTTATCGGGCAGATAAAAATGGGACAATTCAATTCCAATTGGCCGGTGACGACGGTTACAGACTATTTGTCAACGATAAACAGATTACCGGTGATTGGGGTAACCATTCGTTCAGTACACGCAGCGCCTTTATGGAGGTTAAAACCGGAGAAGTATACAGACTTCGCATTGAATATTTCGACAATGTAGGTGAAGCTACTATAAAGTTCCGGGCCGGTATGATGGATGAAAAACATTTGACGGCCTCTTTGAAACAGGCCCGGAATGTGATTATATGTGCCGGATTCAACAGCAGTACGGAAGGAGAAGGCTTCGACCGCCCCTTTGCTTTGTCTCATGGACAAGAATACCTCATCAATAAGGTAGCCTCACTTCACGACAACGTCACCGTAATAGTGAATGCCGGAGGCGGAATTGACTTCCGTAATTGGGGAAAGAACGTTCAAGCCATAATAATGGCATGGTATCCAGGACAAGAGGGAGGACAAGCTTTAGCAGAAATCATAACCGGGAAAATATCACCAAGTGGAAAGTTACCGATCAGTATCGAAGAGAAATGGGAAGATAATCCGGTGTTCAACAGTTATTATGATAATCGTAATGTACCTCACAAACGGGTACAATATGCCGAAGGAATATTTGTCGGATACAGGGGGTACGACCAAACAGGCAAGAAACCTCTTTATCCGTTTGGTTACGGACTTTCGTACAGTAACTTTGCATACAGCAACATGACTGTTGAGAAGTCTGGAGAGAATTGTGTCAAAATCAGTTTTGATATAAAGAATATCGGAAAAACGGATGCTGCAGAAACGGCTCAAGTATATGTTTGCGATATCCAATCCTCAGTTCCACGTCCTCTAAAAGAACTGAAAGGATATGAAAAAGTTTATTTGAAAAGAGGAGAGACCAAACATATCAGTATAACTTTAACTAAAGAAGCTTTCGCTTTCTATGACATCAGCTCTCATCAGTTTATAATAGAACCAGGTGAGTTTAAAATACTGGTAGGACCTTCTTCAGAGAATCTGCCATTGGCAACAATAATCACTTTATAAAAAGTATCAGCCAAATATGAAAAGAATAATCACATTATTATTTTGTTTATGTGGTTTTGGAATCATAAACGTCGCATCACAAACTGTCACAGAAGAAGACTTTATTTCCAATCTGCTAAAACAGATGACATTAGATGAAAAGATAGGCCAATTGGCGCAGTACACATATCGAGGGAATTTCACCGGACCGGATGGTGCAAACATACCTAAAGAAGAATATGTCAAGCAGGGGAAAATCGGCTCAATGCTGAATGTAACAGGGATTAAAGAAATACATAGATTTCAAGAGTTAGCTCTCCAATCGCGTTTACGCATTCCCTTGATATTCGGTTTGGATGTAATTCATGGCTACCGTACCTGCTTCCCTATCCCACTGGCAGAAGCTGCAAGTTTTGATTTGGCGATGATTGAAGAAACAGCCCGCTACAATGCTATGGAGAGTGCAGCCGACGGCCTGAATTGGATCTTCGGACCAATGGTAGACATTTCCTGGGATGCACGTTGGGGACGCGTAATGGAAGGTGCCGGTGAAGATCCTTATTACGGTTCACGGGTAGCGGAAGCGCGTGTCAAAGGCATACAGGGAAACAACCTGGCGGACACCGCTACGGTTATGGCTTGCATAAAGCACTTTGCCGGATATGGAGCACCAACAGCAGGTAAGGAGTATAACAGCGTAGATATGTCGTTAGGACAATTCGCCAATTTCTATATGCCCACTTATCACGCTGCCATAAAAGCCGGTGCGGCAACGGTAATGAGTGCATTCAATGATTTCAACAATATACCTTCTACAGCCAATGACTTCCTGCTCAACCGGTTGCTAAAGCAGCAGTGGGGATTCAAAGGCTTTGTTGTATCTGACTATAATTCCGTAGAAGAACTTGTGAATCATCGCTATGCGTACGACAAGAAAGATGCGGCAGCCAAAGCGCTAAATGCCGGTCTTGACATGGAAATGGTAAGTACATGCTATCTAACCTACCTGAAAGAACTCATACAAGAAGGAAAAGTTAAAGAAAAAACATTAGACAATGCCGTACGCCGTATTCTTGAAAAAAAGCAGGAGCTCGGTTTGTTTGAAGATCCTTTCCGTTACTGCAATCCGGCACGTTCTGCCAAGATACTCAATTCACCAGAAATCCGCAATGCTTCTCTCCGGATGGCAGAGCGTTCCATCGTATTGCTGGAAAACAAGCAATCCGTACTTCCTTTAACATCACAAGTGAAATCTGTAGCTCTAATAGGCGGCCTCTCCAAATCCCAAAATGATATGGCAGGAGCTTGGGCCGCAACAACAGACCGTAGCAAGATTATTACTTTATATGATGCATTGCTCCAAAAAGGATTAGAAGTAAACTACGCCGACGGTTATGACCTGAAGAGTAATCGAATGACAGATTTGCAGAAGACCCTTCAAGCAGCCCGTACCTCAGACATCGTCCTTGTAGCAGTGGGTGAAAGAGCCAATCAAAGTGGAGAAAAAGCTGCCAAAGTAGATATATCTATTCCTGAAGAACAACAAAGATTAGTCTCGGAATTAAAAAAGACAGGCAAACCCGTGGTGGTTCTTGTCATGTGCGGGCGTCCGGTCATCTTCAATGAAATAAAAGAAAAAGCAGATGCAGTATTATGTACCTGGTGGTTAGGAAGCGAAGCCGGTAACGCAATCTGCAATGTATTATGGGGTACCTACAATCCATCGGCCAAACTGCCTATGACATTTCCGGCACATGTAGGGCAAATCCCAATTTACTATCAGTATAAGAGTACCGGACGGCCAACCAGTTTAAAGCAAACTTACACGGCATCTTACATCGACTATTCCACCGAACCTGCTTATCCTTTCGGATATGGTTTATCTTATACAACCTTCGGCTATTCAGATTTGAATGTCTTGCCCGGCAAGAGCCCGGACATACATGCAGAGGTTTCTGTAAAAGTAACCAATCAGGGACAACGCACCGGAGAGGAAATCGTACAGTTATATGTACAGGACAAAGTAGCTTCCGTTACCCGGCCTATCAAAGAATTGAAAGGAATTCAAAAGATCCAAATGGAACCGGGAGAAAGTAAAACCGTTACTTTCCCTATTACAAACGAAGCATTAGGCTTTTATGACAATGAAATGAATTATAAAGTAGAACCGGGTGAGTTCATTTTCATGGTAGGAGGAAGCAGCAATAACTTGCAGCAGATTACTTTTACTCTGAAATAAATGAACCCCATTTAAACGGGTACATATATTAATAAATAAACTCCCCGATGTTAAGGAAAAAAGTTCTTTGCACTAAGAGAAAAGTGTCTTTTTCCAGTAAACAAGTTCTATTCAAAGCGCGCGAACGGATATTCGCAACGCTTGAATATGTATTCGCGCAGTGCGAACAAGCGTTCACAATGCAAAAATAAAAAATATAGCATAGATACTTTATAAAGAGAAACTATCAGAAGATAGTCTGAAACAAGATAAGTAAAGGCAACTGATTCGCAATGAATAGGTTGCCTTTTCTTCAGAATAAATAAGCATACTGATCTCCTAAAAACTTCTTGATATGCTTTAAGGCTTTGGTAATCTGAGCTTCTACTGTCTTAACCGAGATATCCATTTCATCAGCTATTTCCTGATTACTCTTCCCTTCTTCCCTACTCTTGCGGTAAACCTGCTGACACTTGTCGGCAAGCGAACAAACAGCCTCTTCGATCAACTGATTCAACTCGTCCATTTCTACAGAAGTATCAGCAGATAAATCATAGATACAGTTTACCGACTCTTCAACAGGAACCGTAACTTTTTCATCCCGCAGAGCATTCAGACACCGATTGCGTGCTGCTTGAAAAAGATAAGCTTTAAATGATATTTTAAGTATCAACGTAGCCCTATTCTCCCATAAATTCATAAAAATAGTCAGAGCTATTTCTTCCACTTCCTGCTTGTCTTTCAGATAAAGGGACATGAAGCGGCAAAGTGAAACAAAATAAGTGTCGAAAAGATGCTTGAAAGCCTTTTCGTCATCTTGCTTGATCAACTTCAATAATAGAATATCGTCTTCTGCTGACATACTTAAAACGTATTAGACCAGGAATATTTGAACGGCAAAGTTACTAATATTATTTGTTCTTGGAAATTTCTAAAAAAATAATTAGTTTTCGAATAAGGGTTAAACCGCAATGATGTGTCATATATACGAAGGCCTAAAAAATTATCATGATCATGAGAAAAAGTGTTCCTTGGAATTTAATTATTCCTAAGCTGAAACAGGAAATTTCCGCAGACGAAGAGCGGCAATTGGAAATTTGGTTGCGCAACAGTAATAATGAAGCGCTATTCGAAGAACTGCAACTGCTATGGGAGAAAATTCAGGCAAACGTAGAAAACTATACGCCAAATACTGAATTTTATTGGAATGAACTTGTCAACCGCATACACGCCGGTGAATCCAAGCAGAAAGAAGAAAAAACTGCGAAGAAACGCTTTGAGCTGAAACGGATGTACCGTTACGCAGTAGCTGCTTGTATAGCCATTGCTATAGGTTGTTCATTCTACATCGGTTTCCTTAACGGACAACCGGAACCTATGCCACAGTTATACTCCAATTTGTCGGGTAAGTCGAAAGTTCTCCTTCCTGATGGCAGCGAAGTATGGATGCATACAGAGACAGCTTTACAATACGAATCCCAGATGAATGGGAAAGAGCGTATGGTAAATGTTACTGGTGAAGCCTACTTCGACGTGACACACGATGCCAGGAAACCTTTTATCGTGCAGACAGAAGGCATGCGTATCGTGGTACACGGGACCAAATTCAACGTCGATGCATTTCCCGGTTCGGAAAATACATTAGTAAGTTTGATAGAAGGTTCTGTCTCTTTGGAAACCAAGACAGAGAACCGTTTTCTCCGACCCGGTGAAACGGCAACCTTCAACCGGAAGACCCAGACGCTCAAGGTAGAAAAAGATGATGTGCAGTTTGCCTCCTCGTGGGCCAACAACCAGATTGTATTCAAGAACCGTTCATTGGGAGAAATTTGTAAGTTCCTCTCCAAGTGGTATCGGGTAAAGATAGATTTGAGCCCCGCATTGTCCAATAAATATTTCTATACGTTCACATTGCGTAATGAACCGTTGGATGAAATACTCCGCATCATGGCACGCATACAACCGATGAAATATACCTTTAATGAAGAGAATGAGTTGACCATTTCGTTTGTAGATACAAAATAAAAATGAAATAATAACTAATAAAAATGCCTATGCAAGAAAAAGAAATGGAAATACACACAATTTTATAACTGAATAAACAAACAGCCTTACATTAATCTTTAAATTTTAAATTATTATGAATATAAGAAAGCAACTCATCATTCTTATACTGATACTCTTATGTGCACCGGTTTCTGCACAAAAAAAGGAGAAACTAATTACACTGCAATTCAAGAATATTCCATTATCGGAAGCAATGCCAAAAGTGGAGAAAGCAAGTGGATACACTTTCTTTTACGAATCGCAACAAGTAGACGTAAAGCAAAAAGTAAGCTTGACGGTAAAGAATGAAACTATCGACAAGACAATAACAACCCTGCTGAAAGGGACAAACATTAAATTCGAAATCGACGCAACACATATTATCCTATATACCGGAAAGAATAAACAAGCAAGCGGACAAACACAAAACGTAACAGGAACAGTAATCGACGAAAATGGTGAACCGATTATCGGAGCCAATGTTATGGTAGTAGGAACAACACAAGGTGTAATTACAGACCTCGACGGTAAATACAATATCAGTGCACCGGCTGGAAGTAATCTGAAGATTTCTTATATCGGTTTTGTAACCCAGATTGTAAAAGCCGGAAGCAAAAGTACCATCAAGCTGGTAGAAGACAGCGAAACACTGGCCGAAGTGGTAGTAATCGGTTACGGTACACAACGCAAGTCCGACTTGACCGGAGGTATTGTATCTGTTGACCAAAAGAAGTTGAACATGATAAACAGCAGTAACCTGATGGATCGCCTTGCCGGGCAGATTCCAGGCTTGAGTGTTACCACCGGAGATGCAAAACCGGGAGCAGACCAAACTCTGCGTATACGTGGTGAGAATTCTTTGAGTGCCGATAACTCCCCCCTCGTTGTACTGGATGGTATTCCTTACAACGGTTCTTTGAGTGACATCGACCCGAATATTATTGAAAGTCTGAGTGTTTTGAAGGATGCCTCAGCAGCAGCCATCTACGGCTCACGTGGTTCTAACGGTGTTATTCTAATCCAGTCAAAGAAAGGTAAAAAGAATGCACCGCAGGTAACGTATAAAGGACAATTCAGAATATCACAGCCTCAACAGACCGTAGACGTGATGACCCCTGATGAATATATCACTTTCAAACAAGACATTGCTCGCCTGAAAGATGGATGGAGCGGTGATCAGTTGGCGCCTGAAAACATCCTGAGTGCCAGTGAACTTATTAACTACAAACAAGGTATTACAAACGACTGGCAGGATTTGATTTTCCGCAATGCTTTCACAATGGAGCATCAGGTAGGTATCTCCGGAGGAACAGAAAGTACCACCTATATGGGTGCCGTTTCTTACCTGGACCAGGAAGGAGTAGTTTACAACTCTGCCATGAAACGTTACAACCTCAATCTGAACGTAACGCAGGTATTAAACAAGTGGCTGACTATCGGTGTACAGACTCAGTTTGTGCAGAGAGATGGCGGTGGAATTACACCAAACATCGAACATGCTGTAAAACAAAGCCCTTACGGCATCTACAAAGATGAAAACGGTAATTATTACGAAGAACCCATGGATCAGTCATTGATCATCAACCCAATGGCAAACGTCAATGCCGACCAAGACGTTACAAACCGTAACTTCTTCCTCAATACCTACGCCGACATTCTGCTGCCGGTGAAAGGTCTCTCTGCCCGTACTACTTTCGGTTATAACTATCGTAGCACCTTCAACGGTACATATTATGGTCGTGATACAAGAGACGGTAGAACAGCCAGCGGTAAAGCCAGCATTAATAACGAGCACTACTGGGATTATACTTGGGAGAATTTGCTCAAATACAACCATGAATTCGGTAAACATCGTTTCGATGCAACCGGCTTATTCAGCGTACAACAAACTCAAAAGAAAAAATCAGGCGCATCTGCCGAAAGTTTCGTGAACGATGATTCCAGTTACCACAATATCAACGCTGGTGAAAACAAGAAAACAGTAACTTCAAACCTGTCAGAGACATCCATGCTGTCTTATATGCTTCGTTTGAACTACTCTTACGCAGGCAAATACATGTTAACTTTGACCGGACGCTCCGACGGCTATTCTGCTTTCGGTGCAAACAACAAGTATGCCTTCTTCCCTTCTGTAGCCGCAGCATGGAACATCGCTTCCGAGAATTTCATGGAAAGTGCACAAAGTTGGCTGGACCAACTGAAACTCCGTGTATCTTACGGTTCTAACGGTAATCAGGCAATCAGCCCTTATCAGACTCTGGACCGTCTACACCTTACTAATTACATCTGGGGCGACGGAGGAACTGGTGTTAACGGCGCTTACCTGGCTAACGACGGTGTAGGAAATCCGAACCTGAAATGGGAAACAACCCAAACATTCAATTTCGGTATCGACTACTCTTTCTTCAACGGTCGCATCAACGGTGCCATCGAAATGTATGTTGCCAACACTAAAGACTTGTTGATGAAGCGTACCGTACCCATTATGAACGGTTACATGACTATTTGGGATAATGTAGGTAAAACCCGCAACAAAGGTGTAGAAGTTACTTTGAACACTGTAAACATCCGTAAGAAAGATTTTGAATGGAGCACCAGCATTATCTTCTCATTGAACCGCGACAAAATCGTAGACTTGCGTGGCGATAAAAAAGATGACATTACCAACAAATGGTTCATCGGAAAACCTCTGAGAGTTTACTATGACTACGATGTCGACGGTATTTGGCAAGAGGGTGACAAATTTACTTATACAGCAGCCGACGGTACTGAAAAGGAAATCCAGAAAGGTGCCAAGCCCGGTTCTGCCAAAGTAAAAGACGCTGATGGAAACGGCTATATTGACTCTAAAGATAAAGTAATCATCGGTTCCAAAAACCCAAGTTTCCTGATGTCTATGGGAAATACACTGACTTATAAAAATTTCTATTTTTCATTCCTGTTGAACGGAACATTCAAGGTAACCCGCGAACTGAACGAAGCCAACATCGGAAGTTGGAGCTATAATCTCTATAATTACCTGCATGATGCCGACTATTGGACACCCGAGCATACCAATTCAAAATATGCCTCTCCGGTTTACAATAACTTCGACGGTCACAGTTACTATAAGGACTTTACATACATCCAGATCAAGAATATTACACTGGGTTACAACTTCGACAAAAATTTTGTAAAGAAACTTGGCCTGGGTGGTCTGGGAGTCAACCTCAGCGTAGAGAACCCTTATACATTCTGCGACATACGCAGCGTATTGAACTATGATACAAGCTGGTTCGCCTCCTATCCTACCGCACGTTCTTACGTATTGGGACTGAACTTAACATTCTAAATACACTTAAATATATATATACAATGAAGAATTATATATCAAAAGCAACCTTAGCTCTTATAGTAGCTCTGTCTGCTACCAGCTGTTCCGATTTTCTGGACGAAAAACTGAAAAGTGAGCTGGCTCCGGACAATACATATACAAGTACTTACGGATTTGAAGTCGGTTCTACCGGCCTTTACGCTGAAGCGCGTTCCGAATACAATACCTGGGGTGAAAACGGTGCCTTTATGCACAACTCGGCTTGTCCTTACGAAGCCCTGCAAATTGCAACAGACCTCGCTACTATGGGGACCAAAGACGGATCTATCCAGCCTTTCGGTTACCTGACATTAACTCCGAATACCGGTATTGTCGGTTCTTACTGGAAATGGGCCTACAGTTTGATTGCAGGAGCCAACGAAATGTTGAAGTACTCGGAGTTAAATACAAACTGGGATAAAAGTACCGACAAAGCTCTTTATCAGGCAGAATCGCGTTTCTTTCGCGCCTATGCCTATCGTACACTTGTCTATCTGTATGGCGACGTTCCTTATGTAGACAAGATTCAAGACCAGTTCAGGATCGACTTCACACGTACCCCGAAAGCTGAAGTGATTGCAAACATGATAGAAGATCTGAAATTTGCTGTTGAAAACCTGCCAGAAGATCCCGACGCAGTAAAGGTCGGTAAGCTGACCAAATGGGCTGCCGAACACTTATTGAGTGAAGTTTACCTGATGCAAGGTGACTATGACAAAGCAGCAACCGCCGCCCAAAATGTCATCAACTGCGGTTATTTCCATCTGATGAAAGACCGTTTCGGGGAGAAGGCGAAAGCAGAGGGTGATGTATTCTCCGACTTATTCGTCGAGAATAACCAAAACCGTACTTCCGGCAATATGGAAAGTATCTGGGTGATGCAGTTCGAGTACAATACTACCGGAGGTGGCACTAACTCTGATGATTGGACACGTCGTGCCTGGGAACCCAAGTATTTTGAAATTACCGGTTTCACGCTGGCCGATACGTTAGGTGGCCGCGGACTCGCACAATTGGTTCCTATGAAATGGTGGATTGGTGAAGATGCCGGCTTCTTCGATGAAAACGATATCCGTAATTCAAACTATAACATCAAGCGAGACTGGTATTACAACAACCCTAACACACCCGATTTGTACGGTCAGAAAGCTAATATTACAGATGAAAGCTGGTTTACAACTTTCCGCCTCTATCCGGCCTTGACAAAGTTCTTCTATGGCCGTTCGGAAAATCTGCAACTCACCGGTTCGTACCGCGACCGCATGAAGTTCCGTCTATCCGAAACTTATCTTTTGCTCTGCGAAGCAAAACTAGGACAAAATGATATCACAGGAGCCCGCGAAGCTATCAATATTGTACGACGCCGCGCACATGCTCCTGAAATCACAAATAACGAAATGACAATGGACTTCTTGCTAGACGAACGTATTCGTGAACTGGTCGGCGAAGAATCACGCCGCTTTACCTTGATAAGAACAAACAAACTGTTGGAACGTACCCGTAAATACAACACCGAATCCGGTCCTGCAATGCGCGACTATCATGCATTATGGCCGATTCCGCAAAATATTATCGACTCTAACACTGGTGCAGAATTCCCACAAAATGACGGTTATTAGTAGGCATTTCATATAATATAGGTAAGAGATAGTTTTCAAGATTCTCATAAAGGGAATTGTCCGCGTCCGTTGAGAACAAAGGCAGTTCCCTTAATTTATTTAATCAATGATTATGAAAGTATACAAACAAGTTATTTCAACAGTCTTCCTGCTCGTTAGCACGACAATCATGGCACAAGTACCATTCAGCAAGACTGTAGTAAAAAATAAAATGAAACAAGTGGCTGATTGGCAAATCGCTAATCCCAACACTTCTCATGAGCATCACGACTTGGACTGGACCCATGGAGCACTCTATGTAGGTATGGCTGACTGGGCAGAGTTATCGGAAAAAGAAGACAGTGACAGTACCTACTACCAGTGGCTCTACAAGATAGGTAGGCGAAACGACTGGCAACCGTACAAACGTCTCTATCATGCTGACGATATTGCCGTATCGCAATCTTATATCGATTTATACCGCAGATACAAGAAAGAAGAAATACTGGCTCCCACTTTAGCACGTACGGAATGGATTGTCAACCATCCTTCCAACAATACCTTTAAACTGGAATATGGCAACAACAAAACCTTGGAACGCTGGACCTGGTGCGATGCTTTATTCATGGCACCGCCGGTATATGCCAAACTGTACCGCGAAACCGGTAACAGAAAATATCTGCAATTCATGGATAATGAATACAGGGCTACTTACGAGTACCTATTCGATAAAGAAGAAAATCTCTTTTATCGTGACTGGCACTACTTCGACAAAAAAGAGGCCAATGGCAAGAAAGTGTTCTGGGGACGTGGTAATGCCTGGGTATTGGCCGGACTGGCAGAAATCCTGCAAGAACTTCCCAAAGACTTGATGGAGCGTACATATTACGAAGAATTATTTGTCAGATTATGCACCCGCATTGCCGCATTACAGAGTGAAGACGGTTATTGGCATGCCAGCCTCTTGGATCCGAGCTCTTACCCCTCACCCGAAACAAGTTCCACCGGTTTCTTTGTATATGCCCTCGCTTATGGCGTAAATGCAGATCTTCTGGATGCAAACGACTTTATGCCAGTCATCATCAAGGGATGGAAAGCGCTGACAGATGCAGTAGATGCAACGGGAAAACTTGGCTGGGTACAACCTATCGGTGCCGATCCGCACAAAGTAACCCGCGACATGACCGAAGTCTACGGTGTTGGTGCCTTCCTGCTGGCAGGATGCCAAATATACAAGATGGCTATAGACACAGAAGCCGATTATATAAAGATATGGCCGGATAAAAAAAGTATGTTGGGAAATCCGCTGAGTGGCTGGGTAGTGTATGCCAATGAAAATGTCAGTGATGACTTCTGGAAAAAATACGACCACATTTACGTACCGGAAGAAGGCACAACTGTAGAAATATCCCAATATGCACGTACCATGTATATACGTACTCATTGGAGTACCTTCAACCCGGCCGAAGGCGTCTACGGGTGGGATACCAATGAGAAGTTGAAAAAAGTAATTCAAGGGGCACTCGACAGAGGCATGCGTCTTTCTTTCCGCGTAGTAGTCGACAGCCGCGACAGAATGAACGAAGCCACTCCGGCTTATGTTTTCGATGCGGGAGCCAAATACTATACAGACAAAGGCAAACGCTCACCCTATCCCGATGATCCTATCTTTCAGGCAAAATATACAAAGTTCATCGAAGCATTCGCCAAAAAGTACAATGACCCCGATCTCGTAGAGTTTATAGATGGGTACGGACTTGGCAAATGGGGCGAAGCACACACCATGAAGTACATTGATCCCCAAAATCGCGAGGCTGTATTCAACTGGATCATCGACTTATACCTCAAAAACTTCACCAAGATTCCTTTGGTCATCAACTATCACCGTTGGATGGGTGCAGGCAAAGACTGGGCAGGAGAAGAAAACTTCGATCCCGACAGCAAACGTCTGCTCGACAGTGCTTGCGAGAAAGGCTTCTCTCTGCGCCACGATGCTTTTGGCATGAGGGAGTATTACGGCCAATGGGAACGTAACTATGTGAAACCTTGGCTCATGAAGCGCCCCGTCTTGCTTGAAGGTGGGTGGATTGTGAGCAAGCACCCTTATCATAACGACCCGAGCGGTTACAGAACTCCCAAAGATGTCCGCATCGGTGAATTTGAAGATGGTAAAGAAGCTCATGTCAATATGATGGACTTCCGTGTAGGAGATGAAACCATGAGTTGGTTCCGCGATGCATATCCGCTCGTTGAACGCTTTATATCGGAAGGAGGATATCGTTTATACCCTGATTCAGTCGTAGTACCCAAAGAGATAAAGAACGGTTCAAAAATAAGAATAGCCCACCGCTGGAATAATTTGGGATGGGGGTATTGTCCTACCAATATTCCGCAATGGAACCAGAAGTATAAAGTAGCTTTTGCTTTGCTGGATAAGGAAAACCAAGTAGTTTGTTCCTTTCTTGATTCCCAAACAGATCTTTCTGTATGGATAAAAGGCACTCCTGTTACCTATGAATTTACGCCCAACGTTCGAGGCATAAAGAAAGGTGAATATACCTGGGCTGTTGCCTTGGTCGACACAACCAAAGGAAATGGCAGCAATATAAAAGGCTTGAACATAGCAGCCAAAGGAGATATTACAGCTGAAGGTTGGTTGAAGCTGAGAAATGTGTCAGTTAAGTAAAACAAGATAAAACGCCCTTTACCCCTCAAGGCTACACCCTTTGCCTCGGATGGCTACACCATTTGGGGCAAAGGGTGTAGCCCTTTTTAAATCCGGCCGCATCGTCGAAAAATATACAACGAAAGGAACACATATATTTTATAAAATAGTTGCATATTCACTAAAATAAGCAGATATTTGTCAATAAATACATAATAACTCCGACTATGAATAAGCAAACACTCCCATCACACACATCTCTACTATACATACTCGTGTATCTTTTGATATCTTCTTGTGTTAACCATATTGACGAAGACGAACCTGCCCAGATTCCTGCTATGCTGACAGTGATAACGCGCAGCACTTTTTCCCTGCCCTATCCATTACAACTTTATGCCTTCGATGCCTCTACCAAACAACTGGCAGCCCAAACGACCGTTGCCGATGAAAGCGCCGGCTCCTCACTATCATTGTCCGAAGGCAATTACCACCTTGTTGCCCTAGCCGGAACACAAGACTGCTCTTTCCCGAACACTACCTCACTAAACAACGTTATCAGCCTGCCCGAAACAAACTACGCCCGGCACGCCTTAATGACCGGAAGTGCAGACGTCACCATAAACGGCGATGCCACTGCGGAAATCCGGATGTCCTACTGCATGGCAAGCATCAGCATCACTTTAACCGACATACCGGAGAATATCACAGCCGTCAGCCTACTGCTCTCCCCTCTCTACAATACGATGACTTTCGCAGGTGACTACGCCGGAAGTAAGACAGTCGCCATAGCCTGTAATAAAGAGAACGGTGTGTGGAAAGCCAATACATTCTACACTTTTCCAGCAAACGGGCAGAAAGTGACTCTTTCTATCGAAATGACCGACAATAGTAATCAAAAGCAAACCTACGGATATACCTACAACGGGACATTGGCTGCCAATACACCCTACAACCTTTCGGGCAGCTACAAAAAAGGGTTCACCGTCAACGGAAATATCACTGCCGATGGTTGGAATAAAGCCGAAAACATCAACTTCACGTTTGGTACAGAGAGTGATTCAGGTAGTGGGGACGATTCAGGTTCGGACTCAGAAGATACCGACGACAACTATACCATAGATGCCATACCCACCGCCAGAAATATGTGGAACGGACACTACATAGCCGCCATACAGAATAAGACCGCCACCGGTGCCGACTTACTGCTATTGAGCCTCCAAGAGTGGAAGGACGTGGCATCCGCCAATACCAAAAAGGCGGAAAGAGTAATAGAAGCGGCAGATTATGCGAAAGATTACACTGAAGGGGGAATCACCGGTTGGAGCATCCCTACTACCGGAGAAGCGAAACTGATAAAATCCAACTGCGGTGGAAGCCTTCTGAATGCCGCCAACGCACTGCTGACCGATGCCGGTGGCGATGCCTTGACCGGAAGCGATAAAGACACCCACGGCAACGACGTGCGCTACCTCTGCGAAGATGCCACCTACAGTTACGAGTTGAAAGGTGTCACGGGCAACATTACGCAGGCCGGCGACACCCGTACCTACTACCTGCGCGTAGTGAAAATTGTGCATGTGGTATTAGTTTAACATTTTATCAGTGAAATACGCCCCCAAAAGGGGGGGGTAGATCCTCTTTTTCAAAAAATGCCCATTTCATCGAAGAATTGAGCCCTCACGTGACATAAAAATGTAGAAATCCCCTGAGAGAGCGATTGAAAATAATGACAAAATGCAATAAACTCAGGACAAAATGCGAGACTTTTCCATTTCAGAATACTGATATTTGTAAAAAATATGAAAGGGAAAGACATGGGCAACTACATTATCCTCACTGCACTGATTACAACCATCCTTGCGTTAATGGCTTTAATCATCCTGTTCCTGCACTGCCGGAAGACAAAACGGGAGTATGAACGGAACATCATGAAGCGGATTCATGAACAAGATTGCATCGCCAGGGAGCTGGAGATTATACGCATCGAAAAGGAAACACTCGAAAAAATACTTCAAACTAAATTATAAGAACATCATGTACAAGACAATGAAAAACTTCACACTGATCGCAGTAGTAGCAGTAGCCTTGATAGCACTGGCAGCATGCGACGAGAAAGAAACGAACGGAAACCAGGCACAACAGCCCATAGCCGTACAAGTAACAAACGCAGCAATCGTGACAAGCACAGGCAGCAACACCGACATGAGAAGCAACACAAGAATCCCCGGGGCCGTCACCCGTGCCACAGATACCGGCTGGAAGGCCGGAGACGCCATCGCACTCACCCTGTTCAAGACAGGTACTGCAACAATCGTCGACGGAAAAACAGCCTACAAGTACGTCTGTACCGATGCAACTGGAAAGTTCTCTCCTGCCGATGCAGCGAACACCGCCTACTATCCGGCCGGAGAAGAGAAGACAGACGTTATCGCCTTCTATCCCTATCGGGAAATAGATGCAGGATTGCTGATACCCGTCAGCACCACCGACCAAAAGGAACCGGGTAAGCTGGACCTGATGGTAGCAGAAAAAAGTACGGGGCACAGCGCCGACAATCCCGGGGTGAAACTATCCTTCAGTCACCGACTGGTGAAACTCTCCATCACCGTAGACCGTGAAGTATCCGCAGAGAAGGTGGAACTGGACGGAGCCTCCTTGACGATAGAGGGTATCGCCACACGGGCTGACTGGAATCTGGCAGACGCCACGCTTCATATTAATAAGGAGAGCAAGGCTGATATCAGCATACCGGCCACCTACAGCGCAACAACGACCACTGCAGGCACAGGCGTGACGGTAGTACCGGGACAGCTTGCCGCCACAGCCATCGTGTTGCCCGCAGCAGCCGGCCAGGGAGTAAAGCTGAAACTCACCACCACCGCAGGACAGACCTTCGAGGCAGCGCTGCCTGCCACAGCGGCACTAGTGGCCGGAACTGTGAACACCCTGCGCATGCATCTGCAGCAAGCCGAAGCAACGATTGAAGCAACCGTGACAGACTGGGTCACCGGCATCACGGCAGACCTGCCAGCACTCAACATCGCAGGCATCAATACAAGAAGCGGAGCGGGAAGCGGGACAACACTGAGCCCCGCCGATGGAGACGAGCTACAGGTGATGCTATTCAAGGCAAGCAACGCAACGACAACGCCCGATGCGATGACCGGTTACACGTATTCGGCCGGCAGTGTCTGGACCAGCACCACCCCCATCTACTGGGATGGATTTGCAGCGACGGAGACGGGTATTGGCGTGCGCGGGCTCTTCACACCGGCAATGGCGGTCGATGCGGCAGCCATGGCCAAGGGAGAGTATGAAAAAGATTACCTCCTAGCACTACCCGGCAATCCGACAGCGACCGATAACCTGATTGACTTCGGCCAGAAGTTGACAATAACCATGACGCACGCCACAGCACAGGTGCGCGTTGAGTTGGCCCCCAGTGCCGGCTTCACCCTCACCGAACTGCAGGACGACGCCACCACGCTAGTCTTATGCAGCATCCTGACTCTGGAAGGAAGCGATGCCAGAAGCATCGCTCTGGCCGGCATCAGCCCGAAAGAGTTCATGGGTGAGGCTTCGGAAGCACCCACCACTACCAACGGCGTACCTGCAGGCTTCACGCCCGCAGCCGATGTATTGACCAACGCAGCTACCCTGAAAGCCGACAATTCCGTAAAGAACGCCGACGGAAGCATCGCCACCCCCGCCACCGCCGTAACTTTCACCGCGCGCATCCTGCCGCAGAAGTTTGCAGCGGGAACGCAGATGGCGAAGCTCACCATTGCCGGACAGACGTACACCATGACCGTGCCTGCCGGAGACGGATGGACAATGAAACCGGGTGTAATAAACACGATAAAAGCGAGCGTTTCGAAGTCCGGCATCAATGTGGCGGACGGGGCTATTACCATCGCGCCCTGGGACAACACGCACACGGGAAGCGGAGAGTTCGAGCTCGACTAAAGAGCTCGTGTCATTGTATAAACGATAAATAGAGCCATTATGAAGAAGATAATAAAATCCGCAGCATTTGCGTTGATAGTGACGACGGCCTGTATACTCGCCGCCGCCTGCACCAACGACGACCTCAACAGCCCCGACCCGGCACGCACACCGCTTGCCATCACTGAAATTGGCATAGGAGGAAGCAACCTTAACGCCTCTCCCGCCACACGTATCGCCACCGACCCCGCCTCCGGCGCACAAAGTTGGGAGGAGGGCGATGCCATCCGCGTCCTTGCCACCCTGAAGGACGGCACCCAAGTCCCCGGCGCCACCCTGAACCCCGACGGCACCACCACCGCCACGTCCACCTATATATATAAGGTAGGCAGCGGATGGACGCAAACCCCTGCCGCGGGCGAAACCACCCTCTACGTGGACGACGTGCAGAGCGTCTCCCGCGTAGAGACTTACGGCGGACGGACGCAGTACGACCCCGCCACGGACTACCTGATGCAGGCCGACCCGGGCGCGGGAGGAAACCCGTCCGCCACCGCCCCAGCCACCTACACCCCCGGCGACAACTACCGACTGAACGACCTGCTGGCCGATGACAGCCCCGTATTGGGAGGAAGCACGAACGGAAGCACAGGCAGCGGCACGAACGGCAGCCCCGCCAGAAACTCCCTCTCCGCCACCCTCGCCCACCGACGCGTGGACCTCGTGCTGCGTGTGGCGGACGGTGCCGCGGCGCCTTCCATCCACGCCCTGCCCGCCGGTGCTTACTTGCTGGTGACTATCTCCGGCAACCGCACCATCACCGCCTGGTTCGCCGGGAAAACGAAGGATGAAGACTCCGCCAGCCCCACTGCGGGCAGAGAAGTCAGCACCTTCCGCGCACTGGTGGAGCCGGAGGACGTGCCGGGGGTGAAGGCGAGCAGCCGCGTAGCAGCCGATTACAGCCGCGCAGCCTCCGATAGCAGAAGTAACTCCGCCCCCACCTACTCCCTCCCCGCCGGCCCCCACGAGCTGGGCACCCTCGTCTATCCCGGCCCGACGGATGCAGCCGCCCCCGACCCCTCTGCCACCCCCCGCGAGAAGCGCCTGAGCGCGAAATACACCCTCTCCGCCACCGCAGCCACCCCCCTCGCCGCGGGCGACCGCATCGTCATCACCGCCACCTTCATGGACAACCTCGACCAACTGACGGCCGACAACGTGAAGATAGCCCCCTTTGAGGACGGCAACGGGCCCGACGGGGAGCACGTAGTGACCGGCGAAACAGCCTACGGCAACGGCCTCCAGCCCCTCAGCCCCGACGTATTCAACGCCGAACGCACCACCTGGGTGGTCTCCGGCGGAGGAACCGACGAGACCGACGCCCTCGTGCTGAAGAACGTACGCGATGCGCTGAGCCGCCTCGACGACACCGACCCCACGAACCAGGGACGGATTGACCTCGTGCTATCCGACGTGGGCAAGCTGCCCAAGCGCGCTGACTTCATCGGCGCCCTCGCTGGCTGCGTCCTGCTGCGCAGCGTCAGCGCGCCACGGGTGACGGAAATCGAAGCGTACGCCTTCGACAACTGCACCGCCCTCACCACCGTCAGCCTGCCCAGCGCCACGGGCGACATAGGCGAATACGCCTTCTACCATTGCTACGCCCTCACCACCGTCAGTCTGCCACTCGCAACGGGCAACATCGGCAAATACGCCTTCAGCAGCTGCTACGCCCTCACCACCCTCAGCCTGCCCAAGGCGACGGGGGACATCGGCGACTACGCCTTCTATGCGTGTAGGACACTACAGACCATAGACCTGTCCGCCATCACCGGCAGCATCGGGGAGACCGCCTTCACCAACTGCAAAGCCCTCACCGCCGTCAGCCTGCCACTCGCCACGGGCAGCATCGGGGAGAACGCCTTCAACGGCTGCAAAGCCCTCACCGCCGTCAGCTTGCCGGGCATGACGGGCAGCATCGGGGACCACGCCTTCAGGGAGTGCGAGAACCTGCAGACCCTCAGCCTGCCCGCCGTCAAAGGAAGCATCGGAGCGTATGCCTTCAACGGCTGCTCCGCCCTCACCTCCGTCAGCCTGCCACTCGCCACCGGCAACATTGGGGAGAACGCCTTCGCCATGTGCATGAAGCTACAGACCGTAAACCTGAAGAGCATCACCGGAAGCATCGGGAAGGACGCCTTCTACAGCTGCTCCGCCCTCACCGCCGTCAGCCTGCCACTCGCCACGGGCGACATCGGCGACTACACATTCTACCAGTGCGGGAAACTACAGACCATAGACCTGCCCGCCATCACCGGAAGCATCGGCGAGAGTGCCTTCTACGAGTGCGAGAAGCTACAGACCGTCAGCCTGCCCGCCGTGACGGGAAATATCGGCACGAGCGCCTTCAGCGGCTGCAAAGCCCTCACCAGCCTCAGCCTGCCCGCCGTCAAAGGAAGCATCGGAGCGTATGCCTTCAGCAATTGCATCGCCCTGCCCACCGTCAGCCTGCCACTCGCCACCGGCGACATCGGCGAATACGCCTTCTACTGGTGCGGGAAACTGCAGACCATAGACCTGCCCGCCATCACCGGAAGCATCGGGGAGCAAGCCTTCATCAACTGCGCCGCCCTCACCTCCCTCAGCCTGCCACTCGCCACGGGAGACATCGGCGAGTACGCCTTCATCCGCTGCGAGAAGCTCACCGACATCAGCCTGCCACTCATCACCGGCTACATCGGCAAGGAAGCCTTCTACGGCTGCAAGCTGCTCAAGGAAATCGACCTGCCGCTTGCCGCCGGAGAAAGCGACTTCATGAACGATGACGGAAGCGGCACCATCGCCCCGAACGCCTTCTACGGCTGCGGGGAGCTTGAGAAAGCGAACCTGCCGCTTGCCACGGGCAGCATCGGGGAGGAAGCCTTCTACGGCTGCAAGAAGCTCAAGGAAATCGACCTGCCCAAGGCCAACTACAGCATCGGCCAGAGCGCCTTCGAGAGCTGCAAAGCCCTCACCACCGTGAAGCTCCCCGGCGTGGAGTACCACATCGGCAGGAGAGCCTTCGGCAGCTGCGAAAGCCTCACCACCGTGGACCTCTCCGGCGTGACGGGCGACATCGAGTATGAAGCCTTCAAAGGCTGCGCCAAACTCAAGACCCTCAGCCTGCCCGAAGCAAGTGGCTACATCGGGAGTAGCGCCTTCGATGTCTGCATCAGCCTCCAGACCCTGAGCCTGCCCAAGGCGCGGCGCTTCGACGGCTCAGTCTTCAGCCGCTGCGGCAGCCTCACCAGCCTCGACATCTCCGGGGTGACGGATGTCGAAGACATCCCTGAAGACACCTTCGCGCAATTCGACGACAAAGGCACCCCCCAGTCCCCGAAGTGCGACCTCGTGCTGAGTGCCGCGCTGTACAACGACGATACGTTGGTGACCTCCAGCGCGGGCGGCACGAAGAACACCTTCCGCGGCCTCGTGTGGAAGAGCATCAAGCCCGCAGCAGCAGCCAACGCCGCCAACCAACGACCCAATCGATAACCCGCTAAAACGAACGAACGTATGAAGACAAATAGAATGATACTCGCCGCAGCAGCGGCAATGACCCTCGCCCTCAGCGCCTGCACCCAGGACGAATGGAACGGGAACAACGGAAACACGAACGGAGCCATGGGAGCCGTGGTGGTGATAACGCCGGGGGAGAAACCTTTGGCAATTGACAATGGACAATGGGCAATTGACAATGGACAATTGACAATTGACAATTACGATGCCGCGCCCGCAAGCAGAGGTATTCAAACTCCCCCGCCTGAAAGGGGGGGTGCCCAAAGGGCAGGGGGGTCTCACGCACAGCAGGGGGCTCACGCACAGCAAGGGGCTTCCGCACAGCAGGGGGCTCTCGCACAGCAAGATAACTCAAGCTATGCGCAACCCCCCCTCCCCCCTACGGGGTACTCCCCCTTTCAGGCGGGAGAACTGAGTTACTCCGACAACTCACAACTGAGTTACTCCGGTGCCTCACAACCCGGTTACTCCCCCGCCACAAGCAGAGGTATCTCCAACTCCCCCTTTGGCTTACGCCGACCGTTGGTTCAGGCGGGAGAGCCGGAGATAGTACCGACTGATGGCAGCGCAGCCACCCATAGCGCAGCCAATTGTCAATTGTCAACTGTCAATTGTCAATTGCCGACCGCTACGCGGACGGCCTCCACCCGCACCGCCCCCACCACCGGCGCCTGGGCCAGTGGCGACCGCATCATCGTCACCCTCCAATACTTCTCCGACGACGCGGGCACCTACCCCGACCTCGACGCCCAGGGCACCCCCCTGCCCGGCACCGGCGCCCTCATCGACACCGACGCCCTGGGCCTGCCCACCAGCCAGACCCTGACCTACACCCCCGAGACCAGCGACCCAGACAACAACACCATCCCCGCCCACTGGACCGCCCAGCCCGCCCGCCTGCCCCTGCCCCCCGGCGCCCGCAGCCTGCGAGCCAGCTACCGCATGGTCTCCGCCCCCGACCCCCTGACCGCCACCTGCGAGCAGATGGCAGGCTACCTGCCCAGCGGCGACTATCCACTCTCAACCCTCCACTCCCAACCCTCAACCGTCCTCGGCCCCGACCGCGGCTCCGGCATCACGATGCGCATCGAGGACTTCGAGAAGGAGTTGACCGGAGACTGGACCGCCCTCTACTTCGGCAACCTCACCCTGCCCGACGCCGACATGCAGGCCCAGATTGCCGCCCCCGGCTGGAAAATCACCTATGCCCAGATGACCCGCGTCTATGCCGCCCTCGTGCCGATAGAAGACCCCACGCAGCCCGTCGTCCTGCCCGCCCCCGTGTGGAAGCGGCAGAGCACCGCCCTCATCCTCCAAGACCTGCGCCCCGGGCAGACGGTGGATGTGGAGAAGACCAGCGTCCTCGGCAAGCCGGAGACCGTCCCCCTCGCCCTGCCCGCCCACTATGCCAGCCCCGCCGACGTGCGCCTGCACTTCATGGCCCGGCGCGAGGTCATAGTCAACAGCAGGGGCCTCCTCGACAAGCCCCACAACAGCAGTCCCGACCAATACTTCTTCGCCCTCACCGACCCCGCCGTCGCCCTCCATCAGCCCCTGCTCCGCCCGCGATACGAGAGGGTGGAGTACTGGCCCGGCGAGCAGTTCGTCATCCCCGCCTCCGCCCTCTACCTGGGCAGCGAGACCGGGGATATGCAACCGGTGGACGGCACGGACTACGACGCCTGCAAGCGATACCTGACGGCGGATAACCCCCGCTGGGTGGTGTCCGGCGGCAGCAAGGACAGGGACGAAGCCATAGCCGTGGCGACGAACGTGAGCGCCGCGCTGTGGCGAGTAGCCCGGGCCGATGCCGACGCCCGGATAGACGTGCTGCTGACGGAAGCCGGGTGGTTGCCGCAGGACCGCAACACCACCGGCCGCGGCGCCTTCGAAGGCTGCACCGCCCTGCGCAGCCTCAGCGCCCCGCAGGCCACGACCATCGAATACGGTACCTTCCACCAGTGCTCCAACCTCGTTTACATCGACCTGCCCCTCGCCACGGACGACCTCGGCGAAAACGCCTTCGGAGGCTGCACCGCCCTGCAGACCGTCAGCCTGCCGAAGATGAAGGGCGGCATCGGCGACTACGCCTTCGAAGGCTGCTACACCCTCACCTCCCTCAGCCTGCCGCAGATGACGGGCAGCATCGGCGGCCAAGCATTCAACGGCTGCATGGCCCTCACCACCGTCAGCCTGCCGCAGATGGCGGGCGACATCGGCGTCAAAGCCTTCCTCAGCTGCCCCAACCTCACCACCGTCAGCCTACCCGCGATGAAGGGCAGCATCGGCTCCGACGCCTTCTACGACTGCGAATCCCTGCAAAGCATCGACCTGCCGCAGATGGCGGGCGGCATCGGCATGAACGCCTTCCTCAACTGCAAGGCCCTGCAAAGCATCAGCCTGCCGCAGATGGCGGGCGACATCGGCAAGCAAGCCTTCTACGGCTGCGAGTCCCTCACCACCCTCAGCCTGCCGCAGATGGCGGGCGGCATCGGCATGAACGCCTTCCTCAACTGCAAGGCCCTGCAAAGCATCAGCCTGCCGCAGATGGCGGGCGACATCGGCAAGCAAGCCTTCTACGGCTGCGAGTCCCTCACCACCCTCAGCCTGCCGCAGATGAAGGGCGGCATCGGCAACAGCGCCTTCTTCGAGTGCAAGGCGCTCACCACCCTCGACCTGCCGCAGATGGAGGGCGACATCGGCGACAAAGCTTTCGGCGGCTGCAATGCCCTGCAAAGCATCAGCCTGCCCGCGATGACGGGCCGCATCGGCGAAAGAGCCTTCAGCGGCTGCCCCCTGCTGAAACGCCTGGAGCTGACGTCGCCCGGCATCATCAGCATGGAGTACTACGCCTTCGAGGGCCTGGACATCGCCGCCTCCACGGGCTTCGTGCTCGTGCTGGGGAAGGGGCAGCAGTGCTTCCGCGACGGGGAGAACGGCCAGTTCATCGACACCGCTGGTGACTACGTGATAATATACTTAACACCGGTAAGCTCTCCTACCTCTACTACCCCCATGCACAACGACAACAACCCCACGGTTCGCGTCGAAGTCATCTCCCAACCCTAATCCCCCTAACCCAACGAAGAAAGGAGACACAAGACCATGAATATCCACCGTGACACGCGCGCCGCAGCAGGCAGAAGTAACTACGGGGAGGCACAGTCCTCCGGGGCCTGCGGCGCCACAAGCAGAAGTATTCAAACTCCCCCGCCTGAACCAACGGTCGGCGTAAGCCAAAGGGGGGGTGCTTTCTCCCGCCTGAAAGGGGGAGTGGCCGCAGGCCGAGGGGGTCTTTGGGCGGGGGGGTCTTCCGCACAGCAGGAGTCTTCCGCACAGCAAGGGACTTCCGCACAGCAGGGGGCTTCCGCACAGCAAGGTAACTCAAGCTATGCGCGAAACTCCCTCCCCACTACGGGGTACTCCCCCTTTCAGGCGGGAGAACTGAGTTACTCCGCTAACTCACAACCCAGATACTCCCCCGCGCAGCCCATCGGTCACCAGCCATCGGCACCTCCCGACCCCTGCGGCGCATTACAAAGCCTTCAAATTTCTGCCGCGGAGGTGCCCGCCCGTTACAAAGGCTTCAACTTCCGCCGTCGGCCACAACCGCCCGTTACAAAGCCTTCAATTTCCGCCGTCGGCCGCAACCGCCCGTTACAAAGCCTCCGATTTCCGCCGTCGGCCGCAACCGCCCGTTACAAAGGCGCCAATCCCCCGCGTCGGAGATTTTGTAACCCAACCCTTGAAAAAAGAAACAGTATTCACTTTTAAAACAATAAAATTATGGAAACAATGAAAGAATTCGTCGGAAGCCGCCTCACCAATGGCTCCTTCCTCCAAATGAACCAGGAAATCTCAGTTCAAATCACCACCGCCACCGCCGAGGCGCTGAAAGTGGAACAACTCTCGCCCCTCTACACCGATGCCCTGGAGCGCCTGTCCGTCCTCATCAACCGCCAGACGGGCTACGCCGAAACCGCCGATGTCAGCCGCCACGACCAGAACCGCGACGCCCTCTTCCGTTCCATCTACTGGGCCATCGACTACCTGCACACGCTCGACCCCTCCTCCTCCCTCTACCGCCACGTGCAACAGCTGCTGCCCGCCATCGCCCCCTACCGCGGCATCGCCGACCACGAGCTGACCAAGGAGACGAGCGAAATCACCGGCTTCATCGCCTCCCTCAGCAGCAAGCCGAACGCCGACGCGGTGAAAGCCCTCGGCCTGTCGCCCCTCATCGAAGCCCTCGACTCGGAGAACACCGACGTGTCCGCCGCCCTGAGCAACCGCACCAGCACCGCCGCCACCCGCGCGCAGGCCACGGGCGACGCCTCCACCGACCGTGTACGCCGCGAAGTGGTGGACGTGTACCGCCGCATCGTGGCCCGCGTCAACGCCGTGGCCGAGCTCGAACCCTCCGCCGCCGTCACCGGATTTATCCGGCAGGCGAACGCAATCGGTGAGCACTATGCCACGGTGATGGCGAACCAGGGGAAGACGGGGGCGACATCCGCGCCCGCGCCGCAGACGCGGACGGCCAGCGAGTAGAAGTACCTCAAGCTCTCCCGCCTGAAAGGGGGAGTACCCCGAAGGGGGGAGGGGGTCTTACATAAGGCGAAAGTAACCCAGTTAAATGGAAGCCCCCCCGCCCAGAGACCCCCTCGGCCTGCGGCCACTCCCCCTTTCAGGCGGGAGAATTGAGATACTCCTGCCAGCGGGCTCACACACGCCCCCGGCCTAAAGGCCACCCCCTCTAACTTAGAGGGGGAGCCGGAGATACCCCTCCGAAATCGCTCTTTGACATGCTGGAAACGAAAACTATTGCCCCGCGGCGTTGCACATCTCCCCGAGGTTTTCTATCTTTGCCTAAAAAGCAAAGAAAGGAGAACCAAGACCCATGAAACAAATAGACCCCAACGAAGCCCGCCGCGCCGACACCCGCAAGCTGTCCCCGCTGCCCAACGACCCCCGCATCCACTTCGCCGTCCTCGCCATCGAAGCCACCGCCCGGAAGATGGGCATCACCCCCGCCCAAATGCAGGCAAGACTGCAAAAGCAGGGACTGGTGAAACACTACCTGATGAAGTACTACAACACCCTGCACACCCAAAGCCTCGCCTGGGTGGCCGAAGACACCACCGAAGTGTTGCACAACTGGGAAGCCGAAGCACAAGCCGCCGCACAAGCCCGAGCCGCCGAAACATCCGCCGCCGACAATGAGAAAGGAGGCCCCGCATGATTACCCTCTACCACGGCTCCCCCTACTGCGTGGAGCACCCCCTGGTCAACGTCGGACGGACAGTCCTCGACTTCGGCCCCGGCTTCTACCTCACCCGGCTACGCCACCAAGCCGTCGAATGGGCCCTGCGCATCAAAAGCCGCAAGCAACCCGGCGTCCCCCCCGAAGCATGGCTCAACACCTACCGCTTCGACCTCGACGCCGCCCTCGCCGACGGCCACCACCTCCTCACCTTCGAGGCCTACGACCTCCGCTGGCTCCACTTCATCGCCGCCAGCCGCCGCGACCAAAGCCCCTGGGCCCCCTACGACCTCATCGAAGGCGGCGTGGCCAACGACCGCGTCATCGACGCCATCGAAGCCTACATCGAAGGCATCATCGACGCCGACGCCGCCCTCGGCCGCCTCGCCTACACCCGGCCCAACCACCAGCTCTGCCTCCGCAGCCAGTCCCTCGCCGACCGCTACCTGCACCACGTCAGCAGCCAGCCCATAACCCCCGAGCTCGAAGCCGAAGCACAAGCAGAGGCCGCCGCAGAAGCAGAAGCAGAAGCACAAGCCGCCGCCCAAGCAGAAACCGAAGCACAAGCCCCTGCCGAAGCCGAGAAAGGAGGCGCCCCATGCTAAGCGAATTCCTCCTCCGCCGCAAGATGAGCCGCATCATCACCCGCCTGATGCAGCGCCTCGACATCACCCCCGAACGCGCCATCGACGTCTTCTATCAAAGCGACATCGGCGCCATGATGCACGAGGAGCAATACGGCCTGCAATGTATGCCCGACGCCTACATCGTCGAAGAAATCATCCTTGAGCTGCAACGCAAGCAAGGATAAAGAACAAGCAAGCAATAGTTTTCGTTCCGCCCCGCGCCCCCGGCACCGTCCGAGGCATGCGCAGGGCGGAACGTTTCGTTTCCGGCACAACGTCAGAGAGAGAGAAGGAGAAGAACAACGATAGAGAAGAATAACAATAGAAAGAATAACGATATGATAATAAGGAACAATGATATGAAACAGATAAACAGTTTGAAACACGCAGCCGCAAGCCTCACAAGCCTCGCCGCCCTCCTCGTGCTGACCCTTGCCCTCGCCCTCCCCCTCCTCGTCTCCTCCTGCCAAGCCGAAGACGACCCCGCCGGAGGGCCCGACGGCTTCACCGTAGAAATCACCACCCTCAGCGGCGTCGCCATCGAGCCGATGAACGGTGCCGCCACCGCCACCCGCGCCACCTCCGAAGACCCCCTGACCGGCTACACCGGCAGCATCAAGACCCGCTTCGTCCCCGGCGACGTGCTCCACATCTACCTCGTCGCCGACGCCGCCCACCCCGACGTCGAGCAATTCTCCACCGCCACCCTGACCGACCCCGGCACCGGCGCCGCCCCCGTATGGCACCTCGACCCGCCCCTGCGCCTGCCCGCCAACGCCCAAGACATCTACTACATCCACATCTTCTATGACGGCCGGGCAGACCGCTACACCGACAGCAACACCTCCAACGCCGCCGAGAACCGCGTCGCCACCGCCACCGTAGACCCCGCCAACGGCAGCACCGGCACCTACTTCGACCACATCAGCGGCTTCTACCGGAACCTCGGCGGCGGCAACATCACCAGCAGCGGCATCACCCCCACCGCCGACGGCCGCCTCGTCCTCAACCTGACACACGCGCAAGCCCTGGTCAGCATCCCCGTGCTCGACAATGAGCTCGGCGCCCCCGTCCAGTCCGTCACCGCCATCCTCGTCGATAAAGACGGCAACCCCACCTTCGGCCACGCCGCCACCGGCACCGACCCCGCCGATACCCCCGTCACCGGCGGCATCCCGATGCTCCCCGACCCCGACACCACGAGCACCAGCCCCGGCGCCCCCGTCCCCGCCCTGCCCCTGACGGCCCTCTGCGCCCCCTTCGACATCAGCAATGGCTTACACCTCTACCTCCACGCCTTCCGCGTGCAGCTCGCCGACGGCCGCACCCTCACCCTGCCCGTCGCCCCCACCGACGCCGACGGCAATCCCGATAGCAACTACCCCGGCCGCACCCTCAACCCCGCCCGCCACTACCGCTACCGCCTCACCCTCCTCCCCGGCTCCGCCACCGCCCTGACCGACGGCAGCGACACCCAGCCCTGGACCGACCGTGCCGACCCCGCCGTGCCCGCCGGATACATCCCCATTTATACCGCCAGTGACCTGCGCAAGATAGGCCGCCCCCTGCGCAACCCGCAGACCGGCGAAATCCTCCCCGACCCCGACGCCCCCGACGGCCGACCCCTCTACGCCCCCGCCACCTTCGGCTCCTACACCTACACCGCCGACCGCACCCCCACCGGCACGCCCCTCCGCTTCGGCCTCGACGCCCGCTACATCCTCATGGCCGACATCGACCTGACCCCCGCCGACCCCACGAACCCCGCGGCCGATGAACTCTGGACCCCCATCGGAGTCGACCCCGACAAGCTCGCCGCCAACCCCAATGCCGCCCCCGCCCACTTCTACGGCCACCTGAACGGCAACGGCCACTGCATCACCGGCCTCACGGTGAAGACCGCCTCCCGATTTGCCGGCCTCATCGCCTACGCCCAAGGCGCCGTCATCTACAACCTCCACCTGCAAGACGCCCGCGTGGAGAGCACCTACAACGGCAACTACACCATTAATGCCGGCGCCCTCATCGGCTGTAGCGACGGCTCCACCCTCGCCCTCTGCAGCGCCACCCGCAGCACCATCACCGCCACGGGCAAAGACAACGGAAGCGTCGGCAGCCTCGTGGGCTCTGCCGACAACGGCACCCTCACCCGCTGCTACGCCACCGCCTGCACCGTGCAAACCGACGGCGACAGCGGCGGGCTGGTGGGCGTGAACAACACGCTAAGTACCCTCGTGGCCTGCTACACCGCCGGCTGCACCGTGCAAACCGACGGCGACAGCGCCGGCGGCCTCATGGGAACCTCGTCCGCCGGCATCTCCTACGGCTGCTACGCCGCCAACGTCACAATCACGGGCAACAGCAGCATCCCAGGCGCCCTCATCGGCTACAGCGCCGTCAGCGCCGTGGTCAGCTGCTACGCCACCAACGCCGACGCCACCTCCACCACCGGGCTCATCCACAGCGCCCTCATAACCAACACCAGCGGAAAAATCAGCTACGCCAGCGTCTCCCCCCTCCTGCAGGGCACCAACCCCGCCACCGACTGCGACGTCAGCGACGCCTTCTTCCGTAACCTGCCCTCCGGCTACTCCCGTCTGACGTACGCCACCGACCTCGCCACCCTGACCACCGATGCCACCACCGACGGCAGCAGCTTCTACCACAACTTCCACGGCCGCTTCCGCGACACCGACGCCGCCCTGCTCTCTGTCCCCACCGTCCTTGCCAACCCCGACGGCAGTCTCCGCGTGGAGCCCCGCACCTGGTCCGTCGCCGGCATCTGGGGCGATGACCTGCCCGCGACGGAGGCGGAGGGGAGCCAGGTGGCGCCGCAGATTGTGTGGGGGTATGAAGGGGAGTAGGAAGTAGCGGGAAGAGCAACTGTCATTCAGAGCGTAACGAAGAATCTCCTCTCCCGATGACAAGGAAGGAGATTCTTCGGGCTGAAGCCCTCTGAATGACAGCTACTGCCAAGAAGCGCAGTGCCCCCGGCAGCAGGAGTATCTCCAGCTCTCCCGCCTGAACCAACGGTCGGCGAAGCCAAAGGGGGAGTACCCCGAAGGGGGGAGGGAGTTTCGCCCAGCGCAGCCAAGAGTAACTCTCAGTTTGTGGGAGACTCTCCCGCCGACAATCGAATATTCACTTAATAAATTAAATTACAATGAAAACAAGAGCCATTCTTCCCCTCCTTGCCCTCGCCCTGACATTCAGCGCCTGCGGCAGCGACGACGACGACCCTAACAAGACGGCCCAACTTACCATCAACGTCAGCGGTCAGCCCCAGAACACCTACCTCGAGATCGGCGTCACCGGCACCGACGGCACCGACGAAGCAGCCTCCGGCCTCATCCTCTCGGTCGGCACCCCCACCGACGTGCCCGAAGGCCAATACGCCGTCACCGTCTTCAGCCTGCCCCACAGCCTGAACGACTGGCCCGGCAGCGTCTCCCATCAACTGGCCACCCTCAAGGCCAATCCATCCATCACCGGCCTCTACAGCCTGGTCGATGGCAACATCACCATCGACCCCACCGACGACGGACAGATCACCGACGCCCCCCAAGTCAGTAGCGCCCAAGGAGCCGTCCACGCCACCTCCGACAGCCCCACCACCACTACCCTGACGCTCCACCCCCTGACGCGCGAAGTCATCGTCCGCGGCGTTGTGCAAATGGCCAACCCCGCCAATCTGACATCGGCCACTGCCACCCTCTACGGCGTGCTCAACACCCGCAACCTGGGCAATACCTTCGCCGGAGAGGCTACCCGTGCCACATCGGCCGCCGACATCCGTGCCGCAGCTGCATCGGACGCCGGCACGTACTACGTCCGTGCCCCCTTCAGCCTCTCGGACAACGGTGACGGCAGCTTCTCCGTCGCCTTCCGCCTGCTGGGCATCGACGAATCCGCCAGCCAGCGCCTGGTCATCACCCTGAATGGCACCGACGACTCCGCCCATCCCTACACCTATGAAACCGACGTCACCTCCCTGCTCAGCGGATTCAACAGCGGTCCCGGCTCGCAGCCCGCACAGCTCACGGCCAATCTCTCCTTCGGCCTGAACGACGTCACCGGCACCATCAACGGCTGGACACCCGGCATGGACGAGGACTTGGAAGGGAAATAAAAAGCTTCTGACAGGTTATGAGTGGAATAACAAAAGAATTATCTTCAGACAGAAGAACAAATTCAGGATATGCTATTGCTTCTATTTTCTAGTATGCTCTTTTGTTCTTCTGTCTAGAAAATATAGCTCCGCCCCGAGAGGTGGCAGCGGCGCAGCGGTGGCACGCCTGAACAAAATGAAGGATCTCTTCTCTTACTTATCAAGAGAGGAGATCCTTCACTTCGTTCAGGATGACAGAGCCTGTTCGGGATGACAGCATCTGTTTAGGATGACAGAGCCCATTCGGGATAGCCGGCCCCGTTCGGCTCGGCAGCATCCGATATTACTTTTTCGTCTCAGCAGCTTTCTTCGGCAGCCCCTTCAGCAACTCGTCCACCGCCGCCTTCAGCTGTGCATCCTCGCCCTGCAGCGCTGCCGCAGGCTCGTTATACACCAGCACGTCGGGCTGCAACGTATGGTTCTCCAGGTAATTGCCCTGCATGTCCACGCATCCCACTTGCGGAATGCCGAAGACGATGCTGCGGTCTATCTGCTGTTCCCACCAAACGGCGGTCATCGTTCCGGCCACGGGCGTACCCACCAGCTTGCCGATGCCCAGCGTCTTGTAGACGAACGGCGTGCCGTGAGCATTGCTGTAATTGTCCTCGCAAACCAGCATGCACGAGGGCTTCAGCCACTTGTTGAACGGGTCGCTGCCGATGTATTGTCCGCGCGGCACGAAGCGTTCGTACTCCTTGCCCGAGAGCAGCGTCACCACATCGTCGTGCAGCCATCCGCCGCCATTGTGGCGAACGTCTACCACCACTGCTTCCTTGGCGCGGTTGCGCTCGCTCAGCAGGTCGGAGTATATCTTGCGGAAACTCTGGCTGTCCATCGACTTGATGTGCACGTAACCGATGCGTCCGCCCGAAAGTTCTTCCACCTTCTTGCGGCAGTTCTCCACCCAGCGCTTGTACAGCAATTCGCTCTGCGCGCCCTGGCTGATGGGCTTCAGCGTCTCTTCGAAGCGCTTCTTCGTGGCGGGGTCGTAGACGGAAAGCACCACTTTGCGCCCCGCCTTGCCTTCGAGCAACGGGAAGTAGTCGGCGCCTGCCTTGATGGGCGTGCCATCTATCTTCTCGATGATGCAACCCGTACGCACGTCGGTCTTCTTCTTCGTCAGCGGGCTTTGGGCGATGATTTCCTTGATCTTCAGTCCGTCGCCGGTGTACGTGTCGTCGTAGAACACGCCCAGGGTGGCGGTGGACAGCGTGGCACCGGGGGCGTAATAGCGTGCGCCGGTGTGCGAACCGTTCAGCTCGCCCAGCATCTCGCTTAGCATCTCGGTGAAGTCGTAGTTGTTGTTGATATAGGGCAGGAAGCGCTTGTAAGTGTCGCGGTAGAGGGTCCAGTCGGTGCCCTGCAGGTCGGCCACGTAGAACTTGTCGTCCACCTGCTGCCATACGTGGTCGAAGATGTATTCGCGCTCGCCGTAGGGGCGGTAGTCGAAGAAGGCTTCGAAGGAAATCGGAGTAATCTTACTGCCTTCTACTTCTATCTTCTTCATGCCGTCGTAGCTGCACAGGAAGATGTTCTTGCCGTCCTTGTCGGGCTGCATGGCTCCGGCGCCTACGCTCTTGAGGAGCACTTTGGTGGAGTTCTCCTTCAGGTTGTGTTCCCACAGGTCGTAGCCGTCTTCGAAGGTGGCCAGGTAGTAGAGCTTATCGCCCTTGGGGCTGAGCACGGCGTCGGCCAGGTGCGAAGAGTTGCCGGTGATGCGCACGATGCGGTCGAAACGATTGGCAAGGTCGAACTTCAGGGGCTCCGGCTTCTTGTCCTTGTCGGCATCGTCACTCTTCTTATCGTCTTTCTTCTTGTCGGCCTTCTTTTTGTCGTCTTTCTTTTCAGCCTTTTCCTTCTCCTCCTTGGCTGCCTTTTCCTGCTCTTCCAGCAGGGCAGTCTCCTCCTTGCTCATCAGGAAGCGGTCGTAGGCCTCGGCGTCGAAGAACATGATGTAGATGTCGTCTTCGGAACCCCAGCTGCCGTGGCTGCGATAGCCCGCACGGTCGCTGGACCATATCATGGCCTTGCCGCCCAGCACCCACTTGGCGTTGCTGTCGGTGTAGCCGCTCTCGGTAAGGTTCACCATTTCACCTTTGCCGTCGGCATTGACAAGAACGACGTCTTTGTTGTTCCAGCCACCCACGCCGATGTAGTCCGAAAGAATCCAGCGGCTGTCCGGGCTCCACTGATACCACTGGTCGCCGTCGGCGTAAGAGTATTGATACTTACCGTCCATCACGGTGCGCACCGCCTTCGTCTTCAGGTTGATGACGCGGATAGCCGTGCGGTTCTCGAGGAAAGCAATCTCCTTGCCGTCCGGGCTGTACTGGGGTTGGAAGGAAGCTACGTCGGAGTTCGTCAGGCGTTCTTCCTTCAGCTCCGTAGCATAAGCAAACTGCTTCTCTTCCTTGCGCACGATGGTAGTGGTGTAGAGCTGCCAGAGGCCGTTGCGCTCCGAAGCATAAACCAGGGTACGTCCGTCGGGGGCGAAGTTTACATCGCGTTCCTGGCAGGGCGTATTGGTGATTTGCTTGGTAGTCTTGTACTCTACCGACGTCACATATACGTCACCGCGAAGCACGAAGGCAACTTCCTTGCCATCGGGCGATACCGCCATCTCCGTAGCACCGCTGCTCTTAATCTGACGAATCAGGTCTTTGTCGCTCTTGTCGGTGAGAATGCTGATATTCACTTTCTGCGGCTCGCTACCGGGACGGAGGGTATAGATTTCGCCGTCGAAGCCGTAGCACAGCCGTCCATCGGCTGCCACGCTGAGGAAGCGCACCGGGTTCTTGGCATAATGCGTCACCTGCGTAGCCGACGAAGCGCCGGGAGCACGCTGGAATACGTTGAACGAACCCTTCTCTTCGCTCAGATAGTAGAACGTTTTTCCATCGGGAGCCCAAACCGGTTCGCGGTCTTCTCCACCGAAAGTAGTCTGCTGCTGATAAGCGGGAGTCGCCTTCGGATTGTACGTCCATATATCGCGGGCAATGGGCGAAACGTGGTGCTTCCGCCAATAGTCCTCATAGCCCTTCTTGTCCTGATAGAGCATCACTCCGTCCTTATTGATGGAGATGCGTTCCATCGGCATGGACGAAACCATCACCGGACGTCCGCCCTCTACAGGCACCTGATATACTTGCTTGAACTGTCCGTTGGAAGGGAAAACAACCGCCTCGGCAGAGGGCATGATATCCGCAGTGAAGAGGATATGACCTGCATCGGCAAAAGCCAGAGGCGTCTCGTCAGCCGAATGGGTCGTCAGGCGGCGGGGTTCGCCACCCTCTTTGGAGACGATGTAAACGTCCATGCTTCCCAGACGATCCGAGGCAAAAGCAATCTGCTTGCTGTCCGGGCTCCATACCGGAGCGGTGTCGTGGGCGGGGTTGGTGGTAAGTTGCATCGCTCTTCCACCGGCGGAGGGCACTGTGTAGATATCTCCTTTATAAGTAAAGGCAATGGTTGTCCCGTCAGGGGAGATGGCACAATTGCGCATCCACAACGGAGCGTCTTGAGCCGAAATAAAGCCTGCCAGGCAGAGCGCGGCAAGGCTGAGTAATAGTTTTTTCATAATATCGTTGTTAATAACCAAAAAACCTCACGACCTTTGTTAATAAAGACCGTGAGGTTTACTTATTCTTTAATTAAGTCCCCCCTCGATTAGAGAGCACCTACTTCTTTCAGAGCAGCATTCGTTTTGTGAACGGCAGCAGCGCTGGCAGCAAACTTAGCTTTTTCGTCAGCGTTCAGATCCAGTTCAACGATCTTTTCGATACCGTTCTTGCCAAGAATTACAGGAACACCGATGCAGATGTCTGACTCACCGTATTCACCTTCCAGGTAAACAGAGCAAGGAATCATCTTCTTCTGGTTGTGGATGATAGACTCTACTACGTATGCACCTGCTGCACCCGGAGCATACCAAGCAGAAGTACCCAACAACTTAGTCAGCGTAGCACCACCTACCATTGTAGAAGCTACCACTTCGTCCAGTTTCTCAGCGCTCAGCAATGTGCTTACCGGCTGTCCTTTGTAAGTAGCCAGACGAGCCAACGGAATCATAGTCGTATCACCGTGACCACCGATAACCATGCCTTCTACTTCGTTGGCGTTGCAGCCCAAAGCCTGAGACAAGAAATATTTGAAACGAGAGCTGTCCAAAGCACCACCCATACCGATGATACGGTTCTTGGGAACGCCCAGAGACTTCAGTGACAGATAAGTCATGGTATCCATCGGGTTAGAGATCACTACGAGGATAGCGTTCGGAGAGTATTTCAGGATGTTCTGTGCAACCGACTTCACGATACCTGCATTTACACCGATCAGTTCTTCACGAGTCATGCCCGGCTTACGGGGAATACCTGAAGTGATAACTACTACGTCAGAGTTAGCAGTCTTTTCATAATCGTTGGTACAACCTACAATAGTGGTGTCGAAGCCCAACAGTTGAGCAGTCTGCATCATATCCATTGCCTTACCTTCTGAAACGCCTTCTTTCACGTCCAGCATTACCACTTCGTCAGCCACTTCATTAAAGGCCAACACATTTGCGCATGTAGCACCTACGTTACCTGCACCTACTACGGTTACTTTTGACATAATTCTAATGTTTTTTTGTTTATAAGTGTTCTTTTAAAGATGATGCAAAAGTACAACGACATTCGTAATTAAGGAAATTTTTCCGTAATAATTTTAGTTAAATACCTTATCTGCCATACGGCGTCCTGAAGTGTATTATGGTATCATGACTTCTCTGCAACCACCAGTTCCCATCCTTTAAAGACCAAAGTGATAAACCCCAGTTCCGTATGCCCTTTGGTGCGAAGCACCTTCTCATCCGCCGCATAGCGTTTCAGTTGTTCGGCAGCTTCCTGCTTCAACAATGCGATATCCGCTTCCGAAGCATCACGCCGTGCATACTTCACTTCCACGATATAGCTGTAGGCAATCTCCGGCTGATGCAACAAGTCTGGCATCATGTAGAAGTCCGCATAGCCTTTGGAAGACTCATGTTCGGGGAAGAGTACATAGCCTTGTGTCAATCCCAGATAAGCCAGCAGGAAACCTTTTACGTGTGCTTCTCCTTCGATAAACTCACGAATGGCGCTCTGACGTTCCAATTCTCCGGCAAAGAAGCGGAAGACGGGCTCCCATTCGCCACGGAGAGCCATCTTCTTCACCAAACCGGAGAAAGAAGAAAGATCCAAATCGAACATATTTGCTTCGCGGTAGGCTTCTACCAAATAGGTATAAAGCTGTTCGCGTACAGTCAAGTTTGGGATGCCAAGAACGGCACTTCCGAAATCGGTACCTTGTATAGAAAGCATTCCGAAGTAGAACAGCAGGCTCTTGAAATTCTCCGTATCAGTCATCTTTTCAGCTGGGAAGGAAGTGGAAATTTGTGCCGTAGTGCTGCCCTCCGCCACAATCTGCTGGATGATAGAGGCATTCGCACCAAACGTCTTATCTATTTGTACCAGATGACGGAGCTTGTTGTAATCCGTACGGATATTGTTGTCGACCATCATTTTGGGAGCTTTGCCCAATTGCAGATAACTGTTAAGAAAATAAAGTGTCATATCCGAATTGTACATCCGCTCTTCTAAACGATCTTCCGAGAAGCAGTAATTATCATACCACGGCTTCATAATCTCCAACAGTCCTTCCACCGTAACGTCCTCCGGCAGTGCGTCTTCATCCTTATAATAAGTAATCATTTCCCTTACTTCATCCTCACTGAATCCGATAATGCTGTTGAACTGCGGCAGCATGCTGATGTTCGTTCCGATATTGAATCCACTCGTCACATCGTCCATCGTTATGGGGCTGACGCCTGTAATGAAAAGCCGTTCCACCGCAGCACCGGCGTTGGAAGTAGACTCCTTAATGTTATTAAAGAAACCACGGATAAAGCCTTCACCGTGCGTCTTTTCCCGGTAGCGTTCCTGGCCGTAGGAAGAAAGAATGGTATTGGTGAAATTGTCGTACTCGTCAATCAGCAGGTAAATACGCGGGCAGTCCGTGCGGCTGATATATTCCTTGAGGGCCGCCAACATTTGCCGCGGGTTGGTCTCGTCAGGTTTGACAACCTTCCAGATATCACTGCCCAACAGACGCTCATATTTCAGGATGAAATTCTTCATCACCATGCAGCAATACTCGCAGAACGACTTCTCCACGTCCTCCAGTTTTGAACTGATAGCTGAGAAGTTGAAGCGCAGAACCATATACCGGTTATGCCACTTTGTCGGATGCTGTCCGATATATAGTTTTCCGAACAGTTCTTCAAATCGATCGGCATAGTCGATGCTGTAGTACGCTTCCAGCATGGCCAGAAACAGTGATTTACCAAATCTACGGGGACGAATCAGAAACAAGTAGGGAGGTTGCCGTTCCAGCGCCTCGATGAAGCGGGTCTTATCCACATAGTAGTAATCCTCGCGCATGATGCGGGGGAAATCTGATATTCCATAAGGTAATGCTTTCATAAGCGTTCAGCTTTTAATGTTTCTACAGAGCAAAGGTAACAAAAACGAATGGTAAACTTCCTAATTTGGATTACATAATTTATCTGACTCGCACCATCTTGCAGATTGGTAGTAGCCATCGACGCAGGGAACGCAACCGGTACCACCATTCCGCCTTTTTCAACCAGTGTGCATCACGGCAATCCTGCGTTGTCCCGTCGGGACGGTGGATGGTTCGTAGTAAGCCAATGATGTCTTGCCGCTTTACCCGCTCAATACGTGCCACGTTTCCGTCCCCTAACATCAGGCAGTCATCGCCTTCGCGACCGATGTACCGGTGAATCATATACCGACCTTCCCATTGGTAGAAAGGGCAACACCAGGCAGGCAGTTCTCCCTCGGGCGGGCAAGGAATGACTTCCACCATGTCTATCCCTCCTCTGATAAAAGGATACATGCTTTGCCCACCGATGAGGAGTTTCACGGTATGGCCTTGTTTCAGCGCTTCGGCAGCTTCGGAAAAGAAGTTATTGGGTAGCACTATTTTCTTCATACGCTCTTTCTTTATATGTA
>NZ_JBCEZS010000022.1:0-38580 GCF_038448625.1 Bacteroides sp. GD17
GGGAAGAAGAAGGCGATAACCGTTTGTTTCCATTATTACATATATTACATAATGTGGAGGCAAAGATAAGAATTTAGACATTAATCCCTCAGGGTTTTACGTTGATCCGTGAATACTTCGATTTTGCTACAACAGACGATGTAGCCTTCGACGTAAACTATGGAAAAATTGCGGGAGGTGCTCTGTTAGAAGTGTTTACAGAAAACCCCATTTCTTATGACGAGAACGGAACTTATACTGTTAACGGCGAAGCCAGATATAAAATCTTTGCCGACCAAAACGGATGTTTTAATGGTAAAGTAGAACTTCCTAAAGCTACAAGCAAGGTATATATCTACTCTCCCACTTGGGGAGCTCCTATGTGCATAGAAGCAAATGTAGAAAATGGGCAAGTGAAAGTAAACACAACCGGAGGAAATACTCGTGCAACGGCAGTGACACGTGCAGTTGCCAATCCTACTGTAAAATCTGTCTATTCGAATAAGAAAGTATATTCTATTGTTGAATGGGAAAATTATGGCAAGATCAAAGATGTCAACGAACTTATATCTGAAGGAGATCTGAACGGTCAATTCATACAGAAAGTACAGAATTCATTATGGAAGGGAGCTATCTCTAAGCCGGGCGATGAATTGGATAACAGAAGTTTGGTAAAAGACACCAAGCATGTAAATACAACCATCGTTAAGAGTTATACAAATGATGAAGGACAAACTGTAACTGTAACTGACGCTGAACTGTTCCTGACTTTCCTCACAGAAAGCGGATACTACCAGTCCACCATAGGTTATTACTATTACAAGACGAATGAAGTACCCAACAATCCTAACAATATTGAAAAGTTCATTATCATTCCCAATGTATCTGTCCCTGATAATTACCCTTACGAAGGCGAAAATAGAAACCAGGCCCCAATGGCTACAAATACCAAAATACAATTATTATTCAAAGACGGAAATAAAGTTTCCACCAAATTCCCTGCCGGATATACCATCGGATACTTTATTATTCCTAATGGCTTTAATACCTCTAATAGTAGCATACGTTACAGTGATACCTTTATATATTCGAATAAAGAATGGAATATAGATTATAAAGGTCAACAAGCCCGCTTTATCTCCCTCTCGACCGACGAAGGTACGGTGGTTTATGGTGTAGAAGATGGAGTTGACACCAGCTATGAAGACGTATTGTTCTGTATTGATGCCAACCCGAGCAAAGCAATTGAAGATAATGAACGTCCTCCACTCCCTCCGACTCCTCCGACTCCGGCAGATGAAACATCTTACCGTACCTATGCATACGAGGATATATGGCCGGCCGGTGGCGACTACGACTTGAACGATGTTATCATTGAACATAAGCGTGAAATAATGTTCACGTCAGATAATTATGTTACTAAAGTAGTGGATACATACTTGCCGGTGCAAGCAGCAGGTGCTGCCACATACGTAGATGCTTTTGCCGTGCAATATAACGCTGCCCAACGAGGCACTATAACTCTGCCTAACGGAGCCATAGACGAAACAGAGACAAGTTCGGTTATCCTCTTTGCTGATGCAAAAACGGTCAGAGAGAAACCGTTTGTCGTTACCCGTGAATTTGCAGAGAAGAGTCTACTGAAGAAGGATCTAATTACAAGCATCGAAAGCTTGAACCCGTTCATCATTGCTGAGTATGTAGAGGGAGACAACAACCGGACAGAAGTACATCTTCCCAAGCATAAAGCTACCAGCAAAGCTAATGACGAGCAAATAGGAGCGGAAGATGATGCCTACTATATAAATAAGGACGGCAAATATCCGTTTGCCATCATGATACCGGAAGCAACATCCGCAGAAGCGATCACCCACTTTACTCCAGTAACAGAAACCGTACGCATTGATGTAGAATACCCGGATTTCACAAAATGGGTAGAATCGGGAGGAACAAGCCACAACGAATGGTATTTAAATTATGTACCCTCAAGATAAGAAGAACCACAAAACCAGATAGATTGACTCAAGGAGGCTGTGCAGGTTGTTTCTGTGCAGTCTTCTTTTTTTGTACTCCCCCGCAGCTTCCCGGAAAGAAAAGAAGTAGCAATCGGCATACTTATTGAGAATATTTTTTCTACATTTGTAGCCGCTAAACAAAAAAACTGTACTTGAACAGACGAGCATGAAGAATACAACACCCGCCAGACATACCATCCGTTTCAGACGTTGGAGCCGCAAAGCCTACGCTGCATTTGCCAGCATAGGTCGTTGTGTCACCATCGGCAGCCTGCGCAAGAGTGTTGCAGACAGTTCGCTGTCAAAGCAGAAAACTACGGGAACTGCCGGACATGCCGGTTGCAATTCAGAAAGCGCCTGGAAAGGAAAAACAGAAGGCAGAGAGACGGATATAGGCATCCCGCTGGGCAGTGAAACGGCTCTTATCTGTGAAAAGACGGGAATGAACCTGCAAGTTCTTCTCCCGATACAAGCGGTTTGTTCGTGTGTAAATGCGGGCAGACAGGAAGAGCATAGTCTGCTGAGACAAAGAAATAATACGGGCACGGATTATCGGAATTCAAGCGGTGCATGGACTGGACCGCAACATTCCGGCAATCCGTGCCCTCTTTTTTATAATTACGGAAAACTATGACAACGAAGGAATTAAAAGAACGCGTGCTGCAAGGCTATAGCATCAGCAACGAAGAAGCCGGATGGCTGGCTGTACAACCTGATAAGGAGGCACTGTACGAGGCCGCGCATGAGATAACCCAGGCATTGGCCTCGAAAGAGTTCGACATGTGCTCCATTATCAATGCCAAGTCGGGACGATGCCCGGAGAACTGCAAGTGGTGTGCGCAGTCGTCGCACTACAAGACGCAGGCGGATGTGTACGACCTGGTGGATAAAGAAGAATGCCTGCGCCATGCCAAACACAATGAAGAACAGGGCGTGGCCCGCTTCTCGCTGGTGACCAGCGGCCGGAAACCTTCGCCCCGGCACATGGAGAAGTTGTGCGAGGCTGCCCGCCACATGCGCCGGCACTCGTCCATACAGTTGTGTGCATCGCTGGGACTGCTGAAGGAAGAAGAGTTGCAAGCACTGCACGAAGCCGGCATCACACGCTATCACTGCAATCTGGAAACGGCCCCCTCCTACTTCCCGAACCTGTGCAGCACCCATACACAAGAAGAAAAGCTGCATACACTGCGGGCGGCACGCAACGCAGGTATGGACATCTGCAGCGGCGGCATCATCGGCATGGGTGAAACGATGGAACAACGCATCGAGTTTGCCTTCACGCTGAGAGAGCTGGATGTACAGTCCATCCCCATCAACCTGCTAAGCCCCATCCCCGGCACACCGCTGGAACAGCAGGTACCACTGACGGAAGAAGAGATTCTGACGACCATCGCCCTGTTCCGTTTCATCAACCCGACGGCCTTCCTGCGCTTCGCCGGAGGACGTTCGCAGCTGAGCAAGGAGGCGGTGAAGAAGGCACTGCACATCGGCATCAACTCCGCCATCGTAGGAGATCTGTTGACGACGCTCGGCTCGAAGGTATCGGAAGACAAGGCGCTGATAGAGGAGTCGGGATATCACTTCAGCGACTCGCAGTTCGACAGGGAGCACCTTTGGCATCCTTATACATCGACCACGAACCCGTTGCCTGTATATAAGGTAAAGCGGGCAGAGGGTGCAACGATTACATTGGAAGGCGGACAGACGCTGGTGGAGGGCATGTCCTCGTGGTGGTGCGCCGTGCATGGTTACAATAATCCGGTGCTGAACAAGGCGGCAGAAGAACAACTGGGCAAGATGTCGCATGTAATGTTCGGAGGACTGACGCACGACCCGGCGATAGAGCTGGGGGAATTGTTGCTGCCACTGGTACCGCCGTCCATGCAGAAGATATTCTATGCCGACTCCGGTTCGGTGGCGGTAGAGGTAGCCTTGAAGATGGCGGTGCAATACTGGCAGGCCAGGAGCCTCGCAGCACCGTCGCAGGAGCATTTGGGCAAGAAGCAGAATTTTGTGACCATACGCAGCGGATATCACGGAGATACGTGGAATGCAATGTCGGTATGCGACCCGGTGACAGGAATGCACTCGCTGTTCGGGTCGGCACTGCCCGTACGGTACTTCTCGACGAGACCGCGCTCGCGGTTCGACAGCGAGTGGGATGCCGAGGATGCCATGGACTTGCTGGACATCGTAGAACAGCATCACGAAGAGCTGGCGGCACTGATACTGGAACCGATCGTACAGGGTGCAGGCGGCATGTGGTTCTATCATCCGCAGTTTCTGCGCGAGGCGGCACGGATATGCAGGGAGTACAACCTGCTGCTGATATTCGACGAGATAGCCACCGGCTTCGGACGGACAGGCAAGATGTTTGCCTGGGAACATGCGGGCGTGGAGCCGGACATCATGTGCATAGGCAAGGCGCTGACGGGCGGATATATGACGCTATCGGCCGTATTGACGACCAATGAAGTGGCCGATACGATCTCGAACCACCGACCGGGAGCCTTTATGCACGGGCCTACGTTTATGGGGAATCCACTGGCATGCGCCGTGGCGTGTGCATCGGTGAAGCTGCTGACGTCTGCCGAATATGACTGGCAAGGCAAGGTGAGCCGCATCGAAGCGCAGCTGCAGAAAGAACTGGAGCCGGCATGGGACTTGCCATTGGTGAGGGATGTACGCGTGCTAGGTGCCATCGGGGTGATTGAGTTGATAGACGATGTAGACATGGCATGGATGCAGCAACGCTTCGTAGAAGAAGGTATCTGGGTGCGCCCGTTCGGAAAGCTGGTTTATCTGATGCCGCCGTTCATCATCGAACCGGAGCAACTGTCAAAGCTGACCCGCGGGTTGATAAAGATTATCGGAGAAATGAGGTGATGAATAAATGATAATATATACATCAAGTGAGTCCTTCACTTAGAGTTAAGTGAGGTATTCACTCAGAGTTAAGTGAAGGGCTCACTTAGAGTTAGGTGAAATGTTCACTTAGAGCTAGGTAAATAGAATGAATGCAATAGAACAGATGCAGCACGAGCTGCAAGAACTGAAAGAGCGCAGTAACCTCCGCCGCCTGCCGCAGATGATGCACGACGGACGGGAGGTTGTAGTGAATGGGCAGCGCATGCTGAACCTGTCGTCCAACGACTACCTGGGGCTGGCTGCCGACAAGGCTTTACGGGAGGAATTCCTCCACACCCTGACACCGGAAACGTTCATGCCTACGTCTTCTTCCTCCCGCCTGCTGACGGGCAACTTCAGCGTCTACGAAGAACTGGAAGCCGAGCTTGCCGGGCTATTCGGCACAGAAGCCGCGCTGACGTTCAATAGCGGCTATCATGCCAACACAGGCATTCTGCCGGCAGTAGCCGATACACAGACGCTGATATTGGCGGATAAGTTGGTACATGCCAGCATCATCGACGGCATCCGGCTCTCCGCTGCCCGATGCATCCGCTACCGGCACAATGACCTGGCGCAATTGGAGCGTCTGCTCGGACAGCACCAGACGGAGTACCGACAGATCATCATCGTCACCGAAAGCATCTTCAGCATGGATGGCGATGAAGCGGACTTGAAGGAGCTGGTACGCCTGAAGCAAAAGTACGATAATGTGCTGCTTTATGTAGACGAAGCGCATGCCTTCGGAGTACGGGGCGTGCATGGTTTGGGATGTGCAGAAGAAGCAGGGTGCATCCGGAATATTGATTTTCTGGTAGGTACTTTCGGTAAGGCGGCTGCATCGGCAGGTGCATACATCGTATGTCGGCAGGCGATACGGGAGTACCTCGTCAACCGGATGCGGACGCTGATCTTCACCACTGCACTGCCACCGGTGAACGTGGCCTGGACGCTGTTCATTGTACGCCGACTGCCGGGTATGCAACACCGACGCGAGCACTTGACACACATCAGCCGGATGCTGCGTAAAGCATTGCAAGACCGCGGATATACGTGTCCCAGCACGAGCCACATCGTGCCGATGGTGATCGGTCCCAGTGCCGATGCTGTGCTACGTGCGGAAGAACTGCAACGGAATGGATTCTATGCCCTGCCCGTACGTCCGCCCACGGTGCCCGAAGGGACATCGCGCATCCGGTTTTCGCTGACGGCAGAGGTTGAGGAAAAAGAGATAAGGGAACTGATAACGAAGTTATAAAAAATGAAACAAATATATATCATACACCAGCATCATCCCCGCCTGCTGCTGTTCTTCGCCGGCTGGGGAGCAGACGAGACACCATTTAAGGACTATCGTCCTGCCGAAAGTGATTTCATGCTTTGCTACGACTATCGTACGCTTGACTTTGATGCCACAGGTCTGGACGCGTACCGCGAGATCAACGTCATCGGCTGGTCAATGGGCGTATGGGCAGCCTCCCGGGTGATGCCGCAACTTGCACTGCCGGTGGCAAGCAGCATCGCCATCAACGGCACGCCCTACCCCAGCGACGAACACCTCGGCATCCCGCCTGCCATATTCCGTGGTACACTGGACGGACTGACGGGTGCTTCACTGCATAAGTTCCTCCGCCGGATGTGTGCGGACGGAACTGCTTTCAAAGCCTTTCTGCAAGTCACTCCCCGCCGACCGTTGGAGGAACTGAAGGAAGAGCTGGCGGAAATAGAGCAAATGGGCCCAGCACCGATGTTTCATTGGCAGCAAGCCGTCGTGGGCAGTGCCGACCGCATTATCCCACCCGCCAACCAACTGCAAGCCTGGCAAAAGCGGGACACTCCGGTCCGACAAACCGAAGACGCCCATTACCAAGAAGAATTATTCCGATATTACCTGCAAGACTTATGGACAAACAGTTGATAGCCGAGCGCTTTGCCAAAGCAAGAGGAACCTATACCCGCGAAGCCCGCGTGCAGCAGCAAGTAGCCGAGAAGATGATGGGCATGCTGGGTGCTGCCGCCGCCGTGCCGAGCTTCCGCCATATCGTAGAATTCGGCTGCGGCACGGGCAGCTACTCGCGCCTGCTGCTGCACAATCTGCAACCGGAGACGCTCTTGCTGAACGACCTCTGTCCCGAAATGGAAGAGTGCATCCACGAACTGCTCACTCCCGAAAGCTCCGGCTCCGGTCTCAGTCTCAGTTCCGACTCCGGCTTTGACCCTAATCTCGGTCTCGAACACAAACGCAGTCCCCTCGTCCGCTTCTGCCCCGGCGACGCCGAAGCCCTCGACTTCCCCGAAGCAACCGACCTGATCACCTCCTGCTCCACCCTACAATGGTTCAACGATCCGGCCGCATTCTTCCTCCGCTGCCACCATGCACTGGCACCGGACGGACTGTTCGCTTTCAGCACCTTCGGCCCCAGAAACATGTACGAGATACGCCAACTGACAGGAAACGGACTGGACTATCTGCCACTCGAAGAGCTGCTTGCCCTACTCTCGCCCCACTTCGACATCCTCCTCGCCGAAGAAGAGATGGTCCCCCTGCCCTTCTCCACCCCGCACGAAGTGCTGAAGCACCTGAAGCAAACCGGAGTGACCGGCACGGAGAAGAAAATCTGGACCCGCGGACGCCTGCAAACCTTCAGCGAAGCCTACGTCCGGCAGTTCGGCAACGCGGGGCACAACAGCACGGAAGGCAGCGTCACGCTCACCTACCATCCCATTTATGTCATCGCTAAACGAAAACATTAATCACTAATAAGAAGAACTATGGAATCAAAGATTTATTTCATCAGCGGCATCGACACCGACGCCGGAAAAAGTTATTGCACCGCCTGGCTGGCCCGCGAACTCGTCCGCAGCGGACAGCGCGTCATCACTCAAAAGTTTATCCAAACCGGCAACGTAGGCCACTCTGAAGACATCGACCTCCACCGCCGCCTCATGGGCACCGGCTACCTGCCCGAAGACCAGGAGGGACTCACCATGCCCGAGATATTCTCCTACCCCTGCTCCCCGCATCTCGCCGCCCGCATTGACCATCGCCCCATCGACTTCGACAAGATAGAACGTGCCACCCAGGAACTGGCCCGCCGCTACGACATCGTACTCGTAGAAGGTGCCGGCGGCCTTATGGTCCCCTTGACCGAAGACTTCCTAACGATTGACTACATTGCCCGGAAGCAATACCCGCTCGTCTTCGTCACCTCCGGCAAGCTGGGCAGCATCAATCATACATTGTTGAGTTTTGAAGCCATCAGGCAACGAGGCATCCAGCTTGATACGGTGTTGTATAATCTCTATCCCACAGTGGAGGATAAGACCATTCAGGAAGATACGATGCAGTATATTCAGGATTATCTTGCCAAGCACTTCCCGGGAACGAAGTTTGAGGTGGTGCCGGAAATAAAGTAAAAGTGATTACTTTACCTCTTCGCACTTCACCAGTTCCCAACCTTTGAATTGAAGCAGAAGGCAGCGCAGTACAGTCCCATCACAAAGAGCAAAAACTTTTCTGTCCCGACTGTATTGTTTCAATTGCCTCCTGCCCTCTTCGGCTTGTTCTTCCAGCTCCTTGTCAGTGGCAGTACGTGGCAGATACTTCAGCTCCAGGATATAGCTGTACGCCGTATCCGGATAACGCGATTTATCCGGCAGCAGGAAGAAATCGCAATAGCCGTAATTCATTTCCAATTCGGGCTGTACCAGATAATAAGAAGCCAATGCCAGGTAAGCTTTGAAGAAGCCCTGCAAATTATGTTCGCCCGCTATGGAGTCACGGATAGCGGAGTTTTCTTTATAAGCTTGGGCTATGTACTCAAACAAAGGCTTCCACTGTCCGTCAAAAGCCATATCGTCAATCAAATCCTTCAGATGAGGTAGGTGTACTTCATGATGTTGTTGATAATATTCGCGCAAGAACCCGAAATACTGCTCACGGACACAGTTGTTGGGAATACACATCACGATACGGTCGCCGCGCGTACCACACATCGTAAGCAGTCCGTAATAATAAAGAAGACTACGGAAGTTATCCGGCTCGGCTATTTTTTCTGCCGGGAAAGAGGTATGAAGGTTTACCAATATTTCTCCTTTGGCGGCAATCTCTCCAATGGTACTCATACGGTCTCCACCCATCGTACTCTCATGGTCAAGACGGGCCAGCATCTTCAGCTTGCTGTAATCCGTACGGATATTCTTATCTACCAATTCCTTCGGAGAAGCATTGAAGCTCACCCGATGGCGCAAATAATACAGCGTCATGTCACAATTGAACATTTTTGGATCTGTTTTCAAGCTATCTTCGGCAAAACAATAATTGTCATACCACGGCTTCATTTCCTCAATCATGGCATCTATATCCCCTTTCAACATACCTTCTTCCTGATAGTAACGGAACATCTCCCGGACATCCGTTTCGCTAAAACCCATCATCATGTTGAAATGAGGATCTACGCTGATATTCCAGTCAATATTATATCCACTGGACAAGTCATCCAACGTAACCGGGCTGACGCCCATCATAAAGATACGCTCGAACATACCCTTGAACTGTTTGAAATATTCCCGATAGAAGCCACTGGCATGGGTCAGCTCACGGAAAAGATTCTTGCCTTGTTCGCTCAGAATGACATTCGTAAAGTTATCATACTCATCAATAATCAGATAGAGCAGATGCCCCAAGCGGCGGGCAGTAGCTTCCAGCCAATGTAGTTTCTCGGCAGCCTCGGTAGAAGCTATGATTTCATCCAATCCTTCACCCTGATAATAATCGGCATAGTTCCTGAAAAAATCGTTCAACTGAATGCAGCAATAGTTATTGAAGTTGTCTTCCAGACTTCCACGTCCCAAATTAGCCTTGGAAAAGTCGAAGTAAAGCACCTGATAGATACCTTGCAGTTTCGTGGGATGCTTGCCAATCCATAAGTTACCGAACCGTTCCTCAAAACGGTCTTTCTGCGAGATGTCATAATAAGCACGCATCATAGTAAGGAATACACTCTTCCCGAACCGACGGGGACGGATCAGAAAAAGATAATTCGCGATATCTTCTATCTGTGGAATGAAGTGTGTCTTGTCCACATAATAATAATGCTGGTCTATCAGTCTGCTGAAGTCTGATATGCCGTAGGGTATTCCTTTTGCCATAATGCTTTCATTTTCTATGATGAATGCAAAGTTAAGTTTTCTTTTCTTCTTAACAATCATTCTTTGGAAAATGTTGCTATATCGTTATTCTGAAATAGGACGAACCGCACAGCCATTGTGAAAACCACACCGGCTAAACCCGACAGCACTTTCGTTTAATCCTATGCTACATGCCCTGTTTACATTGGTAGATGTATCATCAGGTGTACCACTCCAATAATAACTGTTTACATGATGTTCTCCTCTTTCATCACGATAACCGGATGCAGGAAATGTAATCGTATTAATAATTTCGCCAGATCTGTAGATATAAGCATAAAACCTATTGCCAGTAGCATTCCATTCCGAACGATAAAGCTTTTTCGACATATCATAGGACTCATTATAATAAGGCAAACGCCAACTGCCTTTTAACTGGGCGCGGCAAACATCATACATAGCATCTCCGACAATAGAATTAGCACCATTTCCATAATCAGCATTATCTGCACTTACCTTCAATCCCGTAATATCACCAAAGCCAAACATATTCCATTGACTGCCTACAGCGCATGTAATGTATCCATCATTTCCACCGGTCTCTATATTTATACCTTCAGGAACGTTATACGGACTATCAACACAACTTTCTGCCGCTGTCTCTTCTGCTGTAGCAATATGGAAAACTGCGTTTGTACTTCCATCATTCTCCATATTCGTTTTGGTAGCTATCAGGTTGCCCGTAGCCCAATAAACAGGTGTCCCAACAGGATAATCAATACCCATATAAAGAGCCACAATCCAATCATTCTTATAATAAACATTGCCAGCCTTATAATTTTCATCCTTCAAGATTGTACTCCCTCCGTCCTTGTCGGGTAAGGTCAAAGTATTATAGACCTCGCCCGCTGTCAACACATGGAAGAATTTGGCAACCTTGGGAATGCACACCCAAATAGCTTTACCGATATACGAACTTAAATCAGCGGTAATGACAGCCTTTCCATCAATAATAGTAGCACTCCCCAAAGTAACTTGTGAGGCAGAAGTTTCGCTATCCCAAGAACCAACCTGCATTTCAAGTCCATCGTAATAATTAGAAGTGCCGGAAGCAACTGTTGTATTTACCGTAAACGATGGTTTCGACATAGAAACCGTTGCCGTGTACATCATCCCTTCCTTGATGATGCAGCTGGCAGAAACAATACCAGTATAAAGATTTCCACCAACCACAGCACTCACTCTAAAGTCAACCAATGTACTGGGCAGAACGTGTAAATAAACTGTAGCTTGGGGAATGGCATCAGAAGATAAGGTAAAAGAGCCGCTCAACGTAAGAGAGCCTGTAATTTCGTTACTATAAGCAGGGGGAGTTTGAGTAATGTCAGCATGAACCTGCGTTTTTAATCCACCGGCAAAGAAAGTGACACCATTTATTGTGTTTCCCTTTGCTTCTGCCGGAAGCTGTAAGGTTACTTTCACTATAGAAGTCAAATGAGCAAAATTGAAGTTCAATGAATGACTTGCATCACCATTGTTTTTGCCGTACATATAAACCTTGCTTTCATCCAAGACGTCGCCGCTCTGTCCTTCCATATCAAGCGTGAGGTCGGTGGCAGCAGCACTTTGCACGCTTTCGTCCAATGCCGGATAAAAAGCATAGGAATCACCCTCCTTATCGGAAATCATTCCCTCGAAAGTAGCCTGGTGGGGATCTTGCATATTTATCCCCGTTTGGACAAAGGTGGCGGGGCCGCCCTCGGCGGCTTTCAGTACGGAGAAGCTCTCTCCCGTATTTTTCCAGGTTACCAGTAGTTTAGCGGGGTTGCTGGCATCATCAAAGCTTAGCCGTGTATTGGGATTTCCCTGCGGCATACCTGCTGTGGCCGTCACCATGAAGCCTGCATCCGCTTCTGGAACGAACGACGCTGCATTCTGCGACAGTTCGCTGCTGCATCCGACAACTGCACAGACAAATATCCCTAAAATTGTATTTATAATAAGTTTGCTTATTTTCATATGATTAATGTTACTTGTAGTAGTAGTTATTGTCCCACGGTTAGAATATCGTTTATCAAATTTTCAAGATCGCTGGTAGAGGCAGTACCGTAACCACTCCTGCTCCGGGAAGAATTTAAAGGGGTTACAGGCATGTCAGGCGATTGTCCGCCACCTAGGCTACCGGCTATCACACCTTCGGTTTCCAATGGTATCACCTCAACGATAGGGGATGTGTAATTCTGTCTCTTTTGCTGCTGCATATTGCTATAAATTAGATAGTTAGTACAAGAAAAGGGAAGCGTTCATTAAACGTTCGTTTTTTGAACGCTTATAAGCCGTTTTCGTATATATTGATATAGCATATAGCTAAGAATGCTGACTATCAGAATAATAAATAGATAAAAAAAGTCATTGATATGTATGACTAACCAGAAAAAAACACTACCTTTGCGGGCGTTCAAAAAACGAACGTCTATTTATACACTTTTCTCTTATAATACACTGATACCATGTGCTTTTCGTTCACTATGAAAGTACATTATCAATTTCTCTCACAAGTAAACCCAAACGAGGGAACTTTTATAAAAAACTCCATGAAAGCCTGTGTTCTCTGTGGCGAAATTCGTAAATTTGCAGCACATAAACGTCCTACGACACATGGAAGCATTAACAATAGATTCAACTGAAAAAATTCTACTCGTTGCTACGGGTACTCTTTTCCTTATCCAAGTCCTCTACTACCTCTGTCTCTACAACCGTATTCATGCCCGCAGCCGCGCTGTGAAACGGGGAGACACACACTTCACCCAGGAACTTCCCCCTATCTCCGTCATCATCTGCGCCCGCGAAGAGTCCGAGAACTTGCGCCGCAACCTGACGGCTGTATTAGAGCAAGACTACCCCAATTTCGAGGTCATCGTCATCAACGACGGCAACACCGACGAGAGCGAAGACTACCTGACCTTGCTCGAAGATAAATATCCGCACCTCTACCACAGCTTCGTGCCCGACTCCTCCCGCTACATCAGTCGGAAAAAGCTTGCCGTCACCCTCGGCATCAAAGCCAGTAAGCACGACTGGCTGGTGTTTACCGACGCCAACTGCCTGCCGCAAAGCAACCAATGGCTGCGCCTGCTGGCACGCAATTTCACATCGCGCACCCAAGTTGTTCTGGGCTACAGCGGCTACGAGCGCGGCAAAGGCTGGCTGCACAAGCGTGCCTGTTTCGACAACCTGTTCACCTCCATGCGCTACCTCGGCTTCGCCTTGTCCGGCAGTCCTTACATGGGCATCGGCCGCAACCTGGCTTACCGCAAAGAGCTCTTCTACCAGCACAAAGGCTTCTCCGCCCACCTCAACCTGCAACGCGGACACGACGATCTCTTCATCAACCAGGTAGCTACTGCCGACAACACACGTGTGGAAACCGATGTAAATGCTACCGTACACATGCAACCCGTTCTGCGTACCAAGGATTGGAAAGAAGAAAAGATCGGTTACGCCTCCACCGCCCGCCTGTATCATGGAGCGCAGCGCTGGTTGGCAGGTTTTGAGACATTGACCCGTCTGGCTTTCTATGGCGCATGGTTAGCTGTTCTCGTCATCGGCATCCTGCACTTCCACTGGCTGGCGGCAGGCATTGCGTTCCTTGCCTTCCTGCTCCGTTTTGTCCTGCAAGCCATCATCATCAATAAAACAGCAAAAGATTTGGAAGAGAAAAGAAGGTATTACTTTACCTTACCCGTATTCGACGTTCTACAGCCGATGCAGTCATTACGTTGGAAGCTATACTGTCTGTTCCGCAAAAAGAGCGGATTCCTTAGAAGATAACACGCTGATAATAAAACGATTGCAGTTTCCTACCGTAGGAAACGAGCGTTTCTGCCCATAGAAACGCCAGTTTCTCCTCATGGGAACGAGCGTTTCCTCTTAATGGAAACTGCAGTTTCCTCTTATGGGAACGGGCGTTCCCTCTTATAGAAACGGCAGTTCCCACGTAAGGAAACGGATGCTTTTACTATTCGTAGCGGATGGAATCAGCCGGATGGATGCGCGTAATAAGATAAGAAGGGCCGAGCAGCATAAGTACAGAGGCAAGTAACGTCCCGGCATTCAGCAGCAGGAACAGCCAGATATTGAAAGAGACAGGAACGGTAGCCATATAATAAGTCTCCGGATCGAGTTTGAACAACCCGAACCAACGCTGAATGAAGTAGAAAGCAAGACCGATAGCATTCCCCCACAACATGCCTTTCCCGATAAGGAAAACCGAGAACCAAAGGAAGACTTTACGGATGGTAAGGTTATTGGCACCCAAAGACTTCAAGATACCAATCATAGATGTGCGCTCGATGATGATAATCAGCAGGCCGGAAACCATTGTAAAACCGGCAACACCTATCATAAGGATAAGAATCACCCAAATGTTTACATCCAATATGCCCAGCCAGGCAAATATCTGAGGATTGAGTTGCTCTACATTGCGGACACAATACTCGGCACCGTAGCGGTCGGGGCGCTCGTCCGTATCGGTGGCTATCTGATAGGTAGCTTCTTCCAGCTTGTCGTAATCACGCAGTTCCAGTTCCACACCACTCACCTGATCGGGTTCCCACTTGTTCAGCCGGTTTACGAGACAAAGGTCGGTAAGCAGGAAGAGGTTATCAAATTCGGAGAAGTTGGTCTGATAGATACCTACTATCGTCAGGCGGCGGGCACGCACATCGTCTTGTATATAGTAAGTGTCGATCTTGTCGCCAAGTTTCAGTTTCAGTTTGTCGGCCAAGGATTTGGAAAGGACCACCCGATTGGAGGAAGCCGAATCACTAAATTGCGGGAACTCACCTTCGAGCAGATGGCGACGGAAGAAGCTGCGGTCGTACTCGGGACCGACACCTTTCAGAACCATGCCCTGAAAAGCATTGGAAGTTTTTATCATCCCGGGCTTCGTGGAGTAGCGCTGCACATGCTTCACTTCGGGATAATCGGTAAGCGCAGCAATCATACTGTCCCCCACCACCACCGGACGGGTTTCGTAAGAACGCGCAGCATCCAGATTGCCTATCTGGATATGGGCACCGAAGCCTACAATCTTATCACGAACCTCACTCTTGAAGCCGACAATCACCGATACGGCAATAATCATCACCGCCAGTCCGATGGCGATGCCAATCATAGCGATGAGCACAGCAGGCCGGGAGACTTGCTTTCCAGGCTCACTGTCTCGATAAATGCGGCGGGCAAGAAATAAGGATAAGCTCATGTTATCTTTTTAATCAACCCTTCCCGGATAAGCCTCCAAGGCTTTGGACAGCACAAAGAGCGCACGGGTCAGGTCTTCTTTCTTCAACACATAGGCAATGCGGACCTCGTTACAACCGGAACCGGGAGTGGTATAGAAACCGGATGCGGGTGCCATGAACACCGTCTGACCTTCGTACTCGAAGTCGGAAAGGCACCATGCACAGAACTTGTCCGAATCGTCCACCGGCAACTTGGCCACCGTATAGAAAGCTCCCATCGGAATAGGCGAATACACACCGGGAATGCGGTTCAATCCATCAATCAGGCATTTACGGCGTTCCACATACTCATCGTAAGTATCGCGCAGATAATCCTCGTCCGCATCCAAAGATGCCTCGGCAGCAATCTGACCAATCAAAGGAGGACTGAGACGTGCCTGGCAGAACTTCATAACAGCGTCGCGAATTTCCTTGTTCTTCGTAATCAGAGCGCCGATACGGATACCACACTCCGAGTAACGCTTGGACACAGAGTCTATCAACACCACATTGTTCTCAATTCCCTCCAGGTGGCAGGCAGATATATAAGGAGAACCGGTATAGATAAATTCACGATACACCTCGTCGGAGAAAAGGAAAAGGTCGTACTTCTTCACAAGGTCGCGAATCTGATTCATTTCCCGGCGGGTATAAAGATAACCGGTCGGGTTGTTGGGGTTACAAATCAGGATGGCACGGGTACGGTCATTAATCAGTTCTTCAAACTTCTCGACCTTAGGCAACGAGAAGCCTTCCTCTATAGTCGTGGCAATGGTGCGTATCTTGGCTCCGGCAGAGATGGCAAACGCCATATAATTGGCATAAGCCGGCTCGGGAACGATAATCTCATCACCCGGATTGAGACAAGCCAGGAAGGAGAACAACACAGCTTCCGAACCTCCGGAGGTGATGATGATATCATCGGCCGTAAGTTTGATGTTAAACTTATCATAATAACCTACCAGCTTTTCGCGGTAGCTGCGATAACCCGCACTGGGACTGTATTCCAGAACCTTCCGGTCGATATTGCGTATCGCGTCAATCGCCACTTGCGGCGTGGGCAGATCGGGCTGTCCGATATTCAGGTGGAATACGTGTGTGCCCCTTTGCTTGGCAGCATCTGCCAGAGGAGCCAGCTTTCTGATAGGAGATGCAGGCATCTCCGTTCCGCGAATAGATATTGTTGGCATGAGATTTTTTACTGTTTTACAATTTACTATTTATAACCGATTTTGCTATCATATTATCATTTAAGCTGCAAATGTAGTGAATTATTTGAAACCCAAAGGAAGCATAGACATAAAAACTTTAAAAACCTTATCTATCGTAAAAACGTTATGCTATGTAAAAAGAAACTTGTACCTTTGAAATAATAAACGAGACGAGCAACGCCCATTCATAAAAATGTAAACAATAAAATTACAAATAATACCATGGTCATCAACCTAATAACTTTTGCTTCCATACTGCACAAGCAGACATCGATCCGTAGTCCTCACGAAGTAATACTAACAGAATTGGAGAAATACTTTTCTGTAAATATTATAGATTATCAGGATATTAACAAGTTATCTCCCAATGATTTCAGTGTTATATTCATTGCCACCGGAGGAGTGGAACGACTGGTTATCCAGCATTTCGAATTACTCCCCCGCCCTGCCATCCTTCTGGCAGACGGCATGCAAAACTCACTTGCTTCCGCCCTGGAAATATCTTCCTGGCTCCGGGGACGAGGAATGAAAAGCGAAATACTTCACGGAGAGTTATCGGAAATCATCAAACGCATTCTAGTTCTGCACAGTAACTTCATAGCGCAACGCAGTCTCTTCGGAATGCGTGTAGGTGTAATGGGGGCTCCATCCAACTGGCTCATAGCAAGCAATGTAGACTATCTGCTTGCCAAGCGGCGCTGGGGAATAGAGTACGTAGACATCCCGTTGGAACGCATCTACGAACACTACGAACGAATTACGGATGATGAAGTAGGCGAAGCCTGTGCCGCACTGGCAGGGAAAGCGCTTGCCTGCCGCGAAGCCACCCCCGAGGATATGATAAAGGCCATGCGCCTCTACCGCGCCATCAAGAAAGTGGTGGAAGAAGAACGGCTGAGTGCCATCACGCTAAGTTGTTTCCGGTTAATAGACCAAACGGGTACCACCGGCTGCCTTGCCCTTGCCCTGCTGAATGACGAAGGCATCATTGCCGGATGTGAAGGTGATTTGCAGTCTATTTTCACCATGCTTGCCGTCAAGGTGCTGACCGGGAAATCTTCCTTCATGGCCAATCCTTCTATGATAAATGCCCGCACCAACGAAATCATTTTGGCACATTGCACCGTCGGCATCTCCCAAACAGAGAAGTTCGTTATCCGCAACCATTTTGAGACGGAAAGCGGTATCGGCATCCAGGGCATCCTGCCTACGGGGGATGTAACCGTTGTAAAATGTGGTAGCGAAAGTCNTTTGGCACATTGCACCGTCGGCATCTCCCAAACAGAGAAGTTCGTTATCCGCAACCATTTTGAGACGGAAAGCGGTATCGGCATCCAGGGCATCCTGCCTACGGGGGATGTAACCGTTGTAAAATGTGGTAGCGAAAGTCTGGACGAGTATTATCTCAGCACGGGTACTCTCACCGAGAACACCAATTACATCAACATGTGCCGCACGCAAGTACGCATCAAGCTGAACTCCCCTGCCGACTATTTCCTGAAGAGTCCACTGGGAAATCATCACATCATGCTGCATGGCAATTACGAGAAAATATTGGATGAGTTCCTGCAAGCCAATACGTGCAAGCGAATTGAGTAACGTTATTCAATCGTATCCGGTATCTTCACAACAAAGCGTGTCCCCTTCCCTAATTCGGAAGAAACAGATATTGTTCCGTGCAGGCGGTCTACAATGGTCTGGCAGATGCTTAATCCCAAACCGGCGCCCTGCGTAAAGCTGTCTGCTTTATAGAAGCGTTCAAAGATATGCTTCATTGCTTCTTCGGAGATACCACTTCCGGTATCTTCTACGTAGATGGTAGTATAGCCCGGCTCGTCCGTCTGATAGCCAAAGGTAATGCTTCCGGTCACCGTAAACTTCTTGGCATTGTTTATCAGGTTGTTTACGACTTGCTTCAGACGGACTGCATCGGTAAGGATAGTCTTGCCGTCCTCTCCCGGAATCTCGATACGCAACTCTACCCCGTTGGGCATGCTCAGGCGCTGCGACTCGTACACTTCCTGCATGATGTACGTCAGGTTGTAAGATGTAAACTTGAAGTCCATAGTGCCCGACTCGATACGCGAAAGATCGAGGATATCATTTATCAGGGCCAACAACAGCGTACAGTTGATATTAATCGTTTCCACAAACTGTTTTACCTCCTCCGGCGAGAAAGCATCCAGGTCTTGCAGCAAATCGGAGAAGCCGACAATGGCGTTCAAAGGAGTACGAATCTCGTGGCTCATATTGGCAAGGAATGCCGATTTAAGTTTATCGGCCTGCAAAGCACGGTCACGAGCAGCAATCAAGGCCTCTTCCGTGTCTTTATAGCGCTGGATGCTTTGGCAAACGCCCAATACCATATATGGAGTATCAGCCGTCAGACCATCATACGCCGTGCTGCGGAATTCCCACCATTCATAGTTTCCGTCTGTATTCCGCAAGCGGAAGCTTATACGCGTATTGATGTCATGCCCCAATAAGATAGTATCGAAATGCTGGCGTGAATGAAGCAGATCATCCGTATGAATCAAAGACTCAAACTTCTCCCTCGGTATCAAATCCGTGTTCTCCAAATATCCGAAGCGTTGCAATAACCCACCGGGGAAATGGAAACTCTTCAAGTTTATGTTGTATTGCCAGGGGTAAATGGAACTTTCTTCCACCGCCATATTGAAAAAACGCCTTTGCATTTCCTCTTCCGAGATATTACGGCACACAATTGCCATTCCCGTCATCTTCTCATTGGCAAAGATAGGCACCACCTCACCGGAGACGGGGAAATAGGTTCCTTGGTGTATCTCCTGCATAAAAGCCTTTTCCGGAATGGTGACCGGCTTCTTTTCTGCACGGACCTGCTTCAACATGCTGTGCAGAATATTCTCGCCATTCATATAAATGCGGAATATGGAACCTGCCATCTGTCCTTCATAATAACGCGCAGTATAGGTTTCGGGAGGCAACCCCAACATCTGCACTAATGAGCGGTTGACAAAATGAATACGCAAATCCATATCATAAGTAATCAGGCCGTCGCGAATGGAGCAGAATATATTATCAAACTCGTCCCGCTGTTCTACCAACCGATGCTGTATCAGCAAGCGGGTCTGTGCATGTATACGCCGACGCGACTCACGCCGATTGATACGGAAAAGCCAGGCAACCAGAAGTATCAAGGCTCCTACAATCACCGAATAGAGAAGAATAAACCAGATGCGATAACGTTCTCCCAACGGTACATTCAGAATAACGCCCCGACTTTCGGCACGGTCTACATTCACATAGAAGAATTTCAGCTGCTTGTAGTCGAACAGTAACCTTCCATCAAGATTATTCACGCCGTAAGAGGCGGGTAACGTCCCTTTCAATATACTTGCAGCCTGCCTACCGGCAGCATATGTATCTTCCGACGGTTCGACATCGTAGACACACAAAACGCCATTCGTCATTGCCAGGTTTTGGCTGGCAAACACGGGAGCCTTCAGTTTCAACGAAAGGAAAGGAATCCATTTGGGTGCAATAACGATATGCTTGTATGCGTTGAAATCATAACAAATAGAGGTAATAATAGAGTTCATGGAATTTGCCTGCACATTCAGCAATCGCAAAGTATGCTCCGGATATTTACTTTTCACACGCCCCCAAGCGTCTTGCACAGCTCTTACACCTTTGAGGCTGAGGAAACTGCTGTCCGACAGACAGACTAAGTCTTTACGCGAAGGAAACAGGCGTATCGCCTCTTCCAGCAATACATCGAAATTCGTTGTCGAGGTATATCCGGAAACATTAGGCATTCGCTTAAACAACGATTCATCCGGATATTTAATGCCGGAAACTACCACCGGCAACTGAAAAGGCAGGGAGTCACCACAATGCGTCAATGTGAAAAAGGCTTCATCACTGGAAGTCACAATCAAATCTGTCTTCCGTTGTCTGGCCCGCTCGCAGATGCGGCGCATAATGAGACATTCGGAGGCAAAAGCCCAGTAATCGGCATTCAAATACTCAGTAACGATATTGACTTTCACTCCACCCTTCTCCAATCCGTCTTTCAAACCTACCGTCAATTCTTTATGCCAAGGAGTTTGCTTTGTGTACGATTGTATAAAAAGTATATTGTATGTACGTTCCGCAGCCGAAAGTGTTTCCGGCATCAACCATAGCAGACCCACTAACAAGGGAAGGATAAGGTGTTTTCTCATAATTTCTACTTTGGATAATCTGCGCAAATATTCTTAATAATCACGCAAATATACAAGTTATATTGAGAAAGAACGTAAATTATTAAAAAAACTTACCTATTCATCGTGTAAAGCCTCGGCAGGCTGCACTGTCATTGCCCTGGAGGCCGGATACCAAATACCTGCAACCACCATCAATGCCATCAAAAGAAGGACTATCAGCGTACAAATAGCAAACCTTCCCCAACTTGCATCCGTCGTTTCGGTAAAGGTTACATCGACCAAAACCATATTGGCACATATTACTAAAGCAGGAATGGCGGCAGCAATCAAAAGCAGCAATCCCTCACCCAGCAACTGTGCACGTATCCTGGCACGACTGCTGCCCATAGCCATGCGCAAAGCAATCTCACTATGGCGATGGCGGGTACGGAACCAGAAGGTTCCCATCAGTCCGATAAAGACATTGAACACAAAGAATATCACAATGAGACGCGCACTGCGGATATAAGGGGTTATGCCTTCGGCCGCATCACGCTCTATCTTCTGATCCTTGTAGCTGATAACGTCGAAGAGATAGAAAGGAGCTACTTGCAGCTGCGAAGTCATCTCCTGAAAGAAACGGGCAGAAAAATCATTTGTATCGGCTTCGGGGCGTACACGAATAGAAATAGACGGAATATTCTGGGTCTTGTAGAACCAATTCGGGAAAGGTGTCAGAATAAAAGGTCCGTAACGGGCATAGTCATCTGTCTTCTGCAAAGCACACACAGCAGAAACGCGATAGCGTAAACCGCTGCTATAGTAATCCATAAACTCACGAGTCAAGATCCCGGCAGTTGTCTGAAAGAGGCTGTCGGCCAAATCGCAGGTTATCACAGCAGGCTGAGGGCTGGCAGAAGGATTCCACTCGGCAGAGGAGAATAGTAAAGAAGAACCCGCATCACTCGCAAATGCAGCCTTGTCCGCAGCAAACATACCGCTGCCCTGCACTATGGGAATGCGCATCACGTCGAAATATTCGGGAGATACATAACGAATGTTGGCTGCTACCACATGCATGCTGTCCGTAGTATATCCCTGAAACATGTGGCGGCGGGTATATGCATCCGTACCCAGCCACATCGCAGCACTCTCTACAGCAGGGTACTGCTTGACTCGCCTGAACACTTCTTCCATCGGCTTGAACCAGAATTGCTGCAAACTGTCTGCCGTGCTGCACAACACGAGTTGCGTAGGATTATAAGAGATTCTGACCTTATAGACGTGTTCCAAGTCATAACCTTTGGGTTGCCGTTCGGCATGGGTGAAACTGTAGAGCACATCCACACAATACCACATCAGTGTAAAGACTATCAGCAACTCGGCGAACAGCCAACCGTTGCTACGGCGTTGGTTCCATATTTGGTGCAAGATGGAGTGTATCATAATTATTACCGTTTTTAGATTTAATCAATGCCTCGTTATTCTCCGCCCAGTACTTCGGCAATGGGACGACGCGTAGCCTGCCATGCCGGAATAAACACGGAAAGCAAGTTGAACAACAAACACACCGCCAATACAGCCAAAAAGACCGTAGGACGGAGGAACAGCCAGATGCTGACGTCAAAGTTTGCCCCGGGCGCACCGTCACCCAGCATCCAGTCCTTGCCCACCCACAGGAACAGGCAAGAAAATGCAAAGCCGAGCAGCGTGCCCACAAATGCCAATACCAGATTCTCGCGAAGTAACTGAGTCATCAATACAGCACGACTGGCACCATAAGACTTTCGTACGGCAAGCTCGGACATACGACGGGACATTTGCGAAGAAATAAGTCCGCTGACATTGATAGCAGGAACGATCAGCAGTATCAGCCCCAAGATGATACAAGTCACCGCAGGAGTTACCGTATCGTTACGGAAGAACTGACGTTCCGTATAGGTGCTGAGATCGGGAAGTTCCAGTTTGTATTCCGTCAGCGTTTCGTTGAACCGAGCCAGTGACTGTTCTATCTGTTGCTTCAGTTCCTCTTTGCTGACTCCCGATTTGACAAGAGCCATCGCTTCGAAAGAGCCCCACACCCCTTCGCTACTTAGATCCGAATCTTGTGTAGAATATGGCATCCACAATTCACCATAAGCAAAGGTGAAAAGCGAGCTGACATCTTTCGTAACGCCGACAATACGCTTAGGACTAAAGTTCACGAAATAGTTCTTGCCAACAGCCGCCTCTGCCGAGCCAAAGGCTTCGCGAGCCAACTGTTCACCGATAACGACCACATCACGGCAAGCATCGAACTCTTCAGCACTGAAAAGACGTCCCGCCACAAGAGGTATCTCGTAAACTTGCCAATAGTTCAAGTCTACCAGACGAACCGTACGACGCATACCCTGCTCCGGCGAAGAACCGCAATATCTGATGTAGGTAGGGCCCAAGTAAGTAACCAATTCAGCCCCGGGAAGATCCTGGAAAATGGCATGCGCAGCCCGATAAGACATACCCGTATTGGCGTTACTATAATCGGACTTGCGGTAAGAGTATCCATAAGAAGAATACACCATACGGTCTCGATGCGATTCCGGAGCTATGTTAGCCGTCTGGATATCGTACACCATATAGATTACCATGACAAAAGTAATACTCACCGCTGTTCCTATAACAGAAACAACGCTGAAGAAGGGATTCTGACGGATAAGGGCAATAATCTGTTTCATAGTGTACAACGTGTGTTTGGAGTTTCTATTCGTCGTGCAACGCCTCGGCCGGTTGCACCTTCATGGCTCTGGAAGCCGGATACCAAATGCCTGCCACAATCATCACAGCCATAAGCAACCAAGTAAAGACGATACCGAGCAGGAAACGATCGGCAGTAAAATTCATTTTCCCGACATCCACCAGTTCGGCTATACCGACATTGAAAGCGATGAGAGCAGCCGGCACAGCAGCAAGGGTAAGCAGCAACACTCCTTCAGTCATCAGACGCATGAAGATTTCGCTACGCGAACTGCCCATAGCCATGCGCAGCGCCACCTCGCCGCGACGATGCTGCGTGCGGAACCAGAAAGTACCGATAACTCCCAGGAAAATATTCATCAACAGGAAGCCAAGCACACAAAGTTGTGTCTTCACCTCGTTCACGTCCTCCAACTCGCTGATTTCGCGCAACTCCTTGAAGGAAGTAACATTGAGCAAGTAGAGATTCCCTACCTGATAAAGGCGATCAGCATCGTCCATCAGTCGGTCAATGAAATCATGGTCTTCCTCTGCGGAAACGCGGAGGCTGAGGGTGATGTAGCGGGGATCCTCATACTCCCCCAGCAACAAGTCCATATCGAGCGTAGAGGTAATAAAGGCACCTCCATATTCGTGCGAGGTATAGAAATGAGACCAGCGAACGGGTGCGGCAATGGCGCCGATGCGATGGCGCACGGGAGCATCGGGATCCCAATAAGGGACTTCACGCCCTAGCAGGGAACTGGCATCGGCAAGCCCCAGCTCAGGATAATCGTCCGTAAGGTTGGAAGTTATCACAATCTCCTTGCGGCGTACGGCTTCCACCAGTTTGTCCGTGCCGCTGCCGTCCGCCGCCTGGATGCGGAATACGCGGAAGAAATCCGGCTCAATGATGAAGTAGCGCGCTTGCAGCATGACGGTATCTACGACGATACGAACGACGTTGCTGCCCTCGTTATAGGGATAGCAATTATGTGAAAGGGCGACGGCTTCCACCCCGGGGCGATGCTTCAAGCGATCTACGATCTGCAGCAAGTCCTCCATATCGTCCTCTTTGGTCAGTGCGGGATTGTAGGCGGTGGCCTTCGAAGTGTATTTACCAAGATCGATATTGTAACAATGGTCTGTATCGAAGCCCATCGGGGCATTGTAGACACGAACGGTAACAACAGTCCAGTCTACAATGTACCACAACACGGTGAAGACAAGCAGCAGTTCCACAAAGAGGAAAAGGTTACTACGCCATTCGTTTCTTATCTGTTTCAAGAGGGTTTTCATGTTCGTCTGTTCTTAACGTTGATTAATAGCGTCCGTAATGTTCATTCTCGATGCTCGCCAGGCTGGTATTCCTGACGAAAGTACATTCATCAGCAGGCAGAAGCCGAAGGCGGCGAGAAATGCCCAAGGCGATAACAGCATACCGGGTGTCAGCGATGTTTCGCCACTGAGATAGGCACTCATCATATTACCGAAGAGGAAGTTGTTCAGCAGGAAAGTGGCTGCATAGCTCAGCAGAAGCCCCAAGATGCCTGCCAGCAATGTAAGCAGAAGGTTCTCGAAGAAGATCTGCCGCACCAACTCACCACTTGTAGCACCGAAAGCCTTGCGCACGCCGATCTCCGCCATACGCCTGCGCATCCGCGAGAGCGTCATGCTGGAGAGGTTGATGGCAGGCACCAGCAGAAGAATAAGGATGATGACGGTGTAGCGAAGCACCACCGCCTTTGTGTCGGGCTCTGAATTCCAATCGCGATAGAGATTGGCAAACCGTGCATCCGGCTGACCGCGATAAAATACTTCGGTATCACGCAAACCGTCGTTGTACTTGCAGCGAAGTTGCTCCACTTCCTCACGAATCTTCGGGAAGTCTGCCGATGAATGGGCAAGAATGACAGCACGCATTTGTCCCATCGTATTGTCACGCCAAGCCATCTCAGCATCTATCGAGGTATAGGGTACCCATATCTGTGCATAGGCGGAAGTGGCGAGTACAGAAACATCGGCTACTACTCCCGTCACGTGATACTCTATATGATTCAGTTGCACCGTCTTCCCTGCCGCATCCGTGGTACCAAATAGGCGACGTGCCACGGTAGCCGAAAGTACAACGCATGGCTGCCCTGCATCGCTTTCCGCTTTCGTAAAAGCCTTCCCGCTCAAGTAGCGAAACTGAAAGATATTCCAGAAGGCATCATCAGTCTGTACCATGTCGACCGTCATCTTTGCTCCGGCAGGCAAGGAAGCGCGCACCTTTTCCGGCATAGAGACGAGCGTGACGGCTTCGGCCGAGGTGAGTGCCTTGAAGCACTCGCGCCCGGTACGAATCGACATACGTGCGTTGGATGAATACCCACTCGTATCACCTTTATCCCTGGCAGACATAGCGGAAACATACAACGTACGCGAGCGGTTCACCTCGGGTTCACAATCCACAATACGTACTTGCAGGGTGATAACAAGCACCATAATCATACAGATGGCAAGCGCCGTACCGATGACGGAAACCCAAGTAATAATAGGATTCTCGCGCAGGTGGTAGAGAGCTTGTTGAAAGTAAAGTCGTATCATATAAAGTTCAATATATATAGTTTCTTAATATAAGTACTATTGCGCCACCCTCAATAGTAACTACTCGTCGTGCAGTGCCTCAGCAGGCTGTATCTTCATTGCCTTGCGCGCCGGAATACCGATACCAATAGCTATCATCAAGGCTATAAGTACAAAGCTGATAACGGCACAGAGCAACAAGCGTCCCCATTCCAGCGTCGTCCCGTTGCGCCAGGAGTTCAGTTCCAGATTAGCAAGGTTATAATCAATGATAAGAGCGACAGGCGTTACAATTGCCAGCAACAACACCCCTTCACAAAGCAAACGGCTGAAGATGGCTTTATCTGTAGCACCGTGTGCCTTGTGCAGTGCAATCTCCGAACGGCGTTGCTGTGTACGGAACCAGAAAGTTCCCAGCAGGCCGAGGAAAATATTCAGCAACAAGAATCCCATACCCATCATATAATTGCGCAGTTCATTGTACTGCATCTGCTGGAAGTTGCGCCAGATATCCTGGAAAGAGCGCACTTCGGAAATGAAGATGTTACCTACACGAAACTGCTTTTCACTGTCCGCCTTCAACCGCTCGATGAAGTCCCGATCCTGGTCGTCCTTCACGCGCAGGCAAAGCTCATTGTCGGTGTTTATCCAGCCCGGGTTCGTACGGTTTATATCCAGTAGGTTGTACACCATGCAATAGCTGCTGCGTGCCTGCTGAAAATCGCTGTAGCGTACATCCTGCAAAGCGGCTGCCAGGCGGACGGACTGGGTAGTATCTCCCATAACATAGAACGGCTTTCCGACGAACTCGCTCATCGGTATGTCGTATTTCCTGAAGAGGTTGTTCGACACCAGTAACTCGTTCTTGTCCAGCATCTCCGCAAGCTGTTCGGGCGTCTCCCCATTCACTCCTCGATACCGAAACACACGCACAAAGTCGGGCGTCACCATCCGTCGTATGGTCCAGTTGGGCGAAGCCAGCGTATCATAGCGCACCTCGGACGTACTGTTGCTGCCATTATAGGGATAGGAGTTCTGCGAAAGGCTCACCGCCTCAATCTCGGGGCGACGCTTCAGCCGCTCCACCAGCTCCATGATATCGGCATAGTGCTGCTCGTAGTTCTGCTCCGCCACAAAGTCGGGACTCTTCTCCGTCAGCTGGCCCATCTCCACCAAGTAACAATGCTCCACGTCAAAACCGCGCGGTTCCAGGTAGGTGGCGGCTCGTGTGTAGATATAGTCCACTATATACCACATCACCACACTCACTACCAGCAGTTCCAGCACCAACCAAAGATTGGAGCGCCACTCGTTCTTTATCTGTATTAAAAGTTTCTTTTCCATATCCTTTCCATATTTAGTGCAGGCGTCCGCCCAAAGCATTCACAATTCCGATGCGCGACGCTTTCCATGCCGGGAAGCCCGAGCTCAGCAGATTCAGAACAAAGCAAAAAAGCAACGCCCAACCAAAAGTAGAAGCATGCAGCAGGATAGCGGCATCCACCATCGGAGGATTCAGTGTCCGGCTGAATTCCTGTGCAAAAAACAAGGAGTTTCCCAGATAGGCAAAAGCTACGCTCAGCAGCAGTCCTAAGGCGCCCGCCAACAGTGTCACAACAAGGTTCTCGGCAAGTATCTGCCCCATCAGTTCCGTCCGCGTACTACCAAAAGCACGGCGTACACCTATTTCGGCAACGCGCTGGCGCAGACGGCTCTGCGTCATGCTGCTCAGATTGATGGCAGGCACGATCAGCAGAATAACAAAGATGACCATCCGTTGCCGCCGCTCCGCATTCAGGTCGGGTTCCAGATTGGCGGCGAAGGCAATCGCATTCTTCTCCTGGTCATAGGGGCGGTTACGATAAATAAGTTCCCACCCGTCAGCGCCGATCAACGTATTATATTCTTGTTTCCGCCGTTCGGCTTCCTCGCGGATAGCAGGGAAATCTTCACGGCTGTGAGCCAGTATCGTGCAACTCATCATTCCCATGTGGTCGCTCCACACTTCTTTGTCCAAGCCCGTAGAGGTATAAGGTGCCCACACCTGACCGTAGCAGCGCTCGGCCAGCGTAGATACATCTTTCACTACACCCACCACGCGGTAAGGAGCATGTGCCAATAGAAACTCCCGCCCCACGGATTCGGTCGTTCCGAACAGAACGCGCGAAACACTTTCGGTAATAACAGCCACCGGCTGTCCGGCATCAAACATAGCCTTGTCGTAAGGCTTGCCGCCGATAAAAGAGAAGTCGAACACTCTCCAGAAGATATCGTCCGTTTCCCTCAAATCCACTCCCGTGGCCGGCTGACCGGGCAATGATACAGGCTTGGATACCGAGAAAACCGAATAAATAGTAACAGCCTCCGGAGTCTTCAGTGACTGGAAACATTCGCGGGCTGTCTTTACACTCATCGGCCCGTTGCTGGTGCCATCGCCCCAGTTTTTATTGCTGATGCTCATGGTGCGCACGTGCAGAAAACGGTCACGGTTGCTCTCGGGGGCAAAAGGTGCCACCTTCACTTGCTGCATCATCACCACCAACATGATGAGGAAGATGGCCAGTGCCGTACCGGCAATGCTGACAGCACTGATAATAGGCTGCTGCCGCAGTTGCGCCCATGCTTGGGTAAGGTATTGTTTAATCATAGGTCTTACGAGGATTTATGTTTTTAGCGGCCTACTCTCAAGTTACTGGTATCCACTCCGCCGATGCCGCCTTTGGAGATATCAGCGCGTCCGGCTTCACCGCTCAGGGTGACATGTCCTACTCCGTCCAAACTGGCGGACAGGTAATCGCAGTGAACATGGATGTCGGCTTTTCCCACTCCCTCCAGTCTCACTTTCAGATTATTGCAGGTCAAGTCCTCAATATTCAGTTTGCCTACACCTTCCACCTCGAACTTTACGTCATCCAGTTTCAGCGGTTTCTCGCAGTTGAAGCTGCCCACACCGCTGAACTCCACTCCCTTCAGGTTGGGGGCAGAGAGGTAAATGGTAACACCGTCGTTGCGGTTGCGCGTTTGCTTGTTCTTATCTTTAAAACCGATGCAAAGGCAATCATCTTTCACCTCGGTAGTGGTGATAGTGACGTATTTCTCTTTTCCCTCTATCTTCAGGGAATATGTATCGCTCTGTGTGAAGTACACCGTTGCCACGGAAGTTATCTCTATAGAAGAGAAAGCGCTTACTTTGCGCACTTCGCTCACCTTGGCATCGCCATTAGCAGCGTAAACAGTACCTGCCACTGCGGCAAATAATAAACTGAGGGTAATAATAAAAGACTTCATAATGTATTCTGTTTTTTGATTATTCTACCTGGCGACCGTCGAAGAAGCGGATCGTGCGGCTGGTTTGTTTCGCTTGTCCTTCATTGTGGGTTACCATCACGATGGTACGTCCGTCTTCCTTATTCAGCTGATGCAGCAGTTCCATAACCTCAGCACCCATTTTAGAGTCCAGGTTACCGGTCGGCTCATCGGCGAGGATTATCTCCGGATTGCCGATAATGGCACGGGCAATAGCAACACGCTGGCACTGACCACCGGAGAGTTGTGTAGGCATGTGGCGCATACGATGGCTCAACCCGACTTTCTGCAGTACCTCTTCGGCCAGGCGGCGGCGTTCTTTGGCAGACACCTTTCTGTAAAGCAAAGGCAGTTCCACATTATCCAGCACATTCAGCGAGTTAATCAGGTGGAAAGACTGAAATACGAAGCCCAGCTTCTGGTTACGGAAAGCAGCCAGTTCCTTGTCCTTCATGCCGTCTACCTTAGTGCCTGCTATCTCGATGGTGCCGTTTGTAGGCGCATCGAGCAAGCCCATAATGTTCAGCAACGTGGACTTACCGCAACCGGACGGTCCCATAATACTCAGGAATTCTCCCTTATTCACTTCGAGGTTCACATTCTCCAATGCTACGGTTTCAATCTCGTTCGTACGATAAATCTTGTTGATGCCAGTTAACTTAATCATAATGGTAAGTATTTTAATTGTTATTGGTTTATTCTGTTTCGTTTTCGCACAATTACCTTATCAATAGGTCAAATGCTGTGCCAAAATCCTTTTTCTTTTATTATCAAGCATTTATGTTTCCGGGCAAGTGTCCGTTAATGAACACTTTGTCCGTTTTCAGCGGTTCGCCCTACTCGTCGCGCAGGGCTTCGGTAGGCGGAATGCGGCTGATTCTGCGGGCAGGAATATAGATACCTACCAGCACCACCACCAGCATAATAACGAACACAATCAGCGATACTACCAGGAAGTGCTGCGTGAAGTCCGTCACCCAATACACCTCCGTAGTGTCCACCCAGTTCTGTGCTTTCTCCAAACCTTCCTTCAAGGCATACTGCAGGTAAAGCAAGCACCCTACCAATACGGCAATAAAGGTCATCACGGCTCCCTCGCCCATCAGCAGACGGACAATGTCCCTCGGAGTACCCCCGAACGAGAGTATCACTCCCACCTCTTCGCGACGCGTGCGCGTCTGCAGCCAGAAGGTACCGATCACTCCCAGGCAAAGGTTGATAAGGAAGAACCCCGCCATCGCCAGGTTGCGGTGATAGATAGAGGTAGAGCCTGCATACTCTCCGTCGGCAATCAATTTCTCGTAAGACCGCACACTGCGCGCAAAGAGATTGCCTGCACGCAGTTCCTTCACCATCCACGGGCGAAACTCATGCAAGAAACGGTTCATGCTGACACCTTCCTTTATCCGAACAAGTATCTGCGCATGTTCCGGGATATAGCTCATGTCTACCGAAAGCATAGGCGTGAATAGCACCGGCACGGGACGCCACTCGCTCTGTGTCTTGAAAGTACCTACGGTACCTATCACGGGCATAACGGTCGTGTCGTTCCGAGACACATTCCAGCACCGTTTATTACGCGCATCCTTTGTTCCGAAAAAGCGTTCGGCAGCGTTCTCCGTAAGCACGATGTCATTCTTGGTATAGTCATAATCCGACAACTCCCCGGGAGTCATCCCCTTTCCGGAACGGAAACCATACGTCTCGAAGAACCCGGTGTGGGGCAGGAAGAACATCCACATGGTCGATACATCGAGAGTATCACCTTCCGCACGCATCGAGCTGTTGCTACTGCCTTGCGAATTGGGATAGCAAAAGCCCAGTAACGGAGCGGCAAGTTCCACTCCCGGAAAGTCCTTGACGCGTCGCACCATGTTCAGATAAGTATTCATCAGCACCGTAGAATCTTCTGCCTGTGCATCATATCCCGGAGCTTGCGGTTGCAATGCACCGAGCGACACCAGGCAAAGCCGGTCGGCATCATATCCCAAGGGGATGTTACGGTCGTGAGTCACCACGATAACCGGATCCAGAATTATCCAGGAAACGATGCTCACCAAAATCAGTTCCGCCAGCAGCCATCCGTTGCGGGAGCGGCGTGCCCAAAGATTCTTTAATATAATTTTCAACATAGCCTTGTCCTTTTATCGTTTCTCGTTCAATGAATAAATAATCGGTTTCCGCAGCGAATGCCATGCCGGCAGCAGCGCCGACAGCATGTTCAGTGCCACGCAGAGCAGCAACGCTGCCAGGAACACCAGCGGAGCAAAAAGCATTTCGCCGGACACGCGCACCTCCACTCCTTCGGGAAGTGCACTCGGCCAACTTTCAAAGACCGAGAACACCCATTCACGGCAGAGGTAAAGCCCCAGCCATGCCAGCAGCAAACCTAACAGTCCTCCCAGCAAGGTCAACAGCAGATTCTCCCACATCACTTGCGAGAGCAGGCTGCCACGCCCTGCACCAAAAGACTTACGCACTCCCATTTCCGTCAACCGGCTCTCCATACGGCTCGCTATCATGCCGCTCAGGTTGAGGGCAGGCACCAGCAGCAATACCAGCAGTACCAGCAGGAAGTGGCGGACTGTTGCCCAGGTATCGAACTCCTGGCCGGCATATTGCTTGAAAGCGCTGAGCAGATGCGACGTAGGCTGATCCCAGATACTCACTGTCCACTCGTCCTTATGTACCAGGTTTACCTTACGGAGCACCTCGTCTATCTCTGCACGCAGCGCCTTTGCCTGTGCATCGTCTTCCACCATGAAGGTGACTCCATAAGCTCCCAAATAAGGAATGTCATATTTCGGTTCCTGATAACCTTTCGCCACGCTATAAGGCATATATACTTGTGCATACGATTTCGACGTCAGAAAGCTGGCACCACGTACCACACCGCAAACCCGGTAGTCTGCATAGTTCAGGCTGAACGAGCGCCCCACTACCCCCTCTACCGTACCGAACAGGCGGCGGGAGAGTTCTTCCGTAATCACCGCCGTAGCGATGCCACTCTCCAGGTCGGAAGCGGTAAACGCCTGCCCTTCGAGGAACCGGAAAGAGTAGATGCGGAAGAAATTGGGATCGACCAACTTCAAGCTCACCGAGAAGTCACCGCTACGGTCACTGGGTTGAATGTAGCTATTCTCCGTCATGTCATTCTGCAAAGAAGCGGATACCACCGTTGCATTCTCCACCGGATAGAACCATTCTTGCACCGCCTTGAGAGAAAATCCCCACTGAAAGGTACTTTTATGGTCTCCCTCCCCCTTCTGAAAGCGGGAATTCGTAAGGTATAGCGTATTCATACGGTTCACCTCCGGATAGACCGGGGCTATCTTCACGTAATAGACCACCGCCATAATCATCGTCATGGCAATAGCCAGACCGGTGCCGACAACGTAGAGACTACTGAAAAGCGGATTTTGCTTCAATAGCTCCCATGCCTGTTTCAGATAAATCTTTATCATAAGATATTAAAGTTTTGTTATTCGTAATGCAATGCCTCCGCCGGCTGTTCCTTCATAATCCAATAGGCGGGAACGGCTATTCCCAGCAATATCATCGTCGCCATAATGCCCAGTGTAATGCCGATCTCCGCCAACCAGCGGCCTATGCTGTAAGGCACTTCCGTAGACAACAAATCCATCTGCCGGAAATTCAGCACAATGACGGCAATAGGGATAACAGCCAGAAGCATTATCAGCAGTCCTTCGGCATTCAGCCAAGATACGATTTTCTCTTTTGACGCACCGAGGGCCATGCGCAGCCCCGTCTCCGAGCGGCGTGCCTGCGTACGCATCCAAAACGTGCCCGTAACACCGAAAAAGACATTCAGCAGCAGAAAAACAATGATAAGTTGAACCGTCTGCCAGTCGCTCACGGTGGTGTCTATCCTGGCACGACGCATATCCTCGAACCCGGTAACAGCATTTACGTAAACATTGCCCGACGTCAACCGATCGCCCAAAGAAGCGAGCCAAGTTTCCATTTCATCCTGCGTCATATCACGCTTCATACGGACAGAGTACTCCAATGAGTTGGGGCGATATACAGTGAAGAGTTCTTCCATCGACTGATTGGAGGCCTTAATATAAAAGGTAGGGGTAGCAGGCGCATAATCGTTCTCGCGGATGGTAGGCGCCACTGCCAATACAGGTGTCTCTTCCAGCTCACCGGTAGTCACCAGCAGCCCCCGCGGTTCCTGCTCACCAAAGAATCTCTCCGCAACCTTCTGAGTCAGGATAACTTCATCTTTGGATGGGTTCTCCAGGTCGCGGATATGTTTGCCGTTCACATCGTGAATGCCGAACACTTCGAAATAGCCCACATCCCCCATTTGGCGGTGAATACTTTCCGGATAGGCATTGACACTGTCTTTTCCTGCCGGCTCAATGTTAGTCCACGAATTTCCCTGACTGTAGGGGCAACTATAAAAGCTGCTTCCCACAGCTTCCACCTCACCGGTCTCCATCAGGCGTTGGCTCAGCATGCAGATGCGTTCCCAGCACTTTGCTCCACGCTCATCTTCGCCGATATAGCCTTTGCTTCCCGGCTCCATCTCTTCCAGATGAAGACGCCAGCAACGGCTGATGTCGTAGCCCAGCGGTTGATTATATAAGGTGAATTTGCTGTAGCCGGTATCCGTCAGAATAAAAATAGCCAGCAAGACCAAAGCCAGTTCAGCAAATATCCAGCCGTTCTGCTTACGCTGATTCCATATAAGAGTAATAAGATGACGTATCATGTCGGTATGAATTTTATTCTTGATTATTCAGTGATTTTACGATGTTGTACTTTCCGGCACGCCAGGCAGGAATACCTGCACACAGCATGTTCAACAAGAAAATGAAAAACAGGGTTACAAGGAAAGTAGCAGGGCGTATCAGCATGCTCATGTTGAAAACCGTACCGGCAGGAAAGAAGATATCCCGCGTCAGCAACAACAAGCCAACCGAAAACAGCAGACCGAACACACCGCCTATAAACGTAATGATAAGATTTTCATTGACCACCTGGCCGAACACATTGCCCGCCGTCGCACCGAATGCCTTGCGCACACCTATCTCCGCACGACGTTTGCGGAAGTTGGTCAGTGTGATGCTGATCATATTCAGGGCCGGAAGTACCAGCAAGAAGAGTATGAAGCTACCTTGCTTCAAAGCCCAATCGCCATAAGGTATCTCATCATTGAATCCATTATAGCCTGATATAACCAAGTCTGTATTGCTCATCGGGCCACAAAAGAAACTGATATCATACTCGGCCGTATTTGCATTCAGTTGTTTCGTCGCTTTCTCAACCTCAGCACGGATAGCAGGAAAATCGTCTGTACTGCGTGCCAGCATCACTACACTAAACCCTCCTACCAATCCTTCGTAAACATTGGCCGGAGTTTCCATCTTGCGACTCGAGTTGTAAGGTACCCATATATCCGAATAAGCGAAATGGGCGGTACGAGGCACATCTTTCACCACCCCGCAGACGGTATATTCTGTCTGATTCACAAGCAGCTGCTGTCCTCGTGCTTTCGTTGTTTCTCCGAAAAGCCGACGTGCCAGCTGATTACTGATCACCGCCTTACGTACACCGCTCTCGCTTTCCTCACGATTGAAAGGCACACCATCCAGAAAGGTAAAATCGAATATATTCCAAAACCGGTCGTCTGTATAAGTGGCCGTATATTTAGTAAAGGTACGCTTGGCGACAGAACTGACCGAAACCGTATTAGAAGCATATCCGCTCACATCCTGCGGTGTTTTCAGGTTGTAGAACAATTCACGCACCACACGCTTGCCCATCATACCATTATTCCTGTTGCCGTCGTTCTTCTTCACGGAAGCCCGCATCGCCGTGGCGTGTAGCATCCTTCCGCGTGCCGACTCCGGGGCATACGCTGCCGTGCGGACTTGCAGCACAAGGACAATCATCATCACGGCAGTAATGGCCAGTGCCGTACCTGCAATGGAAAGTCCGCTTACCAGCGGATTTTCCTTCAGCAGGTTCCAAGCCTGTTTCAGATAAATCTTTATCATAAAGCCCTCTTATTTCAGTTTCAGCTTATTCTTGTTCTTGTAGTTGCTCATGTCGCTCACCACCACTTCGTCGCCCGGTTGCAAACCGCTGATTACTTCTACAAACTCAAAGTTCGAGTCGCCAAGCTGAACCTTACGCTTCACAATTTCCTTGTCGGAGTTGCGTACAAAGAGCTCATACTCTCCGCGTCCCACGTAGTAGCTGGCATTGGCTATGCGCATCACGTCCTCTTTCACGGCATTCATCACATAGACGTCCGTCTTCAGTCCGGAGCGCAGGCGACGGTTGTTATCCTCGTTCAGCTGTACCGTAAAGGAAATCACGCCATTCTTCGAGAGCGGCGTCACGCTGCTTACCGATCCTTCCAACTTCTCACTGCCGATCTTCACAATGGCCTTGCCACCTGCTGCCACACGGTCGCCATACGTATCGGCTATCTCACCTTCCACCTTGAAGTGGCTCAAATCGGAGATAACGGCAATCTGGCTGCCTTCCGATACTTGCGCACCGATCTGATTATTGATATAGGTAAGGATCGCCTTCCGGGGCGAACGGATCTGCGCATCGTCCAGCGTGCGCTTCGTTTCGGCAAGGCTCTTCTTGAACATGCTGAAGTCCAGTTCCTGCACTTTATATTCGGCAGCCATCACTTCTTGCTCATTGGCATATTGCTGCTTCAGCTGCTCGTATTCCAGTTGCTGTACATTATAGCTGAGTTCGGCCTGGCGCACTTTATCGGTAGTTCCCGAACCAAGGCTGTCCAGATATTGCTCATTGCGCAGTTCCACCTTCATGCGGTTCAGCTTCATGGCAGAGACTTTAATCTGCATTTGCAGGTCGTTCAGTTTGGTCTGGTTGTTTACCTGGAGTTGCTTCAGCTTATAGCTGCGCATCTGTTCTTCGTCCAGCAGTTTCTTATAGTCGGTTTCGGCACTCTGCAAGTCCAGTTTCAGGATAGGCGTTCCTATGTCCACGCTGTCGCCGCCTTTCTTATACACTTCCAGGATGCGCGTGTTAATCGGCGAGTTAATGATTTCCTCGAATGCAGGAACCACTTTGCCCGAAGCGCTGACACTGACTTCAATCGTCCCCTTGCCTACTTTCGAAAAGACCAGGTCTTTTTCCTTCACACCCGTGCGCATCAACGAAATGAGTACACTGATCACTACGATGCCGGCAATACCCATACCGCCGTAACGAATAATTTTCTTATTGCGCTCTTTGTTGCGCACTTCTTTCGGAATTTCTCTATCCATATCTTTAGATTTAATTATTTGCGAACATTAACGCTTAATATATACTAAATCTATGCCAAAATCATAACCCCTTGAAAGTAAGCGAAAAGAGAAAAAAGAAAGGTGTCCGTTTTCGGACACCTTGTACATTTTCGGATAATGACATTACCTCAATCTCAACCTGTCTCCCACCTCGGGCACGTATTCCGTGTCTTTGCGGTTCATCTTGTACAGGTTCTTCAGGCGGATGCCATACTTTTGAGAAATGGTATGCATGGAATCACCATCCCTTACAATATATACGGTATAAGGCTTGGCGGCCTTCTTACGTTTTTCTTTCAGGTAGATGATATCGCCGGATTCGAGCGTATACTCGCGGTGCAGGTCGTTATACTTCACCAGCTTCTTCCAACTGATGTCGAACTCCTTGCCCAGCATCTGGAAGGTATCTCCGCTTCGCGCCACGATATAGGCAATGTCATTGGCTATATATACCTGGTGCGGATTGGCAAGCCAGGGTTTCTTCTTCAACTCTTTCTCCCAGCTACGGGCATCGCGCTTGGTCATGCCACGGCTGTCGTACTTGTACAGTTCGTAGTCTTCGATGATTGTAATCAGCCGATTGGCATACGAGGGATCCGTAGCATATCCGGCTTTCTTCAAGCCACGCGCCCAGCCTTTATAATCCGTAATCTTCAGATTGAATAAGAAAGCATAGCGGGCTCCCCGCTTTAGGAAAAGGGAATGGTCTTCGTACGAGTCCCTCGGATTGCGATAGGCGCGGAAACATTCGTTGCGGGCATCGTCGTCGTGGCGCACGGTGCGTCCCTTCCAGTTGCCCCCGCACTTAATGCCGAAGTGGTTGTTGCTTTTACGCGCCAGCTCGCTATATCCGGCGCCACTTTCCAGCAGACCTTGCGCCAGGGTGATGCTGGCAGGTATCTTGTGCAACTTCATCTGTTCCACAGCCAGCGGGGCATATTGCTTGATGTATTCATTGTAACGGGCATTTCGGCGCTGCGCCTGCACAGCGGCTACGGAAATGAACAGGAATGCTATAATTGCAGTCAGTCTGAGAGTGCGTTTCATGCTTCAATTTATTGAGTTCGGCACAAAAGTCAGTAAAAGAATTGAAAAATCCAATCTCTTTCCTATCTTTGTAACATTAATTACAATATAAAACCCCACCCTATGAAAGAGCTTAATATACAGATTGCCATCAAAATATACGACCTTGAAGAACTGAGTGAGTCCGACCGCGAACTGCTGGGCGCCGCCTGCGAAGCAACCAATCGCAGCTATGCCCCCTACTCCCACTTCTCGGTAGGTGCCGCCGCACGGCTGGCAAGCGGGGCCATCGTCACCGGAAGCAACCAGGAAAACGCCGCTTATCCTTCCGGTCTTTGTGCCGAACGAACCACTTTGTTTTATGCCAACTCCCAATATCCCGACCAGGCAGTAGAAACCCTCGCCATCGCCGCCCGCAATGAACGGGGCGAGTTCCTGGAAGATCCGATTCCTCCATGCGGTGCCTGCCGGCAAGTAATGCTCGAAACGGAGAAGCGGTTCAATCGTCCCATGCGGATATTGCTCTACGGCAGAAAAGGCATCTACGAGCTGAAGAGTGTAGGAGCGTTACTGCCGCTTTCGTTCGACGCCTCGGCCATGGAGTAGAATGCTTTGGGCATCGAAGCAGGGACAGGCTTTGATCCATTCTTCGGGTTCTATCTCGCCGTTGTGGTTCAAGTCGGGACTGAGGTCGCGATGACCGCAGAGGCGGGAACCGGGATAATCTTTCAGCAACAGCAGGATGAGGACTCTCAGCGAGTGCTTCTGAAAGGGAGTACGCGTATCGGCAGGACGGCCGTGTTCGTCCAGACCGCCTTCATAGCAGATACCGATTGAATTCGCATTATAGCCTTTGGCATGCGCACCGGGCTTGTCGACGGGGCGCAAACTCTTGATATCTCCGTTCTTACGGATGTAATAATGATAGCCTGCGCCGGAGAAACCCCGGCGCAGGTGGTCTGTTGTCA
>NZ_JBCEZS010000023.1:0-32075 GCF_038448625.1 Bacteroides sp. GD17
GTACTCTTATGGGCAATGCCCCCTTGCCTGATGCCTGCATCCGGGCCACTCGGCACTGAATACGTTGACAAATCATGCAAAAGAAGCAAAACTTAAAACACTTCAACATCATGCAGAAATATAAACTTGTGAAACGCGGCAATCCCTCCAAACCGGATGCCCCGAAGAAATGGTACGCTATCCCCGTGTCCTACGAGGCACAGAGCGTGAAGGTAATGACCCGTGCCGCCACGGAAAACACCACTACAGCCCCCATCGAGCTGGAAGGTTCGCTGGAACTGCTGGGTGAGTATGCCAAACAGCAGTTACTGCAAGGTCATACCGTGCGTGTGGGCAACCTGGGCACCTTGCGCATCACCTTCAAGAGCGCAGGCGTGGACGACATCACAACGTTCAATGCCGGACAGATGATACGCGAACCTCGCATCATCTTCACTCCTTCGAAGGAGCTTCGCGACTCGGTGGTCAAGAACCTTCAGTTCCAGAACGGCGGCGTGCTCGAAGATGGTGTCAGCTATACCTCGCTTTCGGACTATAAGCGGGCGAAAGGCATCACCGGCGGCGGCAGCGACAATCCCGGTTCGGGTGGCAATCCGGGCGGCAGCGGCGGTGGCAACGATGGCGACCAGAGCGAGAATCCTTTGGGATAAAGCGGTAAACGCATCGCTGTGAGCGAAAAGACAGAAGGCTGAATCTATCGAAAAGATTCAGCCTTCTTATTTAATATGAGGTGTCAGAACTCTGAATGACAGTTACTCCGTAATCGTCAACTCTTTAATAATATGCGAAGCTCCCGCATATTTCTCTATAATGAACAGCGTGTAGCGGATATCCACACAAGCTGCACGCTGAGAAGAGGGGCGGAAAGCGATGTCGCCCGTCAAGCCTTCGTAGTTGCGGTCGAAACCGGTTCCTATCAGCTCTCCCTTGGCATTGAATACCGGGCTCCCGGAGTTGCCGCCGGTATTGTCGGTATTGACGATAAAGCAGATGGGCATTTCTCCGTCGGGCATGGCGTAGCGTCCGTAGTCCTTGGCCTGATACAGTTGCTTCAGCCTGGCAGGAACAACGAACTCCCAGTTGTCGGGATCTTCTTTCTCCATGGCACCCTTCAGCGTGGTGTAGTAACCATGTTCCACACCGTCGGCAGGCGAGTAGGGGAGCACTTTGCCGTAAGTCAGGCGCAGCGTGGAGTTGGCATCCGGATAGATGGGAAGACCAGCTTCCTGCTTCATATCCATCATGCCGCGAACCCATACTTTGTGTGCGGCATCGTAGTTCTTGTTGGCATCCATCATGGCGATGGCGGTTTGCAACAAGCCGTCGGTGATGGAATATTTGAACAAGACCATCCAGTCGCTGCTGATTTTGTACAAGCTGGGTTTGCGGATGAACTTGGCAAAGTTTTCTTTATTCCCGAAGATGGAATGCTCGAAGCATGCGTCGACGAATGCATCGCTGTTTCCCTTGAAGCGCTTGTCTATCATGCGGAAAATGCCGATGCGCTGTTCGGCAGGAATGTACTGCATATAGGTTTGCAGCATCTTCTTGCCTACCGTGCGCTCCACTTCGGGGAAGGGAACGGAGGCGAAATAGCTGTCGGCAGCTGCTTGCAGGCTATCGGCTGCCGCCCGGATGCGCGCTTTATCCTTGCTCTTCAGGGCAGCCGTCAGACCGGCGGTACTGGGGATGCGCATGAAGTCGAGCCCCGTGACCAGCGCTTCCTGAATGGCTTGCTGGTGATAGAGTGCGGGGCGGCGGTGCTGCACAATGCTGCGTATCTGGTCGAAGGCTTTCTGGTACGAGTCGTCTCCCTTCTCGCGTCCGCGGGCCAACAGCGCTTCTTGCTGTGTGCGCTTGGTATCGAGTACCTTCAGGCGGACAAGACCTTCGTTCATGCCGATGGCATTCTTCCAATAGTTGGCGGACGAGGCGTACTTGCTGGCGTAGTGGATGCGTACGGCATCGTCTTTCAGCATCTGCTCCATCAAGGCCTTCTGGCGGACGTCGCGCACGTGGTGACGCATGAAGTTGGTGGTCTGCATGCGCTCTTCCACTTCGTCGGAGATCATGTAGCGCCAGTTGCGTCCGGGGAAACCCATGACGAAGGTGAAGTCGCCTTCGCGGTAGCCGGCCAGGCTGATGGTGAGGTGCTTCTTCACTTTCAGGGGGACGTTGGCAGGGCTATAGCCGGCGGGCTGTCCGTTCTTGTCGGCATAGATGCGGAACAGGGAGAAGTCGCCCGTATGGCGTGGCCACATCCAGTTGTCCGTGTCGGCGCCGAATTTGCCGATGGAGGAGGGAGGGGCGCCCACCATGCGGATGTCGCTGTAGGTGGTCTTTACGAACAGGTAATATCTGTTTCCGCCGTAGAATGCCTTCAGTTCCAGCTTGCGGCCGGGAGTCAGGGTGATGTTTTGCGCGGTGGCAAAACGGTCGGCTACTTTGGACAGATATTTGGGGGACAGATAGTTGGTGCCGTTCGGGTCGGGATCTGTTTTCAGCTGTTCGTTCACGTAATCCGTCACGTCCAGTATCTGGTCGATGTAGGTGATGGTGAGTCCCCGGCAGGGAAGCTCTTCCTCACGGGACATGGCCCAGAAGCCGTCCGTCAGGTAATCGTGCTCCACGCTGCTGTGCTGCTGGATGGAGCCGTAGCCGCAGTGATGGTTGGTAAGTACCAGTCCTTCGGCGGAGATCACTTCACCGGTGCAGCCGCCACCGAAGTGTACCACGGCATCTTTCAGGGCAATGCCGTCGGGGTTGTAAATCTGCTCGGTGGGTATCAGCAGTCCTAATTCCGTCATGGCGACCTCGTTCTGCTTCTTGAGGTCGGTGAGCATCCACATCCCCTCGTCGGCAAGTGCCGGCAAGGTGGTGAATGCGAGGGCTGTTAACAGTAAGAGTTTCTTCATAGGGGGAGATTATTCTACGATGGTCATTTCATCAATCAGATGTTTGCAATTTCCCAGCTTATCGAGGATGAAGAGCACGTAGCGGATATCGAGATTGATGCAACGCTGCTTGTTATCGTCGAAGTTGATGTCTCCGCTCAGCGACTCCCAGTTACCGTCGAAGGCAGTACCGATGAGCTGGCCTTCGCCGTTGATGACGGGGCTGCCGGAGTTACCGCCGGTGATGTCGTTCGTCGTCAGGAAGCAAACCGGCATGGTGCCGTCTGCCATGGCGTAGCGGCCGAAGTCTTTGTTCAGGATCAGTTCTTTCAGCTTGGCGGGAACTACGAACTCGCTGTCTTCGGGGTTCTCTTTTTCGAGAATACCGTCCGTCGTGGTGTAGTACTTGTAATATACGGCATCGCGCGGGCTGTATGGCTTCACATTGCCGTAAGTCAGGCGTATGGTGAAGTTGGCATCCGGGTAAGAAGGCACCGGCTGTTTCATTTCGCCCAATCCGCGGATGTAGGCTTTATGAAGCAGGGCCAGGTCGGCGCTTGCTTCCTGGTATGCTTTGCTTGTTTCCACCAGCTTTTCGAGCTTGGAACGCGAATAGGCTGTTGCAGGATCTTTTTCAATCGCTTTTACGGTAGGCTTCTTCATGAACTTGTCGAGGTTCTCGCGGTTGGAGAGGATGGAGTTGTCATAAATGTCGTCTACGTATGCGTTGTAGTCACCTTTGAACTTGGTCTGAATGGTTTGGTAGAAGTCGGGCAGTTCGTCCGGTTGCAGCGCTTTGGCAAGGGCGGGCAAGATGGCTTTGGCCACGGCACGGTCTACTTCATGGTCGTAGTCTTTATTGTGAACGTCCTTGAAAATCTTTTCCAGCTGTTCCTTTGAAACCTGTAGCAGGGAATCGTTCTTCTCTTCCAGCGCCTGCTTCATGTTATCCATTATGATGTACGGGCTTCCGAATTCGATGGCTCCGCTCAATGCTTCGCGCAGGTAGCCGAATTGGCGGTTGAGGGGAAGCCTTTTCTCCACGATGGCGTCTATTTTCTCTACCACACCTTCGTATTCGGGCTTCCCTTTGGCAAATTCATTGAAGTTCTTCTCTTGTTCGGCCTTGGCACCCAGCACGTTGTTGTCAACGATGGCTTTGTTCATTCCGATGGAGTTTTTCCAGTAGTTGCTGCTTCCGGCAAACTTGTTGGCATATTGGATGCGGGTCTTGTCGCTGGCAGCCATTGCGTTTCTCAGCACTTCCAGGCGGACTCCGCGCATGTCAATCATGGGCTGGTTCTGGGCTGCCATGCGCTCCTTCACTTCCGATTCCGTCAGGTAGCGGCTGGTGCTTCCGGGGAAGCCCATAATCATGGCATAGTCATTCTCTTGCAATCCCTTGATGGAGATGGGCAGGTATTTCGGGGTCTTCAAAGGCACATTGTCGGCAGAATATTCGGCAGGTTCTCCGTTTTTGTCGGCATAGATGCGGAACATGGAGAAGTCGCCCGTGTGGCGCGGCCACATCCAGTTGTCCGTCTCGCCGCCGAACTTGCCGACGGAGGAGGGAGGGGCAGCTACCATGCGCACGTCGCTGTATACTTTATAATATACTAAGTAATATTTGTTTCCGGCATAATAAGGGAGAATCTCTTCTTCGATGCCCGGCTTTCCTTTCAGGTCGCTCTTCTCCAGTTGTTCTTTGGCTAATTTGCGGAGGAAAGGGCGGGTCATGGCATGTACCTCGTCCACTTCGCCTGCCTTGATTTTTTGGTTCACCAAATCGGTGGCATCCTCAATGCGGTGAACAAAGCGGAATTTCAATCCCGGGGTGGGCAGCTCTTCGCTACGGTTCATAGCCCAGAAGCCATCGGTCAGGTAATCGTGCTCCACGCTGCTGTGTTGCTGGATAGAAGCGTAACCGCAGTGGTGGTTGGTCAGGATCAATCCTTCGGGAGAGATAATTTCGCCGGTACAACCGCCACCGAAGATACCTACGGCATCTTTCAGCGATACGCCGTTCGGGTTGTACAAGTCATCGGCTTCGAGCTTCAGCCCTTGCTTTTTCATCATATCGATGGAGTTCTGCTGCTTCATCAGTTGCAGCAACCACATACCTTCGTCTGCATGTGCAGAACCGATTGTCAGTGCAGCAACGGCTGCAATCAAACATTTCTTTACTGTCAAATTCATGTTGTTTCTCTTTACTTATTTAATTGTTGTTTTATTATTTGAATTCTCCTCTTCGAATGGCTTCCATAATGTTGGCAGGCGGGCGCTGGTTCATCAGCTCGTTCTTCATGAAATCCATGTAGGGGGCTACGTGTTTGAAGAATTTGTGATATCCGGCGCAGAGATAGTTAAGCCTCGGTTCACCGCTGGCAGTATGGGCAAAACGGTTCTTGGGGCATTCGCCGTTGCAGGCAAACAGCCATTCGCATTCCCGGCATTGGGTGGGTAGCGACTGTTGTTTCATCAGTCCGAAGGCCTGCTGCTCCTTGCTGTACATCATTTCCACCAGCGTCTTCTGATAGATATTGCCCAATTTGTATTCGGGAAATACAAAATGGTCGCAGGCATATACATCTCCGTTGAACTCCATCACTCCGGCATGTCCGCAGGTCTTTGCCATGGAGCAGACGCCCGGTTGTTCGCCTATCCAGTTGGCAAGGGTGGAGTCGAACAGTTGGATATAATAGGTGCCTACATCCTGCTTCACCCATTCGTCGAACAGGGCACAAAGGAAGTTTCCCCATTGCTCCGGGCTGACGGAGAAATCGGCCAGTTCCGTACTCTTCTCTTTATCGGCCAGAGAAGCGAGGTGGCGTCCGTCCCGGTGTGAGGAAATGCGCTCTACGATAGGGGCAAACTGAATGTAGTGGCAGCCCGTTTCTTTGAAGAAGTTATAGAAATCCAGCGGATAGTCTGCATTGTAGTCGTTCACTACCGCCATTCCGTTCCATTCCACACCGTGCTTTTTCAGTAGGTTAATGCCTTGCATCACTTTCAGGAAGGACGGTTTTCCTTGTTTGTTCTTGCGGTATTCATCATGAAACTCTTGCGGGCCGTCGATGGAAACGCCTACCAGCCAGTTGTTTTCTTTGAAGAACCGGCACCATTCGTCGGTTAGCAGCGTACCGTTGGTCTGTATGCAGTTGTCTATGGTTCGTCCGCGGGCATACTTTTTCTGAAGTTCCATGGCCCGTTTGTAGAAGGCCAGCGGGCGCATCAGGGTTTCTCCTCCATGCCAGGTGAACAGTACCTGGGGCATGGTCTGCGAGTTGATATATTCTTCGATGAACTTCTCCAGAAGTTCGTCGCTCATCACGTGCTTGGGGTTATCTCTATATAGTTTGGACTTCTCCAGATAATAGCAATAATCGCATGCCAGATTGCATAGAGCCCCCACCGGTTTCAACATAACATAGAGAGGCTTGGCAAAAGGAGCGTAGGTTGACATGTATATTTTTTCTATTTTTATAATTTGTAATTGTGCAAAAATACATAAACCCAATGAAAAATCCTTTCTTTCTATCCGGTTTATAAGGATTATTAATACCTTTGCTGCGTGTAAATCAAAAATCGTTTCCTGCATGATTAGAATGAGTGTGAACCGTATTTTGCCTCTTTTGCTTTTGCTTGTGTTCTTTGCCTCTTGCAGCCGTAAGTATAAGATAGAGGGTAGCTCTTCGGTAACCAGCCTTGACGGAAAGATGTTGTTCCTTAAAACACTTCAGGACGGACAGTGGGTGGCTGTCGACTCGGCAGAGGTTATCCATGGCTTTTTTAAGATGAACGGCCCGGCAGACTCCATTATGATGGTGACGCTCTATATGGACCATGAAGGTATCATGCCGCTGGTTCTTGAAGATGGAAAAATCACAGTATCCATTACCAATACCCAACTGGTGGCCAAAGGCACTCCGCTGAACGATAAGCTCTATGAATTTATCGACAAACGCAACGCCATGGAAGTGGAGATTGAAGAGTTGGAACGTAAAGAGGCGCGCATGGTGCTCGATGGTGCCAATCTGGAAGATGTCCATGAGCAGTTGGCCAAGGAAGGCGAGGCACTTGTCAAAGGAATGAACGATTACGTCAAGCAGTTCATCACCGATAATTTTGAGAATGTATTAGGTCCGAGTGTTTTTATGATGATGTGCAGCACATTGCCTTATCCGGTTATGACTCCGATGGTAGAAGACATTATGAAAACCGCCCCCCAGTCTTTTAAAGAAACTCCGTTGGTGAAAGACTTCCTCACCAAAGCCAAAGAAAACATGAAGTTGTTAGAAGAGCATCGCCGCATGGAGCAGAATGCATCGGCAGGAAACCGATAGCCGGGCGCTATCGGTCTTGATCTTCGTTTTTCACCATTCCCCTATGTTGTTCCGGCAATGCACTTTCAACGGTTGCATAGGCTTCTGCCATGGTAGCTTTGATATTATCCACACCTTTTCCTTTGGGAGGAATCGGGTCGTGAATGGTCAGTATCATACGATGGCGGTGCACCCATTTCCCGGTACGCGGCAGAATTTCGAACGAACCGTCGATGGTGACGGGCACTACTTCCAATTGCAATTCATCTGCCAATTGGAAGGCTCCTTTCTTAAAGTAACCCATGTGTCCGGTGAAGGTACGCGCACCTTCGGGAAATACGACCAGTGATACTCCATTCTGCAAAGAAGATTGTGCCTGGCGCATGGTTGCCAATATCTTCTTGGGGCTGGAACGGTCTACGAATATATGTCCTGCACTCTCGCAGGCTTTTCCTACGAATGGGAGCTTCCGCAAACTTTTCTTCATCATCCACTTGAAGTTTCTGCCAAGAAAGCCATAAATGAGGAAGATGTCGAATGACCCCTGATGATTGGGCACGAAAACATAAGAGGTATGTTTCCCCAGTTTTTCCCTTCCGCGTACTTTTACAGGAATAAGCAGTATGTAGCAAATAAGTTGCGACCATATTTTGCCGGGATAATATCCCCATACATGTGCGCCTCCAATCAGAGAACCAATGATGGTGACCAATGCGGTAAGAATAGTTAGTACCAATAGGATGGGCAGCGCAATGCAAATCTGGTAAATAATGTAAAGTATCTTCATGGGTGTTGGATTTTCAATCATGCAAATATAGGAATTATCATCAATTACTCCTTTTATATTAGCATATTTCTTTTACGTTTCAATCCTTCCGCAGTGTCAGTACCGTAATCTCGGGCCATGCTCCGAAACGGAAAGGTAATCCTACATACCCGATACCAATATTTACATACAAGGCGCGATTCCCTTCGTAATACATTCCACGCCATTCAGGGTAAAGAAGTTCGGCCAGGGAGTGCCCGAATAATATACCTTGCATGGCATGTGTATGTCCTGCAAGCATTAATGCGATATTGGATTTTGGTAATACTTCACGCCTCCAATGTGTAGGGTTATGACTCAGCAGTATCTGGAACATGCCGTCCGTGCCCTGTATCGCTTTGGATAGGTCTGCAAATTGCGAGAAGGGAGGCTCACCGTCATTCTCCACACCGATAAGCGCTATACTGTCACCTTGGTGATGGAGAACCTCATGCTCGTTATTCAGTAGCTTCCAGCCCATTGCCTTTTGCTGTTCTTGCAGGTAAACCATGTTCTGAGCTTCGGCTTCGGGAGAACTCCAATGGTAATAATTTCCATAATCATGATTGCCCAGAATAGAGTAAACCCCGTCCGGTGCATGCAGTTGGGCCAGAATTTCCTGAAAACCGTCTATCTCATGGCTCTGCTGGTTCACCAAGTCGCCGGTAAAGACGATGAGATCGGGCTTTTGGGCATTGACCAAATCGACGAGGTGTTTGATGGGTTCGGGATTGCCTTGCCAACTGCCGATGTGTATATCTGAAAGTTGGAGTATGCGGTAACCGTCGAATCCTTTTGGAATATCGGCAGAATGGTATTCTACTTCTTTCACCTCGAAACGGGTGGTGCCGAAGAAAGTACCGTAACCGATATTAAAGAAACTGATGACGGCCAGCACCAACCCAATAGCAGTAAACGGGCTGCGTGGACAGCGGCGTATGATGGCATGTACCAACACTCCGATCAGGGAGCAAAGCATGAATATGGTCTTGGGAACAACGAACAGAATGATGGCAATAGCCAGTCTGCCTATGCCTTGCGTATGATTGGACATGGCATTGTCGCCCGTCAGAAACATAAAGTAGACATAACCTGCTATCAACAAGGCAGTGGGCAGCCAATACAGGCTACGCAGAAATACATTTTTTGTTTTACGTACGATATATACCAAGTAGATATATATATCGGGAATGAGGAGGAATAAGATGAAAATTAAAGTTATTCGGTACATATATCTTTCAATTCTTCGATGTTCTTCTTAATGTTGTTGAGATGTTTATAGATTACTTTCTTATAAAGAATATAGATTATCAACGCATCAAATACCACAAAGAATGTGATAAGGACGGCTTGTGTGCCGGCAGAGGCCAGGTGATATTCCATTACCCAATAGTTAAGGGCATTGAAGAGCACTATCCATACGGAAATGGCGATCACTTCGTATCGGGTCCATTGGCGGAAGGCAGTCATGCGGCGGCTTACTTCGGCCACACTCATTTCGTCGATATGCGTTGCCTTGTTCCAGCGGTAAGTTTTCCAGTCCCACCATAGACCTGCAATGATACTGATGGCAATAAATGCCAGGAATGCAGCTATTTTTCTTTGTATTTGTTCATTGAATCCGAAAGTAGGCAACAGCAACCATATCAGGAGAAGAACGGCCAGCCCGACGGCACCGATTCCAATGGAGAAGCGTTGCAGGACTACGATGCGCCCCAGGCTCTTGCGGGTATTGTTCTTGTAACCGGCAATCAGTTCCGTAATTTGCTTTTCGTCAGCAATCGGTTCCTTCTGCAACTGTGCATCCAGTGCATTCCATGATTTTTTCAGTTCATCCAGTTCCATATATTATTCCTCCTTGTTCATTTTTTTAAGTTTGTCTTTAATGCGGCTGAGTTTGGTGGCTACGTTGGTTACGGTCAGTCCGGTAATTTCGGCTATTTCGTCGTAACTTTTCTCTTCCAGATAGAGCAGGATAATGGATTTCTCCAATTGTCCCAGCCGGTTGATCATCCGGTAGAGTTGCTGTAGCATGGCTTGTGTCTCGTCAGTTTCTTCCGTCCGGTCGGCCTCTTGGGTGAGGGTCACGATTTCGGGAATGTTCTTTTCTTTTCGAATAAAGCTGATGCAGGTGTTCAGTGAGATTCGGTAAATCCAGGTTGACATCTTGCACTCTTTGCGGAATTTAGGAAATGCTTTCCATAAGTTGAGTACCACCTCCTGATACAGGTCGTTGAGGGTAGCATTGGGCGTGGTGTACAGATAGCACACCTTGTATATGACACGCTCATACTCCCGTACTGTGGACACAAACTCTTGTTCTACATTATCCATTTTCTTTTAGCTTCTTCGAATTGCTTTTGCACTGTTAGTCGCAGAGGAGAGCGATAAATCACAGTGTAAAAGTATAAAATTTATTTAGGCAGATTGGCTGCCAGGAATTTCCGCATCTCGTTGACGGGCATTCCGCGGCGCCGGGCATAGTCTTCCAACTGGTCTTCTCCTATTTTGCCGACTGCAAAGTAGCGGGATGCGGGATGTGCCAGCATAAGTCCGCAGACGGAAGCGTGCGGATGCATGGCTCCGTTCTCCGTCAGGGTGATGCCTATTCTTTTCATATCGAGCAGTTCGTCCAGTATGAAATTTACCGATTGGTCGGGCAGGGAAGGATAACCTACTGCCGGGCGGATGCCTTGATAATTTTCTATCAGCAATTCCGGTATGGAGAGTGCTTCGTCGGGGGCATATCCCCAGGCTTCTTTGCGCACATGCTCATGCATTTTCTCTGTGACTGCTTCGGCAAGGCGGTCGGTCAGCGTCTGGACTAGCAGATGTTTGTACGGATCATCCTTATAAAATCCTTCGGTCTCTTCACTGATGGAGGAAGCAAAGAGTCCGATAGTATCGGGGATGCCCGAGGAGACCGGACGTACAAAGTCGCTCAGGCAGAGGAAAGGAGTGCCGTCGGGATGCGGGGTCTGCTGGCGGAGCAGGGGGAAAGTGATCCCTTCTATCAGGAGGTTGTCTCCGTCTGCATTTGCCTGGCAGAGTCTGAAGATGCACTGGATGGTTATTTTCCCGTCCAGTTGATTGAGCATCCGGTTGGCTTCCTTGAACAGCTGCATGGCCTCTGCAGCCTTGGCACGCTCTTCTTCGGGAAAGGCGGCGAGCCAGGAGGCACGGCAAGCATCGCAGCCATGAATATTGGCTATGGCTGCGAAACGTGGCTGAAAGCCCCAGGCATGAAAGAAGTAAATCCAGTTGATATACGGACTTACCTCACGGACAGGATAGTTAAGAATCACAGGTTGGGAATTTATCATTGATTGCTGTCCATTAATCGTTGAACCTCAGTTCTTCGCCGCGGTAACTTTCGTCAACAACACCGTCGCTGTAGATCAGATGTCCGTTGGCAAAGGTCTTTTCTACTTTCCAGTTGAAGGCGAAGTCTTCCAACGGGCTCCAGCCGCATTTGCTCAAAATATCATCGGCAGTTACCACCCACTCCCAGTCGTCGGCGGGACGCACCAGGACAAGGTCTGCATGATAACCCTCGCGGATATAACCGCGTTCTTTGATACGGTATATCTGGGCGGGAGCGTGACACATCTTTTCAACAATGGTTTCGATTTTGAATACTTTGTCCCCCATTAGCTCCAGCATGCTGATGAGCCCGAATTGTATCATCGGCATGCCCGACATTGCTTTCAGGGTACCTCCTACTTTCTCGGAAAGCAGGTGTGGAGCGTGGTCGGTGGCAATGGTATCTATCAGACCGGAGTTGACGGCGTTGCGCAAGGCATCGCGGTCGGTTGCACTCTTGATGGCAGGATTGCATTTGATGCGTGCACCAAACTTCAGGTAGTCGCTCATTGTAAAAAGCAGATGAGGAATACACACTTCAGCTGTGATACGCTTGTCGGAGAGTGGGAAGTCATCGAACAACTGGAGTTCCTTGGCTGTGGATACATGAAGTATGTGCAACCGGGCATCTGCAAGCTTTGCCAACCGTACAGCCAGTTCGGAAGAAGCGAAGCAAGCTACCGATGAACGGATGCGCGGATGCTTGCTGATGGGGATATCGTCTTCTCCGGCAAACATTTTCTTGTATCGGGCAATGTTATCTTTGATAGTCTGCTGGTCTTCGCAGTGGGCGGCAATCAGCATATCTGTGCCGTGAAAGATGTTCAGCAGGCTGTTCATCTTGTCCACCAGCATGTCGCCGGTACTGGAACCCATAAACAACTTGATACCGCAGACGCGCTGCTTGTCCAGCTTGCTGAATTCGTTATAGTTGGTATTGGTTGCTCCGAAGTAGCAGGAGTGATTGACGATACACTTCTCGTTCAGCAGGTCAAATTTTGCATTCAGCGCATCCAGTGTAGTAGTTTGCGGATTGGTGTTGGGCATATCCATAATGGATGTTACACCTCCCGCAGCGGCTGCACGGCTTTCGGTGAGAATGTCCGCTTTAGCAGTCAGTCCCGGATCGCGGAAGTGTACATGTTCGTCAATGATGCCGGGCAGCAAGTAACACTCGGAAGCATCGATGATTTCGTCACAAGGTGCGGAGATAGCGGTACGGTGTGGTGCTACTTGGGCAATACGCCCGTTTTCTATGACTACGGAACCACGGAAGATTCTTCCTTCGTTGACTATCTTTGCATTACGTATCAGCGTTCTCTTCATTTTTTTTTGATAATTGATAGTGGATAAATGATAATGGATGATTAACGCTCCATTGGCTTTGGATATTTATGGAACCAGCTGTCCCATTTCAATCGTATGACTCCGAATACGGCTTCACCGAATATGCTGCTGTTCATCTTGGAAGTGCCCAACTCGCGGTTGATAAAGATGACGGGCACTTCCTTGACCTTGAAACCGCATTTGTAGGCAGTGAATTTCATTTCTATCTGGAAGGCATATCCTTTGAAGCGGATGCCGTCCAGGTTGATGGTCTGCAACACCCGGCGGCGGTAGCATACAAATCCGGCTGTCGTATCATGGATGGGCAACCCTGTGATGAGGCGCACATATTTGGAGGCAAAATAAGACATCAGCACGCGTCCCATCGGCCAGTTCACCACATTGACACCGCTGACATAACGCGAGCCGATGGCTACGTCGGCACCTTCTTGGGCACAAGCCTGATAGAGACGTGGAAGATCCTGAGGATTATGGCTGAAGTCGGCATCCATTTCGAAGATGTACTCATACTCGCGTTGCAGCGCCCATTTGAAGCCGGCAATGTAAGCAGTGCCCAAACCAAGTTTTCCTTTACGTTCTACCATGAACAGGCGTTCGGGGAATTCTTGTTGTAAAGTCTTGACTATGGCGGCTGTACCGTCGGGCGAACCGTCTTCGATGACAAGGATATGAAAACCATGTTCCAGGGCGAAGACGGCACGGATTATATTTTCTATATTTTCCCGTTCGTTGTAGGTGGGGATAATGACAATGCTGTCTGGTGTCTGCATATTCATACACGTGGGGATTCTAATTGGGAACAAATGTAATGCTTTTCTATTATTTACGGATAAAACTAAGGATTATTTATGTATTTTTGCGGCGGAATTACCATCATATCTGTTATGACTATCACCGAACTGCAACAATGCTACGCCGCTCATCCCAATGTGGAGGCTATAAGCCGGCTGCTTAAAAATACTTCTGTCCGTCATCTGTACTGTGGGGGCCTGTGCGCTTCTGCCGCTTCGCTGTTTTCGTCTGTACTGGTGCAGCGGGCAGAGTGTCCGTTTGTCTTCATCCTCGGCGATTTGGAGGAAGCCGGCTATTTCTACCACGACCTGACGCAGATATTGGGCGGGGAACGGGTACTGTTCTTCCCGTCTTCTTTCCGCCGCGCCATCAAGTACGGGCAAAAGGATGCTGCTAATGAGATACTCCGTACGGAAGTGCTGAGCCGTTTGCAGAAGAATGAAGAAGGGCTTTGCGTAGTGACTTATCCGGATGCGCTGGCAGAGAAGGTGGTTTCCCGCAAAGAGTTGGGAGACAAGACGCTGAAACTGCATACGGATGAACGGGTGGACATGAACTTCATCACAGAAGTGCTACGCAGTTATGGTTTCGAATATGTGGATTACGTGTACGAGCCGGGGCAATATGCCGTGCGAGGCAGCATCATAGACGTTTTCTCCTTTTCTTCCGAATGTCCTTTCCGTATCGACTTTTTCGGTGATGAAGTAGAAAGCATCCGTACTTTCGAGGTGGAGACACAGCTTTCCAAAGAGAAGAAGGAGAGCATCGTGATAGTTCCCGATTTGAGCCATAGCCTTGAAAAAGGAGGAAGCGGAGGGATGGTATCTTTTCTTGATTTCCTTCAGCCCGATACGGTATTGGCGATGCGTGATTTCCTTTGGCTGCGCGAGCGTATTCAGACAGTGCACGATGAAGCGCTTACCCCGCAAGCTATTGCAGCCCGCGAGGCCGAAGAGAATGGAGCGATAACACTGGATGGCAAATTGATTGATGGGGGAGAGTTTACGTTGCGTGCGCTCGATTTCCGCCGAATGGAGCTTGGCAACAAGCCCACCGGTACGCCGGATGCTACCATTTCATTCAATACCACCGCACAACCCATCTTTCACAAGAATTTCGACTTGGTGGCGGAGAGCTTTCAGGAGTATCTTGCCAAGAACTATACCCTGTATATTTGTAGCGACAGTCTGAAACAGACCGACCGTATCCGTGCCATATTCGAAGATCGCGGAGATAATATCTCTTTCACTGCAGTGGAGCGCACTTTACACGAAGGTTTTGCCGATAACACGTTGCGCCTCTGCATTTTTACCGATCATCAGCTGTTCGATCGTTTTCATAAATACAACCTGAAGAGTGACAAGGCACGTAGCGGTAAAGTAGCTCTTTCATTGAAAGAACTGAACCAGTTTACTCCGGGCGATTATGTGGTACATACCGACCACGGTGTGGGGCGCTTTGCCGGACTGGTGCGCATCCCCAACGGAGATACTTCCCAGGAGGTGATGAAACTGGTCTATCAGAACGAAGATGTAGTATTCGTTTCCATCCACTCCCTGCACAAAGTTTCCAAGTATAAAGGGAAAGAAGGGGAGGCTCCCCGCCTCAATAAGTTGGGTACCGGTGCGTGGGAGAAACTGAAAGATCGTACCAAAACCAAAATCAAGGATATTGCCCGCGATTTGATAAGACTTTACTCGCAGCGACGCGAGGAACAAGGCTTTCAATATAGTACCGACAGCTTTCTGCAACGGGAGTTGGAAGCTTCTTTCATCTACGAAGATACCCCCGACCAAAGCAAGGCAACTGCCGACGTGAAAGCCGACATGGAAAGTGCCCGCCCGATGGACCGCCTTGTTTGCGGTGATGTAGGTTTCGGCAAGACGGAGGTAGCTGTGCGTGCTGCTTTCAAGGCAGTAGCCGATAACAAGCAAGTGGCTGTATTGGTGCCTACTACGGTGCTTGCTTACCAGCACTTCCAGACTTTCAAGGAGCGCTTGAAGGGATTGCCTTGCCGGGTCGATTATCTGAGCCGTGCCCGTAGTGCCGCACAAGCCAAAGCTGTTATCAAGGGACTTGCCGAGGGAGAAGTGAATATCCTCATCGGCACCCATCGCATTCTGGGCAAAGACGTGAAGTTCAAAGACCTCGGCCTGCTGATTATTGACGAAGAACAGAAGTTTGGCGTTTCCGTAAAGGAAAAGCTTCGCCAGTTGAAGGTAAATGTCGATACGCTGACAATGACCGCCACGCCTATTCCCCGTACTTTACAGTTCTCACTGATGGGTGCGCGCGACCTCAGTGTCATTCAGACTCCGCCGCCCAATCGTTATCCCATCCAGACGGAAGTGCATACGTTTAATGAAGAAATCATTGCCGATGCCATCAACTTTGAGATGAGCCGCAACGGACAGGTGTTCTTTGTAAACAACCGCATCTCCAACCTGGTAGAACTCAAAGTGATGATCGAACGTCACATTCCCGATTGTCGTGTAGCCATCGGCCATGGGCAGATGGAGCCGGCCGAACTGGAAAAGATAATCCTCGATTTCGTGAATTATGATTACGACGTGTTGCTTGCCACTACTATTATAGAGAGTGGCATCGATATTCCGAATGCCAACACCATTATCATCAATCAGGCACAGAACTTCGGTTTGAGCGACTTGCACCAGATGCGCGGGCGTGTAGGGCGTAGCAATAAAAAAGCATTCTGTTACCTGCTGGCGCCTCCTTTGTCTTCGCTTACTCCGGAAGCAAAACGCCGTTTGCAGGCTATTGAGAACTTCTCCGATTTGGGTAGTGGCATCCACATTGCCATGCAGGACCTCGACATCCGCGGTGCAGGAAATATGCTGGGAGCCGAACAGAGCGGTTTCATTGCCGACCTTGGTTATGAAACTTATCAGAAGATACTTTCCGAAGCCGTGCAAGAACTGAAGACCGACGAATTTGCTGAACTTTATGCTGAAGAGTTGAAGGCTGAGGGAGGTGTTATCAGTGGCGAGCAGTTTGTTGATGAATGCCAGGTGGAGAGCGATCTCGAACTTCTGCTTCCTGCCAACTACGTGACAGGCAGCAGCGAGCGCATGTTGCTCTACCGTGAGCTGGACGGTCTGACGCTGGATAAGGATGTAGCAGCTTTCCGTTCCCGCCTCGAAGACCGCTTCGGTCCTGTTCCCCCCGAGACAGAGGAATTGTTGCGCATTGTTCCTTTGCGTCGTATTGCCGCTCGTCTTGGTGCGGAAAAGGTGTACCTGAAGGGAGGACGTATGTCACTGTTCTTTGTCTCCAATCCGGACAGTCCGTACTATCAGAGCCAGGCATTCGGCAAGGTCATTGCTTATATGATGCAATACACCCGTCGGTGCGATTTGCGCGAACAGAATAACAAGCGGAGTATGCTGGTGAAGGATGTAAGGACGGTAGAAGAGGCGGTTTATGTGTTGCAGGAGATTGTGGGGATGCAGACGGAATGATAAAATTGGCTCTTGGAATAAAGTCATAGTATATTTGTTTTGTCGAAATATTCTTCATAACTTTGTGTTACTTAAATATTTGTTATATGAGGAGTCTTAATGAATATATCGAAATAATAAAGAAATGTAGCGATGTACTACGTTCTTATTTTGGAGTCACTTCTTTACGTATATTCGGCTCTGTTGCCCGTAATGAACAAAATGAAGATAGTGATGTGGATGTATGTGTGGATATGAAACCTAACTTATTTCTGCATGTAGAACTGAAGAAATATCTGGAAGAAAAGTTTGGTTGTCCGGTAGATGTGATCCGTCTTCATAAAAATATGAATGAGTTTCTTAAACGTCAGATAGAGAAAGATGGAATCCTTGTCTCCTTATAAGAAAGAAATAGCTTTAGGTATTTTAAAGCAAATTGAAGAGGCTATCGTGCGTTTGCAAGAAAGAACTTCGAATATACATAGTGTGGAGATTTTTTATTGTCTCCTACTGGTATGGAGAAACTGGATGCAGCGTGTATGTTGCTTATTGCGATAGGAGAGAGCCTTAAAGGTTTTGATAAAGTTACCGAGAAAAGTGTATTAACTACTTGTCCGCAAATTCCTTGGAGTAGTGTTATGGGAGTTCGGGATATTATTGCTCATCACTATTTTAATGTGGATGCAGAAGAAATCTTCGATATTGTCCATAATGAATTACCGGCTCTTTTGGAGGCAATCCGCTATTTTATTCAAGAATTATCTCCCGAACTGCACTGCAAATCCTAAATTAAAGAACGTAATGTTATTTTTGAACCAGCTGTGGTCAATGCCGTCGTCATATCCGTCTGTATTGTAAAGACGGGCATCAGGGTTGGCAAACCAGTCTGCCGTGAGCATATCGGCACGCAACATGCCCGATAGTTTCCTGGTGATACGAAATTCATACCCCATTCCTAATGATATACCGCAATATCCTCTTTGAAAACGATGCCCGTTTTGTGTTCCCCGTTTGTATGTTCGCTCCTGATAGTTCATATATCCGATACCGAAGGATAGGAATGCCCCTTGGTTTCCGTTACTCCAAAGATTGCGGAAGATGATGTTGGGACGTATGTAGTGCAGGTGCATCTTGTCCGGTGAGTGTGCTATCCTCAAATAATCGTACTGAAGCCCTATAGCAAAGCTCGGAACGAAGTAATAGCGTCCTTCAGTCATAAGGTTGTAACCCACCTGATTGCCGTTCTTGCTGAAGAAGTCGTTACGGTTTCCTTCTACATGGGGCAGTGCCAGACCACCGCCAAGTATGATGCTGTAGTCTTGCGGCAGATACTCTTGGGCTTGTAAGCTTGTTTTTAGACAAGTCAGGAGGATGAAGTATAGAAGGAGCAGTCGTTTCATTGTGGATATGTGAAGTTACATGATACAAATATAGTCAATTTCTGCACAGTTATTCCGGATTTTCTTCACTTTCTATGCAGAAAATGACATTCTGTGAGGTTACATGTCTTCAAGAGTCGGGCAAGCAGTCTCTGTCATCATAACATGATCCATAGTCAATTTCTACCATTATGTCATAGCAAAATAATTTTAGTTCACGCTTTCCTGAATGCATCGTACTATAAGAGCATCACCGCTCCAACGATTCTTCATTCCCCAACCGTCTGCACCGGCTACAAATGTAGATTGTATATCAACCGTAGCCACATATATTCCTTTTCCAATATAAATATATTGTGTTGCAGTGGCCGGATATCCGGCAAATCTGAGAAAAGTCTTTGAATTAGCATCTGTTTTATCACATTGCAACAAGATGCCACCTTTTGCATATTCGTTCGCAAAGTTTGGCTGTGAGTTATTGCTCACAAAAGTTGTCACTTCATTTACTGTCGGTACTCTCCATCCTGCCGGTGATGGATCATCAAAAGTCTTTGTTGCATTCCATGTCTGACTACGATTGCTGCACCAATGTTGAGTGTTTCCATCATAAGGAGAAATTATCTCCTCCGGGTGTTTATAAGCATCTCTTATACTCAGATTTTTATAAGTACTTTTGGGAACGATTACATGTACACCATCCGCTTCATAGCGATTCAATACATTTTTTGGGGGACGGTTGGCGCTGATAGTGATGTAGTAGCGCGTATCAAAGTTATTAAGGGATGTATAACTGGCTGGCAGGGGATCTTTACGCCCTTTTTGGAAGTGCAGGCATTGAGTTCGGGAAGCGGTATGAATATCTTGAGGAGTGCTTGATAGTCCTTCATAAGCGCCCAAATTGCGATCCATAATCGGAGCATATGTATTAGAAGAAGTTCTCAATTTGAACTTCCGTTTATTTTCCGGCGATAAAATACTTTCGCTGCCGGTAGCATCCGGATTATAGTCCGTTACCCATACATGCCAACTCCAAAGAACCTCATCGTTTGTATCATAAGCTGCAATAACGCCGCTGCCCCCCGTAGTGCCCGATGCTACACGACAGTAAATGCGGCATTGATTTTCGGCAGTAGCCGCAGTAGTAAGATTCTTTCCATTGTTATCCTTGATGTCGACAATATTCGTATGGTCATCGTCGCTGTTTACTATTCCCATTGTCGGTTCTCCCAAATCTCCATCTTCTTTGAGTTGCCACAACAGCTTAACGTATTTTATTCCATAAGTAACTGTTGAATTGGAGGTCGTGCTACCACTTGAGATCCAACCGGTGAGTTGTGTATTTATAATATCACTGCCATTCTTCCGGAACATAAACGGATCGAAACAAAAGCTACCTCCCGGTGCCACCATAAAGCAATTGGCGGTAGGCACAAAGTTATCATTATTCTCCGAAGCGGGGATAGGGTCAACGTAAGTCACGCGGCGGTCGCTTGTAGGGATTGTGGTATGGGTGAATTTTACATCGTAGGTGTAGTCTGTATTGCTTTTAATGCTGAAGTTATTCGGATTGTCATCACCCAGATAGATACGATAATTGAACTTATTCTTTGCATCATTATCATTCACTGCTACAAGTGTCAGATACGAACTGCCGGGAGAGGCATTATCTTTAAAACGCAGTAATTCAGAAGATACGGCAGGATTATTCTTACGTACATTGGCAGGTGCCCAAAAAGAATAAGTGCCGTCGGTCTGATGGGCTGCCATGTCATAATCCTTTGCCTCCAAGGTAGTATATTGTTCCATTATTCCGGGATAAACTCCGTCTGTATCAGGATTGGGAATGTAGTTGAAGTAAAGCGGAACACTTTGCAGAAAGAGTTGCTTCAAGGTATAATTAGAACCGCCTACCGATACATTATAATTCCACTTCACCGTTACTTTGGCTGCCAGCCGTTTCAACAACAAACGCACATCGTTGGCACCTACCGTTTCCACATCCGGGCTTTGCAGTTTCCCGTCCGAAGTAATCTTCACGTGTTTCAGATGGAGCACGTATGGCATCTTGTTCATTTGTTCTTGTGTGGTGCCCGATGTCGGGATGGCATCAATGACATCCCGGTCGAAAGAGATGGCTTGCACAGCAGCGAGGTTTCCGTTAATTCCGGGCGTGGTAACGTTTTTTCCTCTTGCAATGATCACCAGCTGGCAATCGTCAGAGGCAGTCAAAGAAAGCGGCAGTGCGGTGCCAATGTCCGTTTTTCCGGCTTTATAATAAACACTTCCACTTTCACTTCCGTTCGCATCCAACTGATTCCCACTCTGATCGAACTGTAAAATATGCAGCTCATACAGCCCGTCAGGAGTCACATTCGCCGCACGGGTAGCGGCCTCTTTCTGCAGTTCCGCACTGAACGCCTGCCGCCTGTCGGCGCCGGTATATGTACGTGTAGCTCCGTTTTTCCCTGCTGCATTTTCCTCCGGTGCAAAGCCCAGACTGATGGTTACATCTACCGATTCATGTCCTCCTTCGGGACCGGGATTTGTTTCTATCCGGTCTTCACATGCCGATGTGCCGCATATCAGGCATGTAGCACATAACCATAACCCTAATCGCATATATATTCCTGTCCTGCCCATATCTTCGTTCATTTTTACTTTTACTCAAACTTTATCGTATGCTTTATTTCCTCCACCTTGTCAAAAACGGCTGTTTTTCCGTCCGTGATCCGTACCCGTACATCTCCCGTATTGGCTCCGGAAAGGTTCAAGGTCAACTGATACCAGTAACCCCGTTGCACATTATAATCCTTTATCAGATTAGTACCCAGATAGATATGATACTCCACATCGATGGGCGCTGCAGAACCGCTGGGAGTAGTCCCGTCCGATAAGTACTTTTGGTAAGTATAAGTCCCTTTCAATACGATGTAAGTGCAATAATCCAGGCTGCCGTTCGGTCCGTACCGTTTCAATCCCTTGTCTGCAAATGATGAGGCAGTGCCCATCCCACGCAGATTTTCCGGCATATAGAAATCATAGAATGTTCCCGAGTTCATGCTCCCTGTGGCAGATGGAGTATCTGTATTTATATCCGTTCCCGCCGGATAGTTGCTGTTCAAAGCACCTCCCCCTCGAGTATACAGTGCCATCTTTTGAGGCAGGTTATGTACTTCCATCGCGCTGATGGTAAAATCCCCACGGTCATCCGTATCCTGCCACTTCACGGATATTTTAGCGTAGGCGCGGTTCAAGGCCGCCACCACTACAACTTTTCCATCGCTTGTGGGCGTATAATCTATGGGGCCGGCTGTCAGCAATTTGAGCTCTCCCGTAATGCCTGACACACTCACTGTTTTTGCCTTCAATGCATCCTCGGTTCCTGTAAACCCATCCAGGAATCCGGTTCCTGCATTCACTATCACATAGAACCTGCTGATTACCTGTGAAAACTCAGCACCTGCCGTATTGATCTTCAGCACATTGCCATTCAAGTCTAGCGTTCCTTCTCCTGTAAAGGCTACTGCCTTAATGAAATTGTTGTTGTTTGCATTGTACTGTACTACCCACACATTCTCGATGGAAATGCCTCCCAGTGAAGGCGGAGTCGTTACCCGCGTACTTACTTCCAGTGCCGGCGGCAGTTCCATCCTGAATATGATTTGCGCTTTCTCCGTCATTGTTCCCGTGTCCCCGTCGCATGCTACCGACAGCAATGCCAGTAGCCAGGTCCACCATATACTGCTGCTTCCCGTCTTGTACTTCATATCCTTACATGTCTTTATTATTTCCCTATTTCATCCGACGGCAATTCCGTTTCTGTATATCCCCTTACCGCCAATGTTAAATCCGACGGCTCCAATACCCCGTAGAAAGTCAGCGTAAAGTCAAATACATACTTCATACCGGGAAGCAGTTCTTTCACGATGGAAGCCACGTAGTCGTCAGTCAGGCTTTTGATCTCACCTCCATCATTGTACCCCACCGTCAGGTTTACTGTAAAGGTGAGCATTGCCGAGCCGTTAACTGGCAAGAGAACTTCCTCTTTGCTTTCCCGGAAGTCTCCCACACCATTATTGTTGTTTGTAAAGGCACTGTACTGAAAGGCCGGACCGTCATAGTTTTCGGCCGCCTGCCACGCCGTACCGCCCAACGGAAAGGATAGTTTTTCCGGCAACCCTTTCACCTTGATATTGTTCACCTTGAGTGAAGTGGGTGATATGGGTACGTTGTTTCCGTAATTTGCCTTCACCCGCACTTGTACTTGTGTGCCCATACGCTTGAAAGGTGCGGTCAGTGGGGCTTGCATCATGGTTTGGCCTGCACTTCCGGGTTGCACGGTCATCCCCTTCAGCCGGTTGTACATAAAGTCACGCCCGTTATACACGTCGATGACACCTCGCCCGTCGCTGGTTAGTTCCGGCGTGTCTGTAGAAGAATTATAGGAGAACAGGTAGAAATCGTATTGCCCGCGATAGAGCGGCATCTCCCCTGTGGCCGTACCATCCGCCTGCACTGTATATTCGGCTGTTGCGACCGGTTTTTCCCAATCGTTGCTACCTGCCTTGTAGACATATACCCGAAGCATGCTGCCTGCCGGTATATCTTTCGCACGGGTGGTTATTGCACGGGTTTGTGCATCTGTACCTGACTGTAGATCTTCTTCTGCCGAACCTTTGTACATTACAAAGCTCACCGTCACCGGTTCACCCGGTTCTGCCGGAGGCGGTACGTCTCCTGTCTCTGTGCATGCTCCCAGCAATATTCCAGCCAGCAGCATTATCAGTCCCTTTTTAAACTTCCATCCCTTTTCCATTACCACTAATCATTAAATCAGATTCCAATACTTGTATTCTGGCTTGCATCGTTCTGCCAGTCGTCCATCTGTACGCCGGAGAATCCGCCCCCCATTTTGTCTACCGTCACCTTGTAAATGTAGTGTTTGCAAGGCTCCCATTTCTGTGGAGTGCCCACTACTCCTGTTTCAAAGGTGAGGTCTGTTCCCGCCGCTCCTTCCGTCTGCACGGTCACGGTCAGGCGGAAGGATAGCAGTGGCTCTTCGCCTGCCATGGGGGCAACCAGACAGGTTACATTCGGTGTGCTGCTGCCTGTTGTCAGCACGGTTTCTCCCGTCAGTGTCAGCTGCGATGTGGACGATAGTCCTGCCAGTTTCCCATTCTGGAGATTCATCGTGCCGTTCCCTGCCTGTATACGGTTCGTAGGGCTTAGTATTTCTACCTTCTTCAGCGTTAGCTTCTCTGTAGCTGCATCCGATTTCAATACGCGCAGGCTCACCTTTGCCAGTGCATGTACCAGCGGAATGCTGAGCGACCGGCTGGTAGAAGAGGCATCGAGGGGAGTCACTTGCAGGCCATTGCCCGTCGGTTGTCCTTTCACATACTTTCCCGTGAGCAGATAATCCGTCTGCGCTGTGGCAATAAAATTATCCGCTGTCACCACGCTGACGGGCACGGTATGGTTGCCGCTGCTGTTGTTTGTCACGGCGAGGCCGGCCGGAGAATAGGCATATACTTTTGCCGCTCCGTTCCCGGCAGTGATCTGCGGCGGACTGGCAGTGCTCCAGGTTGTGCCCGAGAGCGTATAAACCGAATTCGGATAGGAGGGGTAGGCTGTATGGTCCGTTGCTTTTGTTACATAAATTCCCACTTTATCCACTGCTGTCAGCAGGGTGCGGGTGGCGGCACTGCCCGTTTCGTCCAGTGTTACGGATTCCAACTCCAATGCCTCCTCGCAGTCTTGCCGGGGCAGCACAGTATCTTCGCTGCATGCTGTCAACAGCAGGACTACTCCGCCAAGAAGCCATCCTTGCCATCCGTTTATCTGTTTCTTCTTCATATTTCTAGTTCCTTTTTCCATAATTATTAATCATTAATCATGCGAATCGGTTGTTGAATGATGATTTGGGGACTAAATAATTCACATCCGTTAGTAATTGAGCTCTCGTGGAGGTGTCCGAGTGCTCTGCCAGGGGCACGAGAGCTCCCGCGGAGGTGTCAGGGCCTCGGAAGGGTCCACGAGAGCTCCCGGCGAGGTTTCCGAGTACTCGGAAAGGTCCGCAAGAGCTCCCGTGGGGGTGTCAGGGCCTCGGAAGGGTCCGCGGGAGCTCCGGTGGAGGTTTCCGAGTACTCGGCAGGTATCGCGGGAGTTCCGGTGGAGGTGTCCGGGCATTATTTCACCCTCCGCGTCCCTAAATCCGCATTTATATGAGTGTTGCTGATTCGCATTTGTCATCAAATAGCAATCATCGGACATCAAACGGCAATCATCGGACATCATGTCGCACTTCCCGTGTCCATTTCCGCCTGCGCGTCGAAATCGCTCACGGTGACGCCCGTCAGGATCAGTTCGTCCGAGGTGGTGAAGGTGAACTGGTAGTTGTTGCCCGCCTGCAGCGTCAATCGTGCGGCAACTGTCTCCTTGTAACTCTTTGTATCTTCAGAAGCCCCGCTGCCGGTAGTCACTTTAATCGTATAGGTGGAGTAGGTGCCCGGATTCACAATGCCTACATACGAATGTATGCTACTTTCCTCTGCACCTGAAGTACGGTAGAATGATACTGTTTCCGTTCCGCTGCCGCCACGCATACCTGTACCTTCTATTATGGCTTTGTTAGGAGTCTTTGCCGGTACATAGTTAATGACCAAAGTTATTTTTGCAAAGGCGTGGGTGAATCCGAATGCCAGGTGATTGTTGACGGAGGTGGCGGTGGCCTGCAGTTTATTGCTGTTGAAGAAACTCCCGGTTGTAGTCTGGTCCGGCTGTATCGCCGTGAAATTCTGTGGGAATACTGCCGTGAAGACCTCTCCTCCATTCGTCGTCAGTGGTGTTTCGCCTTCATAGATTCTCCAATACTTCCCTTCTTTCTTATACAAGGCGGCCATTCCCTGTTTTGTAATCTTTATCACATCCCCTTCTTCAAAGTTTTTACGGTCATAGTTGGCTGTCGTCACCGAATAGGTCGGATCGGTCCTTGTATTCGGTGCCGCATTGTTCCCGGTAATAGATGCCGATACTTCGACGGGGAGGGGGCCGCTGTGCTCTTCCTGTCCGCAGGCACAGAGCAGGCAGAGTAGCAGGCAGAGGAGCGGATGGCTGTTGGTTGGTTTCATATTGCTTTTCTTTTATTACTGGTTGCTGTCGAAATCGCCTACGTAGCCGTTGTCGGCATTGTGCCATTCTTCTATCTCCACGCCTTCGGGCACCAGGCGGTCGTTTACCACTGAAAGGTTGTAGCGGTAATGCGTGTCTTTCAGGCAGGCACAAGTGACGTTGCAACTGTAGGTGATGGTGAACGGATTGCCGTTGTCGGTGTCCGAGACTTCCAGCGTTAGGGCAATCATTCTGCTTCCTGTCTGTAATGGCGAAAAAACGGCACACCACGTATTGCCGGCAGCATCGGGGCGGAGGGGGTAGATGGTTTCCTCCTGTGTACCGCCACTGTAAATGCCTGTTCCTTTCAGGGTGAGCACTGTCTTGTCGGCGGCAAAGGTTATATCATGGGTTCCCGTCAGTGCCAGCGTGATGCGGCCATTCACATGGGTGAACTGGTTGGCCCCTGTAAATGCCAACAGTCCGGTACGGTCTGCTTTGATGCCGGACGGGGTTGCCAGGCGGTTGCTCAGGCGGAAGTTCTCTGTCGTGCGCTGGTCGGCACGGATGCCGTTGTAATCCAGCGGGTAGACGGCCGAGTAGGTGGCTGCGGACTCGAATGTGAATTCCGTTCCGGCTGTTACGCTCCAACTGTTTCCGTCCGCATTCAGCTGATAATCGCTGGTGGCTGTATTGCCATTCTTGCTACGTGTGATACGGATTTTGTCGGCTGCTTTGAAGGCTTTACGGTCGTATGCCGTTCCGTCACTACCGGCTCTTGTGGCAGGAGTGTTACCTATGCCGGCAAGCACCTGCAGTGGAGTACCTTCGGGCGGCATTTCCCCTCCCGAGGTGGTTCCTCCATCCTGCCAGCTTCCTATGTCTACCGTACCCAAGGTTATATTGCGGTTCCCCAGTATCAGATGATAGGTGTAACGGCTGCCTTTCGTCCAGGCTGCATCGAACAGTGTTCCCGCCTGAACGGTGTACTCACGCTCGTCGGCAGTATCGCCCGTCCTTCCCATTACTACTGTTACTGTGATGCTGTTACCGGCAGTAGCCACTTTGGGGATGACCAGTCCGTATGCCACTATGTTGGGTGAACCCGTTGAACCCGGACGCGCCGGATTACTGCTTGGAGTAAAGCTCAATTCGTCGGCAGCTGTTATATCTGTCAGGCTGCCGTCTGCCAGTGACATCCTGCTGCTTGCTGCCGTAGCCTTGAACGGTGTGCCGCTACCGGCTTTCAGTGTGATGGATTTTACATAATCATATTCTGCGTCGGCCGGTCGGTCGGCTGCATTGTCCATCGTGAAGACTACTTGTGCCAGGGCATGCTGCAAATAAATATCCGGGGTGTACGATGTACGGCTTACGCTGATGGCTGCTTCCGATCCCGGTGTGCCGCTGGCGGAACCGTACAGATAGTCGGTTGTGGAGCAGGCGGTGGTGCTTGCGCCGTCAAAGGTCTGTGCGGCGGGAACGCTGACCGGTACGGTGGGTGCTGCAGATGCATTCCTTGTGATCGCCTGTGTGGCTGGCGACCAGGCATACAGCTGTCCTTCCACGGAGTTTACATAAACCGCAGGTGAGGTCGTCCATGGCTGTCCCGCAGTGGCAGGTGCGCTAAATACCGTACCTGCGTCCGGTGTTCCCGGGTATGTTGCATGGTCCGATGCGCGAGCCACGTAGATGCCGACAGTGTTTATACGGTCTGCGGCCGCACCAATGCCGTTTACAATGGAGCGGCTGCAGGCGGTACCTGCGGTAGCTGTGGTGACACCGGGCTGCAGGGCGACACGCATCCCGTCTTCAACCGGAGACGTTTCTCCGGTACATCCCCCCAGGATAAGGGGGATGCAGAGGAGGATAAAGGTTTGCTTCATATCATTGGATGTCTAAATTGCCACCGGTGACTTCGCTCCAGGCAGTAACTTCTACTTTGGTAACCTCCAGTTTTGTTCCACTCAGCTTTACTGTATAAAGATTGTTGTTGCCGGGCTTCCACTTGCCTTCAGCATCTGCTTCAGTAGGGGCTTTGATCGCTGCGGTGTAGGTTGCTCCGTCAATAGTGAACACAGCTTCTATTTTACCATCTTGAATGGCGCTGTCAGTTATGGGCAATACCAGGATGCTGAGTTTTTTGGCTTCGCTTTCTGCTGTTCCTAAGGTATAAGTACCGGTAGTTATTGTACGGGTATAGGTGGCAGCTGTAGCAGTATTCTGGGTAATTGCTCCTGTGGTAACATTCATCGTTGTTGAGGTACTTCCTTTTGATAATACTGAGCTCCCGTTCGTGTTTTTCAGAACAATCTGAGTCAAGTCTCCAGTTCCGTGATAATCGCTACTTTTGTATACGCGAAAGCTAACCATGGAGAGTGCATGTTTCATGGTGAGGGTAATGCTTTTGCTTGCATTCTGATTGCTTGCTGTTGTTGAAGTGGCATACATATAGTCTATTTCTCCATCGGCAGCAGCAATGGCATTGCCTGTTGCATTATCAGCCACTGTAATTGCAGCAGAAGATTCCAGAACAGAAATCGGAATGGTGGAATTGGCTGTCACATCATCTTCACTGATCGGTTGGAAAGTTGTTCCATCAGATTTATACGCCGGATAATAGGCATAAATAGTGGCTGTTTTATTGGTCAGGTAAATAAGATCTGACCCGGTGCTACTCCAGGAACCACTACTTAGCAGATATATAGCATGGTTATTGCTTTTTGCTTTGGTGTAATCGTCCCCCGCAGCATATACGGCCACATTCTGCATAATAGTGTTTTTGTTTGCAGTCTGCTCACCTCCTTCTATCACGCTGCGCGTTATCGCCACAGTCGGTGCAATTTGTAATTCCACCGGTTCATTGCTCTCAATATCCTTTTCGCATCCTGTAGTGAGCAACATACAGGGGAGTGTCAGGCACAAATGCCATAAATTGTAATTCAGTTTTTTCATTATCATGTGTGTTTCTAACTATTTATCACTGTCCTACTCTCTGTCTCCTATTCCCAAGTCACCGGCTTCTACCAGTTTCCACGGTTCCACCGTGATAGAGGTGATGGAAAGAGTATAGTCGGAGAGGGTCAGAGTTATTACATGCGACATGCCTGCCTTCAGTATATCCGAAGGTTGGGCGTCGCCGTATATGATTTTTACATTATTATAAGTTCCCGTGGAAGTTTCTACGGTCAGTGTATATTCAGTTTCTGCATTTTCACTTAGTGGCGGTAACATCAGGCTGCCCAGTTCTACGGGGGTAGTGTTCGCAACTTCATTGCTGCCATCCGCAGGCGTCAGTGACAAACCGGCTGTACCGTCGGAAGGTGTACTGAATAACGGTTCTCCCGTTGCCAATGGAACTATTGCTTGCGCCTTGGCCTCGTTTACGGTTACTTTTAGGATCGTCACCGGCAAGCCTCCGCTTTTCTTCTTGCATGCCTTGAAGCGTATTCTGGTCAGCAGGTGGTTGAATGTGAGCGGTTTGTCCCTCTCTTTGAGTGTGTTATTGGAAAACCGTTCTCCGTCCCATTTGCACCCCTGCAGCTCATTGACATAAAGCAAGTCTTCCTGCCCGGTCAGGGTGTAAGTCACAGTACCGTCCTTAGGTACGGCCTCCGGAGCCCAGGCCACCAGATATAGATAATCGCCATAAGGGGGATAGACGGGAGCGGCTTTGCCGCCCTCCGTATTCCATGTTATAACTCCCGATTTATCCACATCTGCCGTCCATATCCCTTCATTCTTCCCGTTCAGCGGCGTGTACCTGCCACTTTCCGAGGAGAAGGCCACGGAAGCCTTAAATGCTTCTCCCGACTCGGTGCGGGTCACAGTGGCGGCAGCAGAACCTTCGAGTGCACCGCCGCGGGCGAATAGCTGCACGGGTATGGCTTCCTCCGTCAGAGGCACCTCGCCGCTGTCGCTATCTGTACAACCTGCTGCAAGTCCCGAAAGTGCCGCAAGCCCGAGCAAACAGCCGACCGGTAAAAGCGTCCTTAGTTTCCGTTTCATAATCATAATACGAATTCAGACGGGTTAGTCTAAATCGGCAGAGCCGGGAGTGCCTTCCACCCATTTGTTTACTGTAGCCGTGGCTACAATGGATGCGGCTCCGGTCACAGCTTCGGGTTCCTTTACGTTCAGGGTTATCAGGTGCGACTGTCCTTTAACGGTGGTCAGGTCACTGTCCCCGTTCTTGATGGGTATGTTGACGAAACTCAAGTCCGTACCGCCCACGGTGAGCACTACATCCACCATCACGCTTCCGGCAGCGTATATCATTACCGGATTACCGGTTTTAGCCTCCGTTGCATTCAGGGCTATATTGGATATACCCGGTACATTCAGTGAAGAGGCTGCTGTCCAGGTTACGCTTCCATCAGCTGCATCCACCGCTTGCGGAAGCTGGGCGTTCTGAACAGAAATGCCTTTCACGAGCACTGCCTTGTTGTCCCATTCACCGGTGCCGGCGGCTTCGGTCAGTTTCACTTGGAAATTCAGTTGTGTAGTGAGGTGGTCGAAAGTCAGGTTAAGCGGACTTATCGGGGAGCTCTCGCTGCCTGCATCCACAGCTTCGGCGTACATCACGTCCTGCTGGCCGTCCACATTCTTCATGGTTACTGCCGTGCCGGAAGATGCCAGGGTACCGTCAGGAGCTACAGCCACCAGATGTGACTTGACAGTGGTGGAAGGATTGTTGGTGTTGTCATAATAGAGTGTCGGATTCAAGGTCACTGCTGCATTCGCACCTGCTTTGAAGGAGGCTGTGGAGACATTGGCACGGTCGCTCAATGTTCCGCTGGTTATGCTGTTTGCTTTTTTAGCAACAAAGCCCGTCCAGTCGGCTGTATTTCCGTCGCACATCAGCACTGTGGCTGTCACGTCACTTCCTTCTACGACTGCCGCACGTGTTGTTCCCTGCACGCTCTGTCCTATCCGGATCGCTTTTGCATTAACCGGTGTTTCCGGTGTACCCATGTTCTCACTCTCACTGCATCCGGCTGCCAGAAGCGCCAATACTGCTAAACCAATTCTTGTTTTCATTTTTACGTTTGTTTTTAATTAATATGATTAATATTGATATGATTAATTTCTTATTTAAGTTTCGCAAGTTTATATGGAGGCTGTTAAATGATAATTTAGCGCAGCAAAGCCTGAAAGGCGTTCATCTATCAGCCCAGGGCAACGCCCTGGGTAATAATGCACTCCTATCTCTGCGCCCTGAAAGGGCAAAAGCCCGTTATACAATCTTATGCCCTTTCAGGGCGTAAGGTGAAGGGGGTGTTCTTAAACCCAGGGCGTTGCCCTGGGCTGATAGATGAAAGCCCTTCAGGCTTTGCTGCAAGTAATCCGAATGGAAACCTTGCTCCAGCGCTACGCTGGTAAATTCCTATTTAAAAGAACTTGTGAAACTTGAATTTCTTATGTAATGTTCCTGATTAATCAGAACTGTCTGTCCTGAATGACAGGTGTCTTTTCCCTGAATTACAGGTGCCTTGTCACCAGCTCCCCGTTTCCTCCGCTGCCGTCCTCCCAATGCCCGACGGTTGCCGTTACGTTCACCGCCTTTGGATCGAGTGAGGAAGGATCTGGAATTTCTACTGAAACGGTGTAGGATATTCCTCCTGCGCCTACGCCTCCTTCAAAGTGGATGGGCAAACCGGTGTAGACCAGGTCGTTCTCCGGTTCTTCATCCGTTGCCAGGCGCAGGTCTATGGTGAACTCCGCTTCCGGCTGTACCAGCACAAAGCCTGGCAGCTCGGCAACGCCTGCTTCGAAGGGGAAACAGTTGCCTGACTTCTCACTGTCATAGAGGATGACGGGCGGTGCCGGAGTGCCGCACTCCAGCTTTTCGGTGAGCAGCGAAAGCGTCACTTCCTGTGCCAGCCCGTTCAGGCGGAGTGAACGGATGCTGTATTGTTCGGGATTTTCTACATCCAGTTTCAGGCGGAAGCTCAGTTGGGTGAGCAGGTGGCGGTGTACCAGCATCTTTTCTGTATCTGCCGTGAAGGGATTCTCCGCCGATCCGCTTTGTTCGGCTGTCAGCATCAGGTCTTCTTCCCCGGTGAGGGTGTATGTCAGTGTTCCGTCTTCTGTCAGGGGTGCGGGAGGGTAGAATCCGCGCAGGTAAACGGGGGTGCCGTCCGTGGGGTAATAGCGCACGGGGACAAGGGTAATCTCATTGCCTGTTGCAACGCCGTCCCAGCATTGCGTATAGCTTCCTGAAACGCTTCCGCATGCCACGCATACGGGGGTGCCGTCGAAAGCGTCTACTGCGGCTCGGGTGCGGATACCGGTATACAGTTGTATAGGTATCGGTTCGGGCTCGGAGGAGTGTTTGGAGCAGGCTTGCAGCACTACGGTCAACACTGTAAGCAATGACAGCGCGACAAAGAGGGAGTGTATCGCAAGCTGCGGATAAATCTGTTTATTTTTCCATTTCATGAATTGCTGTATTATTCAGAACAAGTCGTTCAGTTTGATCTCTGCCAGATAGATTCGCGTCATGTGATTGATCACTCCGAGTTTTGCAGCTGCACCGCGATAATGCTGGTACAGCATCTCGTGTGTGGGATGGTTGCAGTTCAGATGCTCACCGATGGCTTCCA
>NZ_JBCEZS010000024.1:0-20318 GCF_038448625.1 Bacteroides sp. GD17
AACAGATAAAAAAACATCCCGCCCCGTGCACTTGTTTTATGCACGGGGCGGGAGGAAAACTGTAATGCAGCCTATGGAGAACTTAAGAAATCACTTCACCTTCAGCATCCTCTTCGCATCATCCTTCTTGAACAACGAAGTAATCACGTCGAGTATCTCCTCATAATTCTCCCGGTCGGCAATGCGGGGAGCGAACATCCCCAGTACCCTCATCTTTTCGTCATCGAAAGGATAGAGAGACATCAGGGTGGCACACTGCCCGCAGCTCAGACTGGTGTTATCGGCAACGGCCGCCATCAACTTGAACTGGTCGTCCTTGAAAGGACGGGATTTCACTTTGTCGTAGAGGTTCTGGAAGTCTGCCGTACGCATCCCGCGGTTGTGTGCATGTCCCGGAGTAGTAACGATCACCTCCGGCGGAGCAACTGCAACAGGCGGCTGCGGAGTATTGAACGAATCGAGCGAATACACTTTGTCGCCATCAAAGGTCACGATGATAGTGGTATTGCCGCTGTTCGACAAGTATTTGGAGTACTCCCACTCTTCCAGCTCCGGGTCGAAGCGGCGCAACTGGGGCGCACCCAGCAGTTTGGTAACTTCCTGCTTACTCATTCCTTTATGGATACTTTGCAACACATCCGTCTTGGCATCGTAGAAAAGGCTGGAACAGCTTGCGCATCCTGCCGCGATGGCCAGCCACATAATAGTTTGTCTGATTACTTTCATCTTACTTTAGTTTTAATGATTGCGACAAAGATATGCAGAATAACGGATATGCCTGCCCTTTTCCCCCTATTAATCGCAAGGGGTTTCCCTACTTTTTTTAGCTATATTCCTATAATTTTAAATTATATCTGTTATTTTTGCAGGAAACTATCATTCAAATTATGGAAAAAGCAAAAGTATATTACTCGGATTTGCGTACCTCCCCCACTTCCAACCTGCTGGACAAGATGGAACGTCTGCTGAAGCGGGCCGGTATAGAGCAACTCCCCTTGAAAGACAGCTTTGCTGCCATCAAGATTCACTTCGGAGAGCCGGGAAACCTGGCATACCTCCGCCCCAACTACGCCGCCCGCATGGCAAACCTGCTCCGCAGCCTCGGCGCAAAGCCCTTCCTGACGGACTGTAACACACTGTACTCCGGCCGACGTGCCAACGCCGTAGACCATCTGCAAAGTGCAATGGAGAACGGATTCAACCCCATATCCGCACAATGCCAGGTCATCATCGGCGACGGACTGAAAGGCACCGACTACCGCGAAATCCCCTTGAACGGCGAGTACTGCAAGGCACCCAAAATCGGAGCTGCCATTGCCGACGCCGATGTCATCATCAGCATGAACCACTTCAAAGGTCACGAACAGGCGGGCTTTGGCGGCGCACTGAAAAACCTGGGAATGGGCTGTGCCAGCGTAGGCGGAAAACTGGAACTGCACTCCGCCTCGCAACCCAAGATAGACACGGAGCATTGCATCGGCTGTAACATCTGCGTAAAACACTGCGCCCACGATGCCGTGCACCTGGATGCCAACCGGAAGGCAAAAATTGATTACAAAAAGTGTGTGGGTTGCGGCCAATGTGTCGCCCTTTGTCAATACGACGGCGCAGTGATGGGAGCCGAAGACACCTCCGAACGCCTGAACTACAAAATTGCAGAGTACACCCTTGCCGTACTGAAAGGAAAGCCCCATTTCCACATCAGCTTCATTATGAACGTATCGCCTGAGTGTGATTGCTGGAACCACAACGACGCCGCCATCATCCCCGACCTCGGCATCCTGGCCTCGGCCGACCCCGTGGCTCTGGACAAAGCTTGTGCCGATATGGTGACCCAGGCACCGGTACTGCACAGCAGCAACCGCCTTTCCGAAGCGCATGGGCACGACGACCTATGCGGCTGCGACAAGTTCCATCTGATGCACCCCGACACCGACTGGCTGACAGGACTGCGCCACGCCGAGAAGATAGGACTGGGAACAATAGAATATGATTTGGTGAAGGTTTAAACCTTTCCCGGTTTCAATAGTCTAAACTTAAATGAATTTATCATTAACCACTTTAATAGTATACAAATGAAAACATCTGCTAAACTTTATTCTTTGCCTTTCGGCAACGTGAAGACGTATCTGTTTGCCCTCTTGTTTGTTGTAGGAAACATCGCTTTGCCTCAACTCTGCCACTTGGTGCCTGCGGGCGGGCCGACACTGTTGCCTATTTATTTCTTTACACTGATAGCTGCCTATAAATACGGCTTCCGCGTGGGACTGCTGACGGCCATACTGTCTCCGGTCATCAACCATCTGCTCTTTGCAATGCCTACCGCTGCCGTACTGCCCGTCATACTCATCAAATCGGGATTGCTGGCTGGAGCCGCTGCCGTGGCTGCACGCTATGCCAAGAACATCTCTCTGCTGGCATTGCTGGGCGTAGTCCTCTCCTATCAGATCATCGGCACTGCCTTTGAATGGGCTTTGTACGGCGATTTCTTCCTGGCTGTGCAGGACTTCCGTATGGGCATTCCGGGCATGCTGATCCAATGGTTCGGCGGCTATGCCGTACTGAAAGCAATCGCTAAAATCTAAATCGGTACATCACATGGCTAAAACAATGGAAGAAGTGCTGGAACGCTTCCGCACCATCAAGTTCCACGATGATTTTGATATCATCGTGGCCATTGCCAATGGTGGAATCGTTCCGGCAGGCATCATCAACCAACGCCTGCAAAAAGAAGTGCATCTGCTGCGTATCAACCTCAGAGACGAATACCAGCACCCCAAATATGATGCACCCCGGCTGCTGGCTCCGGTTGACTTTGACTTCAAGGGAAAAAGCATTCTGTTGGTAGACGACCGCATCAAGACCGGCTCTACCATACAGTTGGCGCGCGAATTGCTGAAAGAGGCGCGGATGATTAAGACTTTCGCCGTGAACGGCACTGCCGATTATGCTCTGTTTGACGAAGCATGCTTTAAGTTCCCCTGGATAGTGTGAGAATTTGAAATTGAAAAACTAAAATTAAACAGGAAGCGATATTTATGGAGAGAAGAGACTTTTTAAAAACATTGGCAGTAGCCGGAGCAGCCGTAACCGTACAACATTCAAAAGCAATGGACGTACTGGCTCAGACATTTATCAATGCCGGCGGTGATAAAGTAGATATGGTAGCCGTGATGGGCGGTGAACCGGAAGAAATGTTCCGCCGCGCCATTGCCGAACTGGGAGGAATGAAGGCCTTCGTGAAACCGGGACAGAAAGTAGCTGTGAAGCCCAATATCGGTTGGGACAAAGTGCCGGAACTGGCAGGTAACACCAACCCCAAACTGGTGGCCGAAATCGTGAAGCAATGCTTTGCAGCCGGTGCCAAAGAGGTGACCGTCTTTGACCACACCTGCGACGACTGGCAGAAGTGCTACAAAAACAGCGGTATCGAAGCCGCCGCCAAAGCTGCGGGTGCCAAGGTGATGCCCGCCCATCTGGAAAGTTACTACCGCAAGGTGGATCTGCCGCAAGGCAAGAAGATGAAGAGTGCCAAAGTACACGAAGCCATTCTGGACAGCGACGTATGGATCAACGTTCCCATTCTGAAGAATCATGGAGGCGCCAACCTGACCATGTCCATGAAGAACCACATGGGCATTGTGTGGGACCGCGGTTTCTTCCATCAGAACGACTTGCAACAGTGCATTGCCGACATCTGTACGTTGCAGAAGAAGGCGGTGCTCAACGTTGTAGATGCTTACCGCATCATGCAGACCAACGGTCCGCGCGGCCGTTCGGCATCGGACGTGACACTGACAAAAGGTTTGTTCGTTTCGCAAGACATCGTAGCAGTAGATACGGCTGCGGCAAAGTTCTTCAACCAGGTACGCGAAATGCCGCTCGACACTGTGGGGCATCTTGCCAACGGTCAGGCACTGAAACTGGGAACGATGGATCTGAATAAACTGAACATCAAACGTATTAAGATTTAATACGAAAGGATTATGTTGAAAAAAATAAGAATCGCGTTATCAGTCCTTTTCTTCGGACTGATAACGTTCTACTTTTTGGACTTTGCAGGAATACTGCCCAATAAATTCCACGTACTGGCACATCTTCAGTTTGTACCGGCACTGATGTCGCTCAGCCTCGTCATACTTGTTGCACTGATTGCGCTGACACTGGTGCTGGGGCGCATCTACTGCTCGGTGATTTGTCCGATGGGCGTGTTTCAGGATGTGGTGAACTGGATTTCGAAGAAGACGGCAAAGAAGAAGAAACGCTTCCGCTTCTCGCCTGCCAAAAATGTGTTAAGATGGGCGGTGCTGGCGGTTACTGTGCTGGCTTTTCTTTGCGGTTTCACCGTGGTGCTGGGACTGCTGGAACCATACAGTGCCTTCGGGCGCATGGTGACCAATGTATTCAAACCGGTGTATATGGCGGGAAATAATCTGCTGGAATCCGTCTTCTCCCGGTTCGGGAATTATACGTTCTATCAGGTGGATGCTTCCATAATCAGTATTTCTTCTTTTGTGATCGGACTGGTCACGTTCCTGCTTATCGGCTTCCTGGCTTGGAAGCACGGACGGACGTGGTGCAACACGATGTGTCCGGTGGGCACACTGTTGGGATTCGTCAGCCGCTTTTCGCTGTTCAAGATACGCATCGACGAGAATAAATGTACGCATTGCATGATATGCGGCACCAAGTGCAAGGCTTCTTGTATAGACAGTAAGAATCAGAAGATAGACTATACCCGTTGTGTAGATTGCTTCGACTGCCTGGGCAGTTGTAAGGAAGGTGCGTTGGTCTATTCGCTGCCCGCGGCTACGCTGAAAAAGAAGAAAGGACAGGAAAAGGAAGAACAGCCTTCGGCATCGGATCTTTCCAAACGCCGCTTTCTGTTGGCAGGCCTGACGACGGCTGCCGCCGCACCGAAGGTGATGGCGCAAGCTCAGGACGCACTTGCCACAGCTTCCGGAAAGAAGAGCGACAAGCGACTGACTCCGATAACACCTCCGGGATCTATCAGCCAGGCACATCTGCAAGCACATTGTACGTCGTGCCATCTGTGTGTAAGCAAATGTCCTTCGCATGTGTTGAAACCTGCCTTTATGGAGTATGGACTGGAAGGCGTGATGCAGCCTATGATGTACTTTGAGAAAGGCTTCTGCAACTATGACTGTACAGTATGTGGCGACGTCTGCCCCAATGGTGCCATCAAGCCGCTGACTGTAGAACAGAAGCACCTGACGCAGATGGGAAAAGTAGTGTTCTTTGAAGAAAACTGCATCGTCTACACCGACGGAACGAGCTGCGGCGCTTGTTCGGAGCACTGCCCTACGCAAGCCATCGCTATGGTGCCTTACAAAGACGGACTCACGATTCCTCACGTCAACACGGACATCTGTGTGGGATGCGGCGGCTGCGAGTACATCTGCCCTGCCCGGCCTTTCCGCGCGGTACACATCGAAGGAAACGAAGTGCAGCAAGAGGCACATCCTTTTGTAGAGGAGAAGAAGGAAGAGGTAGAGGTTGATGATTTCGGCTTCTAAGTTTTTCTTTCCCCTTTTGAACATTTTTCCTCCATTTTCCTTTTTCGCTACGATAAAATCATTAATTTCGTGCCGAATAATATAGTGTATTTTTAACATGGAGGTAACAACGAACAATTGGTTCACAAACAAATATCCGGTAGGTTTTGCATTGAGCGGGGGCTTTATCAAAGGCTTCGCCCATTTAGGAGTAATGCAATCCTTATTGGAACATGATATTAAACCCAACATACTCTCCGGCGTCAGTGCAGGTGCACTCGCCGGAGTATTTTATGCCGACGGCAACGAACCACACCAGGTACTCGAGTACTTTGCAGGACACAAGTTCCAAGACCTCACCAAACTCGTCATCCCCAAAGTCGGTCTGTTCGATTTATGCGAATTTATTGACTTCCTGAGAAGCAACCTGAAAGCCAAAAGACTGGAAGAACTGAAGATCCCCCTCATCGTTACCGCCACCGACCTTGATCATGGCCGCCTGACACACTTCCACAAAGGAGACATTGCCGAGCGCATAGCCGCCTCATGTTGTATGCCTGTATTGTTTGCCCCGGTCAAGATAGAAAACACCCATTACGTAGATGGCGGTTTGCTGATGAACCTGCCGGTGACTACAATCCGCCGCGTATGCCAGAAAGTTGTAGCGGTGAACGTCAGCCCGTTACTGGCCACCGACTATAAAATGAATATCGTCAGCATTGCCCTGCGCTCCTACAACTTCATGTTCCGCTCCAACGCATTTCCCGAACGCGAAAAAGCCGATCTGCTGGTAGAGCCCTATAACCTGGAAGGATACAGTAACACGGAACTGGAGAAAGCCGAAGAAATATTCATGCAAGGTTACAATGCCGCCAACGACATACTGGAACGCCTGCAAATAGAAAAAGGCACCATCTGGAAAGACCAGGAAAAATAAGAATAAGAATTAACCATCTCTCTAATCTAACATAGAAAAGAAATGAACGACGAAAATAAACTGATTATCTATCAAGTGTTCACCCGATTATTCGGAAACAACAATAACCACTGCATCAACAACGGAGATATCACCGAGAACGGATGCGGTAAAATGGCGGATTTCACCGCCAAAGCATTAGGGGAAATAAAGAAACTCGGAGCAACGCATATCTGGTACACCGGCATCATAGAGCATGCCACACAGACCGATTACCGCCGCTACAATATCAGTCCCAGCCATCCCGCCATCGTGAAGGGAAAAGCCGGCTCGCCCTATGCCATCAAAGATTATTACGATGTAGACCCCGACCTGGCCAAAGACGTACCGGAGCGCATGAAGGAATTCGAGAACCTGGTGCAGCGCACCCATCGCAGCGGCCTGAAGGTTATCATCGACTTTGTACCCAACCACGTGGCACGCCAATATCATTCGGACTCCCAACCCGACGGAACTTCGCAGCTGGGAGCCAACGATGATACCAATTATGCATTCAGTCCGTACAACAATTTTTACTATATCCCGCAATCGGAACTGCACGGCCAGTTCGACATGAAAGGCTCCGCCTCCGAATTCTACAAGGAATTCCCCGCCAAGGCTACCGGCAACAACCGCTTTGATGCCTATCCCAACATTACCGACTGGTACGAAACAGTAAAACTGAATTACGGTGTGGATTATCAGAATGGCGGCACCTGCCACTTCAACCCCATCCCCGACACATGGACCAAAATGCTGGACATCATGCTGTTCTGGGCAAGCAAAGAGATAGACGGTTTCCGTTGCGACATGGCAGAAATGGTACCCGTTGAGTTCTGGGAATGGGCTGTTCCACAGGTCAAAGCACAATATCCTTCGCTGCTGTTCATTGCCGAGGTTTATAATCCCAACGAATACAAGAACTACCTCTTCCGAGGCAAATTCGACTATCTATATGACAAAGTGGGACTTTATGACACCCTGCGTGCCATCGTCTGCGGCTACGAGTCGGCAACAGCCATAAGCCGCTCCTGGCAGAACCTGGGAGGTATCGAAAAGCGCATGCTGAACTTTCTGGAAAATCATGACGAACAGCGTATCGCATCCGATTTCTTTGCCGGCAATCCGCGTAAAGCAATCCCCGCACTTATCGTATCGGCTTGCATGAACACAAATCCGATGATGATCTACTTTGGACAAGAATTTGGCGAACTGGGCATGGACAGCGAAGGCTTCAGCGGCAGAGACGGACGTACCACGATCTTTGACTATTGGAGTGTAGACACGATCCGCCGTTGGCGCAATGGCGGCAAGTTTGACGGCAAGATGCTGACCGAGGACCAAAAGCACCTGTACAATATTTACCAACGGGTACTGACACTCTGTAATAAAGAAAAAGCAATCGCCCAAGGCGCTTTCTTCGATCTGATGTATGCCAACGTGAACGGATGGCGCTTCAATGAAAACAAGCAATATACGTTCTTGCGCCAGTGCGGAAGGGACTTATTGCTGATTGTTGTAAACTTCGACCACATATCCGTCGATCTTGCCATCAACATCCCGTCTCATGCCTTCAACTTCCTGCAAATACCGCAGATGGATAAGTATGAAGCCACAGACCTGCTCAGTGGAAAGAAAGAAACAATCAGCCTGCTTCCCTACAAAGCTACCGAAGTCTCGGTAGAAGGATACAGCGGGAAGATTTTGAAGGTAAAGCTATAAGGACAATAAATAGGATAGAGTGATAAAACAGGCAATTTATCACTCTATCTTTTCCCGCAACCTATACAGTCTTGTTATCGCCGCATTATAGAATGCATCCGGATAGTGCGCCTCTATATCACTCAAATTAGCCTCTACATATCGATTTACATCCACAATATTCTCAGCTTCACTCAATCTCAGTTCCTGGGGGAAAGATGCGGTTCTCGCCCACTCCATCAGCGCTTTAACGCTTTCTTCATCATATTTATATTCAGCCATATTTCACATATTTTCTCGCAAAGATATAACAATTACTAAAGTTATTTCCATCTGCGTGAACAAAATCTGAATTTGTCGTGTTATATAGATGTGTTTTTCATAGTATTAGATATAAGATTAATTAAAAGACGTACCCGCTTGTGATAAGTAAGTACATCAAAAACAGAAGCGTCTGTTTGATTGATAAATGTGTAAGGAGCATCGGTTTACCAGAGCCGATGCTTTTTTTTGCCCATCTATGCCGTTTGTTAGAAAAATTATCGTAATTTTGGCAAATGATTAGGAAAGAATTATGATATGAATATTCCAGTTATATTTCAATTTTTAAAAGAACTGTCCGCAAACAACAACCGTGAATGGTTCAACGCACATCGGGAACAATATGAAGCAGCCCGTAACGAGTTTGAGAACTTGCTCACCGTCATTATCTCCCGAATCTCTCTGTTCGACGAAAGCATCCGTGGTGTAGAGGCCAAAGACTGTACCTACCGCATCTATCGCGACACACGTTTCTCGGAAGACAAGACTCCCTACAAGACGCACCTCGGAGGCTACATCAACGCCAAAGGAAAGAAGTCCGACCACTGCGGCTACTACGTGCACCTGGAACCGGGAAACTGCCTGCTGGCAGGAGGAAGCTATTGCCTGCCTTCCCCGATACTGAAAGCAATACGGCAAGCTGTGTACGACAATATCGACGAGTTCCGGGGCATTGTGGAAGATCCTGCTTTCAAACAATACTTCCCTGTTATCGGAGATAACTTCCTGAAAACAGCCCCGAAAGGCTTTCCTAAAGATTTTCCGTACTTGAAGTACCTGCAATGCAAGGAATATACCGTTGCCTGCAATCAGCCGGACAACTTCTTCCTCGCTCCCGATTTCCTGGATCGCATAGACGACATCTTCAAGCAAATGAAGCGTTTCTCCGATTTCATGAACTACACAATAGACGACTTTGAATAATTTACCTATATTATAACTAACTTAAAACATTTGATTTATGGTAGTAGACAGACTTGAAAACATAGAAAAATATGCTTCGCTGAATCCTCTGTTCGCCGAGGCCATCGCTTTCTTGAAATCGAACGATCTGAACGCTTTGGAAATTGGTAAAACAGAACTGAAAGGCAAAGATTTGCTGGTCAATGTAGCACAAACAAACCCCAAGGCGAAGGAAGATGCCAAGCTGGAAACTCACAGAGATTTTATTGACATTCAGATTCCCCTGTCCGGTACGGAAGTAATGGGATACACAGCCGCCAAAGACTGCGTGCCTGCCGATGCTCCTTACAATGAAGCGAAAGACATCACTTTCTTCGAAGGATTGGCCGAGGACTATATTGCAGTGAAGCCCGGCATGTTTGCCATCTTCTTCCCACAAGACGGACACGCCCCCGGCATCACCCCCGAAGGTGTAAAGAAAGTGATTGTAAAAGTAAAAGCATAAATATATCAAATTACCCAAAACTCATCCTTTATGGAAACATTGAATTTGATTAAAAATGACCCATGGCTGGAGCCGTTTGCCGATGCCATCAACGGACGTCATCAGCATGCCGTAGAAAAGGAAGCCGAATTGACCAACAAAGGGAAACAAACTCTGTCGGATTTTGCATCCGGTTACCTATACTTCGGCCTGCACCGCACGAACGACGGCTGGACTTTCCGCGAATGGGCGCCCAATGCTACCCAAATCTTCCTTGTCGGCACTTTCAACGGCTGGAAAGAAGAAAAGAAATACAGCCTGAAGCGTAAAGCAGATGGCATCTGGGAAATAAAACTCCCTGCCGATGCCATCAAACACGAAGACCTGTACAAGCTGATGGTACACTGGGATGGCGGCCAGGGCGAACGCATCCCTGCATGGGCCACCCGCGTAGTGCAAGATGAACAGACCAAGATATTCAGTGCACAAGTATGGGCACCGGAGAAGCCGTACAAAATGAAGAAACGTGCCTTCAAGCCGTCCATCGATCCACTGCTGATCTACGAATGCCACATCGGCATGGCACAGCAGGAAGAAAAGGTGGGAAGCTACAGGGAATTCCAGGAAAAGGTTCTTCCCCGCATAGCCAAAGAAGGCTACAACTGCATACAGATTATGGCCATCCAGGAGCATCCGTACTACGGTAGCTTCGGCTATCACGTATCCAGTTTCTTTGCAGCATCTTCCCGCTTCGGCACTCCGGAAGAACTGAAAGAACTGATCGACACCGCTCACAGCATGGGCATCGCCGTTATCATGGACATCGTTCATTCGCATGCCGTAAAGAACGAAGTAGAAGGCTTGGGTAACTTTGCCGGTGACCCTAACCAATACTTCTACCCCGGCGGACGTCGCGAGCATCCGGCATGGGATTCACTCTGCTTTGATTATGGTAAGAATGAAGTAATCCACTTCCTGCTGTCCAACTGCAAGTTCTGGCTGGAAGAGTATCACTTCGACGGCTTCCGCTTCGATGGCGTAACTTCCATGCTGTATTACAGCCACGGGCTGGGCGAAGCATTCTGCAACTACGGAGACTATTTCAACGGTCATCAGGACGATAACGCCATCTGCTACCTGACGCTTGCCAACCGTGTAATCCACCAGGTTAATCCGAAAGCCATCACCATTGCCGAAGAAGTATCGGGCATGCCGGGACTGGCAGCCAAATACGAAGACGGTGGCTATGGATTCGATTATCGCATGGCCATGAATATCCCCGATTACTGGATCAAGACCATCAAAGAAAAGATTGACGAAGACTGGAAGCCGTCCAGCATGTTCTGGGAAGTGACCAACCGACGGAAGGATGAAAAGACAATCTCCTATGCCGAAAGCCATGACCAGGCCCTGGTAGGCGACAAGACTATCATTTTCCGTCTGATTGACGCCGACATGTACTGGCACATGCAGAAGGGAGACGAGAATTACGTGGTAAACCGCGGTATCGCCCTCCACAAGATGATACGCCTGCTGACGGCCACTACCATCAACGGCGGCTACCTCAACTTCATGGGCAACGAATTCGGGCATCCGGAATGGATTGACTTCCCGCGCGAAGGTAACGGCTGGTCGTGCAAATATGCCCGCCGTCAATGGGACTTGGTAGACAATCAGAACCTGGCATACCACTACATGGGCGATTTTGATGCTGCCATGCTGGAAGTAGTGAAGAGTGTAAAGAGTTTCCAAAACACTCCGGTTCAGGAAATATGGCACAATGATGGCGACCAAATACTGGCATATATGCGTAAGGATTTAGTGTTCGTATTCAACTTCAACCCCAAACAATCCTTCACGGATTATGGCTTCCTGGTTCCTGCCGGTTCCTATGAAGTAATTCTGAACACGGACAATCCGGCATACGGTGGCAATGGACTGACGGACGATACGATCAAGCATTTCACAATCCACGATCCGTTGTATAAGAATGAAAAGAAAGAATGGCTGAAGCTCTATATTCCTGCACGTACTGCAGTTGTATTGAGAAGAACCAAATAAAGGGAACATACCTAAAAAAGAGAGGCAGATATCCGATTGAGATATCTGCCTCTTTTCTTGCTATGCTTTAATTCTTATTTCAATTGATTGTTGATGAAATCCAGCATTGTCTTTGCATTATCCATCATTTTCTTTTGAGCCGGCTTGTCGGCAGAGAGCAGCGGAATGAGCTTATCCAAATATCCTTTGGCTTCCTTAAACTCTACTTTAGCCTTTTCAGCATCAGTCTTTAGAGTATTGGCGCCCTGGGCATAATAAAGAGAACCCAAGCTGTTGAGAGCATTTACATTGTCGGGCTGAATGGCGATTGCTTGTTTGTAAGCTTCCTCTGCTGCATCAACCTTCTTGGCCTTTTGTGCCATAATACCTTGGTTTACATAATAAGTGGCATACAATTTTGTCAGAGTCTTGTTGCCGGGCACTGCTTCCAGGCCTTCCTTCAAAGTAGCAACGTACTCATCGTTTTTCTTCAAGTCTTTCAATGCACCGGCTTTGCCTATGTATGCATTAGCCAGATTATACTTTTTCTGTACGGCGATATCGAAATATTTCAAAGCCTCTGCCGGCTGCTTAATCTTATCGGCACAAACGCCACAGTTATATGCAATTACAGAATCTTGATTGTTCGTTTGTGTCAAATAAGTACTAAATTTGGTATAGGCTTCCTGGTAGTTTTTGGCTTCAAGAGCCGCTTTACCTTCGTTGACCAATTGGGCAGGGTCAGCATTCTGCGCAAAAAAACTTGTGGCTGCACAACACAGTGCAATAGATAAGATTAATTTTTTCATATGCTTTAATTAATTTAAAAGTTGATTCCCAAAGTTAGCTTACTATGACATAGAAGCAAAACCTTTTTACTTTTTTTGAGGTTTTTAGTATAGCCGTAACAAGTGTTACTTTACGTAAACAGTGTAAAGTATTTATAGGTAAAGCGAAATAGATGATGTATTCGGGGCAAACAGATAATGCGTTAGGCTGAAACAGACGGTCTGTTTCGATGCAACAGATGATGCGTTTCGTCAGTGGTGCAGATATGGTAGAATTTCAGAAACAAGAAAGCCGCACGTATTTGAAAATCAAACATTTGCGGCTTTTACTTGTGATTCCGTTGCGATTAAATATATAAAATCAATAGAAATCAATTAATATGCTAATCCATTGTGAAATAAGTTGTTTTAAAACTTTATAATTGTATTATATTGCATAAGATTTTATTAAATCGCATATTTGCGGACAAAAAACAAATGGTTTGTCCGCACATGCTTATCATGCGGACTAAAATATTTCATATGGCAAAGATAAATATAACTCTATCATCGTTGATTAATGATTCCGGTAAAAGTGAAATCCTTTTTCGGATCAATATTAATAGAGATATAAGAATAAGGGTGAAATCCGGTATATTTGTATATCCAAATAGGTTCAAAAATGGCGCCATTACTCTTCCACGATTGGAAGATGGAAAAGGAACACGAAAAAACATGTTAGAAGCCAGCATCGCATTGGCAAATCTAACTACAACAATCATTAATTTCATTGAAACCAGCAAAAATGCGACAAAAGAAGATTTGGTTTTATTAATCGACAAATTTCACAACCCACAAAAGTATATTGTTGAAGAGAAACGGAAAGAATCCATGTGCAGTATATTCCGACAGTATGTTGACGGATGGCTAAATACAGGTGTAATAGGTCCCGGTAGAAAGAAGCATTACGATGTAGTCATACGAGAATTGACGAGATTCTTCATCATCAACGGAATTGATGGATTACCGGTTGATGAATTCAATAAGGAGTATATTCTAAAGTTCCGTGAGTTTTTGCGTAAAGAATATACCTTGGTCGAAAAATATCCCGAACTATATACAGAAATGAACAAACGGAATATACCATCAAAGGAAAGGAGCCAAAATACAATTGCTGAAAAGCTTTTGTTACTTCAAGCATTCATGGTAGAGCTCGAGAGTAATGATGTGATCCCTGTATCTCCATTCCGCAAAATAGGAAAGGAAAAAGAGGCTATAATAAAGCAGCAATACGATGAACCTATTTTCCTGACTAAAGCAGAATTTAATGCAGTCTTGACTAAAGATTGTCCTAAAGCATTGCAACGGGTAAAAGATATATTTATAGTACAATGCTGCTTCGGTTGCCGTGTTGGAGACTTTAGGCGGCTTACCTTTGACAATATAGGCGTTGAAGAAGGAATACCTTATATTCATTATCTGCCCCAGAAAACACACAAGGATGGACTTATACGTACCGAGATAAAAACTCCTATAATTAGAATTGCCTATGATATTATTATGAAGTACAAGGATGAACTACCAAATAATGCCTTACTCCCCTATTATCCTGATGGTAATGGTGAAACTGGATATAATTATCAGATAAAAAAATTACTTGAATACTGTGAGATAAGCCGGAAAGTAGCAATATTCAGTACGGCATTGGGGACTAACGAATATAAATCGATCTATGAAGTTGCAAGCAGCAAACTCGCTCGTAAAACTCATGTCGATTTGATGAACAAGGTGCAAGTTAATAAATATGCCGCGGGACTTCATGCGAAGAATAGTGGTGCAGTAGATAGATATACCAATATGGGAGTTAAAGAACGTTTTGTCCTTATGTGCGCGGCATTTGGATGTGAACCATACAAAGTAGATAATGAATTACGCCCTATTTGAGTTATCATACTTAGTGAACTACCGCTAAACTGAAGATTTAGGGATTTTCAAATGCAATTTTTTATAAATTGTCCGACACTTTTTTGGTTATGTTTTGTAGAAGCAATGTCGCATCTACATAAAAATAATATTATGGACAGAATTATTAAAAATTGCTCATGCTCATTACAGGTATGGTGGGGTGATGAACCGGTTTACGAAGAAAGAAACATCTACTTCAACAACAAAAAAGAAGTAAAAGAGTACTTAAATGGGAAACTACAATCCTACAAAGGAGAGATGATTGAGTGCTATGTTTACCAATATCAGAAAGGTAAGCCTCACGAGGCACTTGTCGTTCTTGAAATTAAGTAATTAGTAAAAGAGAGGGGCAGCTGGATAAACTACCCCTTTCACAAATTCTCTACCTATATAACCTATTCTACCTCAGATATAATTATTCAACGCAAATGAGAACATCTTTTTAGCTTTCATAAAAATCACAAATGTAAGCAACTTGATATGGTTCTCTTTGTTTATACGTTCAAATGAAGAATATAGAAATACATAGCATAGATGTTTCTACCAGTCTTCCGCTACAATATGCAGACGAAGGTATTCGTGCCGGATTTCCAAGTCCTGCTCAGGATTATATGGAGCAAGCTATAGACTTGAACAAAGAGCTAATCAAACATCCGGCCAGTACTTTCTACGGCCGTGTGGTCGGTGATTCCATGAAAGACGAAGGGATAGAGGAAGGAGATATACTTGTCATAGATAAATCGCTTGAATTATTGGATAATGATTTAGCCGTATGTTTTATAGACGGGGAGTTTACCGTAAAACGAGTGAGATTAGAACCGGATGCTGCTTGGCTGGTTCCGTCAAACCCGGACTATCCCTTGATAAAAGTAACCAAAGATAATGAATTTATAGTATGGGGAATAGTAACCTATACAATCAAGAAAAACCGGAGGAAAAGATAATGTTTGGATTGTTGGACTGCAACAACTTTTACGCTTCCTGCGAACGGGTATTCAACCCATCACTCAACGGGAAACCAGTTGTCATATTATCAAATAACGACGGATGTGTTATTGCACGATCCAACGAAGCCAAGGCATTAGGTATAAAGATGGGAGTACCGGTATTCCAAATCAAAGATGAAATCATAAAGTATGGTATAGCTGTCTTTTCTTCTAACTACACACTTTACGGTGACATGTCCGCTCGGGTAATGGCAATTCTCACATCTTTGGCTCCAGAAATTGAAATCTATTCCATTGACGAAGCTTTTATAAACTTAGACGGTGTCCCCAATCTACAAGACATTGGCACTGATATAGTGAACAAGGTGTATAAAGGTACCGGCATCCCCGTAAGCTTAGGGATTGCCCCTACTAAGACCCTCGCAAAAATGGCTAACAAGTTCGCGAAGAAATACCCTGCATATAATCGTGTTTGTATCATCGATACAGACGAAAAGCGAGAAAAGGCTTTAAGGCTGTTCGATATTGGCGATGTATGGGGCATCGGTCGCCGGCAAGCCGTCAAACTTGAAAAACAGGGCATTAAAACAGCCTTTGATTTTACAGAATTACCTGGCTCATGGGTACGCAAGAACTTGACAGTAGTCGGTGAAAGAACTTGGAAAGAACTTCGCGGAATATCATGTATTGACATGGAAACTGCACCACCAGCCAAAAAGCAAATATGCACCTCGCGAAGCTTCGGCAGAATGGTAGAAGATATGGAAACGATGTCTGAAGCTATTGCAACGTATGCGTCTACGTGTGCCCGGAAACTTCGGCAACAGAAGTCTTATGCCCTGTCGCTCATGGTATTCATACATACTAATAACTTCCGAGAAGACCTTCCCCAATACTGGAAGAATACCGTTATTCAACTTCCGGTTCCTACTTCGGATACACTGGAAATTGTTCACTACGCCCTTGAGGGGTTAAAGAACATCTTTATACAGGAATATCAATACAAGAAAGCAGGTGTCATCATCACTGAGATAGGAACAAGTGCCCAACTTGGACTTTTTGACACTGTAAACCGCGAGAAGCGGGAGAAGTTGATGCAAGCAATTGATAAAGTAAACAGCAAATATCAACACCTTATAAAGCTGGCAGTACAAGGTTCAGGAAGAGACTGGAAACTTAAACAAGAACAGCTCTCCAAACGTTATACTACTGATATCGATGAAATTATAACCGTAAATTGTAAGTAATATGTGTTTCCACAATTCCATGTCAGCAAAAGCCATCAAACTGGCAGCTCGCTACGGACGCAAGTCAGATATCGTTGAAATATATCAAGATATTCTTAACGAGCAGTATCATGTGAATGCTTTCAATTTCCCAAAATATCCAGTTATCACGACCTCGGACGAAGTGCAAGTATTCAATTGGGGGTTGATACCTTTCTGGGTGAAAACAGAGGAAGATGCAGATGAAATCAAGAGAATGACGCTCAACGCGCGCGCTGACACAATCTTTGAGAAACCTTCCTTTCGGGAGCCGATTATCAAGAAACGCTGTATAGTACCATCAACAGGTTACTTTGAATGGCGGCATGAAGGAAGCAAGAAGATACCCTACTACATTTACCTGAAAGATGAGCCTATTTTCTCAATGGCCGGTATATATGATACATGGATTGATAAAGAAACCGGGGAAGAACATTCCACATTCTCAATCATAACTACCGATGCAAACCCTCTTACAGATTACATACACAATACAAAACATAGGATGCCGGCAATACTATCTCCCGAAGATGAAGAAAAATGGCTGAAACCTGACTTGTCGAAGGAAGAAATAGCGTCTTTATTGAAACCGTATAATGCAGATCAGATGGACGCCTATGTTATTAGGAACGATTTTATGAAGAAAGTCTCAACAGATGAAGCTATATTGAAAAGAGCATAAGGAAAAGACAGCTTATTGCTATCCACTACCTTCGGTACTACTTGGGGAGCTATCGCTATCAACGTAATGTGATATCCCTATTTGTACCCAACTATCAGCTTGACCAATAGTTATAGCAGGACCATTATCATTTCTAAACCGCACTCGATAATGATGCCCTGCAGAATCAGTTTGAGTTGCTGCAACACGTGTCCCGCGTGGTACCGCCCATTGCAGTATTAATTGCTCAAGTTCATATGCAGAACCAGCAAAAACTACAGGATTTGATAACCTAGTTGCTAATTGTGCTACAAGTTTATTTTGAAAGCAAATATCATTGCATGTATTATTTTCTACTTTACCCCTAATTGTCAAAGCAGTACGATTATCAGCAAACCTTTTTAATTGCTTATTGTGTTGACTGTTACTAGCAATCGCCCTACTCAGCTGATTCCTTTGTTCCCTTCCATATTCTGCCATACTATATAGTTTTAAAGTGTTGGATAAAGATAGGCAATATGCAGCAGATTTCAAAAAGAATTTTGCGAACGACATAAAAGAGGGGGTGAACGACAGAAAACGGGGAATGAACGGAAAAAGAACTTCATTTATTGGGGCACAAAAAAGCCCCGACTTTTCAGCCGAGGCACCACTTATCAAGATAAGTGACTTCTACTTTAATTTCTTGTATATTATCAATCCAGCGAGCAACGCAAACAAACAAGCATATACATCTATCTTGTGCAAGTCCCACCAAGACATTTCTACGGCCTTTTCTTTCTCTGATAAGGCAAGGTCTAACCGCCGCTTCAAGTCGGACACTTCTTCGACCAACCTCTGTATAGTAAGATTCAGCTTCGTATCGGTAGTATTGGTTTCCTTATCCGCTTTATCCGCCTTTGTCTCACTGATAACAGTTGGGTATTGTTTACCTGTGCTGTCAGGCGGTGACAAGTAAACGGTCTTGTTCTCTACTTTGAGATTAGACAGCTTTTCGCTTGTCTCTTTACGCACTAACTGCATATTTACAAGCAGAGAGTCCATACGTGACTGCATCTGTTGCAATGTTCCTGAGTAGTCAATCTGTGTATCTCGGTCTGTGTTCTTTGGAGTGGCACACCCGGCCAGCGATAGAGTAATCCCCATAACTGCAAGCGCAAGAAGTCCAATAATAAAAAGACGGCGTATCTTCAAATACTTCTGACGCAGCATATACTCTTCCCAAGCTTTCCGATTTTTCTCAGAATCCCAAGCAAAATATTTCATAGAGCATGAAAGCTGCTCGTTTATAGGATGTGTATTCATAAGGCAAGCACTTGTTTACGATTAGCATCCCCTCGGTAACTGACATGCACCCAAGCGAAGTTTTTTTCGTCAATTAACTGGTCAAAGGGAAGACCGAGTGACTGGATCATATAGAATAGTCTCTTATTTTCTGCAGGGCTTCCTCCGGTGATATCCGCAGCCCGTCCAGTTATATGGTCACTGGTAACACTTCCCTTTACGGCTTTATTCAGAGCGGGACAACGGAAGCCGCTGTTTACCCGTATAGGTTTGCCATAAGCCTCCCGCAACGGATCAAGCACATTATCTACTAATGCAGTCAAGTTGGCTACATGTTCTTGTTTGCATCGATTGTCAATGCGCAAGCGGTCGGCTGTTTCAGACTTTACCAATTCCGCGATTGTAAAATACTTCATTTCTTTTCCTCCTTATCTTTCGGGTTCTGCCCGATACGTCCTGAGCAATCACTCTTATAGCATCGAAGCCCCTTGTAATACACAATTTTGCTTTTCAGCTCTGAAATCTCGTTGCACTTGGTGTTTATCACCTCGCTATGGTTTCGAGCCTCGCTCTGTACCTTATCCAGTAAAGCGAAGTAATCCTCCTGATACTTCGATAGCTTGCTCAGTAGATAGTCGTATTGATCTTGCTGCAAATCAATATCCTTCTTCTTTGCTCCAATCGTAGCATCATCCGCTTCTGCCCGGAGTTTATCTCTCTGCGTTCTGAAATAGATTATCTGAAAGATATTCAGACCACCTAACGATGTTGCGATGATTCCTAAAATCCAATCCATTTTCTTACCTTATATAAAATATTAGTACTACATTTGTGCCTCTTGATTTGGGGAAACCCATTTTTTTTGTTGATTCTACCCGTCTTACTCGTGATGAGCAGGGCGGGATTTTTTATTTCCACAGATATTTTATCCAGGCGAAATATTGGGAGTTCTCCAGATAATTCGGATTGTACTCGTTGTCGTAGGCTTCGCGCTCGAAGGAAACAGCCTTGTATGCCTTCTTGGAATCCCGCAGGATGAACAGCCGAACCAGCCACTCAGCGCCGTACCACAGATAGAAAACGATCCCTGCCAACAGAAACCACCATACTGAGATGTCGAATAGGAGCACTAACAGCCAGATCAGCATGCCGGATGCAACGGCCATTTCTATCCACTGCCGGGCATGCGTACACTCATGGTTCCTAACATACTGCCGCATTTCTGACTCCTTTAGTTCACTAACCACGAACGGGCCGAGAGTGATTGTGTCACAACTACTCAGACACAGCAACACCTTGGCTACGCGATTGTCATAAAATACCTTCTTCATACTTCTTTCCTTTAAAATATACCTCCAACCACAGGATTGTCGGACAACTGCATAAAAAAAGAGCTCGGCGACAACATAAGTTGCCACTAAGCTCTTGGTTATGAAGCAAAGATACTATTATTTCCACGCAATACAAAATAGCGGAAGTGTTTTTTCTACCACAGTCCTATCAGGACTC
>NZ_JBCEZS010000025.1:0-17346 GCF_038448625.1 Bacteroides sp. GD17
CGGAACCGTCCGGAAGTGACAAACGTCTGTAGACGCGGTGTTATCTTTGCATTGTTGAGCTCAACTCCGTGAATGTTTAATTTTTAATTGTTTAATTATTTAATTTATTTCAAACTATGATTCGTTACAAAAAGTATCAAGTGACGGGCGAAAACAGCCCGCTGAAAGGACTCTGGTATGCACGTCCCGTGATTGAAGACACTTACGACACCGAGAAACTGGCCAAACACATGTCCAACCACAACACGCCCTACTCGGCCGGTGTCATCAAGGGAGTGTTGGCGGACATGATTTCCTGCATCAAGGAACTGATCCTGGACAGCAAGAATGTGAAGCTGGACGATCTTGCCATCTTCTCCGTAGGCATCGTCAGCAAGAAAGGTGCAGCATCGGCTGCCGAGTTTTCACTGGCCAACAACGTAAAGGGGTTGAAGCTCCGAGCCCGTGCCACGGGTGAACTGAGCAATGCCCAGATTAATCTGGAAGGCCAGTTGAAAGAGTCCTCCACTTACACCGTAGGAGAAAAAACTCCCGGAAGTGGCTCAGGAGGCAGCAGCTCCGGCGGCAGCGACGGTGATCAGGGAGAAAACCCATTGGGATAAAAACTTAAAACCTAAACTTTAAAATCTTATGAGTATAAAATCAACAACCTGGGACAAAGTATTGAAAGTGATTATCGCCGTAGCTTCGGCCGTGCTGGGTGCACTCAGTGCACACGCCATGACGGCATATCCTTTCAATTTTTAATTTTTAATTCTTAATTTAAGATGCGTTTTATCAATCTGATTGTGATACATTGCAGCGCCACTCACTCCGCGTCCTGGTCCGCGCTTTGCTGATGGATTATCCGGATGCAAAAGTTGTAGGACATCGCGACCTGAGTCCGGATCGGAACGGAAATGGAGAAATGGAGCCGATGGAATGGACGAAACAATGTCCGTGCTTTGAGGTGAGGAAGGAAAGGTGGTAATTAAGGAATGAGGTGGCAAAGCTTTTTTGCCACCTCATTTTTTATTCCTACTTTTTTTACTAACTTCGCAACAGATTAAAGTTCTATCGTATGAAATACCCTATCGGAATACAGAGTTTTGAGAAAATTCGCCTGGGCGGATACGCCTATGTGGACAAAACTGCCTTAATTTACCAATTAGCAAATACGAACAGCTATTACTTTCTGAGTCGCCCACGAAGATTCGGAAAAAGTTTACTCATCAGCACCTTGGAAGCCTACTTCAACGGGCAGCAGGAACTGTTCAAGGGACTGGAGATGGAACAACTTGAAAAGGAATGGACGAAACATCCGGTGCTGCACTTGGATCTGAATACGGGTAAATATGACGAAAAGAACAGTCTTATTGATGTACTGAACGATACCCTTTGCCAATGGGAAGACATCTATGGAACAGCTCCGAGCGAGGTCACCCCCGAACTACGGTTCAAAGGAATCATCCGCCGCGCCTACGAACAGACTGGCCAGCGCGTGGCTATCCTCGTGGACGAATACGACAAACCCATGCTCCAGGTCATAGGTAACGATGAGTTACAGAACGAATACCGCAACACGCTCAAAGCCTTCTACTCCGTAATGAAGACACAGGACAGATATATCCGTTTCGGATTCCTGACGGGAGTGACAAAATTCGGGAAGGTCAGCGTATTCAGCGACTTGAACAACCTGATAGATCTTTCAATGGACCGACAGTTCCAGACTATTTGCGGAATGACTGACGAAGAAATACACACTTATTTTGAAGAACCACTCCACGAAATGGCGGAGAACTACGGCATCAGTTACGAGGAAGCCTGCCAACGGCTGAAAGAACGTTACGACGGCTATCACTTCCGCCAGAACGGAACAGATATGTACAATCCCTTCAGCCTGCTGAACACCTTCCGTTCCAAAGAGTTCGGTAACTACTGGTTTGAGACCGGTACTCCTACTTACCTCGTAAAATTACTGAAAGACAACAATTTCTGCCTGCCTGACCTTACGAGCGAAGGAGTTACCGCAAAAACGCTTACCGATGTGGAATCGTTTAAAGATAACCCTGTTGCAGTGATTTACCAAAGCGGGTATCTTACGATAAAAGGGTATGACGAAGAATTCGATATATATCATTTGGGATTTCCCAACAAGGAAGTGGCTGAGGGATTCATCAAGTACCTGGTTCCCTACTACATCCCTCTAAAAGACAGTGAATCTATCTATTTTGTATCAAATTTCATAGCGGATGTACGCAAAGGCAATCCCGAACAATTCATGACACGCCTTTCTACTATGTTCTCCGATACGGATTACAAGATTGTGGGTGATGCTGAATTGTATTTTCAGAATGCCTTCTTTATCATAATGCGCATGATGGGATTTTACACCAAAGTAGAACGTCCCACCAGTGAAAGCCGCATGGATATGGTGATAGAAACCAAGGACTACGTTTACATCATAGAGTTCAAACTGGATGGTACACCCGAAGAGGCGCTACAACAGATAGAAGACAAAGGATATGCAAAACCGTTCGCAATGGATGAACGTAAACTGTATCGCATAGGGGTAAACTTCTCTTTGAAAAAGAGGGGGATAGACGGATGGAAGATTGAGTGACAGATAAAAACAGCAATGCCACTCACTCGCATTCCGGTTCATGCTATGCTGATAGATTATCCGGATAAAAAGTCGTGAGGCATCGGGATCTTCCTCAGCCCCTTATATTCAAGAAAAAAAATTCATACATTTTAGATACAAATCTAAACATTCTATTTAAAATATTCTACAGCTTATCCATAAAAAATCATTTCATAAAAAAGGAAATACCACAAAAGATAAGGAGCAAATGATTCATCTTTCGCGAAACATCCTCATCTTATCAATGTATTATTACAATTTCACTTCTTTACATACTTTTCCACTGCTACTGTCATCACATTTTCAGCCTTGCATTTGTTCAGCTCTGCAAGAATATGTACATATTATAAAGTTCAATCTGACGTCATAGAACTTGTCTAATTCCCTGAATAAAATAAACTTTCTGTATATTGATATTGTTCTGTTTCTATACCGCAAACATCCATTACTGTATGAATAAAATTAGCAGTATTGAACGATTGCAAGACCTTACTTCTAATTCTTTCTGATAGTAACAAATGATTTTCTCTAAAAGAATCAGAAGTCCATATCCAAAATGGTATTTCTCGCATTGGCGCACTTGGATTATCCAAACTATGCCCACACATATTACGCGTATCATACACTTCTTCACCATGATCCGGGAAGCAAAATACAATCGCATCCTTTTTTATCAGTCGTTTAATGACTTCCTCACAAACAAAATCATTGTATAAAACAGAGTTATCATATTCAGAGATGGTCCGCTTAATCTCTACACCTGCTTCCTTTTCAATATCATCAATGCCAAACCGATTAAATTCCGATGGGTATCTATTTGTATAACGACGATGTGAACCCATAAGATGAAGACAAATAAATTTCTTAGGATCCTTTTTATCTAAATGCTTTTCTAACAACGGTAACAAATCACCATCAAAATACCCATACCGTTCTTCAGAAGCATGCCTCTGATGAGCAAATTCCACAACAGAAGATGTAGAAGCAATTCCTGCTGTCGAATTATTATCCCCAATTGTGAAACTATCTTGATTGGATAACCAACAAGTATAATATCCTGCTGCTTTCATTACAGCAGGCAATGTATGATAATAATACCAAGATTTATCGGACTTATCGGAGTAGAAGGTCATAATTTGCCTAATAGCTTCAGAGGTTACAGTACGAGGAGTACAAACATTGTCAAAACGATATGATTCTCCGTTCTTCATACGCCTATTCAGATAAGGCGTAGTAAGAAGCTGATAACCATAAGCATTCATATGCCATTTTGACAATGACTCACCTAAAATAATCACAACATAAGGAACATCTGATTTATTTCTCGTAACAATCGGTGGATCTTGCAACACCATTTTTTTATACTTTTTGTATTCTATCCGGTCATTAAGAGCCGTTTTAGAAGAATGCCAAAGACGCTCCATTCCTGTCAACATCTGATAAGAAGTCATATGGCGAACTTGAGTGACATAATAAGTAAGGCCTATATATGATATTAGAATTGCAATACACATAGACCACAAAACACTTTTTTTCTTAAAAAATGCAGGCAATGGCATATTATATATCTTTCTCCGATAATGAAAAACAAGTATACTCAAAACAATAATAAAAAATAGCATTCCCCATGTTTTAGCATTGAAATAAGATGCAAAAAACTCAGAAGCTTCAGAATGATTTGTTTCTAATATAACCATCACAACTGAAGGAGTTAACAACGTATAGAAATTCAGTAACAGAAAGCATTCTACAACTAATAATATCCACATAATCCCAATCAAAAAAGGAGAAATTCCTATCTTAAAATATTTGCGAACATATTTAACTATCAGCGTAAGGAACAAAGAAACCCCCATTCCATTAATAAGTGCTGCTCCCAAACGTATAGGGATCATTAAAGCAATTTCATTACTCAGATTATATAAAAAAGCTGCTGATATATTCAAGATCAGCAAAAGAAAGAATAATATTAACTCAGGAAAAGTTTGCTTCATTTTTATTTGATTATAGTTTCTTAAAAAGTCCTGCAAAAGTGCCTCGCAATGCTGCCAAAAATAAATCCCAACGACGTTTCAGCAAATATATAAACGCCATTTTAGGCAAAACCACTAACAGTAAATAGGAGCATGCCAGTAACTTACGTCCTCCATTACAATTACGTCTCGCGTAAATGACGCGTGATCGATTCAAATAATATTCCCTCTTCGGAGTTTTCCGAGGAATACTCACACTCTCTTTATGATACACCTTTGAACGAGGCTCATAAAACAACTTATAACCGGCTGCACGTATCCTACGACTCCAATCAAATTCCTCATAGAAAAGAAAATAGATTTCGGTCATACGTCCCACTCGCTCTATCACATCACGCCGCAACATCATGGCACCTCCATGCAACACTTCTGTCTCCTTGGACTTCATATACTCCACCATCTTGGACGGATTAAAAGGCTTCTTGGTATGCCTCAAAGTAATAGGAGTCATTTCTGTGTATCCATAATACTGTATTTCTTCCGGATGATAATAAAAAAAGATGCAAGGTGATACCCCACCTATTTTGCTATCAGTTAAACTTTCTACTAAAGGATGCAATATAGGTTCTTTTATCACCATATCATTGTTCAAAAATAGTATGAAGTTTCCCTTAGCATAATCATAACCAAGATTATTCCCACCAGCAAACCCCAAATTACGCTCTGCGCACACTACCTTAACATCTGGATGAAGAGTCCTTATACGCTCAACATCCTCTCCCACAGAGGCATTATCAACGACAATCACTTCATAAGGATACGTTTCATACAATTTTAGAGACGCAATCAATTCACAAGTGTCCTGCCAGCCATTATAATTTATAGTGATGATAGAAACCATATTCTTTCTAATAAAACTTATTTAACTAAATTATGTTCTTCATCTTTATATTCCTTAGCCGAAGTAAACAGCGTAAACATTTTCGACAGGACCTGCCGCACACGCATCCTAAAACGTTTCCAAAGCATTCCGTCACCCATTGTTCCATATCCAGTGATAGCTCGCACTTTGTGATGCCGCAAGAAAGCAATTCGACCATACCGACGCAACCCGAAAGCCAGCATCCCATCCTCTCCCCGAATAATGTCACATCGAATGCCTACATTACGGGCTTCCTCCGTACGATAAGCAAATACAAGTCCACGAACAGACAACTCTGGTCTTTTCCATGACTGCAAACGTAAATATATGTCACGAACACATTCGTAAATGTAAAGTTCAACTTTCGACTGTCTTTCATTGGAGAAATAGCTCCACGTACCACATACTCCCACCACTTCAGAGTTATGTTCCATAATATCAATTATCCGATCAACATATTCAGGAGGATAAAGAGTGTCTGCATCAATGTTTACATGATATTTTCCATGTGCATGCGCCAGACCACATGAACGGGCATACCCGCAACTATGTTGCAACTCAATATAATAAGGTATGCCAGAAGCACGAAACACATCCCTTGTTCTGTCTTTGGAGTCATTGTCCACACCGATAATTTCTATCGGATAACGAGTATTCAATTCGCTCAATGCCCATAAACAAGCCAACAAATGTTTTTCCTCATTATAAGCTATAACAGAAACCGTAACCAAAGGATGTTCACTCTGCAACTTTGCTAAATTCACACGGACTTCTGACACAATATCCGCATAAGCAACCTCATCATAAGGCTTCTCATAAACCTGCATATACTTTTCATACCAACTCATGTACATTTCTCCTTTCCATTCTTCTTTAACAACTCATCAAACAACTTCATCCACAATGTCCCAACAGACATCATATCATAATTCAACGCCTTCTTACGGGCGTTTCGTCCCAATGCTTGACGCATATTTTCATTTTCTATCAACTCGTTTATTCGGCTTGCCAATGCTGAAATATTCCCATCCTCAACCAAGTATCCATCCACCCCATCTGAAATGACATCACGGGGTCCGCAATGACAAGCAAACGCCACTACAGGCAATCCGCAGGCCATGGCTTCAATGAGCACCATAGAAAGCCCTTCAAAACGAGAACTCAACACAAAAATAGAACTTTCTCTCATTTTTTGGTCAATATCGGATACCGTCCCCTCCAAAAAGCAACTGTCTTGCAAACACAAAGCAGTAATCTGCCGTTCCAATTGTGTACGCATTGCCCCATCTCCATAAATCTTCAACTGCCAGTCTGGATGTCTATCCGCAACCAACTGCCATGCATTTATCAGCCGATCAAACCCTTTCTGAGAAACATATCGCCCTACAGCGATAACTTGCTTTGCCGTACACTCCGACTGCTCTTCCGGAAAAAAAGAGGACGGGTTGGGAATTACCATCACATTTTCCAGTTCAGGCCAATAGGCCGCATCTTCATGCGTCAGTACCACAAACCTAGAAAGTTTTTTCAATTCATGTATCAAAGCAGCCATCCAACGACGCTGTATGAAACAGTAAAGAAAATACGGCATCCAAGGAGCACTAAAATGCCGATAATGAAGACGGTCGAAGTGAATTTCACCTATTTTCACGCTACCGTCAGTCATGCGGTTTATTATGTTTATGTCACGACGCAGCAGAGAAACTGTGATGTCTGGCTTTATCCGGTGTAGACAAGCATCCAGTTCCTTCCGGAAAACCCGCATTTTTTTCCGATACAACCATACCCTGCGCACAAATGGATAATGATAAGGTTCCTCAAAATCAATATCCAGTTGATGCACTTTTATCGAAGTTTCTAGCGGAAAAGCAGGTGACTTATCACCGCCATCAGTAACAATGATATGTACCTCGTAGCCATGTCTTGCCAAGAAATTAGCCTTCATAGTCAAGACACGTTCCATACCACTTGGATAATAGAGTGCAGGTATGCAATAGGCGATTTTCACTTTTTTCATAACATTTTATTTAATTTCCTGCTCAATATCCCGAATCTTTTCTAAGGAATGAACGCAAAAGTTTATATTCTTGAAATTTTAACAGCCAAGTGGTCAGTACATAAAAAGCCACCCCACAAATCAACCCTAACACCAACTTAGCAGCAACCGACGATACCAAAGATGCTACCATATAGACGATCCCTCCCATACATATAGCTAATAACATCGAAGGCGCTAATATACGTATTTGAGCCTTATATCCTATGCCAGTCAATCTTCTGGAATAAGCCACAATTACGATCATATCTACAGCTGAATATACCAACACACCCCAACAAACAGCTTTTATTCCAAAAGGAATGGTAGAAAAAAGAATTAATACGGCCAAAATCTTTTTAATGATTTCCGACTGCATATGATAGTCACTTCTTCCTTTAGCATCCAATACCGAAACATTGGCCTGCATAATTGGAAGCCACATAAAAGCCAAGCTAAGCACTTGCAAAAATGACGCTGCCGATAACCATTTTTCTGTGAGAAGCAATTGAATGACAGGCGTAGAAAGTACAGCAAGTCCTATCATTAATGGGAATAAAAGAAAACCCGATACCCGTAAATAAGTTATAAATATCTCGTTGAACTTATCGTCATTATCTTGATAACGGCATTGTATGGGGTATAAAACTTTCTGAACAACATTTCCGAAATTTTGCACAGGAAATTGTCCCAATGTATAAGCACGGTTGAAAAAACCCAATGTAGCCGCATTGAAACATTTTCCAACCACCAACGAGTACATATTCGTATAAAGCGTATGAAGCAGATTAGAAAAAAGCAATCGTGATCCGAAAGAGAAAAGAGACCGAAAAGAAGTCAAAGAAAACTCCCATGCAGGCCGCCATCTGGCAGAATGCCACAAGATGACAGTCCATGTGAGATTGCCTATCAAATTCTGAAATACTAATGTCCAGACTCCATATCCATGACAAGCCATCCAAACTCCAATACTACCACCAACAACAACCGACAACAATGTAGCTATTGCTAATTTCTTGAAATCAAGTGCAATCATCAGGCGAGTCATTTGGATAGTTCCCAAAGAACTGGTTATCAATCCCAAGCCAAAGACACGAGTCACTTTTACCAATGCTGGTTGATTATAAAAATCAGCAATAAATGGAGCTGAAACAAATAAAAGTAGATAAATGAAAACAGCAGCTGCAATATTAAAATAGAACATAGTGTTGTAATCTAGTTCCGTCCGATTTTTTTTCTGAATCAATGCATTGCAAAAGCCACTGTCAACCATTGTCTGAGCAATTGCCATAAATATACCAAGCATGGCTATGAGACCATAATCATCGGGAGAGAGAAGGCGAGCTATCACAATAGTAAGCACGAACTGTATCCCCTGAGAAGAGAAACGTTCTATCGCATTCCACATGACCCCTTTAGCCGCTTGATTCTTTATTGACATATTTCTCCTTCTACTTACTGACTATTTAAATAATACTTTATATCAATCGTTTAAACAGGATATCCCATTGCTGCATTATATTCTCTTTAGAGTAACGCAGAATATTCTTTCGTGCTTTTGCTCCCATCTGTTTTCGCTTCTGTTCATCTTCTATTAAACAGCATATCGCCTCAGAAAGCTTTTCGATATTTCCATTTTCTACCAAAATACCATCTTCTCCATTTTTTATAATCTCAGAAGGCCCACTCGGGCAGTCAAAAGAAATACACGGCAAACCACAACTCATAGCTTCTATCAATACTAAACCAAATCCTTCAAACCGAGAACTCATCACATAAATAGAATGCTCAAAATACTTATCATAAATATCAGGTGTTGCTGGATTCAATATAAATGAGGAAGCCAGTCCATATTTCTCTATCATACTCTGCAATGAAGATTTAAGAGGTCCATCACCATAAATATGCATTTGCCAATCTGGATGCTTAGGAGCGACTAAATTCCATGCCTGAATAAGAAGGTCATATCCCTTTTGATCATCGTATCGTCCCGCACTAATAAGATATTTATTTGTTAATTCAGCCGCATCTGCTGGATATAAAGTTAAAACATTAGGTATAGCAACAGTTTGAATCGTATTTTCCCATTTTTTTCGATCTTGCTCAGTCAAAGTGACTAAAATATCAAATTTCTTTATATGATGTACCATATACCAATCATAGAAATATGTTGCAACCTTAAAAGGGGAAAAACTTGCAAAATCGGCACTTTTTAATAAAGCACTCTTTGCAATATGAGCTTCCAAAAGATGTTTACTATTTCCTGGTGCTCTGATAATAAGGTCAAGAATCTGAAAAGAATAATTTGTAGAAATTATAATATCAGGATTTATTCTGCGAACTTCTTCATAAAATTTTTGTCTAAAATCGTTTCTCATTTTCCTATATATCCAAAAACGCTTGGGAAAAGAATAACGACTCTTTGTATAAAATAAGACTCCCAAATCCTTATATTTAATGCGAGGAGATAAAGGATATGACAAAGGATTTACACCTTGCTCATAAGTAATTAAGTATATATCGTACCCTAACTGATCTGCCAAGTAATTCATCTTGTCAGTCAGAACGCGCTCCATACCAGCCAGTAGAGCTATTGATTTATATACATACAATATTTTCATATATAGTTTCTCCTACCCTATCAATATGTTCTTTCAGAGCTCATTTTCGATATTCGCGTACACAACCACATCAAAAATATATCCATACGTATGAACCAGCCCCGACTGCAACAAATCGTCATCAGGAGTAGCTTTGACAACTTCTATAGCGCAAGTCAGGCGCTTAAAAGCCTTTTCGTAATTCTGAAAACGCTGCTTCCAACGGATATCTTGATTATTTGTTTCAATCATTTGTCTTCTTTCTTTAAAGATTTCAACTCAACGATATCACAAATATAACATTTTTGTTTCAGAAAAAGGTTATATACATTCGCTTATTTCAGAACTTCACCTCCTGCTCCTCCACAAACTCTTCCCACCACACCACAAGCGTCAGCAAATTGAAGTATTGCAATGCCTTGTTCTGCTTATGCCAGAACCAGCCACCCGTTTGCCCTGCATCACGGTCATATTCCGTAAGAAACCTCTCCACTGCATCGCGGCGAAGATAATCATCGGTAATGCCGGAAGAAAGAATGAACTCCTTGAAACGGGCGCGTTGCAACGGATCGCGGAAAAACAACGGCATAGGAGCAAAACCACCTTGCTTCTTCTTGGATGTGATAGCCTCCGGGAGCAATGGCTTATAGTGATACTTCAGCAAATATTTGGAAACAGAGCGACCTCGTGCAATATCCCATACACTGTCTCCCTTGCACTTCAGACTGACGGGCAGCTCTTGCAGAAAATTGTAAAGCTCCAGATCCATGAAGGGAAACGTCAAATTATTGCCAAACATCTGCGCCATGCGGGAAGCCTTGAAGAGAATGATACGATTAATCACAATCTCCAGATCGGAAAGAAGCGCATGCTGCGTATAAAGATTTTCAAAACTGCGAGTATCGATTTTAGGAGAAACAGCCGGCTCAAAATCTGCCTCCGGATTTTGAAGAAATCCGCGTAAAGCTGAATCGGAAAAGCCAAAACGCTCACCTTCCATGATATGGAGTACCTTATCCAGATGGAAATTGATGCGGGAGAGTTTGCCACCGGTATCAAAAGTTCTATGCTGCAGCAAACGATTTATGCCGCGCATCAATGGACGTACACCAGCACGGGCAGCCAAATAATGCAATGCCACCTCGCGACCGGAAGTACCGAAGTACTGGTCGCTGCCGTCGCCACCTAAAATAACTTCGGGTTTGTCGTCACCTATCATGCGCATGGCACAGTAGTTCACCATAAGTCCTCCTTCTACAAAGGGTTCACCCAAGAAGCGCACTATATCGGGCAAAGCATTGATTTCCGTACCATCGATCTCGTACTCATGATGACGGGTATGGAAAGTTTCGGACATCAACCGCGCCATAGGAAGTTCGGTCCAGGTATCTCCCTTGAAGCCAACCGAATATGAGTCTATTTCGCCGTCATAGATACTGCGTAAGGCGGCAAGGTTGGAGCCCGAATCGTAACCGCCGCTCAAAAGAATACCTACCCGGCGGCTGTCTCCGATACGACGGCGGATAGCCCGGGCATGCAACTCGCCATAGCGCCTGGAGCAAGCTTCGATATCAGGATGCTTATCAATGCTTTTTTGAGGGTCATAACAAAATATGCTGTCGCGCTTAAGACAATAGAGATCATCTTTCACCGTTTCATACAAATCGGGATCATGTTCCTTCAACGTTTCCAAAGAAAAAGAGAGATCGATCGGTATCTTAAACTTTAAGGCATCCACGACAGGCTTTATATATCCTGCTTCTGTAAGCATATAGAATTTTTCACCGGCATTCAACACATGTACATCGGCCATAGCACTACGCCCCTCTTTCAATATTCCACGTTGAAGAAATGCGCTTAATGAAACGGGATTGTAGCTGAACGCCTCTTCGGACTGCTCTTCCAAGAATTTCCAGGAAGTGGAGAAATAACCGTCGAGCGTACAATAGATGGGATAATGCGTACCATGATGATCGCGAGCTATACCGCACTCATTCTCCGAATAGTAGACAATGGTAAACGAACCGTCCAAGCGGGAAAAGCCGTAAAGCGAATCGGACAGATAAGCGTCAGCCGCCAATTTAGCATTACTATCTTCCGGACTGGCTTCCAATGTATCCCGATTATATAAAGTTCCGTAAAAGAATAACCGCAGGTTGTAACTCTCAAAGGAAGATTCAGGCTCCTCGCCTTCCACACAAGCTGTACGCCAGTCTTCCAAGGTGATCTTTCCGTATATCATTCGTTTTTTCTATATGATTCTAAATTGTTACTCTCCCGTCACCCCATGCTGCGTATGTATGAACTTCTTATTCGCCCCGCGCAACTTGAAAACGTTGGCAGCCATCAGCAGGAAGGTGTACGGCAATTTCTGAAGAGACATAGCCAGCCGGCTGGTACAGAACCTTTTGGGAACGGCTACAAGCAGTGCTACGGCAAGTAATATCAAAAGCAGCCACCACTTTAAACCGCAAGTCCAGCTGTAAATAGTGAAAAGCACAGAGAAGAGGAAGGTGAAACCCATCAGCAGCAGGCGCGGAATGGAAACTTGCTGGAAAAGTTTGTCGCAAAAGTCCCAGTTACGGTCGGCAATAGCTTTCCAAAGGTACTTGGCAAACATCTGGCAATAGTGCCACTGCGCCGAAAGCCAACGGCGACGCTGACGGGAAAAATCTCCGGTATTCTGGATCTTTTCATCGAAGACAAAGGTTTCGGGCAGATAATAGAAACGCTTGCCACGATAGAGCAAGGTCAGTTCAAGTTCACGGTCGAAACCGCCTACTGCCTTGATATCCGCCATCGTATCGCGGAACAAATCGTAATGGAATGCCATGCCGGAACCGATAAGGGCAGCAGACATACCCAACTTAGCATGCCCCAAACGGAAAATGGTGTTATTGATTTCTTCGCTGATAGCATCGAGCAACGCCATATCGTTATTCAGGTTCTTGGCAATGCGATGGGTCTGTATCACTTCGACCTCCGGATTGGCAAAGAGCGCATTGAGGTCGTTCAGATAGTCGTATGGGATAACGTTGTCTGCGTCGAGCACCACGGCGATATCATAATCGTTACCGATAGCAGCCATGGCGGCATTCAGGGATTTGGACTTGGTGCTCTCTTCGAAATGGACTTCCACCAGACGGATGGGCAATGCGGCAAGGGAAGCATTTGTTTCGGGTTGCATACGGTCGGAAATGACAACGACGTCGAAACAGTCGACGGGGTACTCCAGATCGAGACACGAATGTACGCACTCGTGTATGACGGCGTCTTCACGATAAGCAGGGATAAGGATGGCAAAACGCTTATGTTCCTTTGCCGGTGGTGACAACGGCAAATCGCGCCGACGTGATGCCAGACTATAGACCAGGAGATACAATATGTTTATCGCAAACAGTATGTATAAAAGCCAATCGAGTATATTTAGTATGTATTCCAAAACTTGCGCTGTTTAAGCTTTTTAATTTTATGCTTATTTTTAATGGATGTCCGAGACAAAGATACAAAAAAGATGTAGAGTTTGAACAAAATATATAAAAAAGTGAGATATAGAAAATAAAAAAACGAGCAAGCTCTCACGAACCCCTCGCCCCTGTAAGAAAAGCCAAAAAGGCTTTTCTTTTAATTGCATCAAATGTTGTTACCTAAAAATCAATCTTTCTTTTTACCTAAAAAACAAACTTCAATTACCTAATCTGAAAACGTCTTAATTACAACTTTTACCTTACCTAATTTACCTATTTTTAATCCAAACATTTAGCTTATGAAAAAAATTAAAATCCAATCCTTTTACCTAATAACTAATAACTTTATGTCTTGAAAACTATCTTATTACTTAAAATCCAAATGCAGTTTCCCAACTGCACTGCAAAGGTAAGAGTTTCTTTCGTGCGCGCAAACAGTTGGGCGTTTTTTCATGTGTTTTATAACATAGTTTTAGAGATGAAGGGTAGTCTTTACACTTATAAACACTTTAGACTAAAAAAACAAACCACCGAAACGCCGAAACGCCTCGATGGTTGTCCCCTTTAAACACCTTTAAACAAAATGAATTTCTTTATTTTCTTGCTTCGGCAATATAGCCCAGCGCTTCTTTACATTTTTCTGTAACATAGTTCCAATCTTCTGCAGCAACCTTATCGCCGGGGAAGAGTTTGGAACCCATACCTACACAGAATACGCCGGCTTTAATCCAGGAAGTAAGGTTCTCCTGAGTCGGTTCTACTCCACCGGTCACCATCAATTTAGACCAGGGCATCGGAGCCAGCAGACCTTTCACGAGTTTTGCACCCAGCACATCACCCGGGAAAATCTTGCAAAGGTCGCAACCTACTTCTTGTGCAAAGCCTACTTCGGAAACGCTTCCGCATCCCGGAGTGTAAGCAACCAGACGACGATTACAGATCTTGGCAATCTCGGGATTGAACAACGGGCCGACAATGAAGCATGCACCCAGTTGCAGGTACAGTGCTGCCGTTGCAGGATCGACGATAGAGCCTACACCCATAGCCATCTCAGGGCATTCTTTGGCGGCGAACTTCACCACTTCTGCAAAGACTTCGTGAGCGAAATCGCCACGGTTGGTAAATTCGAATGCACGAACACCACCTTCATAACAAGCCTTTACTACTTTCTTCGCTACTTCTGCATCTTTATGGTAGAAGACAGGTACCATTCCGGTAGAGCCGATTTTATTTAATACTGCTATTTTGTCAAACTTAGCCATCTTGATTTTCAATTTTAATAATTAATAATTAGCGTTGTACACGACCACTTGCATCGCCACCTGCCAATGCCTCCACTTCTTCAGTAGAAACGAGGTTGAAGTCACCATTGATAGTATGTTTCAAGGCAGAAGCGGCTACTGCGAATTCGAGGGCAGCACCTTGGTTGGGCTTCGTCAGCAGGCCGTGGATGATACCGCCTGAGAAAGAGTCACCGCCACCTACGCGGTCGATGATAGGATTGATATCGTAACGTTTTGATTCGTAGAATTCTTCTCCGTTGTAAATCATTGCTTTCCAACCGTTGTGAGTAGCCGAGAAAGATTCACGCAACGTAGAGATCACATATTTGAAACCGAATTCTTTAGCCATAGCCTTGAAGATACCTTTGTAGCCTTCGGCATCTGTCTTGCCGCCTTCTACGTCAGCATCGGGCTTGAAGCCGAGGCAGAGTTCGGCATCTTCTTCATTGCCGATACATACATCTACAAACTGCATCAGGGGCTTCATGATAGATTGAGCTTTTTCCTTCGTCCAGAGTTTCTTGCGGAAGTTGAGATCGACGGAAACAGTAACGCCGTGACGCTTGGCAGCTTCGCAAGCCAGACGGGTCAGTTCGGCAGCTTTGTCGGAGATAGCGGGAGTGATACCGGACCAGTGGAACCAGTCGGCACCTTCCATAATAGCATCGAAATCGAAATCTGCTGCATCGGCTTCGGCAATAGCAGAGTGTGCACGGTCGTAGATAACCTTGCTGGGACGCATGGAAGCACCGGTTTCAAGATAGTAGATGCCGACACGGTCGCCACCGCGTGCTATGAAATCTGTCTTTACGCCATACTTGCGCAAAGCATTCACTGCCGACTGGCCAATTTCGTGTTTCGGCAATTTGGTTACAAAATAAGCATCATGTCCGTAGTTGGCACAGCTGACAGCTACGTTAGCCTCACCACCACCATATACTACATCAAAAGAATCGGACTGTACGAAACGCGTATTCCCCGGAGTGGACAGTCTCAGCATGATTTCACCTAATGTAACTACTTTCTTTCCCATAATCTTTTTTGTTTTTATTTAATATGAAATTAATTTGTTTCCTTTCAATTTATCATTTAATGGCATAAAACAGCCTTTATCACCTGAAACTATGGAGAGTAAATCAAAAACAAGATTGTTCTTCATAGGCTTCGTGTGCGGGCACAAAGATACAACAATTTTTGAAATACAAAAAATTATCATATATTTGTATCGAAAATATTAAGATTATTATTGTGTTCGCGCACAAGATGCATCGTAAATGAGCCAAATTGTGCCTTTATAAATAGTAAATTGTAAATGGAAAGGGTTAGAATAAAAGACATCGCCAAAATGGCGGATGTATCGGTAGGAACCGTCGACCGTGTGATTCATGGGCGAAGCGGAGTATCTGAATCCAGCCGGAAACGGGTAGAGGAAATCCTGAAGCAGCTGGATTACCAGCCTAATATGTATGCCAGCGCGCTGGCTTCCAACAAGAAGTATGCATTTGCCTGCCTGCTGCCGCTGCATGAGAAAGGTGAGTACTGGACGGACGTGGAGACAGGCATACAGAGTGCGGTGGAAACTTATTCTGATTTCAACGTTGCCGTGCAACTCTCCTACTACGACCCGTATGATTATCATTCGTTCGTGGAAGCTTCGCAGAAGATTCTGGAACTGGAACCGGACGGAGTGATGTTTGCCCCTACCGCCCCGCAATATACCAAATCATTTACAGACGGATTGACGCAGCGCAATATACCTTATATATATATAGACTCTAACATCAAGGAAGAGCCTGCCCTCTCCTTCTTCGGACAAAACTCGCATCAAAGCGGATATTTTGCCGCACGCATGCTGATGTTGCTTGCCGGAGAAGATGCACAGGAGATTGTAATCTTCCGCAAGATAAATGAAGGTATCGTGGGTTCCAATCAGCAGGAACGGCGCGAGATAGGCTTCTGCGAATACATGCAGGAGCATCACCCCTCCTGCCGCATCTGGGAACTGGACCTGCATGCCAAGCGCGACAGCGAGGACACGCAGATGCTGGATGAGTTCTTCCGGGAACATCCGACGGTAAAGAATGGTATCACCTTCAACTCCAAGGCATACATCATCGGGGAGTATCTGCAGAAGAAACAGAAAAATGATTTCAACCTCATGGGGTATGACTTGCTGCAACGGAACGTAGATTGCCTGAAACAAGGGAGCATCTTCTTCCTCATTGCACAGCAGCCTACCCTGCAAGGGTTCGACGGCATCAAGTCGCTATGCGAATACCTCATTCTGAAGAAGGAAGTGGCAAGGGAGAATTTCATGCCGATAGATTTGCTGACAAAAGAGAACATTGAGTTTTATTACAATAAATGATAATTTACCAGCGTAGCGCTGGAGCAAGGTTCCCATTCGGACTACTTGCGTAGCCAAGCCTGAAGGGCTTTGATC
>NZ_JBCEZS010000026.1:0-16514 GCF_038448625.1 Bacteroides sp. GD17
CAGGGCTGACGCATTAAAAATTCACGTCTAATAACTTCTCAAGAAAAGAGTCGTCCCATCCGGCTCTTTTTCTTTTTCCCTTCAAACTTCCCTTTGATTCATCTTTCTTAACTGCTGCCAAAGCAATCTTGTTCAACAATGAAAAGTTTACCGCTGCATTTTTCTTTTTCCTGGTTGCGTCTTCATTGAACGTTACATCCAACTGCCAATGAAGATTGTTCTCAATTGACCAGTGAGTCCGTATTGCATCCGCTATTTTCTGTATGTCTAAACCGATGGATGAGATATAGTATCTTGTGTCTTTAGCTTCGATACCACTTGCATTCTCTTTCCTGTAAGACTGAACCCTTATGATGGATTTTAGTCCAGTCCATCCCTCGAATAAATCCAATCCATTGTTATACATGTCATAAACTCTCTTTTCTATCCTCCCATGCCCGCTTTCTTCCGTGGTATAGGTCGCGCGCCGGGTTGGGGGAACATGTTTGGCTGGGTGGTCCATTTGAGCAAACTGTTCCACTACTCGGTGGTGCATAGACTTCTGGTTCTCTTTCAGACAGATAACATAGTCAGTCTTATTATTTATAATGGTCTCCACTATCTTCTTTTGACAACCCATGGCATCTATGGTTATGATACACTCTGCCAGATCAAGAGCATCTATTAAAGCGGGAATAGCTGTTATTTCATTGGACTTTTCATTTACTTTTTCTTGACCTAAAGTTATACCGTTAGCCGAAGCCCACGCACTAACCATATGTATTTTTGAGAAACTTCCATTGCTTTTCTTCTCAGAGGCGCCACAAATAGTCTTGCCATCAATAGGTACTACACCTTTATATTTTCCACAGATTTCGTGGATCCACACACGAAAAGAACGTTCCAATAATTCGGGCTTAAGCATTGAGAATAGACGGTTGAAAGTATCATGAGAGGGAATACCTTTGAAGTTCTTGATATGCCGGGAAAAGAAGTCTTTCTTGGCAATTCCAAACTCTTCAATGTCATACCAACTTTCAGCACCGCCTAATACGGCGGCTATGGTAATATAAAAAATCGCTTCTAAAGAATGTTCCTTTTTATGGTCACGCCGGGGATCTTCAAAATACTTAGTAATGCTAATTATATCCATTTATTCCTCAATTTATGTTTTCTAGTTCTTTATAAAGATACGAATTTATAGTGACATACAAAACAATATAAAGAATTAAATATTAATATAATAGAACATAATTAAACACCAATATTAGACATGATAAATAGTAAAAAATATAATGCGTCAGCCCTGTTCACAGTGCGCGAATACATATTCAAGCCTTGCGAATATCCGTTCGCAAGGCTTGAACAGAGAATAGTTACTAAAAGAAAGAACTTTTCTCTTTAGATTCCAGACTTTTTCTCTTTATATCGGAGAAGTTTTCTCTATACACCTACGCAAAGGCGTATACACTACATAGAGTGGAGAGACGTTACTTATAGGACTTCCGGTATATTTCCAATACCTCGTCATCACTCAGAGGACGCGGATCCATTCCGAACAGTCCTCCCATCGTTTCGCGTGCATTCCGTACAAGACGGCTGAGGTCTTCCTCCGTCACTCCATATTCCGAAAGAGCGATATTATCAATGCCGCAGGCTGCCTGCAAGTCGGCCAATGCTGCGAAGAAGTCAGCGGGCGATGTGCTTTTCTGTCCGGTCAAGGCTTCAGCCATACGCATATAGCGTTCGGGCACTACATCGACAAACGAAGCAAACCATGCCAAGGAGATACAGGTCAATGCCGCACCATGTTCCACATTGGGGAAGAGGGCACTTACCGCATGTGCAAGAGAGTGTTCCGAAATACAGCTTGAGGTCGATTCCACCAGCCCCGCAAGCGTACTGGCCAGAGCTACTTCGCTGCGGGCTTCCAAATCATTTCCATTCTTCACAGCTTTAGCCAGCGAACGGCCAATGAGTTCGATGCTCTTAAGTGAAAAGATCTCGCTTACCGGCGTTGCAATTGTTGCAAGATAGCCTTCGGCAGCATGGAAGAAAGCGTCAAAACCTTGATAGGCTGTCAATTTGGGCGGAACGGAAACCATCAGGGCGGGGTCTACAATTGCTACTTGGGGCATGGTATCGGGCGTGCCATATCCTATTTTCTCATTATTGTGCGTGATGACAGTCCACGGATCTACCTCTGTGCCGGTGCCTGCCGTAGTGGGGATAGCTATGACCGGCAAAGCCTTATGCTTCGGCGTTTGTCCTTTTCCGGTACCTCCGCTTACATAGTCCCAGTAGTCGCCCTCGTTGCAAGCCATCACCGCGATGGATTTGGCAGAATCGATAGAACTACCGCCGCCCAGTCCTACAATGAAGTCGCACTGTTCGCGGCGACAGATTGCAGCTGCTTCCATCACATGTTCTTTTATCGGGTTAGCTTGTATCTTGTCGTAAATCACGGTCTCGACTCCATTCTCAGCCAATCCTTTCACTACTTTATCCACATAACCATACTTGCGCATGGAGTTTCCGCTGGAAATTACCAGCAAAGCCTTTTTGCCCGGAAGCTCTAATGTAGCCAACCGGTCGATTTCGCCGGCACCGAATATAATACGTGTCGGCAGTAACTGTTCAAATGCTTTCATCTTCAATCTTATTTTAAGTATTGTTTTATCACCGGACAAAGATACACTTTCTTGAAATGAATTACTTTTCTCAAACGTTCTTTTTATGTTGTGCACGTATCACTTTACCAAAAACAAAACTTTTGTATCTTTGCAGCATGGACAAGCAGAAGGTAATACAATACATCGACCGTAACAAGCTCTTTTCTACAGAAGACAAGATACTTGTGGCATTGAGTGGCGGAGCCGACTCGGTGGCATTGCTGCGCCTGCTCCTCTCCTTAGGGTACATCTGCGAAGCTGCCCATTGCAATTTTCATCTTCGCGGAGCAGAGTCGGACCGGGACGAACTGTTTGTCCGCCACTTATGCAGAGAACAACAAGTGCCATTGCACACCGTCCACTTCGATACGGAACGGGAAGCCAAAGAACGGCACATTTCCATCGAAATGGCTGCAAGAGAACTGCGTTACAACTGGTTTGAAGAAGTACGAAAAGAGTGTAACGCCGCTGTTATAGCAGTTGCCCATCACCAGGACGACAGCGTGGAAACCTTTCTGCTCAATCTTATCCGTGGAACCGGCATCAACGGACTATGTGGAATACAACCCGGCAATGGAAAGATTGTCCGCCCCCTGCTTTGCCTGGACCGGAAGGAGATTGTTGACTACCTGCACGGCATCGGGCAAGATTATGTAACGGACAGCACCAACCTGCAAGATGAGTACACCCGCAACAAGATACGGCTTAACCTGCTGCCCATGATGCAGGAAATCAATCCATCGGTAAAAGAGAGCATCCTTAAAACGGCAGAACATCTGGAAGATGCAGCCGCTATATATAATAAAGGTATAGAAGAAACCAAAAAACGAATACTCACTCAAGAAGGTATACTTATCCGCGCCTTGCAGCAAGAAACGGCATCGGAAACAGTCTTATTCGAGATCTTATATCCCCTGGGGTTCAATGCTGCCCAGGTAAAAGACATATACCGCGCACTGAACGGTCAGCCGGGCAAGATATTCACCGGCACCGGATGGCGCGTCGTCAAAGACCGGGAACTGTTATTGATAGAGCCGCTGCAAGAGGTTGTAAAGCCTGACTTGGAGATAAAAGAGTACGACTACACTCCGTGCTTCGTTATCCCCCGTGATAAAAGCACGGCCTGTTTTGATGCGGACAAACTCCGGCATCCCCTCTCCCTACGCCTTTGGAGGCAAGGAGACACATTCGTCCCCTTCGGTATGAAAGGAAGGAAAAAAGTAAGTGACTACCTGACCGACCGCAAGTTCTCCCTCCTGCGCAAAGAACAACAATGGGTACTCTGCTGCGGAGATGATATCATCTGGTTAGTGGGAGAACGAACGGACAATCGGTTCAGAGTAGATGAACAGACGAAGAAAGTATTGGTAGTGATAACTAAATAATAATCCTATCTTCTTTTTGTCTTTTGAAGCAATCGGCCAGCAATACCACAAACGGTGTATCGTAAGTGCGTGCCTTCTGCGTGCATCCCTTTACACAAGCACAGCATTTAATGCATTTCTCTGCAATCGTATTGCACTCATCACCTTTTATAATAGCACCCGCAGGACAATGCGTGGCGCAATACCCGCAATGCGTGCAACGTTCCGCATCTACTTTCGGAGTACGTGGCATGGGAACCCCGCTCTTACGCAACTTTACCACCTTACGCAAAAAGCGGAATAAAGGGAAGAAAGGCTGGCGAGGCCGCTGAATACGCGCCACATCCACACCGTACAGTTTCTCCATATCAGCCGCAGCAGCAATCTTGGTACGTATCTTTTCGCCGAAAAGTTCTGCAAACTTCAGATCTTCCGCATCCGGACGCCCGGCCGCAACCGGATATCTGTCATTGCTAAACGAATGCTCGCCTACGAAAGTAGCTCCCGCTATCACTTTAAAGCCCCGTTCGGTAACGAAAGCATCCAACTCGGTCAAAGCCTTTTCGTAAGCACGGTTTCCATAGACCACTACCACCACGGCAGGCGCACCGTCAGAGTGGATGTCCTTCATCCGCTCCAATGCCAAAGGAGCCACATGCCCGCCATATACCGGTACTGTAATAACCGCCAATGCATGAGCCGGAACCACCTGCTCATCAGTCGTTTTCAGCGTTAAATCCACTTCTTTCACCGAAGAAATTCCCGTGCCGTGAACAATTGCCTTGCCTACTTGTTTAGAAGTACGAGTAGGTGAAAACGTTATCAGATGTGCTTCATCTATATTCATAAATCAATTCCTTATGTTGTTGTTAATACAGCAAAGATAAAGTTTTAAATTTAAAAAAAAGGCGATTTATTTATGAAACCAAAAATATTTATTACCTTTGCGCCGTTGAAACATTCTGCAACTTCCTGCTGAGGCAAGGATTGTAATCAGATTTCCGGTTCAATAATAAATATCCCAATTAAATCATAAATTACAAGGTAAACTTGCCAAGTTGCTTCAGACAACACCTGCAACCGTGCATCTATGCCTATTCAAAAGAAGAAATTTTAAACCATTCACACATATACTGTATGTATAACATCATTCAACTGAACGACAAAAATTTGTCGGAACTGCAAACTATTGCCCAAGAACTGGGTATTAAAAAAACAGACTCACTCAAAAAAGAAGAACTTGTTTACAAGATACTTGATGAACAAGCCATCGCAGGCGCTACCAAGAAAGTAGCCGCCGACAAGCTGAAAGAAGAACGCAAAGGAGGGGACAAGCAAAAGCGTTCGCGCGTCACTGTAAAAACCGTAAAGAAAGAAGGCGCCGACAAGGTATTCTCAGCTACCAAAAACGGTGATCTCACCAAGTCGAAAGCAGAGGAAGCTCCTGCAACCAAGGAACAGCCCCAAGCTGCTGAAACCGCCAAAGAACCGGCTACCGCAACTGCTGCCGTCGCTACTCCTGCAGAAAAACCGGCAACTGCCCCCAAACGCAAACCGGGACGTCCCCGCAAGGTAAAAGAGGAAGAAACAGCCGCTCCTAAAGCAACTGAAACTCCCAAAACAATAGAGCCCGAATTGAATTTCGAACCGAAAGTTACAAAAGTGGAAAACAAGCCCCAAAAGGTAGCTGTACCGGACGAAAGCCCTATCCTGGCAGAAACCGAAGACGACTTCATTCCTATCGAAGACCTTCCGACAGAAAAGGTTGAATTGCCTTCCGAACTCATCGGCAAATTCGAAGCAACCAAAGCAGAAACACCTGCTGCGCCTGCTGCCACACCTGCCGAACAGCATCCTCAACCATTGCAACGCCCACGTCTGCGTCCTCGCGACAACAGCAACAATCCTCCTTACAATAATAATAACAACAATAATAACAACCGCCCCGGTTATCAGCAGCGCCCCGTACAGCCACAGCGCCCCGCGCAGCCGTACAATACAGGCGACAACTATACTCCTGCTCCGGAGCGCAAAACGATAGAGCGCGAAAAAGCCTACGAATTCGACGATATCCTTACCGGAACCGGCGTACTGGAAATCATGCAGGATGGCTACGGCTTCCTTCGTTCTTCCGATTACAATTACCTCTCTTCACCGGACGATATCTACGTATCTCAATCGCAAATCAAGCTCTTCGGCCTGAAAACCGGTGATGTGGTAGAAGGCGTAATCCGTCCGCCCAAAGAAGGTGAGAAGTATTTCCCGCTGGTGAAAGTGTCCAAAATCAACGGACGCGACCCGGCTTTTGTACGTGACCGCGTCCCCTTCGAGCATCTTACTCCGCTATTCCCGGACGAGAAGTTCAGACTTTGCAAAGGCGGTTATTCCGATTCATTATCAGCCCGCGTAGTCGATCTTTTTGCCCCTATCGGCAAAGGTCAGCGTGCCTTGATCGTGGCACAGCCCAAAACCGGTAAGACTATCTTGATGAAAGATATCGCCAATGCCATTGCAGCCAACCATCCGGAAGTCTACATGATTATGCTGCTCATCGACGAGCGCCCGGAAGAAGTAACCGACATGGCCCGCACCGTGAATGCCGAAGTAATCGCTTCTACATTCGACGAACCGGCCGAACGCCACGTGAAAATTGCCGGCATCGTTCTTGAGAAAGCCAAAAGAATGGTAGAATGCGGACATGATGTCGTTATCTTCCTCGATTCTATCACCCGTCTGGCACGTGCCTACAACACGGTGTCTCCCGCTTCCGGCAAAGTACTTTCCGGTGGTGTCGATGCCAATGCACTGCACAAGCCCAAACGCTTCTTCGGTGCTGCCCGTAACATTGAAGGCGGCGGTTCACTGACCATCCTTGCTACCGCATTGATTGATACCGGCTCCAAGATGGATGAAGTGATCTTCGAAGAATTCAAGGGTACCGGTAATATGGAATTGCAGCTCGACCGCAACTTGTCCAACAAGCGTATCTTCCCTGCCGTCAACATCGTTGCTTCCAGCACACGCCGCGACGACTTGCTGCAAGACAAGCAGACTCTGGACCGCATGTGGATTCTGCGCAAATACCTTGCCGATATGAACCCGATAGAGGCGATGGATTTCGTAAAAGACCGTTTGGAAAAGACCAAAGACAACGACGAGTTCCTAATGAGCATGAACAGCTAAAGAAAAGCTGTTACAATATAGTACAAAAGCTTCCATTTGCGTCCATAAACGCAGATGGAAGCTTTTTTTATAACTGCTTTTTCCTACTTTTGCTGCCGGACAAACAACCTTAAACAAATAAAATCTGAATTCAATGAAGACTCTTTATCCTTTTATGGGAATGGCACTGTGCAGCCTGCCTATGACAGCACAACAATCACCGAATTTCCTGATTATCCAATGCGACCACCTGACTCAACGCGTTGTAGGTGCATACGGCGCTGATCCCAGTTGCACTCCTCCCATCGACCGGCTCGCCTCCCAAGGAGTGGTATTTGCCAATGCTTATGTAGGTTGCCCTCTCAGCCAACCATCACGTGCAGCCCTATGGAGTGGGTTGATGCCGCATCAGACCAATGTACGTTCTAACTCGGATGAACATATCAACCCGCCATTGCCCGACAACATTCCCACATTGGGAAGCCTCTTTTCAGCCAATGGATACGAAGCCGTACACTTCGGGAAAACCCATGATATGGGAGCCCTGAGAGGTTTCCGCCACAAGGAACCTGTTGCCAAACCATTCACCGACCCCGAATTTCCCGTCAATAACGACAGCTTTTTGGATGTGGGAACCTGCGAAGATGCCGTTAGCTACCTCAGCAACCCACCGAAAGAACCTTTTATATGTATAGCCGATTTCCAAAACCCTCACAATATCTGCGGATATGTCGGCGAAAACAAAGGGGAACATACAGACAGTCCTATCAGCGGATTCCTGCCCGACTTACCCGACAACTTTGAAGTGGAAAACTGGAAAAGCCTTCCTCTTCCCATCCAATATATCTGTTGCAGCCACCGGCGCATGATGCAGGCTGCACATTGGAACGAAGAAAATTACCGGCATTATATTGCTGCCTTCCAGCACTACACGCGAATGGTTGCCAAGCAGATAGACAGTGTACTGCAAGCGCTCTACTCCACCCCTGCCGGCAAAAACACCATTGTCGTTGTCCTGGCAGACCATGGTGATGGAATGGGATCGCACCGCATGGTGACCAAGCAAGTCAGTTTCTACGAAGAGATGACCAATGTACCGTTCATCATAGCCGGTCCCGGCATCCAACCCCGCCCCAAGCCGGTGGAAGAGTTACTGACCCAACCAACAACCGACTTACTGCCCACCCTCTGCGAACTGGCAGGCATTCCGGTACCCGCTGATAAACCCGGCATCAGCCTGGCTCCCTTCCTGAAAGGCAAGAAGCAAGAAAAACAACATCCATACGTAGCTTCCGAATGGCATAGCGAGTATGAAGTAACCGTCAGTCCCGGACGAATGATACGCGGTCCTCGATATAAATACACCCATTATCTGGAAGGTAACGGAGAAGAATTATACGATATGAGCAAGGATAAAGGAGAAAAACACAACCTCGCAAACAATCCGGAATATGCTGATATCCTCATTCAGTATCGCGCTTTACTGGATAATTATATCTACCGCACCCAAGATGATTACCGTAATCTGAAAGTAGAAGCAGACAAAAGATGGCGTAGCCATATCCCCGGTTATCCAAACCACGAAGGACCTTGCGCAAGGGATATAATCAATAGAAAATAAAAATAACGGCCTAAAAAGAGCGGGATAATATATGTATTCCGCTCTTTTTGATTAAATTTGCATCTATGTTTCTTTACCCTAATAAAAAGAAAATAAGTTGAAAGTAATTAGAACATACATATTGTTAATCTTATTACTGTTTGGCACAGGCCTTCAAGCCGCATCTCTCGAAGAAGGAGATGTGTCCAAGCATGTCCGCTTGATAGAAACATTAGTAGACAATAACTTAGGCTATTCCCAAGAAGTGAAAACGAGCGATATCATTCAATGGGAGGATGAAGTTGTAGCTGCCTTTCAAGAGCAACAAGACTACAAGCACATGTTTTTAACAAAGCAGATGGCTGTATATGCTTATGCCCTGCAGGGACAGATTACCGAAGCTTTGAAGAAATCGAATGCAATGCTGGCACAAGCCCAACAAATGAAATATGATATCGGTATTGCCTTGTCCCACTTTGCATTGGGAGACACTTATCTCAATGCAAGCATGGATGCAGAAGCAATAGAAGAATATGAAGAAGCTATCCAGATATTGTATCAGGTTCCCAATTCCGAACAACTGCAAGAAAGAGTCTTCATGCAACTGGTACCCACGCTCATCAAAGCGAAACGAACTGGAGAAGCCGAAACCTATCTGGAGAAAATGGGGCAGACTTACGAGAAAAGCAAATTAAATCCATTCTTATTCTATATCTACCAGGCATACTACTATATTCATGCCGGAGATTTAGTGAAAGCCAACCAATACATTGCCAATGCCGAACAGGTAAACAATGACGATCCGTCTTATTTCCACACTTCCATATTGAAATATATGCAAGCCGGATGTGCCAGAGAAGCCGGAAATTACGAACAAGCCATCCAACTATATACAGAACTGGCAGACGATGCCGACCATATAAGTGTATACGGCAACTACTTGAAACTGAGGAAATCAATCGCTCAAATATATACCAAGTTAGAACATTATAAAGAAGCATGCGAGATTTACCAGAATATCAATTCTGCCCGCGATTCTATCAACGCCCATAACTATACAAACCAAATCAATCTGTTGCGGACAGTCTATCAGGTAGACCGGCTTGAAGTGGACAACCAAAAGCAATGGAACCGCGTATTACTATATCTGATTGTAGGAGGTGTCTTGATTCTTACCATATTCATTTTGTTCGTTGTCCATATAAAGCAGGAAACCAAACGCCTCGCCACCTCAAAACAAAAGCTGAACGAAGCGCAAAAGAATGCTGAAAATTCTATCCGCACCAAAAGCTTGTTCCTGTCGAACATGAGCCATGAGATACGAACCCCACTGAACGCGTTATCCGGCTTCTCGTCTATCCTGACAGATACCAACATAGACCAAAGCATCCGCCAGCAATGCAATGACATCATACAGCAGAATTCAGACTTGCTCTTGAAACTGATTGACGATGTGGTAGACTTATCCAGCCTGGAAAGAGGAAAAATGCAGTTCCGCATGGGTACGCACGATGCCATCTTCCTCTGTCGTAATGTTATTGATACGGTGGAAAAGATAAAGCAGACAGCCGCCGCCGTCCTGTTTCAAACGTCATTGGAAAAGCTGGAACTTTATACTGATGAAGCCCGCTTGCAGCAACTGCTGATCAATCTACTCATCAACGCCACAAAGTTCACATCCGAAGGAAGCATCACACTTTCGCTGGAAGTGCAAGGAGACATGGCAATATTTTCCGTAACCGATACCGGCTGCGGAATTGCTCCCGAAAAGCAAGGCAAGATATTCAACCGCTTTGAGAAGTTGGACGAAAATGCGCAAGGCAGTGGCCTGGGGCTCTCTATCTGCCAATTGATTGTAGAACATTTCGGAGGCAAAATCTGGATTGACAGTGAATATACAAACGGTTCCCGTTTCATATTCACCCACCCCATCCATACCGCCGAAAAAAGAGAGGAGGCGGCACAATGAAAAAGATAACCTGCATCATACTCCTTGCTATACAGGCACTATTCTGTCTGGCGGGTAGTACCCCGACTTCCATAACCGACAGCCTGTCGGCACAACTGGAGACATTGCCCCATGACAGCACCCGGCTTCAACTGCTGGATAGGCTGGCACGCATATCACAAAGTTCTCCGGATGCATTAAAGTATGCCGGCCAGCTATTTAGAGAAGCCAAGGAACAAAACAACGATTATTACATTTGCAATGGTGCATACCTTCATATCCTCCATTATTACAATGATGAAGGAGAACTGGACAGCATTGCCAAATGGGTCAATATACTGAAACCGGTTGCCCAGAACAGCAAATATTGGGAAATCTACTTCAATGCACAAAAGTTGCTCATCAATATATACATCTATAAGAAAGAGTACGAATATGCATTCAGCGAAGCCATGCAGATGATGGAAAAGGCAACAGCCAACAACAGTCTGAATGGAGAACTCGCTTCCTACCAATGTTTGGCCAATATTTACCACAAAACCAATCGGTGGAAAGAAGAAGAGAAGGTTCTGAAGAAAGCATATAACTTATTACCGCAAATAGACCGGCTCGGCTCACAGCTCAATATACTCTTCCAACTTATCAGTTTCAATAAGCAAAGAAGAAACTATGCCGACCTGAAGAAATACCTGGACGAAGCAAAAGGGGTTATGAATGAAATGATACACCAGAATCCCGAAATGAAAGAAGCGCTTTCCGGTCAATATTTATATCTGGAAATATATTATACCTATCTTTATTTAGGAATTGACAATCCGGCTCTTGCCAAGGAACACTATGAGAAGGGGCAAACCTATATCACGCCCCAAACCCATCTTCCTTATTGGCTTACTTATCAGAACCTGGGCATTGAGTACTTCCTCTATATGAAAGAATATGATGCTGCGCTTGCTTTGGCAGACAGTGCTATGCATTTCGTAAGACAATATGATTTCGAAGAGTCCGACTATGCCAGGGAAGTAAACTATAAGGCTGATGCATTGAAAGCAATGGGCCGATACACCGAAGCCCTGCCACTCTATGAAAAGGCCAACCTGATGCAAGACTCAATAACCAACGCCGTATCGAACCAGCAACTGGAAGAAATCAAGGATAGATACCACTTGAACCAATTACAATTGGAACAAGCCAAATTAAGAAGTTACATACAACTCATCATCCTGGTGGTGGTCGGTGTGGTCTTGATATTATGTGTCAGCTATATGCTGCGCATCAACCGAATAAGAAAAGCATTACAATTATCGGAAAAAGAGACTAAGGAAGCAACCCGCAAGACAGAAGAAGCCAACGAAATGAAAAACCGCTTCTTGTCAAATATGAGCCATGCTATCCGCGTACCTCTTAATAATGTAGTAGGCTTCTCACAGCTTATGGCAGTCGATACGGAAATAGACGAAGAGGTGCGTAAAGAGTATTCCGACATAATACAGCAAAATACTGAAGCACTGATGCTGCTGGTCAACAATGTATTAGACCTCTCCCGCCTGGAAGCCAATATGATGAAGTATCAACTGATGGACTATGACGTAGTACAGATTTGTAACGATGCCGTTAGTGCTGCCCTTATGCAAAACCCCAACTTGAGCATTCATTTCCAGAACAACGTGGAACAGCACATCATACATACCGACTGCAACCGCATAATGCAAATGATTATCAGCACACTGACGGGAACTTCCGCTACATCCCAAGAAAAGCGGGAGATTCACTTCAGCCTTGAAAAGAGCGGTGAAATACTGTGCTTCAAAGTTGTCAACAGCCCCCTGGCCGACAGTAAATATGACGGTCAGGAAGCTTCTTTACGTCACGACATCAACCGTTTGTTACTGAAACATTTCGGAGGCACTTATCAGGTCATGCCCGATACAGCCGCCGGTCCGACCCTTCTTTTTACATATCCTGCCATAGATCCTCAATAATATTCTGCCTCCAAAAGAAGGCAGTTACGGGGATTTTTTGTACTTTTGCGCCTCAATAAGAGTAATTTGTAATTTAGTAAACGTAATTAGATACTATGTTCGATAATTTAAGCGAGAGACTTGAGAGGTCGTTTAAAATCTTGAAAGGTGAAGGTAAAATCACCGAAATCAACGTTGCAGAAACCTTGAAAGATGTGCGTAAAGCACTCTTGGATGCCGACGTAAACTATAAAGTAGCCAAGAACTTCACCGATACCGTTAAGGAGAAAGCGCTGGGACAAAACGTGCTGACCGCCGTAAAGCCCAGTCAGTTGATGGTAAAGATTGTGCATGACGAACTGACCCAGCTTATGGGTGGCGAAACTGCTGAAATCAACATCGACTCCAAACCTGCCGTTATCCTGATGTCCGGTCTGCAAGGTTCCGGTAAGACCACTTTCTCCGGAAAGCTGGCACGTATGCTGAAAAGCAAGAAGAACCGCAAACCTTTATTGGTAGCTTGTGACGTATATCGTCCTGCCGCTGTGGAGCAGTTGCGTGTACTTGCCGAACAGATTGACGTTCCGATGTATTCCGAACCGGACAGCAAAGACCCGGTAGCCATTGCACAGAATGCCATCCAGGAAGCCAAAGCCAAAGGATATGACCTGGTAATCGTCGATACTGCCGGTCGTCTGGCCGTAGACGAAGAGATGATGAACGAAATTGCCGCCATCAAGAAAGCCATCAATCCGAATGAAATATTGTTCGTGGTCGACTCCATGACCGGTCAGGATGCCGTGAATACTGCCAAGGAATTCAACGAACGCCTGGACTTCAACGGTGTGGTACTGACTAAGCTGGATGGTGATACCCGTGGTGGTGCCGCCCTTTCTATCCGTTCTGTAGTGAACAAACCTATCAAGTTCGTCGGTACGGGTGAAAAGCTGGATGCGATAGACCAATTCCACCCCTCACGTATGGCAGACCGTATCCTCGGCATGGGTGATATCGTTTCGTTGGTGGAACGTGCCCAAGAGCAATACGATGAAGAAGAAGCCAAACGCCTGCAAAAGAAGATTGCCAAGAACCAGTTCGACTTCAACGACTTCCTCAGTCAGATAGCCCAAATCAAGAAGATGGGTAACCTGAAAGATCTGGCATCCATGATACCCGGCGTAGGCAAAGCCATCAAGGACATTGATATCGACGACAATGCCTTCAAGAGTATTGAAGCCATTATATACTCCATGACTCCGGAAGAACGCAGCAATCCTGCCATCCTGAACGGCTCACGCCGCCAACGCATTGCCAAAGGTAGCGGTACGAACATCCAGGAAGTGAACCGCCTGCTGAAGCAGTTTGAACAAACTCGCAAGATGATGAAGATGGTGACCGGCAGCAAGATGGGTAAGATGATGCCTAAAATGAAAAAATAAGACTGAATATTATGACACTAATTGATGGAAAAGCAATTTCAGAACAAGTAAAGCAGGAAATTGCAGCAGAAGTAACCGAGATAGTGGCACGCGGAGGCAAACGTCCGCATCTGGCCGCCGTTCTCGTCGGACACGACGGAGGCAGCGAAACCTATGTCGCTGCCAAAGTAAAAGCATGTGAAGTCTGTGGATTCAAATCCTCCCTCATTCGCTACGAGGCAGATGTGACCGAAGAAGAACTGCTGGCCAAAGTACGTGAATTGAACGAAGACGCAGATGTGGATGGTTTCATCGTACAGCTTCCCCTGCCCAAACACATTTCCGAGCAAAAAGTAATTGAAACCATCGATTACCGCAAAGATGTAGACGGTTTCCATCCCATCAATGTAGGACGCATGTCTATCGGCCTGCCCTGCTATGTATCTGCCACGCCTAATGGTATTCTCGAATTGCTGAAGCGCTATGAAATAGAAACTTCCGGCAAGAAATGCGTAGTCTTGGGACGAAGCAACATCGTCGGCAAGCCGATGGCAGCACTCATGATGCAAAAGGCATACCCCGGCGATGCAACTGTAACCGTTTGCCACAGCCGCAGCAAGGATTTGGTAAAGGAATGCCAGGAAGCGGATATCATCATTGCCGCATTGGGACAACCCAACTTCGTGAAGGCAGAAATGGTGAAAGAAGGTGCTGTCGTTATCGACGTAGGTACTACCCGCGTACCGGATGCAACCAAAAAGTCCGGTTTCAAACTGACCGGAGACGTGAAGTTCGATGAAGTTGCTCCGAAATGTTCATTCATCACTCCCGTGCCGGGTGGCGTAGGACCGATGACCATCGTATCGTTAATGAAAAATACTTTGTTGGCAGGCAAAAAAGCTATCTACCAATAGCCAAAAGCCATGAAAGCGCTTGTAGCCTTAATGGCTTTACTGTATAGCGTAACCCTTTCCGCCCAGGAAAGGATTACGCTATTATTTGTTGGCGACCTGATGCAACACCAGGCACAAATAGATGCGGCACGTACTTCCGAAGGCCGGTACGATTATACTCCTTGTTTCTCGCTTGTCAAAGAGCAAATCTCCCGTGCCGACCTAGCTATCGGAAACCTGGAAGTAACATTAGGTGGCGAACCTTATCGGGGATATCCGGCCTTCAGCGCACCCGACGAATATCTGCAAGCCATCAAGGATGCCGGCTTCGATATACTGATAACAGCCAACAACCACTGCCTGGACCGCGGCAAAAAAGGATTGGAACGCACCATCCTGATGCTCGACTCATTGCACATTCCCTATGCCGGAACTTACAGAAATCTGTCGGAGCGCAAACAACGCTATCCCCTATTCATTCATAAAAAAGGTTTCCGCATTGCCTTGCTCAACTACACTTATGGTACCAACGGCATCAAAGTAAGCCCGCCGAATATCGTAAACTACATCGACAAAGAGATAATCCTGCAAGATATCCGCAGTGCGCAAGCTCGCCGGCCGGACGCCATCATTGCATGTATGCATTGGGGTATTGAACATCAGTCACTCCCCAACCGCGAACAGCGTGAACTCGCCGACTGGCTGCTTCAACAGGGTGTGACACACATCATCGGCTCACACCCGCACGTCATTCAGCCCATGGAACTGCGCACAGACGGAACCAGGCAACATGTAGTTGTTTACTCTTTAGGCAACTTCATTTCCAATATGCACGATGAAAATACGGATGGCGGCCTCATCTTCACGTTGCAATTGGAAAAATCTCCCCTGCCTCAACCTGTCCGCCCATTCTATTCCGGCCAAAGTAGAAGCCCTGCATTGGAGTCTGCTTCGTTCCCTTTCCCTTATTGCCGCGTATCTCATTGCGGATATGATCTTGTATGGACTGCCCGCCCCGAGCTTACCCAAGAAAAAAATTACATTCTTTACCCAATCTATTTTTCTTCGGACAGTTTGCCCCAAGAAGCTCGTAACCGTCTGAAAATCTTTACTGAAAACTCCCGAAAGCTCCTCCAACAACACAACATAGATATTTACGAGAATAAAAAATGATACCGAAACAGCAAAAATAATTGTCCGATTCTTTGCAATATTAAAGTTTATCTCTATCTTTGCACCGCATTTAAGAAATGCACTAACACGGTGACTGTAGTTCAGTTGGTTAGAGCGTCAGATTGTGGTTCTGAATGTCGAGGGTTCGAGTCCCTTCAGTCACCCCAAAGAAATCCTTGATAATCGCTAGATTATCAAGGATTCTTTGTTTCAAGACATACTCTTCAGAAGACTCAACACGGATCAACGTAAAACCCTGAGGGATTTTCCTATTATGCATATAACTTAGTTAATCTGTACAAGAAGAATGCTTTATCCTTTACGCCCCTGAACAGTGCTCTAAAAGC
>NZ_JBCEZS010000027.1:0-16252 GCF_038448625.1 Bacteroides sp. GD17
GAGCTGAACGACCGCGTCATCCACAATTAGGTCCCTCTTATCATTTTTAATTCTTAACTTTTAATTGAACCAGTGCTTTCCATTCTCGATATTTTAGAAGATACCACAGTGGACGGTCCGGGCTTCCGGACCGCCATCTATGCCGCCGGATGTCCCAACGGATGTCCCGGTTGCCACAACCCGGAGTCATGGGACATCAACTGCGGACGCTGGATGCATACCGACGAGATACTGCAAAAGGTACTTGCCGATAGTTTTGCAGACGTCACCTTCAGCGGTGGCGACCCGATGTACCAACCGGAGGGCTTTACCAAACTGGCACATGCCATCAAGAAACAAACCCGCAAAAACATCTGGTGCTACACCGGATATACTTTTGAGAAGTTATTGCAGAATCCACGCCAGGCCCAGTTACTGGAGTACATCGACGTATTGGTGGACGGGAAATTCAAGGAAGAGTTGAAGGACGAAGATCTCTACTTCCGCGGAAGCAGGAACCAAAGGCTGATTGACGTACAGGCTTCTCTAAAGAGGAATGAGACGGTAGTTTACCACTATAATCCGAAAATCTGAGATTGCGCTTGCGAACATGTATTCGCACAGCGCGAATACATGTTCAAGCAGTGCGAATATCTGTTCGCGCTGCTTGAACAGAGAATAGATACTAAAGAAAAGAACTTATCTCCCTATACCTCAGAACTTTTCTCTCAGTATCGGAGAAGTTTTCTCTATATATCCCGCTACCATNTATCTGTTCGCGCTGCTTGAACAGAGAATAGATACTAAAGAAAAGAACTTATCTCCCTATACCTCAGAACTTTTCTCTCAGTATCGGAGAAGTTTTCTCTATATATCCCGCTACCATTCTATAAACTTGCCTCTCTCCCTGCGCTTCTGCAATTCTTCCTTCAGGAAGCGTTGCCGATCTTTGGCTATATACCGGCGGGCAAAGATGTTGGGCACCGCTACCCCCAACGCAATACAAAGGATGATCAATGAAGCATTGATGCCATTGGACACTGCCGCGGTCACCTCTCCCACTATTCCATGCATATTGATAAGCGCAAAAAGCGAGCGATACATCAGCACCCCCGGAATCATCGGAATGACGGAAGGAATCGTCAGCACATGATTGGGTACATGGAACCAATGCACCGCCTTCACCGCTATCAGACTAACAACCAAACCACCCATAAACGAACCTACTACCGGACCGTATCCCAACTCGAAATTTACAAAGTTGCGCGTGCAAACCGCAATGATACCTCCCACTGCAACCACCCACAACAACCGGCGCTGGATATTGAATATCATCGAAAATCCCATCGCCGATATGGCAGCAGCAATGGCATACACAAAGTAAGAATCGTGAGGAACCATGCTCAGCTCACTGAATTTCTTGTCGATCACCACATCTTCCACTGCCAGCAGACGCATGGCAAGCACAATGCCGAAAGCCATGGCGCATACTATCAGCACCGTGTTGACAGCCCGCACAATACCTACCTGGATGTAGTTGTCTATCATATCGTCCACAAAGTTTATCAGCGGAACTCCCGGAACAATGAACAAGGCACAAGCCAGCAGCGGATGATAAGGAGTAGAAGAAGTTCCCCAGACCGTAGAGGCATAAGCCAGGCACGTGGAGATAAAGGCAGCGATGGCGATGCTCATATAATGATTGATGCCGAACTCAAAGCACCGGGCACGCACGCGGAAGCCTACAAAAGCACAGATGGAAGCATAAAGAAACGCAATCCAGTCGCACCCGAACAGCTTACAGAATCCGCCGCAGGCAAAACCGGCTCCGATAGCCACCACATAAGGAATATAATTCCGTTTCTTGTTCTTGATTTTCTCCAGTTCTTCTTCGTACTGGTCCAGCGAATAATCCTTTTCAATGGCCCGCCAGGACAACTTGCTGATTTCTGAAATGGCCGTCATATTGATGCCATGCTTTTCGCACTTCTGGAATTTGGAATACGAGTGGGAATCGTCGCTCAGATTCACAATCAGCATCGTATAGCTTACGTCGATGTGTAGCTTCTCTTCGGGAAGTCCCAGATAGGCGGCAACGCGCTTCATGTTACGTTCGATGCGGTTCGTATCAGCGGCACTTTCTACCAATAGTTTTCCGGTACGGAGCAATAAATCTAATTTTCTACGAAGGATTATTTCTTGTTCAGTTGATGTCTTATCCATTAGTTTTTGACGCTAAAATGTTGTTTTTATTTTTGGAGGTGCAAAGATAGGCAAAATGTAGAAAATGATTTCATATTTTAGCAAGAAACCTATACCTTTGCAGCCGTTTTTCTATAACAACCAATTCTGTAAATGGAAATATTCTGGAATACCATCGCGCAATACAACGAGGGAACTTGGTGGGCACAACTCATCATTACAGTAGCAGGCATCGGACTGACCATGCTGCTTTACCGCAAACCAAGCCTATGGGTGAAACGCTCCATGAAGATCTATATGGTGTTCCTGAATGCATGGATAGCCGTTGTCTACTATATGATGTACTGCAACATACGGAATTATAGTTACATTCTGACCATCTTCTGGGGAGTAATCGCATTGATATGGTTATGGGATTTATTTACCGGGCATACGCAGTTTGAACGTAATCCTAAATACAAGGTTCTCGTAGGCGTGCTCTATGCGATGCCTTTTCTCTACCCGCTTCTTTCGTGGGCACGCGGCATGGATTTTCCGATGATGACCACTACCGTAATGCCTTGTTCGGTAGCTGTATTCACCATCGGACTGTTATTGGGATTCTCGCGCAAAGTCAATCTGCTCGTAATACTGTTCTTATGCCACTGGGCGCTCATCGCATTCTCCAAGGTGTACATCTACAAGATACCCGAAGACCTCTTGCTGGCCAGTGCCACCGTACCTGCCATCTATCTGTTTTTCAAGAATTACTTCGCCCAGAATCTGCATAAGGAAACAAAACCGAGCGCGCGCCTCATGAATTATTTCCTTATCTTCATCTGTGTGATTGTTGGGGTACTGCTCAGCATTACGCTGTTCCAGGGAATAGCCAAATAAATTCATTTATTTTTTCTTCCCCTGATTAGCCACCGCCTCCATCAGCTTCTTAATCTCTTCCGGATCGCCCAGGAAATAATCATTCGTCAGATTCAGTTCATCATCAAACTCAAAGACATAGGGCACGGCAGTAGGCAGGTTCAGATGTACGATCTCATCGTCCGGAATATGTTTCAGATGCTTGATGATGCCTCGCAAGCTGTTGCCATGAGCTACGACCAGCAATTCATCGGCAGTCTTCAGATTCGGGAAGATGACGCACTTCCAGTACGGCATGATGCGTTCAATCGTATCTTTCAGCGACTCCGTGCGGGGAAGCTCTGCATCGGGCACCTCCCGATAACGGTCTTCAAAGCGCGGATTGCGCGGATCATCCTCTGCCAACGCATGCGGGGCCACATCGTAACTGCGACGCCACACCAGCACTTGTTCATCACCATACTTGGCAGCCGTCTCGGCTTTGTTCAAGCCTTGCAACTGTCCGTAATGTTTCTCATTCAGTCTCCACGACTTCTCCACCGGAATCCAATCCTGGTCGAGACGATCCAGCACACCATTCAGCGTCTTCACGGCACGCTTCAGATAAGAAGTGTACGCCTTATCGAAACGAAAACCCTTCTCTTTCAAAAGCTCGCCCGCCTTTACAGCTTCGGCAACGCCCTTCTCTGTCAAATCAACATCCGTCCAACCTGTGAAACGGTTTTCCTTATTCCATGCACTTTCGCCATGACGAAGTAAAACAATCTTTTTCATACCTTATAAATCTCCTTTTTATTTGTATTTAAAACACTTACCTGCCTCGTCTTGTTCACATGAAATGTCGAACTACACTCCCCCACAAGCATACAAAAAAAACGCATCATCTGTTTACCCGAAACAGATGATGCGTTTGACCTCAACGGATGGTCTATTTCACTCAAACAGACCATCTGTTTTCTTATGTTCTTAGATGAACCAGCGAACGTAGCAGAAGTCCTGACGGTGAGGCAGTTCTGCATTCTTCGGGAACATACGGTAGGATACCTTGAAGCTACCTGCATTTTCCAGCTTATGCTTAGCCTGGAAAGTATAGAGGTTACCTTCTTTCTTCACTACATCGAACGGTTCTACGGAGTAGATGTGCTGCTTGCCGTCTTGAGCCGTATAAGTAGTGACAAGTTCCAGACCGATGGCATCGTTCAAACCCTTCTCGTCGATCACGTAAGTGATGGTATATTCCTTGCCGCTTTCGATAGAGCCGGTGAGTAAGTCCTCGGTCTTCTCGAAAGATACCACTTCAATGCTGTCCCACTTCTCAACCACTTCTTCCTTCCAGGCAGCAAGTTCCTTAGCTTTGGCATAATCGTTGGCAGCCAACATCTTGAAACGCTTTGCTTCCTTGTTGTAGAACTTGTTGTAGTAGTCGTCCAACTGACGCTTCATCGTATAGTGCGGAGCAATCTGTGCAATGGAGTTCTTGATTGTCTTCACCCAACCTTCAGAATATCCCTTCTTGTTGCGTGCATAGTACAACGGCAGGATTTCCTGTTCGAGAATACTATAGATAGTAGCAGCATCCAACTGGTCCTGATGATCCTGGTTCTGGTAAGTACGCTTTTCAGTCAGCGCCCAACCTGCACCTTCGCGGTAGCCTTCCAGCCACCAACCGTCGAGCACGGAGAAGTTCACTACACCGTTCATCAACGCCTTCTCACCTGAAGTACCGGATGCTTCGAGCGGACGGGTCGGAGTATTCAACCAGATATCTACACCCGAAACCAGACGGCGTGCCAGCTGCATGTCGTAGTTTTCCAGGAAGATAATCTTGCCGAGGAACTCGGGACGACGGGAGATTTCGATGATTCTCTTAATCAGACCCTGACCTGCACCATCGTGCGGGTGAGCCTTACCGGTGAACAGGAACTGTACCGGATAATCGGGATTGTTCACAATCTTAGCCAAACGATCCAGGTCGGTGAACAGCAAGTGTGCACGCTTGTATGTAGCAAAACGACGGCCGAAACCAATCAGCAGTGCGTTGGGATTGATCTTGTCCAGCAGAGAAACGATGCGTGAAGGATCGCCCTGGTTCTTCAACCAAGTTTCACGGTATTGCTTGCGAACGTAGTCTATCAGCTTGTTCTTCATAGCCATACGCGTCTTCCAGATCTCTTCGTCGGATACATTATAGATAGCTTCCCAAATCTTGGGATTGGACTGGTCGTACCAGAAGTTTTCATCGAAATGCTCTGCATAAAGATGCTTCCATTCCGTTGCGCTCCAAGTGGGGAAGTGTACACCGTTCGTCACATAACCTACGTGGCTTTCTTCGGGGAAATAACCCTTCCAAATAGAAGAGAACATCTCCTGAGATACCTTTCCGTGCAGCCAGCTCACACCGTTCACTTCCTGAGAAGTGTTGCATGCGAAGACTGACATACAGAAGCGTTCGCCCTTATCGCCCGGGTTGTTACGTCCCAAGTCCATAAGGTCGTCCCAACTGATGCCCATACGAGTGGGATAACCACCCATATACTTGCCGAAGAGGCCTTCGTCGAAGTAGTCGTGACCGGCAGGAACGGGAGTATGTACAGTATAAAGTGAAGAAGCACGTACCAGCTCGATAGCCTGGTCGTACGACAAGCCTTCGGCTACGTAGTCGCAGATGCGTTGTACGTTGATCAAGGCTGCGTGTCCTTCGTTGCAATGATAGATATCTTTCTTGATGCCCAGTTTCTTCAGCGTCAAGATACCACCGATACCGAGCAGGATTTCTTGTTTCAGACGGTTTTCCCAGTCACCACCGTAAAGCTGGTGAGTGATAGAACGGTCGAACTCGCTGTTCATTTCGTTATCCGTATCGAGCAGATAGAGAGAGATACGGCCTACATTCACTCTCCATACATAAGCATGTACGAAGTAATCCAGGTAAGGAACATCTACAATTACCTGATTACCGTTTTCGTCCAACACACGGTCGATGGGCAACTGTCCGAAGTTCTGAGCTTCGTAGTTGGCAATCTGCTGGCCGTCCATAGACAAAGTTTGAGTAAAGTAACCGTAGCGATACAGGAATCCAACGGCACACAAATCAACGTTGCTGTCGGAAGCCTCCTTCAAGTAGTCACCGGCAAGTACACCCAGACCGCCGGAATATATCTTAAGTACATGGCTCAAGCCATACTCCATACTAAAATAAGCCACCGACGGACGTTTGCTGTCGGGCTCTACATCGAGATATGTACGGAACTTAGAGTATACGTCTTCAATTCTGCGCAGAATAACTTTGTCTTTTGCGAGTGCCTCGAGTTTAGCATAACTCATACGTTCCAACAGAAGTACGGGGTTCTGTCCCACCTCTTTCCAGAGGGCAGGATCAAGGTCTCTGAACAGTTCAGTAGCTTCATGATTCCATGCCCACCAAATGTTACGTGACAGTTCTGATAGTTTCTCCAATTCGGCAGGAACGTGCGATTTCACATTCACATCTTTCCAGTTAGGAGTGTTTACATTACTAACTTTAATCTTCATTGTATGATAACTTGATTGATTAATAATTCGTTAACCTAATTGACGCTTCATGGCACTGCGCAAGGCAATATCATAAGCTTCATAATAATACTGTATAAAGTGTTTCCACAAAGCCTGCTCTGCCACCTGGCCGGCACGCTTGCGGATTTCTTTGATTTCTGCCTCTGTCTTGGCAGAGAACAAAGCAATAGTGTCCTTGATGCCGTCTGCCACCTCAGAATAGTTGTAGTCCGAGCGATGCAGCACCTCTACCCCGTCTTCAATGCCATGCTGATTCTTCAGGCCGTTCACCCAAAGTCCGAAGCCTGCAAGATCCGTTGTAATGGTAGGCACGCGGAAAGCGACGCTCTCCAATGGGGTGTAGCCCCACGGTTCATAATAAGAAGGATAGACGCTGAGGTCTTCTCCTAATATCAAATCATAATAATGTTTATCGAGAATGCCGTCCTTACCATCCAGATAGCAAGGGACGAAAATGATTTTCACATTGTCTTCGGGACGGTTGCCCATACCCATATACTTCAGCATATCCAGCACCTGGTCGTGGGTCATGTTATGCAGCCAATGGGTGATGAAGGGTACTTCGAGCGGAGTGGTGTACTTCGCATCTTTCTTCTTCAGCCGCTCCTGCAAATCTTCGCGGGGGTCTCCTACCCAACTGGGTACGCTGACAATGGCCAGGACTTTCTTCTTCAAGTCCTTATCACGGTTCAGGCGGTTCAATGATTCAAGGAATACGTCGATGCCTTTGTTCTTGAACTCGTAGCGTCCGCTGGTACCGACGATAAGAGTATCGTCTCCCATATCTTCACCCAACAAGCAATTTGCCACACGCAGCATCGTGGAGCGTGCACGTTTGCGCTTACCGGTAAAAGTAGCGCCTTTCGGTACGAAATCGTCTTCAAAACCGTTCATCAGAATGACGTCGGCCGGCTTGTCGAGCAACTCCTTACATTCATTGTTCGTGATTTCGCTCACCGTAGTGAAACAGTCCACATAATGGGCTGTCTGCTTTTCAATGGAATGTTTGGACTGCATGTTCAGTTCCTGAGCCATCTGGTCGCCGTTGTAAGCAAAAAGATAGTCGTAGAGCGGCTTGTCATTGCCTGCAATGGAACGTCCGATAGAAGTGGCGTGGGTGGTGAAAATGGTAGCAATTTCCGGAACAGCCGTCTGAAGATAGAGTGCGGCCATACCCGTCATCCACTCATGTGCCTGGAATACAACCTTGTCTGTCTCCGTCAGGTTATAGCGATAGAAACTCTCTACCACTTTACCGGTGGCATAGGCAAACATGGACGCTTCGTCGTAATCGCCATAAGCATGCAACGAATCCACTTGATAGTGGTTCCACATTTCCGTATATATTTCGTTTTTCTGTGCAAAGAATGGTTGGAAATCAACCAATATGACGATAGGCTCACCCGGAATATTCCAGCGTCCTACACGGACAGAGAGGTTATCTTTTACTGCGGCATGCTTCTTCCATGCTGCACAAAGGTTATCAGACTCGATGAACAAAGGGTTCTCTTTTCCTTGCCAGAAATCCGGCCCTATAAAAAATAGTCTATCGCGAAATTTATTCTGCAAGGTATTTGCCCTGGTGGACAAAACCGTATAGATACCGCCTACTTTATTACACACTTCCCAGCTCGCTTCAAAGATGTAATCGGGGGTAAGTAGTTCTTTAGTCATACTATGTTATAATCTCTTTATCTTAATTACCGCTGCAAAAGTACGCATTATTCTTTGAAAAATAGCCTTTTAATCGAAAAATCTGATTAAATATGCATAAACAATCGTTTGCGGAAATGTTACACAACAAAAATCCCCGGAGTTTCAGTTGGAAACCCCGGGGATTTACTTTTGTTATAGTACAATGATTATACCATCAATGCAGCTACCAGCGCCAAGATAGCGTAGAACTCCGGAAGTGCGGCGTAAATCATCGTATTAGTCTGCACATCGTGGCCCTGAGAGATACCAACGATACCATTGGCACAAATCTGTCCCTGACGGATAGCAGAGAACAAACATACCAGACCTACACCCAGGCCGATACCCAGCATCAACGGACCGTCCGTGGCAAAGTTACGTCCCATAGACATCAGGAAAGCTACGAATCCATAAAGTCCCTGTGTAGCGGGAAGAGCCGACAAAATCATATAACTTGCTGACTTGGAAGGGTCTTTTTTCAATGCACCTTCTGCCGCACTACCTGCTATGGTTGTACCGAAGCAACTACCAATTCCTGCAAGGGCCAACATCAGACCCAAACCGAGATAACCTAAAATTTCATTCATAATGTTTCTATTTTTATTTGTTTCTTAATTAATTTATTTTATTTCTTTACTACACTAAAAGGTTTATAGGTTTCACCCTTGCCTTCGTAACCTGAATTCTTGAAGTATTCTACAAACGTCAGACGGAGCGGATGTACAAAGGCGCTCAGGCAAGACATGGCGATGTTCAGCGAATGGCCGAAAACCAGGATCAGTCCGCAGAACAGCCAGCCCAACGCCGGACCTGCCGCATCGTTCACCATAAAGGCAAGCTGATTGAACACACCACCCAGCATACCGCCGGCCAGGCCGAGCGCATACAGACGGATGTACGAAAGGATATCGCCCATCAATCCGGTAGCCATATTGTAGGTATCCCATACGCCGGCACCGATATTGACGAATACATTCCGGTGGATATTGTTCAGCAGATAAATGCCGATGGCAGAGATACCGCCAATCACAATGAATGCCCAGGTCGATACGTCTTCCGAGATAATCTTGAAGAAAGAAAGTCCGCCGGTACAGATGAATCCTACCACCAGCAGCAGCCATCCCCATGCACTGAGCGACTCCTTGAAGCCGAACCGTACCGTTTGTCCGACAGCTTTCACCGTCATGGCAATACTGATATGTACCACACCGATGATCAGTGCCAGCAACATCTGCTTGTCATAAGTGGTCTCGCCTATCTTTCCTACAATCATAAACTGCTTCAGCTTCTCGGGTATTTCCAGGTCGAAAAGGCTTACGCCGAAGAATGTACCCAGCACAGCGCCGATAACGGCCGTAAAGATACCCAGCGTAATCACCAGGTTCATCATGCCCCTCATTGACTTCGACATTTTCTTCTTCAGGAAGAATCCCAATGCTATCAACACCAGTCCATAACCCGCATCGCCCATACAGAAAGCAAAGAAGAGCGAGAAGAAAGGTGCAAGTATCGGTGTCGGGTCAAACTCCGCATAGTCGGGCATACCGTACATTTTGGTAAGTACCTCGTACATGCGGGTGAATGCATTATTCTTCAGCTTGATAGGTGCATTGTCTTCCCGCTTGGCAGTCCTTATTTCATAGTAAGTACCGCTTTCGTCGAGGAGTTTCTTCACCTCAGCCTCGTTGTCTACGGGAATCCAGCCCTCCAGCAGCACAACAGCACCTTCGGCCATGTGCTCACTGTTCAGCTTCACTTTCAGCAAATCGATATCGCTTTGAAGCAACAGGTTGTAGTTCTCCAACGTCCGGTAATTAGCCTTACAAAAGTCCTTCAACCCGGCATGTGCTTGCACAAGTGCCTCTTCTACATCCGCCTTCTTCCGGTTCAATTCAGAAAGGCTCAGCGAAGGCAAACGAAGCGGTTCAACGTCCAGATTCGCAGGATGCGGGGTGACGGTTACAAAATAGAGATGTCCGCCGTTCTCCTTCACAATGATAGCGTTGTAGTCTTCGACCCACGCTTCATTATAGTCTCTTTCGGGACAAGTGTAGAACTGTACAAACCAACCGGCATCTTCCAGCTTACGCACCGAGTTCCAGTCAAAATCGCCCCAGACTTCCATCTGTGCTATGTCCTTATCTATCGCGGGAATCTGCTGATTCAAGTCCTGTATCCGTGCCTGCAAGTCCTCGTATGCCTTCACCAGGGCATCGGCAGAGAGCGCTTCATGCACTGCATCTTCCGGCTGCTTCTCGGCCAGGGTATGCATACTTTGGAGCATGTTCTTATAGAGCGCACGCTTCTGCATGAACTGTTGCAGGGTATCGTCCATTTCGCCACACTGCTTTTCCACAATGTGCACTACTCCCAATTCCCGGATTTGCTCCAGGAATGCTTCGTACTCCTTATGATATACAAGGAACGTGAGCTTCTTCATTTTCGTAATCATGCCTCTGCCTCCTTCCTTTTCTCTTGATGGGACTTCATGATTTTCTGCGATGACTTGGAGAGGTTCTCCTCGTCTTCCATAAACCGCTTGATTTTACGCAGAGCATCCTGATAGCCCGGAATCTGTACTTTCTCAAAAAGATTCACCTTCTGGGTGGTCTTCTTACGCGCATGTTCCAGCAGATTCAACTTGGCAACGATAAATTCCCGTTCGATGGCAGTATGTGCCAACATCTTGAGCAAGTGCAACCCGTCTGCATACCATTTGGGAGCATTGAACAAGCTGTAGGGGCGTATCTCGAAATCTATGTTTTCGAGCAACGGTACCCGCACGCCGGCAATCTTCTTCACACCAAGATGAACATCGCTGACCTTTATCAATGAAGCGTCAAACTCATTCCAAAGGGCGAACATGGCTTCGTAAGCTTGGATTTCCTTTTCCAACCTCGCATCCAGCGCGGCAGCATCGGCCTTGCAGCGCTTCACTTCCATACGCAGGGCGCTCTCCTTATTCTTGATGATAGGGAGCGTACGCACGCGCACCTTCAGTTGCTTTTCCAACTGCTGGAGGGAGGTCTTGTTATATTGAAACTTAATAGCCACTTCTCTTAGTTATTAGTGATAAGTTATTATTTATTTGCTTTCGGCCAGAATTCATCCACCAATTCTTTCTTGATGTTGACTTCTTCCGGACGGAAATACTTGCCGAACAGGCTCCATGCTACATCAAGCATCTCTGTGGTATCGAGGTTGACGTCGATGGCCAGCAGTTGGTTGGAGTAATCCTTAGCAAAAGCAAGGGTACGTTCGTCGTAGTTCGTCAGGTCGAAACCGTTTTCAAGTTTGGTTTTGGCGTTGGCAGCATCGGCGTACAGACGTACGGCAGCATTCATTACCTGCGGATGGTCCTTACGCGTCTTCTTACCCGTAACGAGCTGTTTCAGACGAGACAAGGAACGGAACGGGTCAACAATTACCTTACCGATGTCACTGTCGCGACGGAGGAACAACTGACCTTCCGTGATGTAACCCGTATTATCGGGCACAGCATGCGTAATGTCGCCACCGGACAACGTAGTCACCGCAATAATTGTGATTGAACCGCCACTCGGGAACTGTACCGCCTTCTCGTAAATCTTCGCCAAATCCGAATAAAGAGAACCCGGCATAGAGTCTTTCGACGGAATCTGGTCCATACGGTTGGACACGATGGCCAGCGCATCGGCGTATGAGGTCATATCCGTCAGCAGCACCAATACCTTTTCATTATTGTTTACGGCAAAATATTCGGCAGCCGTCAGTGCCATGTCGGGGATCAACAGACGTTCTACCGGAGGATTCTCGGTGGTATTCATGAAGCTGACAATACGGTCCAGCGCACCGGCATTGGAGAATACATTCTTGAAGTAGAGGTAGTCATCGTTCGTCATACCCATACCGCCCAGGATGATCTTGTCGGTTTCTGCACGCAGCGCCACGTTTGCCATTACCTGATTGAAAGGCTGGTCAGGGTCTGCAAAGAACGGAATCTTCTGGCCTGATACCAGCGTATTGTTCAAGTCGATACCTGCAATACCTGTTGCAATCAGCTCCGAAGGCTGTTTACGGCGGACCGGATTCACGGACGGACCGCCGATTTCCACTTCCTCGCCCTCAATGGTAGGACCACCGTCGATAGGGTCGCCAAAGGCGTTGAAGAAGCGTCCGGCAAGTTGTTCGCTCACTTTGATTGTAGGAGCCTTGCCCAAGAACACTACCTCCGCATTGGTCGGGATACCTTCCGTACCCTCGAACACCTGCAAAGTCACATCGTCACCGGCTATCTTCACCACCTGGGCGAGCTTGCCGTTCACGGTTGCCAACTCATCATATCCTACCCCGGTTGCCTTCAGCGAACACGTGGCTTTCGTAATCTGAGTAATCTTGGTATATATCTTTTGAAATGCTTTTGTTGCCATCTTATTTATTATGCTTTACGTTCTTCAATCAATTCCTGCAACTGCTTGCGAAACTTGTCATACTCTTCCGACTTGAACTTCGAGTAGTTCATCTGCTTGCAGATGTTGATCATCTTCTTAAAGTAATCCATTACCTCGTTGAAGTTGTCGAACTCAAATTCAGTGTGGCAGATGTCAATCACCATATTCAGAATCTCTTCCTGACGTTCCATCGGAGTCACGGCATCAATCTCGTCGAAGGCATCCTGCTGCAAGATAACAAAGTCAATCAACTCCGATTTCCAGAAGGTTACGTGATATTCTACCGGTACACCGTCATCACCCAGGATGTTGATCTGTTCGGCAATTTCCTTACCACGTTGCAGACGGGTTTTGATTTCATTCACCTTACCAATCCACTCACCGTTGATATGTTTGGTGATATACTCCTCAAACTCAGGATATTCGATGTATTTGGAATAAGAGTCAATCGGATTCACGGCAGGATAGCGTTTCTTGTCCGCACGGTCTTGTTCAAGGGCGTAGAAGCAACGAGCCACCTTCTTGGTATTCTCGGTTACAGGTTCCTTCAAGTTACCACCGGCAGGAGATACGGTACCGATAAAGGTAATGGAACCGCTTTCGCCATTATTCAGTTTCACATATCCGGCACGTCCGTAGAAGTTGGAGATGATAGAAGACAAGTCCATCGGGAAGGCATCAGGACCGGGCAACTCTTCCATACGGTTGGACATCTCACGCAATGCCTGCGCCCAACGGGAAGTAGAGTCGGCCATCAGCAACACCTTCAGACCCATGCTTCGATAATATTCTGCAATGGTCATTGCCGTATAAACGGATGCCTCACGGGCAGCCACCGGCATGTTCGAGGTGTTAGCGATGATGATAGTACGTTCCATCAACTTACGTCCTGTATGCGGGTCCACCAATTCGGGGAATTCGGTGAAGATTTCCACAACCTCGTTGGCACGCTCACCGCAGGCAGCGATAATTACGATATCCGCTTCGGCCTGTTTGGAGATAGCGTGCTGAAGCACCGTCTTACCTGTACCGAACGGACCGGGGATAAATCCGGTACCACCTTCCACAATGGGGTTCACCGTATCGATTACGCGCACGCCTGTTTCCAAAAGTTTAAAAGGACGCGGTTTTTCTTTATAATTAGTCATGGCACGTTTTACAGGCCACCGTTGTATCATGTTCACATTAACATCATTGCCTTCTGCATCAGTCAGCACGGCAATGGTATCTTCAATACCGTAATCGCCTTCGGCTACGATGGATTTCACGGTACATACGCCTTTCTGTTCAAAAGGCACCATAATCTTCAGCGGCTGAAAGTTTTCATCCACTTGTCCCAGCCAGGCGGCAGCTTCTACCTGGTCGCCTACCTTTGCCAACGGCACAAAGTGCCACTTGCTTTCCTTGTCCAGCGGATAAGTATATTGTCCGCGTTTCAGGAAAACACCATCCATCTTGTCGAGGTCGTTCTGCAGACCGTCGTAGTTCTTCGAAAGCATACCCGGTCCCAGCGTCACTTCGAGCATGTGTCCGGTAAACTCGGCTTCGGAGCCCACTTTCAGTCCGCGGGTGCTTTCAAACACCTGCACATAGACCTGGGTGCCTACCACCTTAATCACCTCCGCCATCAACTTGTCTCCACCGGTCGAGATATAACAGATCTCGTTCTGAGCCACCGGTCCGTCAACGACGAGGGTCACCATGTTGGCTATTACGCCACTAACAGTTCCTTTTGTTGCCATATAATTATGTTATTTATTTTATCTGAATTCTGCGGGTATCTGCACCTCGTCCTTCAATGCAGCAATAATACTGCGGAACATCTGGCTACCCTTTTCCTTATCCAACGAAATCCATCGTTCTATCATCTCCAGCTGCAGCAGGAAGACAAACAGGCGCTCTACTGTGAAATAGTTGTAGAAAGTGGCTTCTTCCATCCAGTTCCAACGGAGCTGGTCTATCTTCTTTTCCCGTTCCACCAGTTCTTCCGTCTCACTGATTTTCACCAACTGCTCCAAATAGTCCACTTCACCGCTCAGACCAAAGTCACGGGCACTGGATGTACGCAAAGCTTCGCATACTTCCGTATCGCCCACAATCAGCGGTGCAATGTCCAACTTGAACTTCCGTGCCGTGAATGCCACCAATACATTGTTGATAGTAAGATTGAAAGCAAACCACGAAGACACAAACTTATTCTTGCACTTCATGGCATAGGCATAGTAAAGCGCTGCCAGACGGTCTTCATACAAGAATCCCTCTTCGGCAGGCATATTGAAGTATTCGGAAATAAAGGCGGATAGATAGGATGGAAACGCATGAGGAGACACCTCATCACCATCCTTCAGCTGCGAGATGTACTCTGCCAACTCTTCCGCAGAATAGTTTCCACGCGGATCGATGGCAGCATCCTTATCCTTCAACAGTTTCAAAACATTTGCATTGTCGAATTTCAGATAAAACAAGTCGATCAACTTCCTGTCTTCTTCCGACAAGGCCGGATAAAGCTCCGTCTTGAAATCTGCTACTGTATAGCTCAGCTTGCTGTCCTCCAGAGTGAGTTCGGGCAGACCGGCTATCAAGTAATAGTATTTACTCATAATCCTGTGGGAGTTTAGAACAGCATTTCCACTAGTTGCGGACGCAGGAATTCCTTGAAGTAATTCATAAATTCTTCTTCGCCGAAGTTCACTTTATACGAACCGTCGGCAGGCGATACGGAGAACAGTGTCTTGATACCGTTTACCTGTTCAATCTTCACACCTTTATCCAGCAAGCCCTTTGCCTGAGCTGAAAAATACTTCTTCAGACCTTCAGCATCGGTGGTAGAAATCACAATCGGTTCATTCACACTCCATTTGGATGCCAATGCAACGATGAAGGCATTGAGGTAATTTTTGTCTGCCGCAAATGCCTTTACATCAGCATTCACAATCTTATCTGTCACCAAAGTGGCAATTTCCGATTTCAAGGCATTCACAGCCTGACCGGCAAACAACTTTAACTCTGATTTTGTATTCTCTGCCAGTTCATCGGCAGACTTATGAGCAGCAGCCTTGATTGCATCCGCCTCTTTATTGGCATCTTCTACAATCTTCCGGGCTTCCTCCTGAGCTTTTGCAATAAGCTTCTGGGCCTCTTCATTACCTTTTTCTACCCCTTCGCGGTAGATCTTATCGGTCAGCTCTTGAATTTTGTTTTCCATGTTTACAGGAGTTATTATATGATTTATATTATAATATTAATTGCGTGATTTTATTTCCTATTAGATTCACGCCAAAATTACAAAAATACATTTGATATTGGATAGAAAGAGAGAAAGAAATGTTCTTTGTTTTCCAAAAAAACATCATTTTAAACCAGAAAAGTACCGTAAATATAGCAAGAAGATAACAATTGTACAGTGCAGATAGCATCTGCATAAACACAAAAAGCCCCCACATCTAATGATATGGAGGCTTCTCTCTAAAACGGCGACTACCTACTCTCCCACTGTTACGCAGTACCATCGGCGTGACCGGGCTTAACTTCTCTGTTCG
>NZ_JBCEZS010000028.1:0-14012 GCF_038448625.1 Bacteroides sp. GD17
GAAGAAGAAGGCGATAACCGTTTGTTTCCATTATTACATATATTACATAATGTGGAGGCAAAGATAAGAATTTAGACATTAATCCCTCAGGGTTTTACGTTGATCCCAAATCCTATCTTTGTAACAGATATAATAATATTCAATATCGGTAGATTCCAAATATAACAGATATAATGATATGCCTTCTCTTTACAGCTTTGACATAGATACACCCGAAGAACTGCTGCAAACGTTAGCCCGGAATTTGCAGAAGCGGAGGTTGGAGAAAGGGTTATCCAGAGATGCCCTTTCCGAACTGAGCGGCGTGCCTGCCCCTACTATTGCGAAGTTTGAGCAGAAGCATGCCATCTCTTTGGCATCTTATGTGGCGCTGGCAAAGGCATTGGGATATGCCAGGGCGATAAAGTCGTTGCTGGACGAGCCGCTTTACGATACGATGGAAGAACTGGACTTGATTAATAAGAATAAGAACAGAAAGCGAGGTCGCAATGAAATGGGTAAATAAACTGTCGGTACTCTACCACGACCGGAAGGTGGGGGAACTCACCATGACGCCGGACAATCGTTGCTGTGCCTTTCAATATGACAAGGAATGGCTTGCGTCGGGATTCTCGCTCTCGGGGTGGCCGACTTCAAATTGATGCAAGGGAAATATTTTGCCAGCAAGCGCTTTGATATTGAAAACGGAGAAAGACTGCATACAGCTACGGCTGGTGCATTGCTTAATGAGTCCATTCATAATCCGAAATTGGATTACCGCACCTTGCTGCATCTCACCGGGTATCTGACCCAAGATCCGAAGCAGGTGGATGAAATGTTCCGCCGGATGGTTTTCAATGTGTTGACGGACAATAAAGACGATCATGCCAAGAATTTCACTTTCCTTTGCCGGGACGGACGGTGGTCATTGGCGCCTGCCTATGATTTGACACTTTGCAAGGAGGGGTATAACGGCGAGCATGCTACTTCTGTCAATAACCAGGGGCGTCCGGGTATAGAGGACATGCTTACGGTAGGTGAAAGCATCCGCATTCCGCGTAAGAGAGGCATGGAAATGATACACGCCGTGGCAGAGCATTGCAGGGAAATCCTGTCTGATTCGTTTTCTCCGCTCTTCTGATTGCTTTTCTTTGATGACTGCTCTTTTCCGCTGATTGTCCTTCTTTGCTGTTTCTTTCTTCTCTTTTTGTTTCTTTGAACGATATTACTATATAATTGACACAAATTTGCACGGTTTCTCCATTTTCTTTTGCTACATTTGCATCGTGTACGTAAACGACGTGCCCTTGATAACCGAATTCATAACTTAAAAACGTAACAGAATCATGAAGACGAACTATGAAATCCGCTATGCTGCGCATCCCGAAGATGCAAAAAGCTACGATACGAAAAGAATCCGCCGCGATTTCCTTATAGAGAAGGTATTCTCACCCGATGAAGTTAATATGGTATATTCCATGTACGACCGTATGGTGGTAGGTGGTGCCATGCCCGTGGCCGAAGTGCTGAGCCTGGAAGCCATCGACCCGCTGAAAGCCCCTTACTTCCTGACCCGTCGCGAAATGGGAATCTACAACGTAGGCGGACCGGGTGTAGTGAAAGCCGGCAATGCCGTGTTCGAACTGGATTATAAGGAAGCCCTCTACCTCGGCTCAGGCGACCGTGAAGTGACTTTCGAGAGCAAAGATGCCGCCCATCCGGCTAAATTCTATTTCAACTCCCTGACTGCCCACCGCAACTATCCCGACCGGAAAGTAACGAAGAAAGATGCCGTTGTAGCCGAAATGGGTTCTTTGGAAGGCTCCAACCACCGTAATATCAACAAGATGCTGGTGAACCAGGTGTTGCCTACCTGCCAGTTGCAGATGGGTATGACGGAACTTGCTCCGGGCAGCGTATGGAACACGATGCCGGCACACGTCCACAGCCGCCGCATGGAGGCTTACTTCTACTTCGAACTGCCCGAAGACCATGCCGTATGCCACTTTATGGGCGAGGTAGACGAGACGCGCCACATCTGGATGAAAGGCGATCAGGCAGTGTTGTCGCCCGAATGGTCCATTCACTCGGCTGCTGCCACTCACAATTATACCTTTATATGGGGTATGGGCGGTGAGAATCTGGATTATGGCGACCAGGACTTCTCGCTGATAACCGATTTGAAGTAAATCATTTCTTAAACTTAATAAATAATACATTATGAATCCGTATTTGAATTTTTCTTTGGAAGGTAAAGTAGCCCTCGTTACAGGTGCTTCTTATGGTATTGGTTTTGCTATCGCTTCGGCTTATGCAGAGCAAGGTGCAACAATCTGCTTCAACGACATCAACCAGGAATTGGTAGACAAAGGCATGGCTTCGTATGCTGCAAAAGGAATCAAGGCACACGGCTATGTATGCGACGTAACCGACGAACCCGCCGTTCAGGCTATGGTAGCTACTATCGAGAAAGAAGTAGGTACGATTGATATCTTGGTAAACAACGCCGGTATCATCCGCCGTGTCCCCATGCATGAAATGGAAGCTGCTGATTTCCGCAAGGTGATCGATATCGACCTGAATGCTCCGTTCATCGTATCAAAAGCCGTTCTGCCTGCCATGATGAAGAAAGGTCACGGTAAAATCATCAACATCTGCTCCATGATGTCCGAACTGGGTCGTGAGACTGTATCGGCTTACGCTGCTGCCAAGGGTGGTTTGAAGATGCTGACTCGCAACATCTGCTCCGAATATGGTGAATACAACATCCAGTGTAACGGCATCGGCCCGGGCTACATCGCTACCCCGCAGACTGCTCCCTTGCGCGAAAAGCAAGCTGACGGCAGCCGCCATCCGTTCGATTCATTCATCTGCGCCAAGACTCCGGCCGGTCGCTGGTTGGAAGCAGAAGAACTGACCGGTCCTGCTGTATTCCTGGCTTCCGAAGCTTCTAATGCTGTAAACGGACACATCCTTTATGTAGACGGTGGTATCCTGGCTTATATCGGCAAGCAACCTAAATAAGTGATAAGGTGATAAAGTGATGAGGCGGTGAGTAATAGAGCAATATTGCTACCGCCTTATTTTTTTGTTTAGGGAATAAATGATAATTTAGCATCGTGTGATAACAAGTGTATCTCAAACTCCTCCGCCTGAAAGGGGAGGTGCCCGCTTGCGGGCGGAGGGGTCTTACATAAATAGAAAGTAACTTTGTGCAAGTCCCTTCGGATGTGAACCCCCTCCGCCCTACGGGCACCTCCCCTTTCAGGCGGAGGAATTTGAGATACTTCGTAAATTCTCATTTATTCAACAATATACCCTATAATAATATGAAAAAACTCCTTTTATTATGTCTGACGGCCCTTTTCTGCTTCGCTTGCAGCGACAGNTACTTCGTAAATTCTCATTTATTCAACAATATACCCTATAATAATATGAAAAAACTCCTTTTATTATGTCTGACGGCCCTTTTCTGCTTCGCTTGCAGCGACAGCAAGACGCTGACCGTCACGGTAACCAACCCGTTGTCCACAGACCGTTCCGGCGAAATGGTGGAACTCTCTATGGCCGAAGTTTCGAACCGGCTGAAACTGGCCGACACCACTCAGATTGTGGTTCTGAATGTCGAAGGCGAACAAGTGCCTTATCAGATAACCTACGACGATAAACTTATCTTTCCGGCTACCGTAGCCGCCAATGCAACAGCTACTTACACCATCCAGCCGGGCACCCCCGAAGACATCGAAGTAAAGGCTTGCGGGCGCCAATACCCCGAACGCCTGGACGACGTAGCCTGGGAGAACGACCTGGTAGCCTTCCGTGCCTACGGCCCTGCCTTGCAGGCACGCGGCGAGCGCGGCTTCGGCTACGACTTATTTACGAAATACAACACCACCGAGCCCGTTCTGGAATCGTTCTACGAAAAAGAGCTGAACCAGGACGTCCGTGCCAACATTGCCGAATTGCGTAAGACCGACCCTAAAGCAGCAAGCGAACTGGGAAATTCCATTTCCTACCATATCGACCACGGCTACGGCATGGACTGCTATGCAGTAGGCCCCACGCTTGGAGCCGGTGTAGCCGCGCTGATGGTAAACGACAGCATCCTCTACCCGTGGTGCTACAAGACGCAAGAAGTGCTGGACAACGGCCCCCTGCGTTTCACCGTTAGACTGGAATTCCCCGCGATGAATGTAAAGGGTGACACCACCGTGGTAGAAACCCGATTGATAACGTTGGATGCCGGTTCCCACCTCAACAAGACTGCCGTTTCGTACAGCAACCTGAAGGAGACTTTGCCCGTTGTCACTGGCATTGTGCTGCACGAACCGGATGGCGCCGTCGTTGCCGATGCTGCCAATGGCTACATGACTTACGTCGATCCTACTACAGGACCGGATAACGGTAAGATATTCATGGGTGCCGCTTTCCCCGCTGCCGTAAAGGAGGCGAAGACGGTTCTCTTCCCGGCAGAGGAAAAGAAACAGCGCAATAATGCCGACGGCCATGTGCTGGCAGTGAGCGATTACGAGCCGGGTGCCGACTACGTATATTATTGGGGCTTTGCCTGGGACAAGGCAGACATCAAGACTGCCGAAGCATGGAACCAATATATGGCGGACTTTGCACAGAAGGTACGTCATCCGTTGACGGTTTCTATCTGACGCGACAGACACAAGCCTCCAACTTCTTAAACGCCAGTGTCTATCGCGACAGACACCAGTGTTTGTCATGACAGAGGCCAGTGTCTGTCCGGACAAACACTGGCCTCTATCAATCTATTGATTTATAATACTTTGAACTCGTACCCCTCTTCCTTCAGAAACTCGATGGCACGTGGCAGTGCATATTGCAGATTCCCGTTGCACCAGGACTTCAGGGAGTCATGGAAAGTGATGATGGCGCCGTTGCGTGCATATCTCATCACGTTGGCAAGCACCTGCGGACCGCGCAGCTTCTTACTGTAATCGCGGGTCACCAAATCCCACATCACGATCTTGTACCGGTGCTTCAACTTCATGTATTGCCCTGCAAACATGTGCCCGTGGGGCGGGCGGAACAGAAGCGGGTACAACGCCTTCTCCACGTTGCAGTTGATGTCACCGCCCATTTCCATGAAGATCTGCGCCTGTTCGGCATTGCCCAGATAGTTCTTGGCACTGTACTCAAACCCGCGGATATGGTTGAAGGTATGGTTGCCGATGCGGTGCCCGCGTTCAACGACCATTCGGAATTCTTCGGGATGTTTCCGTATGTTGTCTCCCACCATAAAGAAGGTGGCCTTGATGCCGTGTTTGTCGAGCAAATCGAGTACCCAGGGCGTTACCTCGGGGATGGGACCATCGTCGAAAGTCAGGTAAACGGCTTTTTCGTTAGGGTCCATCCTCCAGATAGCGCTCGGGTATAGTTTGCGAAATAGCTCGGGAGGCTGTTCTATTAACATAGGCAGATCAATTCTTCATTCTATCTACATACATATTGTATAGTTCTTCCACCTTGGGCTCGTAGATTTCGGCGAGCTTGGAATTGTATTTCTTCATCATCTTCACTTCGGCATCGAGCACCGCCCAGTGATATTCAAACTCACGGCTGGAGATGAGGAAGCGGTTGTCGTCCAGACTCAGGTACCAGGTGAGGTACTCTACCGCCTTGTTGGCGAGTGTTTCCATCATCTGATCTGCCTTGGCGGTTTCGCCCAACTGATAGTAGGCATCGGCCATCTGCACGGCGCCGTTCTGCCAGTCGTAAGGCACGTTATAGTTGGGAATCATCTTCTCGGCATAGTCCAGCGCGGCTTTCGCCTTGTCCTTCTTGCCTTCGCGCATCAGTTGCTCCACGAGTTGGGAGAAGATGCGGCGGTGCGAGTGGCACATGCGCATGGTGTTCTCGTCGATGTAGATGCCCGGCTTGTCGATGCCGCCGAACTTGAACTTGTGCATCAGGTTGTCGTACATCTTTTCAGAGTCAATCTTCACGCCCGTCTTGCTGGTGTCGAACGGAGTGAAACGGTAGGCAAGACCTTCCTGCATGAAGTGGTTGGCCATGCCCAACTGGTTTTCCGTACCCACGCTGACGGCGATGTAGATGGGGCGTTCCCAGTTGGCTTCGCTCAGCATTTCGAGCATCATCAGCTCGCTCTTGTAGAGGGCGCGTTTGCCTTTCAGCGAGATGTGCATGTAGTCGGGGATGCTGTCGCCCGGTATCAGCATACCGCTGCGGCGCACGGCTTCCTTGTCTACTTTGATGACGAGGCTGTCGGTAGGAATCACCTTCAAGTCCTGGTTCTTGCTGCGTACCCAGTTCTTCAGCACGTTCTTGACTTCGTACGGGTTGTCGCCAAACTCTTTCTTGACGTTTATCAGGGCTTCGGCGTTGCCGTTCAGTGCCTGCTTTTCGGCTTCGGCATAGAGGGCGTCGATGCTCTTCTTGTATTCCGGCTGGATGGGGATGTATTCGTTGGTGCCTTCCACGTACTCCATGCGGTCCCAGGTGATGGGCAGGGATGGAGAGTCGTAGGCGGGGCGCTTCATCTGGTCGATGTACCAGTCGGTCTGCAGGTAGCTGAGGTTGCAGGTACGGGCGTCGGTGCGGAAACCTTCGGTCTCCTGGTTGTACCAGAGGGGGAAGGTGTCGTTATCGCCGTTGGTGAAGATAACCGGATTGCCGCTTTCTTGCAAGGACATCAGGTAGTTCTGGCCGAAGTCGCGGCATACGTAGCGGTCGCTGCGGTCGTGGTCGTCCCACGTCTGGCTTGCCATCTGTATGGGGACGAGGAGGCAGACTACGGAAACGAGGACGGATGCCGGGAGTTCCTTCATCTTGGCATAGTGCTGAAGCAGACGGACAATGCCCGCTACACCCATACCGATCCAGATGGCGAAGGCGTAGAACGAGCCGGCGTAGGCATAGTCACGCTCGCGCGGCTGGGTGGGGGTCTGATTCAGGTAGAGCACGATGGCGATACCGGTCATGAAGAAGAGGAAGAACACTACCCAGAATTGCTGGATGCCCTTCTGTCCGCGGTAGGCTTGCCACAGCAGACCGATGATACCGAGCAGCAGCGGCAGGCAGTAGAAGACGTTGTGTCCCTTGTTGTTCTGCAGTTCCTGCGGCAGCAGGGTCTGGTCGCCCACCAGCAGTTTGTCGATGGCGTTGATGCCGGTAATCCAGTTGCCGTGCTCTAACTCGCCGCTTCCTTGCAGGTCGTTCTGGCGTCCGGCAAAGTTCCACATGAAGTAGCGCCAGTACATCCAGTTGAGCTGGTAGGAGAAGAAGAACTTGATGTTTTCCCACTGCGTGGGCATGTTCACCATTATCATGTTTCCGCACTTGTCATAGGGCACGTCGTAGCCTTTGATGTCGAGCCAGTTGTGGTACTCGTTGGTGTGCGCACTGCTGTACATACGCGGGAAGAGCATGTTCTGGGCGTATTCGTATTCGATGCGTCCGGGGATTTCGATGTACGAGTCTTTCTCGTCGGGCGTAGCTTTTTCCTTACGGATGAATTTGGTGCCGTTGTACTTGACGCGCGGTTCGCAATAACCGTCTTTCACGTCCAGCGCCACTTGCGAGGAGAAGGCGGGGCCGTAGAACAGCGGGCGTGTGCCGTATTGTTCGCGTCCCAGGTATTCGCCCAGCGTGAAGATGTCCTCGGGTGAGTTCTGGTCCATCGGCGTGTTGGCGGTGGAGCGGATGACGATAAGCGCATACGAGGAATATCCGATGACGATCATCATGGTGCAGAGCAGCGACGTGTTGAGCGTGCGTGCCGATACGCGGTATTTCTCTTTCATCCGTGCCTGCATCTTCGGGCTGAGGTACAGCCACAAGGCAGCGATTACGATAATGCCGATGACAACGGAACTGCTGCCATGTCCGTAGAAGGGAATACCCAGCATGGCAATGGTGAGTATGAACGAGAGTGCCATGCGCGACTTGCTCTTCTCGGTGTAGCTTTCGTATATACCCCAGATGAGGCATCCGGCCAGCAGGATGATGTAGACGATGACGCCGCTGTTGAAGGACATGCCCAGCGTGTTGACGAAGAGCAGTTCGAACCAGCCGCCCACTTTCACGATGCCGGGTACGATGCCGTAGAGCACGGCAGCCACCAGGATGCCCGAGGTGAGCAAGGCAAGCAATGAGCCTTTGGCATTGGCGTTGGGCACTTTCTTGTAGTAATATACCAGTACGATGGCGGGCAGACAGAGCAGGTTGAGCAAGTGCACACCGATACTCAGTCCGGTAAGGTAGGCGATAAGAATCAGCCAGCGGTCCGAGTGAGGCTCGTTGGCCACATCTTCCCACTTCAGTATCAGCCAGAAGACGACGGCGGTGAACAGGGACGAGAAGGCGTAAACCTCGCCCTCTACGGCGCTGAACCAGAAGGTGTCGCTGAACGTGTAGGCCAGTGCGCCCACCAGTCCGCTACCCATGACGGTGATGAGTTGTCCGCGGGTGATATTTTTTTCGTCTGTAATCACGAGTTTGCGCACCAGGTGCGTGATGCTCCAGAAGAGGAACAGGATGCAGGCGCCGCTCATCAGCGCGCTCATGTAGTTCACCATTTTGGCAACGGTGGTGGCATCGGAAGCAAATTGTGAGAACAGGTTGGCTACTAACATGAAGAAGGGTGCGCCGGGCGGGTGTCCAACTTCCAGCTTATAGCCGGTGGTGATGAACTCCGGGCAGTCCCAAAAACTTGCAGTCGGTTCGATGGTCATGCAGTAAACCGTTGCTGCAATGATGAATGTAATCCAACCCACAAGGTTGTTTACGGCTTTGTACTGTTTCATTCGGATGAAATTCGTTATTATTCAGTTTTGTTTCTTACATACAGTTTTGCCGTCGCTTTGTTAGCATAACGGCATATAGGGCGCAAAGATAATGATTTCGGTTCTAAATAGATGACAATAAGGCAGATTATTAGGATAGGTTAAAAGATATAGATAGTTTTTTGGGAGGTTGCGGGCTAAAAGGATGATCCGGCAACAGATTCGGTTATAACCTGAATTTGCTATCTTTACAAGGAAAGTTTCGGTTATGGACGAAAGAATTGATGTTACCTATAGGGGATATGACTTCTTTCCCGATGCGTTGTGTCTATACATTCGGTTTACTGCATCTATATATCCAGTGTACTGCATCTATATATGCAGTAGGCTACATCTATAGATGTAGAAAATAAGTCTTGTTCAGGTGCTTTATCTAAAAAAATAGGTTCTAAACTTTTGTTTTCCTAAGTCCTTTTTATACTTTTGTAACCGAAGCAGGGAAGCGTCCTTAGCTTCAATGTTTTGTGAAATGATATTGTAAGAAGCGTTGTGCTTCATTCTTGTTCTTGAAAACCTAGGAAACTTTCAAAACTATACGAGAATGGCATAGACGGTTCCTGCGCTGAGTTCAGCGTGGGTCTGCTGTCTGTTCATTTGTATAGTGGGTTTTCCTAGGACCTTCAAGAACGATGAATAGCACGCAGTTCCACGCTTTCTATTTTTATAAATCTTCGGAGGGGCGCGAGGAAGCTAATACTATTTAATCATGATTTCATTTAAGAATGCTGTTAAAAGTTCTATTCAATCATGGCTATTGCTTTTGTTTGTATGTTTGTGCTTACCTAATGTTCTTATTGGTTGTTCGGACGATGAAGCCCCGGCAGAGATTACTCCCGATGTCGGGAGTGAAATCTATTTTACTAAAAGCTTGGACTTTACTTCGGATGGCGGGGAGCATATTATTTCTTTTACGACCAATAAAGATTGGACGATAGATGTTTCGCAGTCGGGTGGTGATGTTAGTTGGTGTACGGTGTTTCCAAGCAAAGGAAAGGCCGGAGATAATGAAGTACTGGTAAAGGTCAGTGAAAATACCAGTTTTGACGATCGTAACGTCGTACTGAACCTCACAGCGAATGATCTGACTAAGAAAATTGTAGTAACCCAAAAACAGAAAGATGCCATAACACTTACCACAGCAAAATTCGAGGTAGACAAAAATGGAGGAGAAATTCAGGTAGAAGTAAAAGCAAATGTATCCTATGAGGTCATTATCCCCGAGCAGTATCAGAGTTGGATACACAAGCGTACGATTGAGTCTGACAAGTGTGTGTTTAACATTGACAAGAGTGAAGAGTATGAAAAACGTGAAGGAGAAATCATTTTCCAAAGCGGCGATTTGGAAGAGATTTTGAAAGTGTATCAGACGGGAGAAAGTATTTTATTATTGACTAAAAATGAATATAGAGTTTCTGATAAAGGAGAGCAGATTGCAGTAGAGCTAAACAGTAATTTTGACTTTGATGTGAAGATGCCGCAGGTGGATTGGATTACTACAACCATAACGAGAAGTGTTTCCAGTCATACACTTTATTATACTGTTGCTCCAAATGAAACTTATGATAAGAGGGAGACTGAGATAATCTATTATGATAGGAATGATAAGTCCATAGCAGATACGTTGAAGATTGTTCAGGTGCAGAAAGATGCGATCTTGTTGTCGCAAAAGGAATATTCGGTGGGGACAGAAGGAAGTATTATCCAGATAGAAATAAAAGCCAATGTAATTTATGAAGTATCTATTCCTGAACAATATCAGAATTGGATTCATAAAGGAACTTCTACTCGCGGGCTCTCTGTGTCTAGTCTTTTGTTTACCATTGACAAGAATGAGGAGTACGATAAGCGTGAAGGAGAAATTATTTTCAGAAGTGGCGAACTGGAGGAGGTTTTTAAAGTGTATCAGGCAGGGAAGACCATTTTGAAATTGAAATTAGAAACAGCTGGTTCCTTAAAAAAGAAAATGGAAACATTGAATATTGATTATTTTAAGGTAAAAAGATTCATTCTTGAAGGGGATATTAACGGTTCAGATATTAGACTGATTAGGGAAATGGCTGGCGTAGATTATATAGAAAAAGAAACAAATGGCATTCTTGAATATTTAGATCTTACTAATGTTAATATAGTAGAAGGAGGTGAAATATATTGTTATCCTGATTCTTATAAACCAGGAAGTGTAGTTGAATATGAGCCTTGTTATACTAAAAATAATGTTATTGGGAGTTGTATGTTTCGTAAATGTAAGTCTCTTAAAGAAGTATTATTACCTTACTCTTGTGTAAAAATGGAAGATGAGTCTTTTAGCTATTGCAAAAATCTTGAAAAAGTTGAATTGTTTGATAACGTAAGGGCTATTGGAGGATTTTGTTTTTATGCATGTTCCCTTTTACAGAAAATAAATCTACCGGATTCAATTGAGATGATTGGCAAATCTGCATTTTCTGATTGTTCTACTCTAGAATCTATTGTTCTGCCCAATAAGATTACTCGTTTATATGGAGGATTATTTAGAGATTGTTCTTCTCTGAAAGAAATAGTGATACCGGAATCGGTTACATATATTGAAGGATATGCTTTTGCGTATTGTTCAAGTTTAAGATCAATTACTATTTCTGATAGTGTTATAGGTTTCGTTGAAACCACATTTTATTATTGTACTTCCTTGGAAAAAATCATATTCGGTGCCAGCTTAAAGACAGGTGGAGTGTTTTGGGATAGCAAACGTATTAAGGAAATACATTGTAAGTCAATTATTCCTCCCTCAATAATTGGTTTTAATGCTGATGCTTATAATAATGCAACATTGTATGTCCCTAAAGGTTGCTATGAAGCATACTATACAGCTATAATGTGGAGAGAATTCAAAACTATAGTTGAAGAGTGAACTGGTAATTTGTTGTATTATCAAAAGTTGTATCATATGGGAATAGCATCTTTAATAATTTCTATTATTTCTATAGTCATATCGGCTATTGTTACTGGAATTCCATTCTATCGTAACTATATAGAAAAGAAAACTAAAATAGCATTAATTGCTTGTGATGGAATAATCAGGGATGATATGATACGTATTGTGGTCACTTATATAAATAGGAACTGGCAAAATGCAGTGATTACAAAAAGTTATATTAGCCTTTGCCATTCTAAGCTACAAAATGAATTGACGAAAGTAAACCATGAATGTAGTTGTAAATCATTTAATTCAGTTGTGATGACAAAGAAAATGCATGCATCTATTGAACTGATATATTCTTTATCAGAATTGAAAGGAGTGGATTTGAAGGATGTAAATGTATGTGTAAACACTGAATATGTAGATTCTCAAGGTCAAAGAAAGTCTGACAACTATAAGGTAGGAGAGTTATGTATGAGTGGAATAAATACTATGATGGTCTTAGTAGAGTCTGTTATATATGAGTTACAGGGAAAGAGTATTGTAATGTCTATGAAACTTTAGTTATTCTATATTTTATGACTGAATAAATCTACTAGAGCCATTAAAACAAGCAGAAAATATGATAATGTAAACTGGTATAATTTTACGCTCATCGGGACGGGGAACCCGTTCTTTGGTGCTGGTCGTTCCCCGACCGATGAGATCGAAAGAAAAACATCGCATGACACAGTTTACTTTAGGCATCCCTTTTGATATGTCTTTTTCTCAGCAATACTCCCTCCTGAACCACAACTCAAATATCGGATCGGAAAAGACGTAATGGTTTCCTTCCTTCTCGATGAAATCGCGTTCGGTCAGCATACGCTTGTTGCGGGTGATGGTCTGGGCACTTCCCAGTTCATACTTACGCACTACGGGGATGGAGTTGAAACGATATTCTCCGTCGGCTACGGCACGTAGCATGGCCGTTTGGGCGGCTGTCAGATTCTCGGTATCGTTCATAAACATGGGCATGTTGGTGTCTATCAGTTGGCGGGTACGGGCTTCGATGATTTCGTCTGTTACTTCTTTTGATGTGCCGCTCCAGATGAAATAACACAACTGTTGCAAATACCATGAATGGCACTTTACGATGTCGCACAAACGCTCGGCCTGTTGTTCACTGATTTCTTTATCTGTCCTGTGGAAGGCGTTTATGATGAAGGGTATCCATTCTTCTTTTTTTATTTTCTGCAGGAATATGACTTGCCCGAAACGGTAGAAGGGGTTGGACGAGTTATTAAAGATATCCATCATCATGTGTCGCTTGCTACCATAAAAGCAGTAAGATACTTGCTGCTGTTTTTGCCATGCAGAACGCATCTTTCCCTCCATACTTTTGTAGCCGGGCAATAGTGCCAGTTGCTGGAATTCGTCAATGCAGACTATCAACTGTATACCTTTGGCTGAGGCTATCTTCTCGGGCAGTTCCAAGATTTCCATGATGTCCTTTTCTTCGGGTTCGAACTTCAAGTCGAAAGAGAGTGAGTCGGTTGTATCGCTCTTGAGGGTAATGCTGGGTGAAATCGCTTTCAAGAACTGCTTTACGTCTTCTAATCGTTTTTCGAGTGTGGAGGCTGCACATGTGATGACTGCACGGGCAAAGGTACGGTAGAATTCAGCTTCAGTCTTGATGCTGAATGCATCGATGAAGCAAACGCGGACGTGTTTGTCTTCGTGCATCAGTTCGTCCATCGCCACCTTTACAAGTGACGATTTGCCCCAACGACGGGGTGATATAAGCATAACGTTGATGCCCGAACCCAGTAATTCTTTCAGTTGCCTGCGTTCCTCTGTCCGGTTGACGAAGCTTTCTTTATCGACTAATGTGCCGTATTGAAAAGGTGACTTCATAAGCTGCTTGTTATTGATTCAAGGGCAAATATACAAATTATACATGAATGTATTATACATGAATGTATAATTTGTGTATTCAGATTAAAACAAGTCATGACTGAAATGGCTTGTTATTATAGTTTTTGTTTTCTATAGAAGACGGAATGCTTATATTTACATTGCTAATCTATTTTTTCTCTGTAATAGGTGTATACAAAAGCAAGGAGTAGACTGTATAGAAACGCATACTTAAAGTAATATGTCGGATATAACAAGGATTTATATAGACGAGAGTTGTCATTTAGAGAATGATAAACTGGATCAACGTAAAACCCTGAGGGATTTTCCTATTATGCATATAACTTAGTTAATCTGTACAAGAAGAATGCTTTATCCTTTACGCCCCTGAACTGCGCTCTAAAAGC
>NZ_JBCEZS010000029.1:0-8942 GCF_038448625.1 Bacteroides sp. GD17
AAGAAAGATGAATCAAAGGGAAGTTTGAAGGGAAAAAGAAAAAGAGCCGGATGGGACGACTCTTTTCTTGAGAAGTTATTAGACGTGAATTTTTAATGCGTCAGCCCTGGCACTGTGAATATCCGTTCGCAAGGCTTGAACAGACTTTATATAAATGGTAGGGCGTATAACTGTTATGAATAGAGTCTTTAGTATCTTCCTTATTTAAAAACATTCTAAATTACTTGTGACTTGTGAACATAAACACTATCTTTGCACCCAAAAATATAAGAAAGGCTGAAGACTATGCGTTTGTCCGAATTGAAAACCGGTGAAAAAGGTGTAATCGTAAAAGTATTGGGGCACGGTGGTTTCCGCAAACGGATTGTGGAAATGGGATTTATTAAAGGAAAGACAGTGCAGGTACTACTGAATGCTCCGTTGAAAGACCCTATCAAATACAAAGTAATGGGATATGAGATATCCCTTCGCCGGCAGGAAGCCGAGATGATAGAGATTGTCAGCGAGCAGGAAGCAAAGGAACAGGCTGTGCAACCCGATTTTCACAGAGGCCTGAGCGAAGATATACATCTGAACGAAGAAGAATTGAAGCGACTGGCTCTTGGAAAGCGCCGGACCATCAATGTGGCTTTGGTCGGGAATCCTAATTGCGGCAAGACTTCTCTTTTCAACATCGCATCCGGTTCGCACGAGCATGTGGGCAATTACAGTGGTGTCACCGTCGATGCCAAAGAAGGTTACTTCGACTTTCAGGGTTACCACTTCCGCATTGTCGACCTTCCCGGCACTTATTCTCTTTCTGCCTATTCACCCGAAGAAATTTATGTTCGCCGTCATATCATTAATGAAACTCCGGACGTTATAATCAATGTGATAGATTCTTCCAATCTGGAACGGAACCTTTATCTCACCACCCAGTTGATTGACATGAACGTGCGTATGGTAATCGCGCTCAATATGTACGATGAGCTGGCAGCCAGTGGCAATACGTTGGACTATGTGATGCTTGGGCAGCTCTTTGGTGCGCCGATGATACCTACGGTCAGTCGTAGCGGGAAGGGGATTGACGAACTGTTTCATGTGATTATCAGCATTTACGAAGGGGGCGATTTCCTTGATCAAAAAGGCAAAGTACGCACCGAAGTGCTGAATGATCTGCGCAACTGGCACGAGGAGTATGTTCCCGACCATGGCTTTGGCACTCATAAGGAAGAAGGTGAGCACCCGCGTAGCTCTTACCGCCATATTCACATCAATCATGGTCCGGAATTGGAACGAAGCATTGAGGAGGTGAAGCGTGTTATCAGTGTCAATGAGGAGATCCGCCATAAGTACTCTACACGCTTCCTTGCCATCAAGTTGCTGGAGAACGACAAGGACCTGGAAAAGATAGTACAGGGACTGCCCAACGGAGAAGAGATTCTTGAAGTGCGTAACCGGGAAGAACAGCGCCTTCGTAATGTAATAAACGAGGATAGCGAGCAGGCCATAACCGATGCCAAATATGGTTTTATTGCCGGTGCGTTGCGCGAGACTTACGTCGATAATCATAAAGATACGTCGCGTACTACCCAAATCATAGACTCGATCGTAACCCATCGCGTCTGGGGGTATCCTATCTTTTTCCTTTTCCTCTACCTGATGTTTGAAGGAACATTCGTGCTGGGTGACTATCCGATGCAAGGCATTGAATGGCTGGTGGATGCGCTTGGAAGTCTGATACGGGAGAATATGTCCGAAGGACCGTTGAAAGACTTACTGGTGGACGGTATCATTGGCGGTGTGGGTGGTGTCATCGTTTTCCTGCCGAATATCCTTCTTCTATATTTCTTTATATCCCTGATGGAAGATTCGGGATATATGGCACGTGCCGCTTTTATCATGGATAAGATTATGCATAAGATGGGCTTGCATGGAAAGTCCTTCATACCTCTGATTATGGGATTTGGTTGTAATGTGCCTGCTATCATGGCTTCGCGTACAATCGAGAACCGTAAGAGCCGTCTGGTTACCATGCTCATCAATCCGTTGATGTCGTGCAGTGCGCGTCTGCCTATCTATCTGTTGCTGGTAGGAGCGTTCTTTCCGAACAATGCCAGTCTGATGTTGTTACTTATCTATGCTATCGGCATTCTGCTGGCGGTAGTCATGGCACGTCTTTTCTGCCGTTTCCTTGTGAAGGGTGATGATACGCCGTTTGTCATGGAACTGCCTCCGTACCGTATGCCGACTACGAAAACCATTTTCCGCCATACCTGGGAGAAGGGAGCTCAATATCTTCGTAAGATGGGAGGTATTATTATGGTAGCTTCCGTGGTGATATGGGCTTTGGGGTATTACCCCAACCATGATGCCTACGAGAGTGTGACCGAGCAACAGGAGAACTCTTATATCGGCAAGATTGGTAAGGCTGTAGAGCCGGTCATCGAGCCGTTGGGTTTCGACTGGAAACTGGGTATCGGCATCCTTTCCGGAGTCGGTGCTAAGGAGTTGGTGGTGAGTACGCTCGGTGTGCTATATGCAGATAACGCTGAAGAAGATGCGGTGAGCTTGGGCGAACGCATTCCGATTACGCCTTTGGTTGCTTTTGCTTACATGGTGTTTGTATTGATATACTTCCCGTGTATTGCAACGTTGGCGGCCATCAAGAGCGAGTCGGGTAGTTGGAAATGGGCATTGTTTGCGGCATTCTATACTACTGCATTGGCATGGTTGATGTCCTTTGCAATTTATCAGATAGGAGGTCTGTTTGTATGAGTAACTGGCAGGGATGGGTGGTAGCCCTATTGCTACTGTTCTGTGCCGTACGGATTGGGATGAGTATTTATTCTTTTTTTCGTCGGGCAAGAGAAGGAGGAAATCCGTGCGATACGTGTGCAACTGGTTGTGAATTAAAGCAGTTGCTCGATGAGAAGCGTGCCGGATGTAGTAAGGACAGGAAAAAAAAGAAGAAAAGTTGCTGCGGATAGTTGGAAATTACAGAAAATGTATTACCTTTGCATCCGCAATCGAGAGATAAAGCACTTTTGATAACTTTGGTTCCTTGGATGAGTGGCTTAGTCAGCGGTCTGCAAAACCGTCCACGGCGGTTCGAATCCGCCAGGAACCTCCAAAACACAACAAAGCTTCGACCAGAAATGGTCGGAGCTTTGTTGTTTATAGATAATAGATAAAAGATATACAAAGAGTTTATGTTCTTCTTGCTTGTTTGTATCCAATTAGTTACATTTGCAGAATGAAAGCAACAAATAAAAAAGATAGTGATATACGTGAATTGTATTTCTCGGATGAGTTTATAGAGTTTTATGAAAAGTTGCAAGACAAGGCAAAGATTAAGTTTGAGCATACAATGGATATTATCCGAACCGAATATGTACTTAGCACTAAGTTTGTGAAACATTTAGAGAATACAGATTTGTATGAGATGCGGGTATCTGTTAGTACCAATGAATATAGAACTATTCTTTTTGCTGTTGATGATGATAATATCATTCTTTCAAAGAAAATATTGCTTTTGAATGGTTTCCTAAAGAAATCAACCAAAGACTATAGTAAACAAATAAAGATTGCTAAACAGATATTGGAGGATTTTGAGTTATGAGAAAGTTAGATGAAAACAAGTTAGCAAGGTTGCATACAGCAGGTGAGCTACTGGATAAGAAATATGGAGAAGCTGGAACGGAATCTCGAGCCACTTTCCATGAAAAGTCGATTGCATGGTACTATGGTGAGATATTGCGGGACCGCCGGAAAGAGTTAAAGCTAACTCAACAAGAGTTGGCAGAGAAAGTTGGTACAGCAAGAAGCTATATTGCCCGTGTAGAAAAAGGTGAATCAGATATTCAAGTTTCGAGTTTTTTTCGTATTGCTCGTGCTTTGGGTATTGAGTTTACCCCTACATTTTTATGATTGGCAGAACATGATTAGAACAAAGCATTTTTAAAAGAATATTTGTATAAGATGAAACAAGTAAGATTTCTGTTTTTCTGCCTGCTTACTGTATGTAGCATGGCAGGTATGGCGCAGGAAGTCGCAGCAGACAGCACCGGTTATATTGTGAAGGTAGGAGAGATGGCTCCCGATTTTACAATGAAGTTGACGGATGGCAAGAGTGTTACGCTTTCTGAACTTCGTGGCAAGGTGGTGATGTTGCAGTTCACTGCAAGTTGGTGTGGCGTATGCCGCAAGGAGATGCCTTTTATTGAAAAGGATATCTGGTTGAAGCATAAATCTAATCCTGATTTTGTGCTGATGGGTATTGACCGCGATGAACCGTTGGAGAAGGTGATTGCTTTTGGCAAATCTACCAAAATAACTTATCCTTTGGGATTGGACCCGGGAGCGGATATCTTTGCAAAGTATGCCATTCGTGAGGCAGGTATTACGCGTAATGTGCTGATTGATAAAGAAGGCCGTATCGTAATGCTGACACGCTTGTACAACCCCGAAGAGTTTGCTTCTTTGGTGAAGAAGATTAATGAAATGCTTTCGGAATAGGAATGATCTAATCGTTCAAAACGCATTATCTGTTGAGGGCAGATAGATGATGCGTTTACCCTTAACAGATCATCTGTTTGCACTGAACAGATGATCTGTTTTTTTCATCTATACTTGCAGTGATAGTTTGGCAAGATAATCGTAATGCTTTCCTTCCTTTATCATCTCTGCTTTGAATCCATTTTCCGCAGCATAGAGGCTGAGTGTTTGGAAGTCAATGTACAGCCAGTCGAAGGAATCTCCTTGAATATCTTTGTATTGCATCTGGAAGTCCACTTCCCCGTAATAATCTCCGGCAAGGTCGATGACATAACTTCCGTCTTCTTCTTCGAACAGATAACGCAGGTCGCTGGAATCCATAAGGATGCAGCCATGCGGGCGTAACAGTTGTTTCATCTTCAGGAAGAAAGCAGGAAGATTCTCCAACTTTCCGATAATGCCGGAATCGTTCATCAACATAAGGATTGTATCATAAGACTCGTAGAACCGTTCGTCGAACAGATTGGTTTGCGTGGCGTGCTGCACGCCGCGCTGTTTCATTACTTCCACCGACAGCGGGGAAATGTCGATGGCATGCACATCTTTATCGGCTTCTTGAAGGGCGAGGCTGTGGCAACCGCTGCCGGCACCTACATCCAGTATCTTTCCCGTTGCAAGCTGTAGGGCGGTACGTTCCAGCAGAGGCATTTGCTTCTCTGTGCGGAACAGTTCCTTGACGGGTATTTCGTCTTCGTCGAATTGCGAAGAGAATACCCGGAGGCGGTCGGCCTTGTGATGCTCGAAGTAGTCGGCTATGGCGGCGCCCATCGGGTCTTTATCGGCCGGGAGCAGGTCGGTACTTATCATTTCTTATGTCTGTTAGCGCGTTTACGACGAATTTCCGCTTTCATCTTGGAGGAGGCGGAACCGTGCTGACCGGTGATGTAGGTTTTCTTTTTGGCTTTGGTCTTTACCTTGTTTTCTTCTTTCGGCTTGTCTTTTTTACCTTTGAAGACGATTCCGCCCATCATTGCTTCTTCTATACTCATACTGTTATTAGTTTTAATGATATGATTTTAGGCACGGATTAAGAGTTTTTTACACCCCCTTTTAGAGAGGTAATACCTCAATCCAATAATCGTCCGGGTCGTTGATGAAGTACAGCCCCATGGCTTTGTTCTCAAAACATACCCAGCCGTTTTCTTTGTGATATTGGCGTATCGCATCATAATCGCCGGCTACGCGAAAGCAAAGATGGCTTTCGTTTTCTCCCAGTTCATAGGCCTGCGGATGATCTTTCAGGCAAGTCAGTTCCAGCAAGAAGCCGGTGCTGCCGTCTGTGAGGTAAACCAGGGTGAAAGAGCCGTCGGACGACTCTTTCCTATGGTGTTCTTTCAGTCCCAGTGCCTTTTCGTAGAACTCGATGCTACGTTCCAGGTTGGTGACATTGATATTGAAATGATCGAATTTACTTTTTATCTCCATTGTACAATTCAGTTATTTATGGGTTCAATTAAAGTATTTATGGTTCATTATTTAACCATCGCTTTCAGGATTTCCCCTACATAAGTACGTGGCATGCCTTCCATTGCTGCGGGCGATGGGAGCTTCTTGCATTCCAGAATTACGGTAGGCTCCGTCTTGCCGGTGGGGTAGAAGCGGATGGTATAGTTTTCTGCTTTTTCCATTTGTTCATACGGCTGGTCGGGCGACAAGATGCTGAAGATAACCGGTTTGCCGCTGACTTTACCCAGTGAACCGCCGGCATTGGCAGTCATCATAGTCATGTTGAAAGGCTCTTCGCCGATTACAATAACCAGCTTGCCTGCGCCTGTCTGAATGACATCGGCCGACAGTTGCGCAGGAGCTACTTCCTTATAACCTTGCGTCTGGCTGGTAGCGGCAGGGGCTGCGACAGCTACCGGAGCAGGAGTTACTGTTTCGGCAGGAACTGCCTTTTCAGCCGGTTCAACCGGAGTGGCCGGAGTAATAGGAGTGGCCGGTACAACAACCGTTACAGCTTGTGACTTCGCAGCGGCAGCATTTTCAACAGCCTTAGGAGCTTCTACCGTAACTTGTTTCTTCGGAGTGATAACAATCGGGCCGGAGTTGACAACCGCCTTTTCTACTTTCTTTTCTTTCACAGGAGCTTCTTTGGCGGTAGTGGCACTGAGTGCTTCGGCTACACCTGCAGCCAGATCGTCTACAAAGTCCACGGTTTTTCTGCGCCACTTGGCGAGGCCGCGCACCAGCTTGGTCTGTGCCTTGTTCAGTGCATACTTATCGGTTATCCATTCTTCGGCAGTATATTTTTCCTTTCCTTCACGGTAGCTGTAGCGCACTTTCTCCACTTCGAGCACACACTTTTCCGGTTGACAGGTGACGGTGAGCTGATAAGTTATTTTTGTGCGGTCCAGTGACAAGGCGCTGGAAGCGAATACAATCCATTCGTCGCCCGTACCTACTATCTGTCCTTTCTCCTTGTCGGAGAATACGATGCGGCTGTTGTTCTCGTTCTTCTTCAGACGTGCTTCCATCCAGTTGTATACGCGTTCGAAGACTTCGTCCTGCGACATGCCCGGGATACTGAATTCCTTGGTGAACACTACTTTACCGTCCACTTCGGGAACAGCTCCGACCAGGTATCTGCTGTCATCATCATCGTCATCGTCTTTATCGTTTTGTGCATACAGCATGGCAGGCATGCAGAGGCAGAATAGTGCCATAAGAAGTTGTGTAAGATTTTTCATAATGGTATGTTTTATTTAGTAATATCGAAACTTTCACCCCGGTGGCCGATGGTGAGGAAACGGCAGCCTTTGGCTTCGGCAAACTGCCTGAACGCATTTCCTCCCTGATAATCTTCACTGAAGTGCATGGGGACAAAGATAGTGGTTTTTATCCGTTCCACGAATTGTTCGGCCCCTCGCATATAATCTTTTCCGATGCGGCTGTCTACGGGAAACATGGCTACGTCTACCGCCGGTGCTGCTTGTTGCAGCAGTTTCACTTCGGCCAGGAAGTCGCCTTCGGCCTTGCGTATCTCCTGCGGGGTGGACTCTTCGCTCCAATGCCAGTTGTTCAGGTCGCCGGCATGGAACAGGCGTCGGCCTTGCAGGTCTATCAGGAAGGAGATGCCCACGTCGGTGGAGCCGAATGCCCGGATGCGGATATTCCCGTCTTCATACGTATCGCCTTTGTTGATGTAGGTGGCATCTTCTGCCGAAGCACGGCGGTGCTTCAGGATATCTTTGGAGAAGATATAGTGTATGTCGGGGCGCAGGGCCTTCCATGAAAGAACTTCGCGACTGAAGTGGTCGGGATGGAAATGGGAGCAGAGTACATAGAGTACGCCCGGTCTTTCCAAGAGACGATCGTGTACGATACCCCGGTTGTACACCTCTTCCGAGGAGTCCTTGTAGTAATCGATAATGACCGTCACTCCGTCCGCTTCAATCGCGAAGCCGCTATGGTAGATGTAATCAAGTTTCATTTACGGATTGAATTATAGCGCAATATTACGAAAAACGCTACACAAACTTCCGGTTTAAGCTGTTATTTTATGTAAAAGCGCTTTACATAGGCACTTCTATGAAGAGAATATGCGAGTCTTTCAGCGTTTCCAACTCGAAACTGTTGGTTTCGTACACGCCCATGCCGTCGCGGCGCGAGAGCACGGTATCGTCTACTTTCACTTCACCTTCTATCACGAAGATGTAGACACCGGCGTGCGACTGGTGCAGGTGGTAGCCTATCTTCTTTCCGGCTTCTATCTCGCCGATGGAGAACCAGGTTTGTTGCAACAACCGGGCGGGAGCATCGCCGTCGGGCGATACGATGAGCGCCATTTCGTTCTTGCGCAGCAGGGGGCGGACGTCGAAGTCCTGATAGGCGGGCTGTGTGCCCAGCTTTTCGGGCATTACCCAGATTTGCAGGAATTCCACCGGTTCGGTGGTGCTGCCGTTCATCTCGCTGTGGTAGATGCCTGTGCCGGCACTCATGGTCTGTATGTCACCCGGGGTGATGACGCGGCTGTTCTGCTGGCTGTCACCGTGTTTCAGTTTTCCTTTCAAGGGGATGGAGATGATTTCCATATTCTTGTGCGGATGGGTTCCGAAACCTTTGCCCGGAGCAACGCGGTCGTCGTTCAATACACGCAGGGCACCGAAGTTCATGCGGTGGGCGTTGTAATATTCGTCGAAACTGAATGTATGGTGGCTGTCCAGCCAGTCGTATAGAGAATGTCCTCTGCTATCGGCTTTGTCTATTACTTTTTTCATAATCTATTTCCTTTCTTTTTAAATGGTTTGTATGTATATAACAAAAAGAGTGTCGGAAAGTTCTTGGGGTGGTGAAGATTGGCCTATTGACGGTGACGGACAGATTGGGGAGGGATAAGCTGTTATGAATGAATGGAGTAGGGCGGGCGGGGCGTTCATTAAACGTTCGTTTATTGGACGCTGCAA
>NZ_JBCEZS010000030.1:0-8819 GCF_038448625.1 Bacteroides sp. GD17
ATGAATATTTTCATATTCGGCTTAATATCAACCTCTTGTGTTTTCATACCAATGTACGAAATAATCAAAGTCTTCGCAGAACTGCAATTAAGATAAACATCAGATAATCAAATATTTATATATGTTCCAGAACTTGGTTGTAGTTATGCATATACTCGATATACAGCATATAGAAAGAGTATAGAACTATTATGTGTTATTGTTTTTCTATCAGTAAAACATCTTAATATGCTAATAATTAGCACATTACTGGTTTGTTTTATTGTACTATACAACTTCGTTATATACTATTTGATTATGAGAAAGAGAATTTGTTGAGAATAGAGAAATGAATCTATACGTTTTTATTTTAAGCTCCAAGAGTATAATGGCAAGTACTGGAAAGAGGATTTTTTGTTAATAATTATGTCAACTTCTATTTACTGGGAGCATTCGCTTTCCTATCTAAAAAATAAGGGGAGGTATCTCATTACAAGATCCTCCCCTTTACTTTATTCCCTTAAATAGTTATCACCATGGATAACCTTCATTCCAAATAAAGGCTGCTGTTTCATACCAGCCTAAGCTGACACTATTTCCACCTTCATCGTAACCAATTACAGCATTGACTATATAAAGGTTACCATCATTTTCGAAGGAACAGCCATTATCGCCCTCTGTGTAAACAAAATAATAGTTACCATCATCGTTGCTTGATTCGCCCATTGCTTGAACAACAACAGGGAAGCCTACAGCGGCTCCATTGGCTTTATTTACAGTAAATTGAATGTGACTACCTTCCTTCAAGGTTACCCCGGTCGCTTCAGCTGCTTTTTCAGAATAGTAGTAGGGGCTCAACATACGATACAAGCCGTTGCTACCTTCGGCCTCTTCTATTTCTACTTTCACGCCATCACCTACAAGACCTTCGTCACCAATAGTACCAGACCAACCAGAATAGAATTGTGCAGTACCTGCCGGTATCCAATTGTAGGCTTTACTCAGCTTGATAGTTGCGGTAGAAGTACCTGCCACCGAGGTAGCATCTTCAGCGATAGAGAGGGTTGCTGAATAGGCTACTCCTACTTGAATATCCCCCACAGCAATAGTATAGAAAGCAGTGTTGCTTCCATCTGCAAATGTAACTTCAGAAGGGCCGCTCAGCACAGTATGGCTGAACTTTGCAGTTACAGAAACTGTAGATGATCCCGACTTTGTATTACGAGTCATTGGTACTTTGATTTCAGTCAGCGTTTCGTTGCCTGCAATAGAACGAGTCTGCTCCTTCTGATCAAAAGTATATTTCACTCCATTCTCTGCGGGAGCTTCGTCCCAATAGCCATCGGTACTACAGCCGACAAAAGTTGTCATGATGGCTAGTAGCGCCATTGATATGATTGATTTATAAAGCTTCATATATAAATACTTTTACGATTAGTTTACCTTGGTTAATTAGTTATCTGCTACCGGAGACGGGATAGACGTTACCGGATTGTTGTCAGCCGAAGAAATGAGTGAATTACCTTGTTCTTCGCTTTCAGGAATACGGTAGATCAATGTATTATCACCGGGCTGAACATTGAATACATAAGCAGCCGGGAATCCTGCTCCACGACGATCTATACCCTTGTTCAGACGCAGGATATCAAAATAAGAAAGACCTTCACCCCAAAGTTCAATACGACGTTGTTCCCAAACGGCATCTTGTACAGCGGTTGCACTGGATGCAGTGCACTTGTAAGCCGGATCGCGGTAGTCGTTTACAAACTTCTGCAGAGTTGCAGCACCGGTTGCCGGATTTCCACCCATAGCTTGTGCTTCTGCCAGAATAAGGTACATCTCTTCAACACGCATCAAAGGAATATCGCTGGCATTGGTACTCTGAGCCAGCACATCTTTGTAAGGACCATATTTCATCTGTGAGTATGCCGGGCAACCGTACTTCGCAGCCTGAGCTACCTGTGCTTCATTCAGGTTATCCGAATGTTTATTGGCATCAAGCCACCAACCCTTGCGGACATCTGTTTCGGGTATTTCGTTGAATAACTTCTTGTTAATCATACGCCATGCGCCTACAGAGGCATAACCATAGTTCAATGAGCCCATGTGCGAAGCGAAATTCACAATACCTGAGGTTACTACACGGTCCGTTTCAGCAATAACAATAGCCCACATCCAAGAGTGATCGCTACTTTCTGTAAATCCGGGTTTGCTGACTTCATCGCGGCTATAAGGAGCCCCGCTACCTTCAATTGCCTTTTGAGCATCGGCAGCTGCCGCACTCCAATTCTGCATAGTCAGGTTGACGCGGGCACGCAGACCATGAGCTACTTCCTTGCTGATGTATCGTTTGTCATTGCCACGGGTTTTGGTGGTAGTTTCCAGCAGAGTAATAGCCTTATTCAAGTCAGCCATAATTTGGTCATAAACCTCTTGCACTGTAGCACGGGCACAGCCATTGGCAGCTGCTTCATTAGCATTTTCGTTTGTAATCAGAGGTACACAAAGCGCCGATTCATGACCTTTATAAGTGTGTTGATACATCTGAGCCAACACAAAATAATCGAATGCCCGAATAGATAACGCTTGTGCTAGATAATACTGCAACTCATTTTCGTTCGTGTCCGGATCGATAGTTCCTACTACAGAGTTAGCCGTATAAATCTGATTGTATATCGTACGCCACAAGATGTTTGTCGGACGATAAGTAAAATAAAGGTCTTCAAAAGTCATGGAGCGGGTAAACCAGTTATAACCGTTGTCCAATCCCACCATATCGGTACCACGACTATCCAGGTTTAACATAATAGAACCATAGCCGAAGTCATCATGCCCGAAAGAGGTAGGAATTGCATTTCCATAAACGCTGAACATTGCCGTGATACCCGTAACGCTTGCCGAAACCATTTCAGGGTCAGAAGCCACAACCTGCTCTTTCTGATCACCCGTTACGATGGCTCCCAGGGGCTCAGTATCCAGATCATTACAACCTATAAGCGATACGCTTAGAAGTGTCGATGCTAATAATTTAAACTTTATATTTTTCATTGTTATTCAACTTTAAATAGTGATAGTTTAGAACGTTAATTTTACACCTGCCGAAATACTGCGTAAAGCACCATAAGTAGCAGTAGTAGAAGATACATAGCCCTGACGCGGATCCAAGCCCTTACGTGCGGCGAACAATGCTACATTGTCGGCAGCACCATAAATGCGCAGTGTTTCTACTCCAATGTTACGGAGCAATCGTTTGGGTAAGGTATATCCTAAAGTAATATTATTGATAGACAAATAATTGGAAGATACGATCCAACGGTCGGAGCTGGAGCTTGCATCGTATTCTTCGGTTGAACACAGACGAGGAACATCAGTATTCGGATGTTCGGGTGTCCATGCTTTGGCTATGTCTTTGTGCCAGTTGTGACCACCGTTAGAGCTGTTGCCACCATGCATAAGATCTTGATAGGTATAGTCCCAGATCTTACCACCCAATTGGTAGGCAAGCTGAATGGAGAAGTCGAAACCATAGAAATCCAAGCTTGTACCAAAACCACCGTAAACAGTGGGGAGCAAGTCGCCACTCGCCTCTTTGCTGTTAGAAGCAACTGCGTAGTTAGAAGTAGTATAAGCTTTGCCGTCATCATCCTTTGCCCAGTAGAGAGCTTGGCCGGTAGTAGGATCAACACCCGCATACTTCACGAGATAAAGTTGATACATTGATTCACCCTCGCGATAGATACGTGATCCACTGATCAGTTCACCTTCCAGGTCGGGATGCAGTTCATTGATCTTATTCTTCAAGAAGGTGGCATTGCCAAAGATACTCCATTTCAAATCATTGGTATTGATAGCATTGTAAGTCAAATCGAGTTCAACACCCGAGTTGGTCATAGAACCGATATTCATCGGGATGGAACTGTAACCGTTGGAGTTAGCTACCGGCTTGTTGTAAAGCATATCACTGGTTTTGCGGCTGAAATATTCTACCGAACCTTCCAATTTGTTTCTAAAGAGTGCGAATTCTGTACCAACATTGAAAGCATTACTCTTTTCCCAAGTAATATCCGGATTACCTTTGTAATAAAGCGTACCGTCAGAGAATATACCATCGGCACCAGTCATTGAGAATTGGTCGATATACGGATAGTAGTTTGCGTAACCGTTTCTCAGCAGAGCATCGTTACCTTGCTGACCGAAAGAAGCCTTCAACTTCAGCATCTCTATCCATGCTACATCGTCCATAAAGCTCTCTTTGCTGATAACCCATGCAGCACTGGCCGACCAGAAATTACCCCAACGCTTGTCGGGATGGAAACGTGAAGAAGCATCACGACGATAAGAAGCACTGGCAAAGTATTTTTCGTTGTAGTCATAGTTGATACGACCGATAATACCTCTTGTGGAATATTCATCACGAGCACCACCACCACGTTTATTATCAATAGAGTTGTTTACCGTAAAGTCATAATCCTTATAGAGGTTCTGACCGGTTGCATAGCTATACTCATAGCGGTAGTCATAGCTTTCATAACCCACTAACGCATCAAAGTTATTCAGACCGAAACTTTTTCTGTAAGTAGCCAGATACTGCTGGTTGAAAGCAGATGTACGCATATGTTCCTGTTGTACGGAACCACCGTAGCTTGCAGATTGTCCGTAATACTTGTTACCCAAATAGTTGTAGCGTGTGTTGTCAATGTAAACACCCAATGATCCGGTTAATTTCAGCCCTTCAATCGGACTCAGTTCTACAAACCACTTACCATTAAGAATATCCATCAGATACTCTTCCTTATTATAAAGCAAGTCTCCTTTCGGGTTTGACATAGACATCCAGTTACGGGTAGCATTTGTACTACTGCCATCACCATAATCATAAATAGGCTTACCCGAATTCCTGTCACGAGCCAGCGAACCGTCAGCATTGCGTACGAACATCGGGATTACCGGAGCAATTTCATTAGCAAGATAGAATGCGTTTCCTGAAGAATTGGTTGCAGTCTGTTCACCCGGATATTTACTTTTTGAGTTGGTATATCCCATGTTAGTACCGAACTTCAACCATTTTTTTGCTTGATAATCCACAGTCATACGGGTAGAAATACGGTTGAAACCAGAACTCTCAATCACACCGTTATCTTCCAGATAACCGGCAGAAAAGTAGTAGTTCAAACGATCGGTACCACCTGATACGCTCAAATTATACTCTTGACGCAACTGGCTGGAGATAGTTCCTTTTGTCCAATCATCAGGTGTATAGTAGTATTGACCGTCACTGTAACCCAACTTGGCATTCGGATTGATTTTTCCATCCATTCCAATCAGTCCTTCACCTTGAGGCAAAGTATATATTTGATAACCGATAGCCGGGAAGAGCTGTGCATTGGCATAGGCGTGAGATGCTTCAGGAGTGCGTCCCAGCTTGTAATAAGCAGCATTGTACTGAGCTTTATAAAGAGTCTCCATATACACATCAGGGCTCTCTATCACATCATATTTGCCCACTTGGCGGGAATTGCTTCCCCAACGTGCATCTACAGAGATACGTGCTTCACCGGTTTTACCTTTCTTTGTTGTAACCAAGATAACGCCGTTGGCACCACGAGCACCGTAAAGAGCAGCCGCAGCAGCGTCTTTCAACACAGTCATCGTCTCAATATCTTGTGAGTTAATAGAAGAAATATCACCGTCAAACGGAATACCATCCACTACATATAGCGGTTCATTACTAGATGCCATAGAACCGATACCACGAATACGTACCGTAGCTGAAGTACCCGGTTGGCCGTTGCTGCTTGTGGTTTGCACACCGGCAACATTACCAGACAATGCATTCGTTATATTAGAAACTTGTCGTTTCTCCAACTTATCAGCCTTCACCACAGAAGCCGAACCCGTAAATGTCGATTTTTTAGCTGTACCATAAGCAACCACCATTACTTCATCAAGCACCTCTGAATCAGATTTTAGGACAACTTTTACGTTAGGGCTAATTGGCACTTCCTGTGTCTGCATACCAATAAACGAAATCCGCAAAGTCTTCGCAGAACTATAGATATTATATATGACTGATATATAACGTTTTATATTTTACAATGAACTTGGTATATAATAGATAATGTCACTTATAAGTATATGTAATGACGATTGAAATAATAGAATTCTACCTATTTTCTTCTTAAGATGCAAATAATGCTTTGATAAACAATAAATTACCTATTGCAATCTACTTTTATAATGCATTTTCAAAACTACTTGCTTTCAGCATAAACTATATATCTATATATAAATTACTCTTATACACTTTATGCTAATAAAATATATATTTACAACATAAAAGCGAGTAAGCAACTTTGTTATTTTTTAGTTGGTCAAAACTTCAGATTTGGATATAAGTAAGTATCTACAAAAAAGATCCAATATATATAAATGTAGGAGGTCAAGCAATTGGCGTTATAAAACGCCATATTTATAAAAAATGCTTTGAATCGTTTGTTTCATTCTTTGCTTCCAATCTCTAATCTATTGGTCTATAGGGTATATAGATACTTTGGTTAACATTTGCTATGTTAAAAAGGGGATAAAGTCATTTCATACATTAATTATATATGAATTCAGAAAATGTATCTTAGTTCGTTTTTTATATAAAGGATTTGAAATGCAGTCCTTTATTTATATCAATATACTAAAAATAAGCGGTGTTAACAATTAGAAATACTATTCTTATGTACGTCTTCTTAGGAATATAAGTACAAAAGTTCTATCTGATATTAAAAGAAAAAGTCGGGAGTATAAAGAGGAAACTTCTTTTTTTCAGTAACTATTCTCTATTCAAAGCTTGCGAACAGATATTCGCAGTGCTTGAATATGTATTCGCGCAGTGCGAATAAGCGTTCGCAAGGTGTGAATGAATATTCAACTACTTCTTTTTTGATTTAAATAAGAGCGAATGATGTTTCTCTAAATCATTCACAATGGTCATATCCATCACATTGGTATATACTTGGGTTGTTTTCACACTCTTGTGCCCCAACAACTTCTGTACGGTTGTAATATTCACCCCATTATAAATTAATAAGGTGGCATTGGTATGGCGTGCAGTGTGAAACGAGATTTTCTTTGATAATCCTGCCATCCGGGCAATGACAATTAAGTCCTTGTTTACATTCGAATTATCTCTTAGATGAAAGAACTCTTGCAGATTATCCTGATATTTCTCGAGTATCGCAATTCCTTTACCCTCAAAGAGAAGATATAAAGGAAGTCTGACCTCTGTATTTGTCTTCACAGACTTGTATATCAACCAGGTTTCTTGGCGAATCTCCACTATATTATTCGGCGATAAGTTTATAAAATCCGAATATCTCATTCCTGCATAACAACAAAACAAGAATGCATCCAGCGTTTTTTGGTATTTCACATATCTCCCCGTTAAGTTCAGTTTTTCCAATTTCTCCAACTCTTCCGGAACTAGATGCGTATGTTTGTTTTCTACAGTTTTGATTTTATATTTGCGGAAAGCATATTTCTGTATTTCCATATAATCCTTGTTGATAGCGACATTGATATGCCGCTTCAGGTGTTTCATGTGTTTGGCTATTGTGTTTGTGTGGTAACCTCTTGACTGCAAGAAGTATTCAAATGAAGATATAAACTCGAATGTCAAATCAGAAAAAGACACGTCTTTTTTGAACTCTTGTAGCAATGCAAGGGTGGAAAGATGATTGCGCTTAGTGCTTTCCTTTAGTGCTGAGTTGGCTACCTCTTGCCTGAAAAAAGGTATAAAGGAGGAGTTATTTTCGCTTGTACTCAAGACATCCTTGAGCAAATCTAAAGAAATACGCCTTCCTTGTTGCCATAGCTCCAACTCCTTTTTTTCTATTGCCGCCATATATCCATATATCACTCTGTTCAATGCATCTGCATTTGGGTGATTTCTGACGACAAGCTTCTTAGCATCCCATTGTTCCGGCTTCAGATAGACCTTGGTGGAGAAATATTTCTTTTTTCTATCCAAATAGGCTTCTACCTGCACTAATGCCATTCCCTTCTTGTTCAGGCTTTTTTTTCTGTTGTACACTAAATTGTAAATAATCTTACTCATTTCTCTCGATTTTAATTAATACTATAAACAAATAAGACGATATTATGTGCTCTATGCGTATTGAACAAGAATTAATATCTCTAAAAAGTGTCTTTTTATGTTTAGTTCTTGATTTGCATTTAGTATTTAAAAACTCTCAATTTGTCTCAAATAAAAGTTCGTTTTCGCTCATGAAGGCCTGTTTTTTAACCATTTTGTTTTAAAAGATATGTATTTCTTGGAAAACAAGGCTAAAAAAGGCAAATCAAAGTGACAGGAGGTTTCTCTTTATTTATGCATTTTTAAGTGCAAAAAAGCTGCTATTAAGCATAAAACGCTGATACCTATTAACAAAATGATAGATTTACAAGGTTTTTTCAATAAAATAATTGTTCGTTTCAGTTTTATTAATATATTTGCATTTTGTTAGAGTAAAGAAACAATTAATGTAAAGTTAAACTTTAAGAGAGAATTTATGAAAAGAAAATTAATGCTGTTATTGGCCTGTCTTTTTGTAGGAATAGGCCTAGTAACTGCCCAAACACAGAAAGTTACAGGTGTTGTAATTTCTGAGGAAGACGGGCAGCCAGTTATTGGAGCCTCTGTATTGGTAAAAGGTACACAAATTGGTGCTATTACTGGTGTAGATGGTGATTTTACATTACCGAACGTACCAAGTTCTGCGAAGACTTTGATTATTTCGTACATTGGTATGAAAACACAAGAGGTTGATATTAAGCCGAATATGAAAATATTC
>NZ_JBCEZS010000031.1:0-8583 GCF_038448625.1 Bacteroides sp. GD17
ACCCAGGGCGTTGCCCTGGGCTGATAGATGAAAGGCTTTCAGCCTTAGGATGCGCAAACATGCCGAAAGGAAATCTTGCCGGGGCGCTACGCCCCTAAATTCCCATTTAAGCAACTAACTAATTTACACTATAAAAATGGAAACTAAATTTCTAAAGATCAATCCTGCCGATAATGTGGCAGTAGCTATCGTAACACTACCGGCAGGTGAAAAACTCACGGTAGACGGAAAGGAGATCACCTTGAACGAGGATGTACCGGCCGGACACAAATTTGCACTGAAAGATTTTGCAGAAGGCGAAGACGTCATCAAATACGGTTATCCCATCGGCCATGCCAAGCAAGCACAGAAACAGGGCGACTGGATGAACGAGAACAACATCAAGACGAATCTTGCCGGATTGCTGGAATACACATACAACCCTGTAAATGCAGACTTGAACATCCCGAAAAAGAACCTGACCTTCAAAGGTTATCGCCGCAAAAACGGTGATGTAGGTGTGCGCAATGAAATCTGGATCATCCCGACCGTGGGTTGCGTCAACGGCATCATCAACCAACTGGCCGAAGCCCTGCGCCGCGAAACGGACGGAAAAGGCGTGGATGCAATCATGGCTTATCCGCATAACTACGGTTGCTCACAGCTGGGCGACGACCACGAAAATACTAAGAAAATCCTTCGCGACATGGTGCTGCATCCCAATGCAGGCGCAGTGCTCGTGGTAGGATTGGGCTGCGAGAACAACCAACCGGACGTATTCCGTGAATTCCTGGGCGACTACGACCAGGATCGCGTAAAGTTCATGGTGGTTCAGAAGGTAGGCGACGAATTTGAAGAAGGCATGAAACTGCTGCGCGAACTGCATGAAAAGGCAAGCCAAGACCAACGCGAAGAGATTCCTTTGAGCGAACTACGCGTAGGACTGAAGTGTGGCGGATCGGACGGATTCTCAGGAATCACCGCCAATCCGTTGCTGGGCATGTTCTCCGACTTCCTGGTGGCACAAGGCGGCACCAGCGTGCTGACGGAAGTACCGGAAATGTTTGGTGCGGAAACCATCTTGATGAATCGGTGCCGCAACAAGGAGCTGTTTGAAGAGACGGTGAAGCTGATTAATGATTTCAAGGAATACTTCCTTTCGCACGGCGAGCCGGTGGGTGAGAATCCGTCTCCGGGTAATAAGGCAGGCGGTATTTCCACGCTGGAAGACAAGGCGTTGGGATGTACCCAGAAATGTGGCAAGAGCTATGTGGAAGGTGTGCTTGCCTATGGCGAACGCCTGAAAGTGAAGGGACTGAACCTACTGTCGGCTCCGGGCAATGACCTGGTGGCAGCTACTGCCCTCGCCTCCTGCGGATGCCACATGGTGCTGTTCACCACGGGACGCGGAACACCGTTCGGAACGTACGTACCGACAATGAAGATTTCGACCAACTCTGCACTGGCAAAAAACAAGCCGGGCTGGATTGACTTCAATGCAGGCGTAATCGTTGAGAACGAACCGATGGAGAAGACTTGCGAAAGATTTATCGACTATATAATAAAGGTAGCAAGCGGCGAATTCGTAAACAACGAAAAGAAAGGTTACAAGGAAATAGCCATCTTCAAGACGGGAGTGACGCTGTAATTGATATTTAAAAATTAAAAATTAAAACAGAGGGGCGGAACAATTCGATTTGTTCCGCTCTTTTTATTTGTATCTTTGCGGCGGCTTTGTCATACGAGATGCTATAACTAATTAGAGAATATATTTTAAAGCAATATGCCCTTAACTACAGATACAACCCAAAAGCAAAAAGGCGGCTGGTGGGCACTGAGCCCGCTGGCAGTATTCCTCTGCCTCTACCTGGTGACGTCTCTCCTGGTGAATGATTTCTATAAAGTCCCCATTACGGTTGCTTTTCTGATATCATCCTGCTACGCCATCGCCATCACGCGCGGACTGAAACTGGAGCAGCGCGTCTATCAGTTTTCCGTAGGTGCCAGCAACAAGAACATCATGCTGATGGTATGGATTTTCATCCTTGCCGGAGCATTTGCACAAAGCGCCAAACAGATGGGAGCCATCGACGCAACAGTCAACCTGACGCTGCATATACTGCCCGACAATCTGCTGCTGGCAGGTATCTTCATCGCCGCCTGCTTTATCTCGCTCTCCATCGGCACCAGCGTAGGAACGATTGTTGCACTGACGCCCGTAGCCGTGGGACTGGCAGAGAAAACAGGCATCGACCTGCCCTACATGGTCGCCATCGTGGTGGGCGGTTCGTTCTTCGGAGATAACCTTTCGTTTATTTCGGACACTACCATCGCTTCGACCAAGACGCAGGATTGCGTGATGAGGGACAAATTCCGGGTGAACTTCATGATTGTGGTACCGGCAGCACTCATTGTGCTGTGCATCTATATCTTCCAAGGACTATCGGTATCTGCCCCTGCACAAATGCAGGCCATTGAATGGGTTAAGGTAATCCCCTACCTCATCGTACTGGGAACAGCCATAGCCGGCGTAAACGTGATGCTGGTGCTGTTGCTCGGAATCGTATCGACAGGGATCATCGGCATTTGTACGGCAACGGGAGCCATCAGCATAGGAACCGCCGCCACCGAAAGCGTAAGTGCAAGCACCGCCTTCTTCGACTGGTTTGGTGCTATGGGAACGGGCATCACGGGCATGGGCGAACTCATCATCATCACCCTACTGGCAGGCGGCATGCTCGAAACCATCCGTTACAACGGCGGAATCGACTTCATCATCTCACGCCTCACACGCCACGTCACCGGAAAGCGGGGCGCCGAACTGAGCATTGCCGCACTTGTCAGCATCGCCAACCTGTGCACCGCCAACAACACCATTGCCATCATCACCACCGGACCGATTGCCAAAGACATCGCCCTACGCTTCCACCTGGACCGCAGAAAAACGGCAAGCATACTCGACACCTTTTCGTGCCTCATACAAGGACTGATTCCCTACGGAGCACAAATGTTGATTGCCGCCGGGCTGGCAAACGTATCACCGCTCAGCATCATCGGCAATCTTTATTACCCGTTTTGTATGGGAATATGCGCCTTGCTGGCTATCTTAATAAGATATCCCCGGAGGTACTCTTAAAGTTTTCTGAGGTTTATAATTTATAATCCAAAAAGATTTCTTACCTTTGCAGCCGCTATTACGAGATAGTAGCATTATTCAAATCATTAATTAAAACATTTATTTAAATGGCAACAAAAATCAGATTGCAAAGACATGGACGTAAAAGCTACGCTTTCTACTCTATCGTTATTGCAGACGTAAGAGCACCACGTGATGGTAAATTTATTGAGAAGATTGGTACTTACAATCCTAACACCAATCCTGCCACAGTAGATTTGAAGTTCGACCGCGCACTGGACTGGGTGATGAAAGGTGCACAACCTACCGACACTGTTCGTAACATCCTTTCTCGCGAAGGTATTTACATGAAGAAGCACCTCCTTGGCGGTGTGGCTAAAGGCGCATTTGGCGAAGCAGAAGCAGATGCTAAGTTCGAAGCTTGGAAGAACAACAAACAAAGTGGTTTGGCTGCTCTGAAGGCTAAAGAAGAAGAGGCTAAGAAAGCTGAAGCAAAAGCACGCTTGGAAGCTGAAAAGAAAGTAAACGAAGAAAAAGCTAAAGCACTGGCTGAAAAGAAAGCTGCTGAAAATGCTGCTAAAGCCGCTGCCGAAGCTCCTGCTGAAGAAGCAACCGAAGCTGCTGCCGAAGAGGCTCCTGCTACAGAAGCTGCTGCTGAATAAGAGTAAGCACAGCATTTTTTCATTAAATATTGGGATTAAAACTATAAAATCCTCTTCGGTTCGTGCCGGAGAGGATTTTTTATTGCTATCTTTGCGACTATAATTATTCATAAAAAGAACAAGCAATGAAAAAGTTTACTTATCTGCTCGCTGTGGCCGCTGTATTTGCAGCTTGTAACGGCGGGAACAAGGGTTACACCGTGACCGGAACCGTAGAAGGTGCTGCCGATGGCGACACTGTATATCTGCAAACTGTGCAAGGACGCCAATTGGTGAAATTGGATTCTGCAATTATCAAAGGCGGAACATTTACTTTTGAAGGTACACAAGACACTACTGCCAGCCGTTATATCACTTACCAAGCAGCCGGAAAAGATGGCGTGGCTATTGATTTCTTCCTGGAAAACGGAAAAATCAAAATCAACCTGGCGCAAGAGAATAAATCTGCTACCGGTACAGCGAATAATGATATCTATCAGGAAATCAAGAATCAGTCCAGCGGTCTGAACAAGCAAATGAAAGATATCTACGAATCCATGTCGGACACCACTCTGAACGACGAACAGCGTGATGCAAAAATCAAAGAAATGGATGTGCTGGAAAATAAGATGATAGACATCACCAAGGCAGCTATCAAGCAAAACATCACCAACCCGGTAGGTATACTCCTGCTGAAGCAGAATTACTACTATATGGATGTAGCGGAACTCGACCCGCTGATGCCGCAAATCCCGGCCGCCTACGATAATGACGAAATCGTCAACAAGATTAAAGGCAATGTAGAGAAGATGAAAGCTACTGCCGTAGGCCAGAAATTCACAGACTTCGAAATGCAGACTCCGGAAGGAAAGGCAGTGAAACTGTCGGACTACGCAGGTAAAGGAAAGGTTGTCCTCATTGACTTCTGGGCAAGCTGGTGCGGTCCTTGCCGTCGCGAAATGCCTAACCTGGTAGAAGCTTATGCCAAATACAAAAACAAGAACTTCGAAATCGTCGGCGTATCTTTGGACCGCGACGGCGAATCATGGAAAGAGGGCATCAAGAAGCTGAACATCACTTGGCCGCAAATGTCCGACTTGCAATACTGGAACAGCGAAGGTGCTAAATTGTACGCTGTAAGCAGCATTCCTCACACTGTACTCATCGATGGCGAAGGTACTATCATCGCCCGCGGACTGCATGGTGACGAATTGCAGGAAAAGCTGGCTGAAGTAATCAAATAAACAGCACTCCTTATTATCCGAAAAATCAAATGCCACACTTCGTTAAGTCAAATGCCTCAGGGCAAGTCTTACGAAGTGTGGCATTTGCATTTACAAAGTGTGGCATTTGCCCTGATAAAGTGTGGCATTTCGAACGACGAAGTGGCGCATTGCACATTTAAGAGAATATACGCTCTACCATTTCCATTCCCAGCCGCACGGTTTCCCACTGCTTGGCTTCGTCATCATCCGAAGGAGAAAGAAATACGCTTGCATCGGGCAAGCATAACGTGAAGCGTTTTAAAGGAATATAATTCAGCACACTTTCCGTCTTGGCTTGCAACTCGTCCAACTCGTCTTCATTGGGATAACGGGACAGTACAAAACCAAAAACCGCCTCCTTCTCGTGTATAAACCACAGCAAACGGTTACGGTCGCACGAACCGCAATCATAATTCAGGAAATAGGCATCGGCTCCATGAAGCTGAATCAACATGCCCGTAGGTGCATGAAAAGCAACGTACATTCCGGACGGACGTTCGCGCAAAACACGGTTGTTCAGACGAATAGTCTCCTCCATAATAACAGAATTCACTCCGTCAAATTGAATGTAACGGCAACCGGCATCATAGAGTTTGGTAAGCAGAAAACGATAACAAGCGGCAATATCATCCGTCAGGAGCCTGACGTCGGGATAAACGGTTTCCATTTGGGTGCGTTCCACACGCTGAAGAATCTGAGTCATAACTTCGGCCGGCGAAGGGATATGCTGTTTCGCCATCACACCCTCTCCTGCTATGGAAAGCAAAAAGGCAAATTCCTCGAAAATGGGATGTTCGGACAAACTGATCCGTTCTGTAATTTCCAAGGCAGAACCTTCGGAGAACGGACCTTTAGAATGAAAACCGTTCCAGCCTTCCAGGAAGTCGCGGCTTCGAAAGCCTCCATCCGAAACGACCTTCATGCCTCCCGCCTTCAATCGTTCCACCAGGTTGCGCACTTCTGCATCTTCAATCGCCTGCAAGGTTTGCCGGCTCACTTGTCCACTCTGATACCGCACGCGAGCGTCTTTCAATGCACTGGGTACACAGAAAGCTCCGGCTATATCAATCTTAAATGGAGGAAATACATTTGCCATACTCATCCTTTCTTTAATTGATTTTTTGTATTGTATTTAATGGTACTTTAGTAAGGACGAACGCCTTAAAGAAATCAATGGATGCAAATATAACTAAAGTATTCGAAAAATCGTAATCTGCCCAAAAGATTTATCTTCATTTGACATTTCGAAATTTGACGTCACAACTACGGAAAGTAATTATCAGTAACGAGAAACTTTAGGAACAATAATATTAGCAAAGTTTTCCATTTCAGCAACAACAACCACTGTATATCAACTGATTAACACTTTTTAGAAACGAAAAAGTTTCCCAAAACAGAAAACATACAAATAAGAGTGATACCTTTGTCCCCGCAATTAAACAGAATAAATAATACCATATTAGTCTAAAAGGTTATGATACAGACAGTACTCAAGCGTGACGGACGCGTCGTCGGTTTCAATGAAGAGAAAATAGCTACCGCCATCCGTAAAGCAGAGACGCGCGACATGTTTCTGGAAATCATCAACATCAAGTCCAACGACATCACGCGCGAGAACGCCAATATGAATGCAGACACGCCGGCAGGCATGATGATGAAGTTTGCCAGCGAAACCACCAAACCGTTTGTAGACGACTATCTGCTGAGCGAAGAGGTGCTGGATGCCGTCAACCATAATTACCTGCACATCCACGATAAGGATTACTATCCCACCAAGAGCCTGACGTGCGTGCAGCACCCCCTGGACCGTATCCTGAAGTACGGCTTCTCTGCCGGACACGGAGAATCACGTCCGGCAAAGCGCATCGAGACTGCCAGCATCCTGGGATGTATCTCGCTGGAAACGGCACAGAACGAGATGCACGGCGGACAGGCCATTCCTGCCTTCGACTTCTATCTGGCTCCCTACGTGCGAAACAGCTACATCGAAGAAATCAAGAACCTGGAAGAACTGAACGGGAAAGATTACTCGCATCTCTATCAAAAAGAGCTGACCGACTACCTGCAACAACCATTGGACGGGCTGTCCGACGAGAAGCGTATCGTCCAGCATGCCATAAACAAGACCGTAGCGCGCGTACATCAGTCGATGGAAGCGTTTATACACAATATGAATACAATCCATTCGCGCGGAGGAAACCAGGTGGTGTTCAGCTCCATCAACTACGGAACGGACACTTCGGCCGAAGGGCGCTGCATTATCCGCGAACTACTGAAGAGTACCTACCAAGGTGTGGGCAACGGAGAGACAGCCATCTTCCCCATTCAGATATGGAAAAAGAAACGTGGAGTGAGTTATCTGCCGGAAGACCGCAACTACGACCTCTACCAGCTAGCCTGCAAAGTGACTGCCCGCCGCTTCTTCCCCAACTTCCTGAACCTGGATGCTACCTTCAACCAGAGCGAAGACTGGAAGGCCGACGATCCGCAACGCTACCAGTACGAAGTAGCCACGATGGGCTGCCGTACACGTGTCTTTGAAAACCGTTTCGGACCGAAAACATCCATCGGGCGCGGAAATATTTCATTCTCTACCATCAACATCGTGCGTCTGGGCATCGAGTGCATGAACATAGAGGACAAGGAACTGCGCATCTCCAAATTCTTTGCCAAACTCGATGCCATGCTCGAAGTAACTGCACGCCAGCTGCACGAACGCATGGAATTCCAGAAAACGGCATTCGCCAAACAATTCCCGTTGCTGATGTCCGCCTTGTGGCTGGGCAGCGAAAAGCTGAAGCCGAACGATACCATCGCTTCCGTCATCAACCAGGGAACGCTGGGCATCGGTTTCATCGGACTGGCAGAATGCCTGGTGGCCCTCATCGGAAAACATCACGGAGAATCAGCAGAAGCGCAGGACCTGGGACTGAAGATTGTGACTTATATGCGCGATCGCGCCACCCAGTTCTCCGAGCAATATCAGCACAATTACAGTGTGCTTGCCACCCCGGCCGAAGGGCTTTCGGGAAAGTTCACACGCGTAGACCGTAAGAAGTTCGGCAGCTTGCCGGGAATTACAGACCGCGATTACTACACGAATTCCAACCACATTCCGGTGTACTACAAATGCAGTGCCCGCCACAAGGCGGAAGTGGAAGCTCCCTATCACGACCTGACGCGCGGCGGCCACATCTTCTATGTAGAAATGGACGGAGACGCCACCCACAATCCGGAAGTCATTATGCGCGTGGTAGATATGATGGACCGCTACAACATCGGCTACGGCTCCGTGAACCACAACCGCAACCGTTGCCTGGAATGCGGTTACGAGAACTCTACGCCCGACCTGGAAGTATGCCCCAAATGTGGCAACCGGCACATCGACAAGCTGCAACGCATCACCGGCTACCTGGTGGGAACAACCGACCGCTGGAACAATGCCAAGCTGGCAGAGCTGAACGACCGCGTCATCCACAATTAGGTCCCTCTTATCATTTTTAATTCTTAACTTTTAATTGAACCAGTGCTTTCCATTCTCGATATTTTAGAAGATACCACA
>NZ_JBCEZS010000032.1:0-8179 GCF_038448625.1 Bacteroides sp. GD17
GAAAACCTATCAGTATACACTCGTCATCAACCTGCACGAAATCATAATAGAAAAGGCTGAGGTAAATGCATGGGGAAATGAGGTAACTGCAACACCTGTAGAATAACTCTCTATCTATCCGATTACATCGGAACAATTAAGGTCGGGTAGGGTTGGATCTCCCTTCCCGACCACTATAGAAAAAAGTAAAATAAAGGGCTCTTTGACCATGATTTTAAAAGACATGAAAGGAATAAAACACTTACTGTTTATTGTTGGCTTTCCGACGCTTTTGTGCTTCGGAGCTTGTAGTGCGGAGGATGAAGCGCAGGGAGACGGCATGCCGATAAGTTTCCTCACCACCGTAGATAATCCGCAAACACGTGCCGAACTGACTACAGACAACTTGCTTACGATGGGCGTTTTTGCCTATCATACCTCCGATAACTTCAGCGATGCCGCCACCCCGGGGTTCATGTTCAACCAAAAGGTGGAACGGACGGAAAACAAAGCTGCATGGACGTATTCCCCTTTGAGGTACTGGCCGAATAACCCGTCGGATAAGCTCACCTTCTTTGCCTACGCGCCCTATGTAGACGAGACGACGGCAGGCGGAAGCAACCCTGCCTTTCCCGATAGAATCACAGCAAAAGGTTACCTCACCTTCACCTATACCGTGCCCGATAAGGAAGCCGACGGCACAGATCTACTGGTCGCCGTTCCGCTGATGAACTATACCTATGCCAATGCCGCAGGCGGAAAGATAGCCTTCAAAATGACGCATGCACTGACCAGAGTCAACATCAAGATTGTGGGTGGTGAAAGCTATACCGTCAAAACCGTTACCGCTCTTTCCCTTTTCGCCCCCGCTTCAGCCAAGCTCACTGTCCGCATTCCTCCCTCTACGGGAGAGACTCCCTGCGTATGGAGCGATAGGACTGCAAACAAGGAAATCCAAGCGGGTATATCATCTTCCGTCAATGTAACATCTACGGCAAGCTCCCTTGCCACTTTCTACCTGATTCCCCCTGCAGACAATCCCTCTTCCGTATCTCTGAAGCTGAACTACACCTTTGCCCGCAGCGACGGTACCGCCCCCACAGCTATGGAAAAGACTGTTTTCCTTTCCGCTACCCCTGCATGGACGCCCGGTGCTTCCGTCAGCTATACACTGAACATCAGCGGCAGTCAGCTTACCATCGAGAGTGCCAAAGAAGATATTTCATGGGGGAGCGGGGGAGATCCGACGGAAGGAGAATTAGGAGCCTCCACATGAAAACCAATACAAGTAATAGATAAAAAAGACTATGATGCGAAAGACAAACCTATTCTTATGTGTATGCGCCTTGGCGGTGGGTATTCCGACCGTTTCGGGCTGTCGGCAGGAAGAATACCCGTTGGGGCGGGAGAATCCCCTGTTGGAATTCCCCTTACGAATAGCCGCCGATATTGCTGCGGAGCGAGTTCTCACCCGTGCCGATGTTTCCCCTTCTTATGACAAAACCGCCTTCGTGGCGGGCGACGTGATAGAGGTGAAACGCACCACTGCCTCGAGTACTCTCACTCCCGCCTCCTGCACCTACAAGCTGACGGATGCAAAGACATGGGTGTGGACCGAAGACCCGTTGGAAACGGACGGCCCCTTCTACACCTACGAGAACGGTGAAACCTTCACCGCCACCTATCCCGCCACTTTCGACGTGATAAAGGAAGACCAGACTGGTGACGGCTTCCTCCAAAGCAACAAACTGACGGCACAAGCGAAAGCCGCGAACGGGGGAGTTACCTTCAACTTTGCCCCCGCCTTCACCAAAATAACCGTCATCGTCTACTATCAGACTGCCGAAGCCGTGCCCACCACCGACGTGTTCACCCTCACCGCCTCGGCCCTTCGCGGAGGAAGCGGCGACGAATCCGTCCGTTGCCTCTGCAAGACCAATGCCGCAGCTACCGAGCATACCTGGTCCGCCATTATCAACCCCGGCACCTACGCGCTAAACATCAGCTTGGGAAACACCACCTATACCGCCACCAGCAAGCAGTACAAGGCTGCCACCCATTACATCTACACCCTCTACCGCCAAGGCGACCGTTTCCAAATGAGCGGCAGCGTCACTATAAAAGAATACGATACAAACGGCACTACCGCAGGATCGGACATCAGTGCCACATAAACCCGATATTGAAATGAAAGCAACATTTATAAACATCTCGCTCTTGTCGATGTTGTCGCTGACTTCCTGCACCGACGGACAATCCGACCTCCCGCCCGCAGGAAGCATCGATAGCGAGGACATCCTCCGCATCTCCTCCGTCTCCGTGGAAGGTGCCGCCGATGCCGCCCTTTCCCGCAGTATCATCACAAACATAGGTACAAGCGGCGGCGAACTCTCCAGCATAGGCGTCTACACCACCTATACCGACGGTACGGAGTACAAACCCGCCCACGGCCGAAACACCGATACCTACGTATACAACTCCGCCGCCGCTTGGGAACCCTCCTCCACGCAGAAGAACACCGCCCTTCGTCTGCCTTTGTCTACCGCCCTCCATGCCTATGCCTGGCATCCCGCCTCCCTGTCTCCCGTCTTCCAGCGGAGCGGCAGTTATGTATCGGGCGTGGACGTCAGACCCGAAGTGGCTTTCGATGCCGCCGACCAGATCGACTATCTCTATTCGGGTGCAGCCACGGCGCAGTCCGGCACTCCCACCGCCTTCACCCTGAACCATGCCTTGGTGAAGTTCACCTGCAAAGTCTATAAATCCGCTTCGCTGACGGACGACATTCACCTGACACGACTCTCTGTCAGCACCTCGGACAACAGTTGGCTCACGGGACAAGGAAACATGAAACTTACCGACGGTGTACTTACAGGCTTGAGCAATACCGCCAAACTGGTGATGACAGCGACGGACGCCTCCAAGATTGTGCCCGAGGACAAGGACAACCCCGTGTCGGTCTATTGCCTGGTGGCTCCTGTCACCCAGAGCCGTCTCCGTTTCGAACTCGAAGCGAAGAGCAACAATCAAGAGTACAGTTTCCAAACGTCCTACGTCACTCCCTCTACCGCTACTTGGAAGCAGGGACAACACATCGTCTTCACCATTCTGCTGGACGGTATGGATGCGAAAGTAATGGGAGTCCAAGTCTGCAAGTGGGAAGATTACTCGGACACCTATATTCCCGTTTCTCCCGAACCCGACGGTGAGGTCACCCTTCGCTTTGCGCTTCCGCAGGCCGAAACCCGTGCATTGGGAGCCGCTCCCGCTACCGAGCCCTTAGACAAAGGTACCCTTTTCAGCGTGTACGCCTATCGCGACGGCAAGCAGTTGGGTCAAGGCGTTTATCAGGTAGACGCGTCCGATGCATCGCTGGCAAGTCCTGCCACGATAGGCGGCACAAAGCAACCTCTGAAATTGACCAAAGGAAAATACGACCTTTATTTCTTTTCCTACAATGCCGCGGGGACCGATGCGGGAGATTATCCCGTACTGACATCCGCAGCCATAGGAGATACCGATGGAGACAAGGTAAGCGTGCCCAACGGTAAAGACTTCCTGGCCACCTCCCTGAAAGCGACGGAGATTCAAGCCAACCAATCCACGGGTACGGACGAAAAGACGTTCTCCGTGTCACTGGCCGGTGCGCCTTTCCGCCGACAGTGTGCCCGCGCCAAAGCCACGCTCCAAGTGCAGGAGTACCCCGTGAAGCCCGAGAAGATCACTGCCCTTACCATTACGGTGAAGGGCTTGGCCGACGGCGGAAGCTATACCTTGACGGAAGAAAATATCACAACGGCTGCCAGAACAACCGATGCCTTTTCTTTCCCTTTCTCCCTGCCCGCCAACGGCTTTATCCCACAATATAACGCCCCTGCGCTGCAGCTCGAATTTGCCTCGGATGAAGTCTTTTTGCTTCCGATAGACGCCTCCGCGCCTCTGACGTTCGACTTGTCCATGAAGGTGGAATATACTTCTACTCAAACCGCGTCCACAAAAACGCAGCTGGTGGAGCTGAAAAATTATACACTCAACAAGCAACTGCAAGCGGGCAAGTCCTACAACTTCGTATTCCGCCTTACTTTCTATGGCGACTACAAGCCTGTGGGTATAGCCGTAGACATGCAAGAGTACACCCCCGTGAAGCTGCCCGCAAGCGGTGTAGGAGAAGATTAACCCCCGAAAAACAAAACAAGATATGAAGGATAAAAAACAATACTTTGGAATGAAATCGGCATGCCGTCTGTGGGTCGTTGCCCTGCTGCTGTCTGCTTGTGCCGACGATGGCGAATCGGACTTCGACGGGAGCGCCTCGTCGCTTCGACTCGACCTTTCGCTGGCCATGCCGCAGGAGATAACGGTAGAACCCCAGAACACAAGGGCTGCGGGCGATGTGGCGGTGACGGATGTACGTGTGTTTCAGTTTAAAACAGACGGAAGTCTGATGAAAAATAATAAATACACGGATACGGCCATTCAGCCCGATAACGTCACGGGCCTGTCCACCGTTACGACCCAAGGCGACGATTTCGATGATGTGAACAGTCGTTTCTATATCGTCATCAATACGGCGGATAAACTGGACGATTTGTTCGGTAGTTCCGCGGCTTCAACTTCTGACGAAAGCGCATTGTCTGCTCGCGTCTATGCTACGGAAGATATCTTTTCCACTCAACAAGCAATGGTGTACGGCCCTTATCCATACACGGGTTCAGGCTCTACCGTAAAGAAGACCTTGCAGCTCCTTGCCAAAATGCGGCACATCGGTGCGCGGGTAGACGTTTCGTGGAGTATCCCTGACGATGTGAATCTTACGATTACTTCGGCCCAAGTGGAGAACGTCCCCAAGAACTATTACCTCTACGAGCAGACTCCCATGCCTGCGGTTTCCGAGTATCTGGACCCGCAGTCCGTCAACTTGATTACAAGCGCCAACAGCTTCACCTTCTATATGCCCGAGAACCTGAAAGGCAGTGGAAAATCCGTCACCCCGCAAGGGAAGAACATTGCTGCCAACGGACCTTCGGGCAATTTGGACGGCTGCACCTGCATCGTGTTGAAGGGCGAGTATCGCTACGGAACGGCCGACGATGCGAACGGTGTTGCGGTGGAATATCGTTTCTACCTCGGTGCGGATATGATTAACAATTACGACGTGGAGCGCGGCAAAGTCTACCAGCTGGACATTGCCTTGAGTGGCGCCAACAGTGCCGATGCCCGCGTCAGCATCACGGACAGTAATGTGTTTGGTATCGGCGATGCGGACGATGTAAATCACGATATGGAATTTTAAAAGTATTATACAAGAGAAATGAAACCAATGAAAAGAATGTCATTCCTACCAATAATGTTGTGTGTGTCGGTGGTCTGCTGCTGCACGGCTTGCCAAGACGATGAAATAATTACGCCATCCCGCCCCGATGCGGTGGGAGAAACGATTCCCGTCGATGTGATATTCGACACGGAAAAGGTGCAGGATGCCTACGATCTCACTTCGCCGCAAGGCGGCGCCAGCCGTGCTGCTGTCCGAAGCAGGGGAGTGGTGGAAGTGGATTTGCTGCCCACGCCCGCCACTCGAGGGATAGAACAAGACAAACCTGCCACACTGACTAATGTGTTCGTGGTGCAAAAGAAAAAGGATAATACTTATGTCCTTGCGCTCAATAATCAATCCGTGGAGTTGGGAAAGAAGACGACGCTTTCCTTGCAGGCGGATGATGACAGTGAGCTTTATATCCTTGCCCGTAACGGTACGGCGGGCGATAATTTGACTACCTCCAACGTGGGTACTTGCACTATCACTTCCGCCGAAATAAATAAGATAGTCGAAGGCACTGCCGATGCCATCAACAAGATGCCCTATTTTCTCCACTTGGAGCACGTGGCGGTTACTTCGGAAGGCATCATTCAGAGTCTGCAAGGCCACGATGCCCGCTTGCGTCTGCGCCGATTGGCGGCACGGGTCAACGTCAGTTGGAATTTCAAGGTCGGAGGTTATACTCTGCAAGAAGTCACTTTGCAGGAAACTCCTTTGAAGTATCAGGTGTTTCCCCTCGAAGGGCAAAATTCTTATCCCGACTTGATGGATCAGTACTATACCTTGAAACTGTATGATGCTGGTAGCGATGCCACTTCCGCCGCTTGCTGGGTGGCTCGCAGTGTGCGTGGCACGGTCAACATTTCCAACGAAACCATGCGAGACAAGGAGAGGGCACCGCAAGGCAGTTCCTACCTGCAATTCATAGCGACCAAAGACGATACCAAGACCCGACTCGTCTACCGCATCTATCTGGGTGGAAATTCTATACAAGACTTCAATGTGCTGGATAACACCAATTATAATTATAATCTTACATTCAAGTCTACCGAGGACATAGCCGATGCCGACGGGCGTGTGCAGTTGCTGAACGGAGCTTCGGCTTCGACAGGAAATACGACTTTTGTTCCTACCGCCAACTGCTTTATGGTGAAGCCCGGAGGTAGTTTCCACTTCGATCCGTTTAAGTTTCGTCGTAGCGGAGATGATGTAGATAATACACAGCTTATAGGATGGGCTAATAGTCGTGGAGGAATTTGTAGTGTAAAGGTAGTATGGCAGACGCGCGAGAACGGCGATACGGGCGACCCCGTGCTGGGCGTTGCCAATAGCAGTTCCGACCATAGTAATATCGTGGAACTGACCAATGCCGATAATAGTCTGTTACCGAGTCTGCCATTAACCGACGGATTTAAAGAATCGGGCAAATGTCATATCCATTGCCGCGTGGCTCCGAACACAATCGGTGGCAACGGAGTGATTGCGGCGTATGATAAGGACAAGAAAATCCTATGGAGCTGGCATCTTTGGGTGACGGATTATAACCCCGATCCTCACGGGAATGTAGCTGTTTCGGAAGAGAACAAGCGGAAACAGAAATACACCTATCGGGGAGAAAACTGGTTGCCCATGATGGATCGGAATATCGGAGCACAAAAAGGGTTCGTAGAATTCCCGAAGGATGATTTGGAACGTTCCAGGGCCAATGGGGTAGGATATTCGCATGGAAGAAAAGATCCTAATCCGGGTAGCTTTTCGAGAAGTAAGGTCGAGCTTGTAACTATTACCGAAGGAGTTGTGGACGACTTGCAGAATATGTATGGTCCTGACGGATATTCGGTTGTTTCACGAGACACGTATGTGCCGGATCCGTCATATCAGAGTGCGGAATGGACCTTTCAGAATATTTTAAAATGGGGGTATTCCCAGCAGACTGTTTGGGATGGAAATGTTAAGACGTTTTATGATCCGAGTCCGCAAGGTTGGCGGGTCCCTCCTCATGAAGTGCTGTTGAATTTCTTTAAAGATACAAGCTATGCTGGAAATTCAAAATCGGCTGTGTATTCAGAATTGAACGGAGAGGATGCGACTCGAGAGAAAACTATGAATAATGGAGGGGCGTTAATACAATATGGAGCGAATAAGGAAGAGGTAACTTATGTCCGTTTAACAGGATACAGACGATTCGCTTATAGCTTTCAATTTGTGAATAAGTTTACCGTTTTGTGGTCGAGGGATAAAAGAGATAATACGAATGCTTGGGGCTTTTCAATCAATGGCGAGGGTAGCGGTTATAATACTTCAATGTTTGGCGGATGGGCAAGGTATGATGCGCATCACATCCGTTGCATTCAAGAGATGGAATAAGCAATATTGTATAACTTATAAAGAGGTTGTCTCAGATCTATGATAAGTTAATCGAAAATCGAGATAACCTCTTCTTTTATTAATTAAATAATATTTATCATGCAAAGAAAGATTAAAACAATCGTGAAAATGGTATGTGCGAGTGAGCACGATTCAAAAAAAAAGACACGCGCGATGTAATAGCTTGCGGTTATCGTTGGACGGAAGCCTTGCGTATTGTCCGCTCTTGTCATCCCGAAGTCACTATTATCTTACCCAAAGAGAAGATACAAGTCCGTGCAGGCGATGATGTGCGTGCGCTTATCGCGCCTTATGTCGCTATCATTCGTCGTGCGCTCGATGAGGGCAAGGTAGGTAAGTGGCACGGCACCTCTTCCGATTGCTGCGTCAAGCAAGTACGCCGCATTCTCAACCACTACTTCCATTTCTACCCCGGCAGTATCACCGAACCCGAACTCCATGTGATGATCGAAGATATGCTGTATGTGCATAAGGTGAGATAAAAAAGAGGAATGC
>NZ_JBCEZS010000033.1:0-8027 GCF_038448625.1 Bacteroides sp. GD17
ACTGACATATTTTCCCATTCCCAACAAAAGGGCTTTTGAAGCGCCATCTGACCTTAAATCTTAACGAAATTAACGGTTTTTTATTACCTACGAAGTAACGGAATACTTAATAACAAAAGTAGAGGGAGAGGAGTACAAAAATATGGGATTATTTATTTTTCATTTTTTAAATTTATAAATTTAAAGTTTTCATTATGAACAAAAAGTTTTTAAGTGTAATCTTGTTTGGAGCCTTAATGACGGCTACTACAAGTACGTTCACGTCTTGCAAAGACTATGATGATGACATCGATAATTTGCAGGAACAATTGGACAAGAAGGCTACTGCTGAAGACTTGAATAGCAAGGTAAGCGCACTGCAAGGTGACATTGCTGCCGCTAAATCGAGTGCAGATGATGCTGTGAAAAAAGCTCAGGAGGCTTTAGAAAAGGCTTCTGCGTCTGGTACTGTAACTGAGTCGGATTTAGACAAACTGAAATCTGACTTGGAGGCTAAGATGGACAAATTAGCAGCTTTGACAGATGTTGAGACAAAGATTAATAATTTGAAGTCTGAATTGACAACTGCTATTGATGGAAAAGCAAGTAAGGAAGAATTGAAAGCTTTGACTGAAAAGGTTACCAAATTGCAGAATGAAGCTCTAAATTTGATTGGTCGTCAATTAACCAGTTTAGTATTCAAGCCGGAATTTTATTATCAAGGTATCGAAGCTATGTCTGCTTCTACTTTTGCTTATAAGGCTTTGACACTGCAAGCTGTTAGCGCAGACAAGGATTACGCTACTGACAAACCGACTGCTGCCACAACTTTGTCTTATCTGACTCCAGGTTTGACTGCTGACTATCACATGAACCCATCCACTGTTGATATTAACAACATCGCAGAGCTGACTTTCATTTCTGATGACAAGAAATATACGAGAGCAGCGAGCACAGTAGTAAAGGCGGAAGTTACCAGTAAGAGTTTAGCTCCGAACCAAAAGGGCGTTTTGAGAGTAAAAGCTAAATTGACTGATGGAAGCATTAAGGATATCGCAACAGATGAACTTGTAACAGTATTAGCTTTACAAGCCCACTATAAGGATGCTAAGACTGATACAATTATCACTTCTGACTATGCAGCTGTGAAAAAAGAAGAGATTAAGGATCTGGTGTTGGCAAATGTAAAAAAACAACCTGGTCATACAGTAGGAAAAGGCCATTTGTATACAACAGCAGCAGCGGCTATTGCAGCTGATCCTGAAATTGAAATAGCATGGAATAGCGAAGGCGTAGACATTGCAGAATACGTTCAGACACATTATACTACAGCAACTAAAACAGATGTTGCGTGGGATAAGAATGCAAAAGAAGGCACTGTAGAAAAAGATGGTTTCGAATATGTATATGAACTGGTTGGTTACCTTGCAGGTTCAAATAAAACATCTGAAAGTGCTCATGCCAATTGGAAGGGTTCTGTTTTGAGACCGCAGATTACTAAAGATGGTAAGCAGCAGGCTTATGGCGCTGAGCAAAGCCAGGCAACTATCGGCCGTATGCCGTTGGTTCGCGTAACTTTGAAAGACGCTATTCAGAACAAGAATGCAGCTGTAGGTTATATTAAGGTACAGATCACAGCTACTCCTGAAGAAAATGAAATTACTGCAATTGATCCGTTCAAGTTCGCAGAAACCTATACTGTTAATTGTAGCAAGACAGACTTGGTGAAGACTTTGACTTGGGCTCAGGTAGAAGAAGACATTTTGGCTAAGCTTGCAATCTCTAAGGCTGAATTTGAAGCTGATTATAAACTGGATAACAGCGATATTGATGCAGTTCAATTTACAACAGCTGATAAGGATGCTAAGGTTGTAACCAAGAAGATTGGTAAAGTTTCTAAGACTACAGCTGACGTTGAGGAACATATGACTGAAGTATTGCAGTGGACTATTGGTGCAAACGAAGCTTATGAATACTTCATGAAGCAAGCTAGCATCCAAGCTATTGTTCGCTTTGTTAAAACGAATAGCAATGGTACTCACCACTATGTATATGTAACATTCAATTGGACTCCGAATCCACGCAATGTAACTCCTACAGGTACAATTGCCGATGCAACGAAACTTGACTATGCTTGGTTTGCAAGTGGAAGCACTGAAGCTAAGACTGGTTATGCAGAAATCCACCAGAATGTGAAAGTACCTAATAAGGGTGAAAGCTATGATAAGTGTACTTATGTAAACGATCTTTTGAATGTATTTGAAGGTAATAAAGTTACTATTAGCGGTGTAGATGCAGTATATGCAGATTTCCAAAATGCTAAGTTGACAAAGACATTTGAATTTATCACTCCGCGTATAACAGATGTTTATGGTGTTGCTAAACACAATAAATATAGATTGTCAGTTTCTACTGATGGTTTGACTATGTCGGCTACACTGCTTGACAGTAGCAACAAACCGGTAGGTCTTCCTCAGGCAGTAGCTATCATTAATGGTTCTGATGTGGAATATCAGGAAACAGCGTTTGCTAAAGACATTTTGAACTATGCCGGACGTAGCAATATGAAGGATGGCGAAACACTTTGTGGTCGTATCAAGGTCGTTGCTACAGCTTGTGATGATCTGAAGAATCTGACTCTGAGCAACCATGAATTTGATGTTAAGTTCTTACGTCCTATCAATGTCGCTTCTAAGGATAATGACGGTCTGAAAGATGCTAAGAATAATGGTGATGTACTTGACTTCAGCAAAGTTCTTGCTTTCACAGATTGGCGTAACGATGCTTCTCAGAATGTATTCAGTCCGACTGGCTATAACTATTATGACTACTATAATGTTAGCAAGATCGAGGTTGATACTAAGAAGATCACTACTGACTTGAATGGTGGTACATTGGGTGAAACATTGTTAAGTTCTAAGAGTGAGAAGATTGAGATTACATATACTCAAGCTACAGGTGCTATTTCTGGAACAAATATGGGTACACTGAATTACAAGAATAATGGTAATGAAGTTGGTAGCTATATGATTCAAGTTCCTGTGAAAGTTACTTATAAGTGGGGTGTTATTGAAGTCGAAATCCCGATTGAAGTTCATGGAACTATCTAATCTTTTATAGATTAAATAGTAATCTCGAAATAAAGAAGAGTGCTTTCGAAAGGGAGCACTCTTTTTAAGCTAATAAACATAGAAGAAAAGATGAAAAAGATAAGAATTTTGAGCTTATTGCTTTGCATATTCACTCTGGTGGCTTGCGGGCAAAAAAAGAGGGAGACAGAATGCAGCGCAAAAGAACAGTCTGCCATGGTATTATCGAGAAAGGATACAATAGCCGTTCATGAATTGGTAAACCAATTTATGACTTTAGCCAAAGATAAGAAATATGCCGAAGCAGCTGCCATGCTTTACGAAGTGGATGCTAATGATATCGATCAAAAGCCTCAGCCTCTGGACAATGAAGGCATGCAGCGCATCAAAATGCTACTACAAATCTTCCCTGTGTATAGCTATGAAGTAAATTCTCTGAAATTTAAGGAAGCGGAGAATAATGAAGTGAAATGCACTATTTCTTTTTCTGAGACAGGTAAGACAAACTGGTATTTCAAACCTGTACGTTACTTAGGTAATTGGAGACTTTGCATGAGAGATTCAGGTATGGGAGATAGATCTATTGATGAATGAAAGAGTTTAGCAACTTTGCTTCCACCCTTCCACCCTTCCACCTACCTTCTATTTTCCCCTATTCATCGGCATTTACGATGCTGTGGAAGCAACAAAAAGAAGTGGAAGCAAAATTTGCTTCCACCCACTTAAAAAACATGATTTTTATCACAACTTACTTATTCACAATATAATATCCCGATCCCGGTACATAAATCGGCTGATTCAGTTTTCCTGCATTTTCAAGCTTTCCTTCGTCGCGAAGCCGACGAATCTGAAGTTGGGCAGTAGAACGCATCATTCCGCAAAGGCTTTGAAAGTCGCTGCGTGTAAGAAACTGGTGAGTAGAAAAGTAGTTCGTCAGCCGCTTGTCAATCTCCTCATCACTGAGCTTTTGGGAATGTTCATTCAGTCCCAGTGGTTTAGCTTTGATACTACCTATTTCATTCTTTAGTGCCTGGTCTGCACGAAACTTAATTCCCTTCAACTTAATCTTGGTTGTTTTGCGCTTGGTGGCAGCAGTCACCGGCTCCGTGCTGGTCAGTGCGGGACGAAAATAACCGATGCCATTCAGATGTACCTGCCTGCCCTCGGCAAGATCCTCACCCATAACATGCGACAAAGCATCGAGTACTGCTGACACATCGGTTTCGGACAGCGAACTGCGTTCCTGAATTCTCCGGCGCAGTTCATCGGTAGTGGTGGAGCCATTCAAACGGATTCGTGGATGAAGTATCTTTTCTTCCCGCTGTTTGTCTTTAGGTTCCGGGAGCTCATACCAATCAAATAAAATTGCCATAGTTCAATGTGTTTAAAGCTGCTATACAATACGTTAAAGCCTTGTACGAAATAGGTGCGAAGCACGTGTTTCATCCGTAGAAGCCATAGGGATAGAGACGCCTAACGACCATGAGCAGCTTTGTTTACGGCCATAAAGCAATCGCTTGACGACCGTAAACAAAGCTGCTCATGGTCGTTAGGCGTTGTAAATTCCCTGTACAAAAGTAAACAAACGCATGGATAAAAGCAAAGGAATGCCTATGTTTTAATCAAGAAACACATGCATCTTCAAACCTCAGTCCATAGGCTGTAGCAGCCTGTCTTTTATTTAATAATTATTTCTTCGGAATGCTTGCTTTCGGCTTCTTGAAGCAGTATCTTTACAAGAATTATATTAACTTAAACAAGACATAGAACCGAATGAAGATTACACTGATTAGAGAAGAAAAAGAGAGTGGAAAAGAAGCCTTCAGTACACTGGAAACAGATACCCTGATCGAAAAACTGAAAACCGAAACCAAAGCCGGACATGTGACAGCTCTCCGAATCATCATCCCACAACTGGAAGGCACCCGCATCCGATACGAACATATAGACAAGCTGCTCCGTATCTATCCTGCCATAGAGTACACCCGTACGCAAGAGGGCGAACGCCGGATGAAGCATTATAACGGACTGGTACAATTGGAAGTAAACCATCTGTCGGGCATTGCCGAAGCGGAATTCGTGAAACAGCAAGCGTCTTTATTACCGCAAACCTTTGCCGCCTTTTGCGGCTCCAGTGGAAGAAGTGCTAAAATATGGGTACTTTTTGCCTTGCCCGACGGTAGCGCACCGAAACGGGAAAGCGATGCCGCCTTGTTTCATGCCCATGCCTACCGGCTGGCTGTAAGATGTTATCAGCCGTTGCTGCCATTCGCCATCACTTTGAAAGAGCCTTCGCTTGCTCAAAGTTGCCGCATGACGTTGGACAGGCAGCCCTATTACAATCCTTCCGCTGTTCCCTTCTGCCAGGAGCAGCCTATCGGCATGCCCGAAGAGGATAGCTACCGACAGAGGAAGCAGGCAGAAAAGAACCCGTTGTTACGGTTGAATCCGGGCTGCAAGACCTCGGATACTTTCGCTGTGCTCTTCGAATCTGCCCTTGACCGTGCTTTTCGGGAACTGAGCGATTGGAAGCGGGGCGATGACTTGCGATTATTATTGGTGCATCTGGCCGAGCATTGCTTCAAAGCTGGGATTCCCGAAGAAGAAGTAATACGCCAAACGCTGATGCACTATTATCGTGAAGCGGATGAACTTATTATTCGCCAAACAATCCATAACCTATATCAGGAACTTAAAGGTTTCGGAAAAAAGAGCAGTCTGACCCAGGAACAGGAAACTGCTTTCCGGTTGGAAGAATTTATGAACCGTCGCTATGAGTTCCGTTACAATACCGTTTTGGACGATTTGGAATACCGCCAGCGCGATTCCATCCATTTCTATTTTAAGCCTGCCGACCATCGTGCCCGCAGCACAGTAGCTCTGAATGCTCTGAAAGAAGGCATCCGCGTGTGGGACCGCGATATAACCCGCTTTCTCACTTCCGAGTACGTGCCGCTTTACAACCCCGTTGAAGAGTATCTCTACGATACCGGACGCTGGGATGGAAAGGATCGTATCCGTGCATTGGCTGACCTGGTTCCGTGCCATAATCCGCATTGGCGGGAATTATTCTATCGTTGGTTTCTCGGCATGGTGGCACATTGGCGTGGAATGGACAAGCAGCATGGCAACAATACTTCTCCTTTGCTCGTTGGAGCCCAAGGTTTTCGCAAATCCACATTTTGCCGCATCATTCTGCCACCGGAACTACGCTTCGGCTATACAGACAGTCTCGACTTTAAAAGCAAGCAGGAGGCAGAACGCAGTTTGGGGCGCTTTCTGCTTATCAATATCGACGAGTTCGATCAGATCAGTCCTAATCAGCAAGGTTTCTTGAAACATCTGCTGCAGAAACCGGTTGCCAACCTGCGCAAGCCTTATGGAAGCACTGTGCGGGAAATGCGACGGTACGCTTCCTTTATCGGTACCAGCAATCAGAAGGATTTGTTGTCCGACCCCAGCGGCAGCCGCCGTTTTATCTGCATTGAAGTGACCGGTCCTATCGACACGAATATCACCATCAACTACCGGCAGCTCTATGCGCAGGCCATGAACGACGTCGCTAAAGGCGAACGTTACTGGCTGGATGATAGCGATGAAGCTATCTTGAAGCAGACAAACCGGGAGTTTGAACAGATCACCCCGCTTGAACAGCTTTTTCAAAGCCATTTCCGTGCGGCGGAAGAAGATGAAGAGGGCAAGTGGTTGATGCCGATGCAGATACTTTCCGTGCTGCAAACAAAGACGAGGGATAAGCTGGCTATCAACAAAGTAGCCGTATTCGGGCGGACGCTCAAGAAGCTCGAAATACCGAATAAGAAGTCAAGACAAGGTACATTGTACCACATAATGCCATTGGATTAGGCGCCGTTTCCGGGTGGAAGCAAAATTTGCTTCCACCTTTTTTCGTTGCTTCCACAGAAGCTGAAAAGCCGATGAATAGGGATATGCAAGAAGTTGGTGGCGGTGTGGAAGCAAAATATGAACAAAGTAAATACAGAGCGAATCTATAGTTCTTGGAGCTTTAAGAATTCTTTGGGAGAAACGACTTTGATATCTGAAAAAGAAAAATCTTTTAGATTACGAGTAACAATTACGTCTGCATTAGCTTTCAATGCGGAATAATACTGAAGGGCATCTTCAAAATCTTTAGCTCGCAACTTCAAAGCAAGATCCACTACCCAGTCATCTACTTCGGATACAGAAACCAATTCTCTTACTTTATCCAGCAAATCATAGAGTTGATTCCCTTTATAAAGTTGTCGGGCAATATACGCTATATTGGAAAAAGACAGCGAAGAAAGGAATAGTCTAAAATGTCCATTGTATGCCAAAGCTAAAATAGCTTCCGCATCGTCTTGAAAGTTCTCACGTTCCATCAGAAAATCAAGCACAACATTTGTGTCCAGGAAAACTCTTCTCATTTATTTTTCTCCAATAAATAATTTAAGCGGGCATCTTGAGTATGCACATCTTTAATTCCGGATAGAGAACCTTTTATTTTTCTTAGATTTTCCGGTAACACTTTTGTTGGCACTTCAGAAGCGGGCAAATATTTAGATAGCATGTCCTCAAAGAATGTCGATAAAGAGATTCCTTGTTCCTTGGCGTACTTTTTAGCTGCATCCAGCAAAGAAGGATTTAAGTTTAAATATAATCTGGTTTCCATATACTCCTTTATTTTAGTTCCTCTTTATACAAAGAAAAGCATTTAATTTCTAACAACCAAGATTTATATAGAAAAAGGGATGAAATTATAGTTGCACTAAATTTTAATAAAGAGGGAAATTCCATATTCATTGATATCTATTTTATATATATTGCGTAATGGAATTATATAAATAAATTAGAAATGATCAGGAATGAAATTACCTTACAGAAGATGTTCTCAATGATAGTTGAGGAGCTTCGCGAGAATGGTCGATGGGGAACAGCCCATATCTATCAGGCTACTTCGAA
>NZ_JBCEZS010000034.1:0-7290 GCF_038448625.1 Bacteroides sp. GD17
AGTAATTGGCAAACATCCGCCTACTGAACTCACGGTATATCTCCAACTGATAACTACTCTGTAACCTCGCCAGCAGCACAATCGCACCATTCTTCAGCGCCACAAACAGCAACACCCCGCCGCATAATGCCAGCATCATACTTCGCCCGCCACTCTGCTTCATCACCATCAGCAACATCGGTATCAATGCCGCCACTCCCGCAAAGTCCAGCACAGCACGCGTCAAGACAGAAAGAGCTATCCAAACGCCCCGTTTGCGTTGCCTTTCCGGCAGTAACCGAATTATTCTTTTAATCATCTAAGTACCACTGTTTAATTATCTTATAGTATCTGTCATTAGCTTCGCTCAAAACCTCTTCTGAACAGAATCCACGTTACGCTTCCTGCACCACTCAGCAATATGCACCCCGCAAGAATCATCATCTTCCTGGGTTTCGAAGCTCTGAGTGGAACCGTCACCGGCTGGATAACCGCATATACGGGCCTTACTTTCTCCAACTTCGTCTTGGCTGCCTGAACCTGCTGTTCTGTTTGGTTGTATATGACGAGAGCCAGATCCATTTCATTACGCAACCTTGCCAGTTCCGCACGCGAAGCCAGCCTGACCAACCCCTGGTTCGTATCCGCATACCGTGTATACTTTTCTTGCGCCTCATAATACGCCGCTTGCGCCTCCTGGCGGAGTTTCTCTGCATACTCCAGGGTTTTGCGAGTCTTGGCTGTTCTGTATTCGGTAACATACTCCTTCAGATGTGACCGCACGGTATCTGCCACCGCGGCGGCAACCAACGGGTCTTGCATGGTGACGAATATGGTGATGGTTCTTTTCTTCTTGTCCACACCGATATTGATTCTGGACGCGATGGCACCTGCCATGCCCGCTTCTTTACGGGTCAGTCGGAAAGGGTTTATCCCGGATTTTGCTTTTACCCTTTCCCCGTCTTCGTCCGATTTGCTGCCGAATAGGGATATGACCTGTCCTGCCAATCTGAACGGTGCGGACGTGATAACGCTCCACCACGGTTTTCTCTGACGTTCTCTCAAATATTGCGAGAGGGTTATCGCAATGCTGTCTTTCTGCCCGCGCACCTTGATATCGAAAAGCCGGATCAGAAATGGGGTGGAATTGACGATGGCGGGATATAAAGAGGGATAGATGGCATCCCTTTCCGTGGTGGAAGAAGAACTCATGTCGATATCTGCTACGTCGGCCAGCATACTCATTCCCGAAGAGGAGCCTCTACGGATGCTTTCCGGAGCGATAAGGGTGCTTGCCGTATATTCTTTGGGAGTACCGAGAATTACAACTATCCCCACAAAGGCACCAATGCCGCATACTTTAAGTATCAGCTTGCGGGAAGCCCAGACTTTCCGAAGCAGTTCCAATGTACTCCGCGTTTTTTCTTGGGAATATTGTATCATAAATTCATTCTTTTCTATATTGCTTTTCATTGATGTGGGTAGTGTATACATAGATACACTTATTTGACATGTGATAGAGAACTTATTCTTGTTTTACGGATGATATATTCTACTTTTTATTGCAAAGATAATTCTTTCTTTTAAAACACATGTTATCTTTTGTTTTATTTAGCAATATAGTTTACAAAATAGCCGATGTAAGCTTGTTTTTTGTTGCAGGTGTCTGATAATAGTGTCACATCGGCTCCTGACAGGGAGTGGTTTTCTGTTGTATTAACTCGTTTTCTCCTGTAAATTAGGTTGTTGCAGTGGCGCTTCTGTCTGTCATAAGGTGTCAGAAAGTAGTGCCAATATAAGTGAGATACCCAATCTGCCATTTACCACTTGACCTGAAGTATATTGAGTGCCAGTTTATTATCCGGTATTCTCACGCCGTGCAATCTTTCTCTTTGTTGCGGTGAATCGTGGATCTATATAGGTAATGCAAAGATAATCAGCGATATATAGTTAAAATCTATTTAGGAAATTTGTTTCTTACTTTGCAGGCTGAAAAGGCGTGATATTGCGCTTTAAGGATATTGAGAACAGAGAACATTTATATTATTAACAATTAAATTTTTGTAGTTATGAAAGTAGAAATGGAAAAGAAGTATGTGGCTCCGGAAGTAGAAGTTCTGGAAGTGATGGTGGAAAAAGGGTTCGAAGGAAGTGGTACTCCTCCCGACGCAACAGTTGGCGGCGATGTATCAGACCCGTTCTAAATCTTTGGTTTGAAGAGAAGTTTATTAATTAATAAAAAAGAATGTATAGAATGAAAACAAAACACATTTTGACAGCAATTGCTTTACCCGCATTATTGGCTGCTTGTAGCCAGGACGAGGATTTGAGCGGTGCTTTATCACAGAAGGATTTTAGTAATATCCCCACTGTGGATGTTGACTTTACAGCTTCTGTAAACGGAGGTAGCCAAACGAGAATGGCTACTCAATTCGGATGGGAAAAGAATGATAAAATTGGGCTGGCCTGGTTGGGTGACTTTGATAGTAGCGTCGGTGGTACTGGTGTCCTGGGCGGATTTGATGGTAAGGCTTATCAGAACCATCCTCTATTTTGTACCGATCCTGCTACGCAGGCTTTCAAGACGGAAACGATGCTATATGTAGGTAGCTATTATGCGTATATGCCGTATAATGAAGATATTAAATCTGTTAAAGCAGTGAAGTTTAATGTCACAGGTCAGGAATTGGCTGCTACTACTGCACCTTATGCTAAGAAGGCTATCTATATCAGTCCGAAATTGACAGTTTTGACAGAAGGGAGTGCTGGCATGGGCAAGAATACAGAACTGAATATCAGTCAGCTGAGCAATGCAGCTACTGTAAATCTGACTTTTGGTAATGCAAGCAAGTTCACGGACCTGAAGGTTATGGGAATTTCTTTAGATGTGAAGAACAACGGGAGTGTTTCTATATTGCCTACAAGCTTTGAATATAAACCTAAAGCAAGTGCAAATGTAACCAGTTGGGATGAGATGACAAGTGCTAGTATTTGCGGTAATGGATTCTTTGGTGTAGGCGAAATGAGTAGTAAAGGTCCTGCCAATGAGAATCTCCAGAAGGGAGCTATCACTGCTACAAGTAAAGAAGGCCTTGCTGTTGTAAACAACGAATTGACTACTTATATTTTAACTTTGCCTGTAGCGGTAGCTCAGAACAATGCAACTTTAGATGTTATTGTTACTACAAACTATGGAAAAATTAAGGTAAATTTAGAAAGTGCTGATGCTGCAGGAACTGCTAAGGGAGCTATTGTACTCAAGGATAAAGGTGTTGCAGAAGCAAAGACAATTGCTACTGCTAAGATCTTTAATAACTTTGGCGCATCAGGTAGCATTGACGTATATGTTGATATGAAGGAATTGGAAGTTCCCAATGAAGTTGCAACACAAGCAGAGTTGAATGCAACGTTGAAGACATTGGTTACTATGGAAAAAACTGGCAACGTGTCTATAACTGTAGATCCTAAAGAGGCAAACACTGCTAAGACCGTTGACTTTATGGATTTCACACTTCCTGAAGGATTGAACTGTGCCATAACCTTGACTGCAGGTAGTAATGCTGGAAATGGCTTCGCATTCAAAGGCACTACTGTGATCGACAAGCAGTTGACGTTAGCTTCTGATGCTAGTGTAAATGGAACTATGACTGTCAAGAATGTTGTAGACAAAGAAAACGTTCAGCAAGCTGCTTTGACTATGGATGGTAAAACATTAACGATTAATGCTGGCGCAACATTGACTAATGAAGGCAAAATGGGTATTTCTGCTGCGTCATCATTCATTGTTATTTCTGATAAGGATAGCGAAATAGCCGCTGCTAAATATGTAAGTAATGCAAGTACTGCAACAATAGACTTGGGCAGTGGAGGTACGTTCACAAATAGCGGTGAAGTTCAATGGATTGCAGGTACGCTTCCAGCTGATTTGGATGGTAAGGTTTATGCAAACGCTAAAGATGATGACGGGATAGTATATGCATCTGCTGCATTTGCTAATGCGAAAGGAACAAACGAAGTTATCATCAGTGGAGAGATTGCTATGGGTAGCAGTTATTCAGTTATGGAGTTTGGAAACATCAAGACGATGACCATCAAGGGAGACGTAACATTGAGCATGATAGGTAACAGTAGATATGATGTGACTAAACTAGAGGCAATCAATATAGAAGAAGGTACGTTGAACTTTACGGACGGTGATGTAGACAATCCCAAAGAATTCACACCTGAGGCAGGCTGTAAAGTAAAACTCAGCAAAGGTACTAAATTGAATGTAGCAGCCGGCGTAAAATTGAATTTAGGTATGAATAGTGATATTAACTATGGAGGAGCCACTGTAATCAATGATGGTATTATTGTGACTAGTACTACGACTGTTGATCCAGGTGAAAGAGGTACTTGGGATGGCAAGCCTATCACTGCCCCAATAGAACAATAGACTCCTAAGACAAAATAGAATAATTCTAATTATAATTATAATAAGAGAGGGTGTTCTGTAAAGAGAATATCCTCTCTTTATTTTCAATGTAAATGTATTCGGATAAATGTAGTTCTATAAATTAGAAGTAATCGTAATTATTTATATTTTGCATGTAATCATATGAAATATAAGCATTGTATATTGTTTGCATTTTATGAGTTCAATTTTAAACTATATGTTGTACTATGATTTGATTAAATAGATAATTATAAGAATTCTATATATTAAACATTCATATATCATAAAACAATTAAAGTGTTCGATATACATGTAAAATATAATATATTATAATAAGAATAAGAGTACGAGAAAGTAATAGTAATACAAAGAGAGAGTACTCTTTATTACAAGGGCACCCTCTCTTCATATTTTCGGATTACTCTAAATAAGCTAAATGTCTTTAGGGCTTTTTAGGGTTTACATCAATAATGTTACCTGTCCAANTTATTACAAGGGCACCCTCTCTTCATATTTTCGGATTACTCTAAATAAGCTAAATGTCTTTAGGGCTTTTTAGGGTTTACATCAATAATGTTACCTGTCCAAGTGCCACTACCAGAGCTACTGTTTCCCTCAATCCAACCATTATTGGTTATAGTAGCATTAGTATAAGTAACGCTACCACTACCCAGATCCAATCTAGTACCAACTGCCAGATTCAATTCAGTTCCTGCTGCCAGATCCAACTGGCAATTACCTGCTGTGAATGCATAGAAATCGTTTTCGCCTTCGCCAGCATTACCACCGGTAAAGTTGAGTGAACCTGATTCAATATTAATTGCGGTCAAATTAGAGAAGACAAAACTTGTTTCCAGTTTCAAATCAAATGTAACTTTTCCTCTGATAGTCATCTTAGTGATACCTGCAAGCTCAGTCGTAGTGTACTGAGAATTGACAGTAAAGTTTTCGGCAGCAATGATAATTTCTTTGTCAGCGCTTGTTACTTTAGCAAATTCAGCGGATGCATTCACCATATCAAGAGCTGTTGCAACGTTTGCATAGATTGTCCCAGTCATACTTGCCAGAAGCGTACCACCTTTCCATTCAATTGCACCACCATTTGTAAATGTAGTAATGTCAGAAGCGTCCGCACCAGTTTCGCTGATGTAAAGACCTGCAGGAGCAATGGGGGCGACAGTGCTACCAACAATCGTTGTAATGGCACCGCCAGTAGTAATCTTAGCCTTATTAATCAAAGTAGCACCTGCATCTACTGTTATATCACTGCTACCCAAATCCACATTCTCAGAAATGGTCAATGTTTGGCCGTTCATAACTGTGAAATCAATGGCAGCCGGCTCTGCTACTTTCAAAGCGAGTTCTCCTGATATGTACACATTGGTGGGCTCATTCAGAGAACTAGCTTTCTTGAAAGTGATCTTACCACCGAACTTATTCAAGCCAGAGAGATCGGTAAGAATAACATCTCCCTCAGCTGCTGCCCCTTGATCACCTGCTTCTAATTTGCTCTTTGAGAACTCTATTTCAACGGCTGTGGTATTTCCGGCCCCCAATTTACCCATCGCCTCATATGCAGCGATTACCTTATCAAGATCTGCCTGATTAGTAACAGTGGTAGGAACTTCAATTGTTGTAGGATCAAAAGTTACTTTCACAATCAAATTATTACCGAGTTTTGCGGGAAGACCACCCATTGCTTTTGCAGCTGCGGCAAAATCTGCAACATCAGTGTAGCTTTCTCCCATATCTGTGCTATAGGATACAGCGTTGCCCACACTGCTAATTGTAGCATCTCCATAATTGGTTTTGATTGTCAAAGTTGTAGCATCACTACTTGCATCAAGTATACCCAGCTGAACATATACATCCAAGCCATCTTTACTGATTGCGCTACCTACATTTTCTTCACCAACTTGCACAGTGATATCTCCTTTGTTAGTAATATCCCAGCAGGCAGCATTTAAAGGAGATTCGCCTACTTTCACGTTAGTAGTATTGTTAGATTCCAATACCAACTTATTTACCAAATGGCTGTTACTATTCAAAACAACGCCAGTAACCTTGAAATCCTCCGGCATAGTCGCATCTTCCGGTAAATCAATATGCAACTTCATCAAGTTGGTCAAAGCTGTCAGCTGAAACTTTGTTTCATTACTCAGTCCAGCAGCTTCACCTTTGAGCTCAAGAAATTTATCACTTACATGCCAGCGACCCACATAACGAGATGTTTCCGACACCTGCTTACTCAAATCAAATACCAAAGGAGATATCTTTTGCGTCAACTGATAAGGGAAAGAAGCTATATACAATCCTTCATAAATCATCGTTTCAGATCTGAACTTCCCAGTAGCAGTCTTGTAATAAATAGGATGATTTGAAAAAAGATTAGCACTTGCTTGCAGAAGATTACCATCAGATATCCATCCCATGCCAATTTTATCATTCTCTTCCCAGCCTATTCCTGATGCCAAGCGTGTTGTAGCTCCATCAAAAGAAGCTTCAAATTCCAGGTCATAACCAATAGGAGTTCCTATAACTTCGTTTTCTACAGCATTAGTAGGCAGTTCATCCTGACTACAAGCAGAAAAAACAGCAGGCAGTACTAAAGCTGCCAATAAATGTTTTGTTCTCATTTTGTTAAATAATTAATTATTATCTGTTTACATCATTACTTTCGCAATTCACCAACCATATACTTTAGAATGGTTCTTTAGGGGGATCTACCTCAAATCCACTTCCTGCAAACCCTTTTTCTACCATCACCTCCAGAACTTCTACTTCCGGAGCCACATACTTCTTTTCCATTTCTACTTTCATAACTACAAAAATTTAATTGTTAATAATATAAATGTTCTCTGTTCTCAATATCCTTA
>NZ_JBCEZS010000035.1:0-5835 GCF_038448625.1 Bacteroides sp. GD17
TTCGAAGTAGCCTGATAGATATGGGCTGTTCCCCATCGACCATTCTCGCGAAGCTCCTCAACTATCATTGAGAACATCTTCTGTAAGGTAATTTCATTCCTGATCATTTTAAAATTATTTATAAATGGATTACCTTACAATTATATACAATTATGAGCAAAAATGAAATAAATACAATACTTCTTTCGTTAATACTTCAATAAACAGCATTATATTAGATGGGATATTTTATATCTGTGGTTGAGTATAGATTGATAAAATAAACTATGGGTATATTAAATCCAAATAAAATCGACCAATTGCTGCTATTGGGACAATCTGAATGATAATGATAGAATGTTTTATTGTCTTTCAAAAGAGGAGAATCTGACTGGGAAGTTGTAATGCAGGTGATCTAAGTGAATTTCCATCTATTAAGTGGAAATTGAGGAATATGAATCTATTGAAGGAAAATGATAGTCTCTCTTGTAAAAAAGGATGCTCCAATAGTGGAACATCCTCTAATCTAATCTGTTTTACTTTTCACGATAGTGAAAGATGAAATCTATCTTCGCAGAATATTTTAAAATTTACTGCTATCTTATCAATGATTACTTTTGATAGATTACTTTTGTGCCTAAGGCATCATGCCGCATTTCACGCTCACTGCGATAAAGTTTTTCATCCTTCAAATAGTAGTATTCCTGATAGCCTGCAAATTCTATATTGGCATATTCCAAGTTATCTTCGGCTTTACAAGCTTTCCACGTTCCTTCATACGTTACTGAGTCAGAAAATGTAATATAGGTCGTAGAATCCGCACGGAGCTCAAACCTGACGCCGTCTTCCGTTATGAAAGTGCCAGCGTAGGAGTGAGATTCTGAACTACTATTGTTGCCATTACTGCAAGAATACAAAAAACCGACAGCTATCATCAACATAGCTAAAATCGTTCTTCTCATTTTCTTCTATTTGTTATTATTAAAAAGAGAGTGTCCCGGATGGAACACCCTCTTTTAAAAAGGTTTATCTATCGATAATTAATTATCTTTGAGCAGGAGTACCGGCATTCTTCTTAACTATAACTTTGAATGTCATAGTGAATGTCTTCCACTTGTATCCGAATTTAACAGGAATGTACAGTTCATAATCCCAGTTAACCGGAGTACCACTATAGTTGTTGTAAGTCAAAGTTTCGTTTGTACCATCATAAACAACTGTAGTATTAGAAGGCAGAGGACCATTCGTTACACCAGCAGTCGGAACTAAGTTTCCATCAACCAGCTTCAAGTTAGACTTAATCTGGCTTGTCATCCATTCACCCGGTTGTACTTCATAGAACTCCCACAAAGCTTTCTGTAATGCAGTAGCACCGGCAGAGTTAGAAACAATGTAGTTCTTACCATCTTTGTCAGCATTCCAAGAAACATAAGTGAAGGCACCCTTAACATCAATTGTACTACCACCTACTGTTGCATCAGTGAAGTTTTCAGTTGTACCGGTAGTAACAGTCAACGGTTCGATGATAAATGCATCGTATTCCTTAATTGTTGCAGTGTGAGCAGCAGACAGGATAGGATAAGCAGAGCAAGCATCACCGTAGCAGATGTCAGCAACTAACTTGATAGGCACATACTCACCAACAATAGCCTTAGCAGCTTCAGTCGGAGCATCACCAGTACGAGGAGCGTGAGTAGGATTAACTTCTTCCAGCTTGATGTTATAAGTCTTTTCACCAGCTTTCAGTAGGTTATCTGTAAAGTTCACGATTTCAGCAGCTTTCTTACCGTCGATATACAAGATAGTACCATCAGCACTAACAGTAGCAGTCTTCTCTACAACACTAGTACCATTGAAGTAATTGTACTTGTAAGCAGTATTAGCAGCTTCCAACTTATCCTTGTCAAATACGAAACGTGCACCTTCTTCAGCATATCCATTGTTCTTCACGCCCAAGAAACCACTTGCGACATTCGGATACAATGCAGAGTAGTAGAACTTCTTACCAGCTCTAGCCTGGTCTGCATACCAAATAGCTCCACCAGCACCAATAGTCGGCTTAACACCCATATCATCCAAGAAACCATTCAACAAGTCAGTATAGATGTTACAAGTAGGATTGTTCTTTGTGTTAGCAGCCCAAGCCGGGTTGGATTCTTGAGTATCATAAACGATCGGGTTCACATTGAAAGTAGTCCATTTATTATCATTCTTCCAATAACGACCATCATAACCCCAAAGGTTGAATACCGGCTTATAGATAGTACGAGTCAAAGTGATCTTCAAAGTAGGATATGCACCAGAAGGATCTTTCCAATAGCAAACCTTAGAGAAGTCCATCTTTTCTTGCTTATTCCAATTCGGATACTTAGTTACAATATCCTTATGAGATAATTTCCATACGATGTTATAAGAATCTACACCAGACTCATTATTCTTAATAATATCAGCTGTTCCTTCACCTCTACCAGTACCTGCAGCACCGTCAAAGCCTCCGTCAACATAAACAGCATGGAATTCTTGCTTAGTCATACCACCTTCTTTAGCCTGAGCATAGATAACTTCATTCATTTCCTGAGTACCAATGCGTGCCATGTAGTTGTTGCAAGTATAGATAGAATCGGCAAATGCATGATTAATAGGTCTCTCACCAGTTTCTTTCACCCATTTGATCTTGATGTAACGCAAAGCAACCAAAGCCTTGTTGTTAACATCTATCAATTCTACACGTACGATAGGTTCACGACCTACAGCTGTAGCAGAAACGCCATCAAGAGAATAAACTTTAGAAGACAGTATGCCGTTTTCATGAGAATCAAGCTGTGCAAACTTCTGTTGGTCAGTCTTGTTTGTATTTCCTTCGCTACCACCTAATGTGATATAAGGTGCTGAAGGAATATAGAAACGGAAATCCAAGCCATAATCCTTATAGTTTGCCAATTTTGCATGGTTCTTATGAGTCTTGTTAGCATCAGCAACATCAGTTACACAAACTTGTACCAAAGTCTTCAAGTCAAGAGGTTGGTCATAAGCCCACTTAACGTCGATCAGCTCATTTGCTTTAGATTCATATACACATACTGAGTCGTGATAGTGTACGTAGAAAGTACCATTTGCATCAGTCTGAGTCTCATCTGCAAAAAGATCGTTATGCTTTGTGAAGTCAGTTCTACTATTTGTCAGATAAGGAACTTTGATTTCTTCATGAAGACGTACATATTCAGAATTTACATACACCTTAGTTCCCTTTTCATCATAAGCTTTCTTTTCAGCATCAGTATAGTTAGCAACTGCAATAGGAGCCTTCAAGGAAGCCATATAGAATGTTTCTTTGCCAGTAGAGTGACCACCTTGAGCAGCAATAGAACCCTTAACTGTCTTTTTGAATTTTACAGTCAGTACATCCTTATTGATATCATAAGTAACTGGTTTAACAGGGCTATTAGCAGTAACAGTAGCACCAGAAGCTTTAGTCATGATATTCTCGGATTGAATGCAATCGAATGATGGCAATTCAATATCTTGAGTACGAACACCTACACTCGGACTTACGTGAAAGTAAGCTTCATTGTATTCAGTTGAAATAGAGTTTGGTGCAGTAGCAGCATTAACGTGGTCCAAAACCGGACGAGTTGTATGTGCTGCAGGGTCACTAGTATGCTTAGCCATTGCTTGATATTTCTGCGGAGTATATTGCAGTGTAGTCAGCGTAATAGCAGCAATACCGTTGATGTGAGTAGTCGGAATTACAGCCAAGCTAGTCAAACGATGACCAATCAACGACATAATTTCAGCACTCAAGGCATCAACCTTTGTAGACAATGTCTTCAAAACTGCATCAGTGATAGACCCTTCCAATTCAGTCTTCAGAGCTGCAATTTTAGTATCAACAGCTTCCAAAGATGCTAATTTGGCAATTTGTGCTTCCAACTCAGCTTTTAAAGCAGTCAAATCAGCTTCAGATACTCCACTACCCGAGCCAGCCTTATCAAGGGCTTCTTGAGCCTTTGTTTTGGCTTCATTCGCAGTAGCCTTAGCTTCATCTACAGCTGTCTGCAAAGTTGCAACTTTTGCATTCAGTTCATCAAGTGAAGCTTTTTTGTCCAGTTGTCCCTGCAAATCCTTGATGTCATCATCATAGTCTTTACAAGACGTGAACGTTCCTGCGGTGCCTACCATTAAAGCACTGAACAGGATTACACTTAGAAACTTCTTGTTCATAATAGAAAATTTAAATTTATAAATTTAAAAAAATAAAAAGTGAATAATCTCGCATTTGGTCTTCCTCTTACAAATTCTTTTTTTGTTAAAATTTTCCGTTACTTCGTAGGTAACGGAGGGATTTTCCGTGCAAACATAAGCGTTTTTCTATAAATGAGCAAATAATAATGCTGTTTTTTTATAATTAATCGAAAAAACTGCATCCAAGAGCACACTTTTGTTAATAGAATTGTTGCTCTTCCCTGCTATTAATGCATCTGTACGTGCGTTCCTTATTTATAGATGAGCTGCGCTTATACCTATTTATAAAATAATAATGTATAAAATTAAATGATGATGAAAGAGATTGCCCTACAAGAGATGCTGTCAACTATTATTGGAGAGCTCCGGGAAAATGGAAGATGGGGAACAGCCCATATCTACCAAGCAACATTGAATGTGTTCTCTACATTCAATAATAACCAAGAACTGCCTCTTCGCAGGTTAGATCAGGCGGTTTTGAAACGTTTCGAGAATCACCTGCGTCAGCGAGATTGCAGTTGGAATACGGTCTCTACCTATATGAAGACCATACGTTCAGCTTATAACCGAGCTGTAGACTTGAGATCTGCCCGTTATACACCGAGATTGTTTGAACATGTATATACTGGTACTAAGGCCGATAAAAAGAGGGCTTTAGATGCTGCAGATATAGGCTCCCTAGTCCGTGGCACAGAGGCTGATTTGTCTAAAAGTATTCCTCCTCAAAGCCTCCAAAAGGCCAAAATGCTATTCGTTTTTATGTTTTTGATGCGTGGCCTTCCATTTGTTGATTTGGCTTTTTTGCATAAGAAAGACCTGCAGGGAAACGTTCTTTCCTACCGAAGACGAAAGACTGGACGTACTTTAAGGGTGGTTCTCTCTTCCGAAGCTATGCAATTAGTACGTTTGATGAAGAATAAGGATGAAGATTCCCCTTATTTATTTCCGATTTTACGAAGCAAAGACGGTTCAGAAGCCGCTTATCGTGAATATCAGTCAGCTTTGAGAAGCTTTAATAACCAACTGTCAGCATTAAGAAGCAACCTGGGCATGGGCTCGCACCTTAGTACTTATTCAGCCCGCCATACGTGGGCTACAATGGCATATTATTGCGAGATTCATCCTGGCGTCATTTCAGAAGCTATGGGGCATTCTTCTATCAATGTTACAGAAACCTATCTGAAGCCTTTCCATGATAAGAAAATCGATGAAGCTAATCAGAAGGTAATTTCTTTTGTGAAAAGCGGTGAGATTCCGACATAAGGAATTTGCATTTTTTTGATAGAATAGCCTAATCCTGTCATTTTTTTTCCTGTTCTCAAAAAGATAATCTTTGAGGATGGGACTTTCATGTCTCTTTCCGAATGCGTTTTTTTTGAATAACATACAGGGAATAAGCTATTTACCTACATTGCATGCTGTCAATCAATCTATTACTCGTTCTTTTATCCATATTCATTAGTACTATTCTCGAAACTTTGCGTGAAGCCCAACTTACTTACACTTTCTCTTTTCTCATTTTAAACAAATTACAGAGCATTATACATGCTTTATATAATTGTGCTCATAATGCTTTAAGCGAGTATTCCGTTACCTACGAAGTAACGGAATAAA
>NZ_JBCEZS010000036.1:0-725 GCF_038448625.1 Bacteroides sp. GD17
TTTTTTTTGCAAGCCTTGTCCGGTGGCTGCCTTGTATTTTTCCGTTATGTCTTGGTGTATTTCGGCAATGGAACGTTCTACCCACTGTTCGTTGCGGTGGGTGAGTTCCGGACGGATGTAGTCCAGTTCCTTGCTTCTTAGGTTGTGTCGTTCTGCGCTGCCGATTTTGCAGGCTTCCACTCTGATACATGTCTTTGCCATATCATTAGGTTTTAGGTGTGTATGTCTGTTCTGAAGATGTGGCGTGAAACGTCACATCGCACGGGGTCGAGGGGTGTCCCCTCGCACACAACCCCTTTAGGGGTTATAGTGTGCTATAACCTTTTGCAAAGGTAAGCCTTCCGGACGGGATTTGCAAGCGGTCTGCCATGTGTTCCGGGTATGCTTGGGAACAGAAGCCGGACAAAAGGAAAAAGGACACAAGGCACGATAAAAAAATCATCGGTCGGGGAGCGCCGCACGGCAAGGGGGTGCACCAGCACTCCCGACGAGTGCAGCCATTAGCTATGTGAATAAAAAATAAATGTGTACCAAAATGGCTACCGTAATAATAAAAGTATTATCTTTGCATATAACTTAAAAAATGATAGTATGATAGTAGTGAGTGGTAGAGAATTTAGAGCCAATCAAGGTAAATACATTGATATGGTTGTTGATGGTCGTGACCTTGTTTTGAAATTCCGTGGAAAGGGAAGTTTTAAGATTGTTCCGGTTAGTGAGGATGA
>NZ_JBCEZS010000036.1:776-5592 GCF_038448625.1 Bacteroides sp. GD17
TAGACCGTCTTCTATGTACAGATTAGTATTTACGGATGATGCCAAAAAGGATTTGTTGCAGCTCCAAAAGAAAGCACCTGTGGCACTCAAAAAGCTAAATATATTATTGGAAGAGATTAGGGAGCATCCGACTACTGGTACTGGTCAAGTAGAAATGTTGAGACATTATAAAGAAGAAACATGGTCCAGACGTATCAATAAGGAGCATAGACTGGTTTATCGTGTATATGAGGATTTAGTAGAGGTTCTTATTATTTCCGCATACGGTCATTATTAAATAATTAATATGGAAACATCAGACAAGAAACCTACCTGCAAGGATTTTGCAGAGTATTTAAAGAAATGTGCGAGTGCCTATGCTAAGCGTGGGAGCCGGGAACTGACCGACAGCCGGGAAGAGTACCAAGACATCTTTGATGATCTGTGTCAGCTTCATGGCGATTTTGACCATGGGGCAAACCGGATCATGTCTTTAAAGGATATGTTTATAGTTTACTTTGAAGCCAAGTAACACTCCATTGAGCGAAGGCAGGGCTTGTCTTTGTGTGCTCCCCCTTTGGGGGACGGGAGGGGGATAGAAAAAATACCACTGGAGATGTCGGATATCCGTCAATTCACTCCAGTGGTATTATTTTGCAACTCTCCCGTATCGCTCGGCAAGGGTTGTCTTTGTGTATGGCAAAGATAGCTATTTTTCCGGAAGTATGCTTGTATTCAAGTGTTTTTATGGGGTATTCATGCAGGGATTGCGCAGCCGGGGGAATGGGGGCGAGCCCCCATACTGGATAAACTAGAAAGTTTCGTGGTAAATGCTTTTTGGCTTGTTGCAGGCAGGTTTTTTGAATGATGTTTGGCAGTTTGGAATGAATTGCCTACTTTTGGGGTGAGATAAAAAACACGAAGCCCATCGGCTCGCTACCAATGGGCTTTGTATATGTTTAATCGGCTTCGCTTCTTACTTTGGTCGGTGGGCAGCGAAACCAACAAAGATACTTTGTATGCGCAAAGATATAACAAATATAACCAACTGCAAAGAAAGTCCGTTAAAAAACGGTTCTGATAGTCTTAAAAAAAAGGCTAAAGTAAAAATCATCTCCCATAACTTTACTCGAAAACTTTCGGAAAAGAATCCGGAAAGCAAATTAATGAAAGCGTACATGGATGCCCATGTGTGTTCAAATGTTTATACCGTGCAGGGTGGTAAGGCTCACTCCCATTACTGCCACCGGGCTTTCTGTCCTATCTGTCAGCGTATTCAAACGGCACAAAATGTAAAGAAGTTCCTCCCGGTTATGAAGTATCTGGCTTCGGAAGGTAGGGAGTTTTATTTTGTGACACTTACCTTACAGAACTGTGTAACTGATGATGCAAGGGTTTTGCGTGATTTTATGCGTAAGTGTAACCGGATGTGGGCTGACGGTATAAGGACAAAGCATAAGTTCCGTTCTCTTGATATATCGGGAGTGATCAAGAAGGAGTGTACCTACCATGTGGTGAAAAAAGGTTTGTTTTCGTTCCATTATCATTTTCATATTATTGTTGATTCGTTGGAAGCTGCTAAGTATGTGGTAGCCCAATGGAAGAAGCTGCATGGTTGTACTGTTGCTGATGCCCGTTTTCAGAAATATAAGAAGATAGAAGATTTGGAGAATGCAGCGATAGAGGTTTTCAAGTATGCTTCAAAGGCTTCTGTTTCACGTTCGAAAGGTCGTGACGGTAAAGAGAAGGTTCAGATAAATTATAGAGCACTGGATATGATTTATACCGCTATGCATGGGATGCAGCGTATGAGTAGTTTCGGGCAGTTCCGCACTATGATAGGAGATGAAACGTTGAATGATTTTAAGGATGAAGATTTAGTTCTTGATGTGGAAGGCTTGAATGTGGAGGATGGTTGTTATACTTGGTATATGTCCGTGAAAGATAAGGTGGCTGATTGGTATAATATGGAAACAGGGGAGGCATTATGCTGTTATAGGGTTACAAAAAAGGATGAATTGTTGCAGGATATTTATCTTGAGGAAAAAAATAGTCCTCCAAAGTAATTATTTTCTTTTTTTTGAGAGTGTTTTGTTGTTTTTTTGTAGCTTTATGGAGTTAATTTAAATTCTACTGTTATGAAAAGATTTGTTATTTATTTAGTTGGCTTTTTTGCCGTATTGGGTTTGTGGTCTTGTTCTTCTGATGATTTGTTGAATGCAGAAGAAGTGAATGTAGAAGAAGTGACTTTGACTTCTGCTGGTGAATCTTTTGAAAAGGCTCAGAATTTGTTTGATTCTTTTAGACCTAAAGTGACTCGTAATGGAGAGTTAGGTCAGATTGATTATCCAGATTATTTTGGAGGGTGTTATATTGATGAAAATGGTACATTAAAAGTGCTTGTGAAAGGGAAGTTAGAGAATAGTGTTAGTTTGTTATCTTCTGTTATAGGTTCTGATGGCGTTTCTTATGAAGAGTGTTTGTATTCTCGAAATGAATTAATGGAATTAAAAAAGCAAATTGCTGATTATGTAATTAATAATACTAGTTCTTCTATATCTAAGAATATTGATTTTGTATCGTTTTCTTGTAAGAAAAATAGAGTTGTCGTTGGTTTGAAGAGTTGTTCTGGTAGTGATGTAGAATTGTTTAAAAGTGTAGTTTTAGATGCGGAACCTTTGGTCTTTGTAGCTTCTGATACTAAAAATGTAGAGCAAGGAGATGTTGCTTCAGGGCAGCAGATATACGCTGGTGGATTTAATGGATCTGTTGGGTATAAGGCTAATTATGGAGGATATACTGGGTTTGTTACGGCTGCTCACCTTGTTGGCTCCGGTGAGGATGTATATTTAGGTTCGGATCATTCACAAAAGATTGCGACTTGTAGAACTGCAATGCATCAAGGTACTGTAGATGCTGCTTTTTGTGGTATGAATAGTGGATGGTATATGAATATTGGTGTTTATGGACAATCATTTGTGAATATAAACACAGTTGAGGGAACTACAGTAGAAGGTTCATGGGTGAAAAAATATGGATATAATGGTTATTCTGAGGGATATGTGATAGATGAAAGCTATGATGCGTGGGTCAGTAATGTTTATATGATGGATTTGGCAAAGACAACTTATGCAAGTACTGGTGGAGATAGTGGAGGTTTAATTCTTTCTCAAACAGATGGTCGTATAATGGGTATTCATCAGAGTGGTAGTAATGGTATTGGTAATTATTGCAAGGTTGGTAATATTAATTATATGTTAGGAATAACATTGGCAACTTGGTAATATGAAATTTTCATTTCTTCTATTGCTTCTTTTATTTGGAAAAAATATTTCAGCTAAGAATGAGTATTCTTGGAAATATGTGAAGACCGAAGTATATAAGGTTTATTATAATGTTTATGTAAATCAATGGTTTAAAGAAACAACTTCTGAGTTGAATGTTTTTGAAGTTTCCATAGATGAAAATGTGAGTGAAGCTAAAATTAGATTTCGGAATTTTTCAGATTCTGTTGTTTATTGGGGATTGGATGATTTGGAATATTATAAATTATTCAAGGAAGGGAGAGCAACAAAGTTGCGGAATGATGTGGATGTAACTAGTCTTATGTATGAAGCAGGGGTGAATAAAGAAGCTGAAATTCCTTTTTATTTATGCTGTATGGATTCTATGGGAAGTTTTTTTGTAAAAGTAAAAATGAAAGCATCCGATTACACTAAATATTATATTTATGTGTATTTGGAAAAGATAAAAGAATGAGAGGTGTTAAGCAGAGGGGGCTATAAATGAAACCCTCTGCTTATTTTAAATGTTTTTTGTAATTCGTTCCAAAGTTCTTTGAGAAAGTTTTTAAAGTGTGTGTCATTTAGCCAAATAGTAGTAATACCGTTCCGGCTTTTGGCGATATCTATCTTCACGTTTTTAACCTGGTATGATTTTCTCTTGTCCTTGTCGTAAAGGTTTCCGGTGTAGTGTATTTCTTTGCCGGTAAGGAGTTGCCGGATATCGTTGTTTTGTACTCCCATACTCCGGAGTTCTTCTATGTTTTCCTCTGCGTTTTCCATTTCCGGAAACAGTTCCGTTATAGGTTTGAGTTTGGCTGCTTGTGCTTTTATTTGTCTTTCGGCTGTTTCCTGTGCTCTTTGCATCGCAATGGTGTTGGTTCTTAGCTGTCCTTCCAGATTTTGGTTTTTGAATGATAGGTCGTAATTTTCTTTTTTGAGGGTTTCAATCTCCTTGGCTTGCTTTTTTACCTCCCCTACGTTAAAGACGCTTGTAACGGCATTGAAAACGGTTTTCCCGGCTTTTGCTGCGGCTTCCTTGGCTTCGTTGATGTGGATATCGGTTTTCATGCTTTTTAATTCTTTCCGGACGGTATCGAGTTCATCTAAGATTTGGTTGACTTTTTGGGTTCCCGTGGAGTATTCCCGGCTGAGCTGCTCGATGTCTTTTTGAAGCTGCCCGGCTTTTTCCGTTTCCATTTGGTTTTTGTATTGCATGGCCGACAAGTGTTTCCGGTCTGAAGAAACGCCACGTTCCATGTTCAAGCACTCGGCTGTTATGGTCTGCATCTCCGCCATGTCGTGTTTGTTCAGCTTTACTGTTTTCCCGGTATGTCCGTCCGTCCAGTCGAAGATCATGTGCGCATGATAGTTCGGTTTCCATGCTTCTTCCCTACCGTCCCATACGTTTGCGCCTTCATCCTTATGGGTGTAGATTTGAAAAGCGTGTACTCCGAAGCGTTCCTCCAACTTTTCAGCTAGGTTCTGAAGCTGCTGAAGTGTGGTGTCCTCGCTGATCACGATTACCCCTTCCCGGATTGGGGTCGCTTTTTTTT
>NZ_JBCEZS010000037.1:0-5048 GCF_038448625.1 Bacteroides sp. GD17
CTACAAAAATTTAATTGTTAATAATATAAATGTTCTCTGTTCTCAATATCCTTAAAGCGCAATATCACGCCTTTTCAGCCTGCAAAGTAAGAAACAAATTTCCTAAATACTTTTAGAAGTTATTTTACTGATTATCTTATAGTTGCAAGAGTAGTAAAAGATGTAGCAGAGAAAGAAGAAGAATTTGTCAGAGGCGCAGGAAAAGGGTTAAAAGGCTGATATATAGCCTTATTCAAATTCGACGGCCAACGGCAAATTTCGCTCTCTGTATATATTGACACTGTTTTTTAGCACCTTACTTTATAAGGATGCGGAAACGTAATCGTCTTATATACAATCTATAACGGTTTGCTTCGGCAGAAAGCGATTGCTTATAAAGGGTAGAAATAACACCAATATCAGACACCAGTGACAAGAAATAAACTTATATCAATCTGCATTGGCAATTAGCTAAAGTAAACCCGCCATTGATCCGGGTCCATCAATGGCGGGCTGCTTGATGCTGTATGCTTATTTTATCAATAGCTACGGCAAAATGGCTTTTTCTTTTCTCAGCAAGTGTACAAAATCGGACATCAGTTCTTTGCTGGATGCCCTCATGTAGCGCTGGAATGCCTGAAAAGAACGGTGTCCGGAAAGTGACATTACATAATTTATCGGATAACCGCGCTTATAGAGGTTTGTCACGCAACTCCTCCGTGCCGTATGAAAGCTGATCAGTTCGTATTTAGGAACTGCAACAATGGTGGTTTCTCCACCGCGTAGTTCCTTGCGGGTGATCATTTCGTTGATGCCACACCGTGCGGCAAGCACCTTGATGATTTTGTTAGCTTTCATCTTGTCGATAACCGGAAAACCTATCTGCTGATAGTGAGCTATGAGTGGCGCTATCTCTTTCAATATCGGAATCTCAACCAGTTCTTTCGTCTTATTCTGATAAAGCGATATCACTCCCTTGCGTATGGTGGCTTTGTTCAACTGCCGGACGTCACTGATTCTCAGCGCCGTATAGCAAGCTATAACAAATGCATCCCTCACTTCGCGCTCCTGGTCATTTTCCGTCTTCACCAAGGAAAGCTTCAGAATTTCCTTTTCTTGCAAATAAACCTGTTCGCTCGAATTGGAAGGCAATGTGGTTTGAACTTTCAAGAAATAGTTGTTCGTTGTCATCTCATTATCATAGGCGCGATGCAGCAGATTCTTAATCACCTTCAAGGTGTTGATGATTGTATTCTGCGTATAGCGCTTCTCATTTTTCCCATACTTATACCCATAAAGGTAGTTTGTGAAATCGGCAAAGAATCTCTTGTTGAAGTCGTCAAACGAACCGATCGGCACCTTTCTCTGTCTATTATAGTCTTCCAGGCGCCCCAAGGCTGTAAGATAAGTGGCCTTGGTACTTTCAATACCGCGCCGTCCTTTTCGGTTCACGCTCTTTTCATACTCCTCAATCAGCCCTCTCAGGCAGATAAGGGGATTTTGCAGAAGCTCTTCTTTCTTCTGACTCTCATTGACAACTTGCCGGACAATGGAGGCCGACAGATACTCACCTCTTATGGCAAGTTTCTCATCTATTTCATACAGGGACATGGCAAGATTGTCAATTTGTTCATTGATATGTTTCAGCCGCAGCCTCTCTCGCAGGTTTAAGCGCCCGGTTTGGCTGCACCGATAAGTTTCATGATTCCAGAACTTCGGTTCTACGCGAAGTTTGGTGTAAATTCTGATTCTCCTTTTGTTAATAGTTATTACAAGCATAATTTGCGTTAGTTTATCCTCCTCACAGACTTGTTTCAGATTGAATCTTAGCTTCAAGTCTTTTTCTTCTTTTCTATTCAGTGGCATTTGTTTCATAATCATTAATGCTATTGTTCGTACATAAACAAAGAATTACCCGTTTCTTCTTATTAGTAAAACTTAAGAAAACCTATAAAAAAACGATGTTTTTGCCTTATTCAGCACCAAGCACGAAAAAAAACTTTTATTTTGTTTGCGGATGTCAATAGAATCGCTACCTTTGGCGCGTAAAAGCATGTGTTACGAAGGGACGTTTTTACAACAAAATGCAAAACTCTAATTTCTATATATACATTAAGGCATTACAAGCCTATAATTTATTGTTTTTTGTCTGAACGGATAAAAAAATAAGGAATTATTTTGTATTTAGGAAATTCATTTTATCACTCTTATCTCCTAATATACAAGCTTAAATAGTAATAAATACATCTTATAAAGCAAGATATTCTATTTACAATATTCATTTTTTGAATTCACACAATAAAATGCCAATTCTTCAAAATTTCAAAGGATGACAATTTTAATATACTTTACAATAATATCTAACAAATAAAATTGCATATCCGGCCAATGCAAGCAAGGAAACTATTCTATAATTCCACAGCGGCTTAAAGCATCTATCCACTTTTGAGCATCAATCAGAGCCTGCTCTTTGGGTATGCCATAATGATTCATTAACACATGTGCTGCATCCTCCAATGAGAAATCAGCTCCTTGCAACTCTTTCCAAAGAAGTAGCGCCGTACTGTTGAGCGAAATCACTTTGGTCATGTCGGCCTGAGACTTCCCTTGCTCAACAATCAGGTTCTCACCGGCAACTTCCCGAACCTTGTAAATGTCTCCAATCTTCATAAATATAAATATTGATTTGTTATTAAAATGTCGCAAAGATAAACATTCCCTTCTAAATACTTCATCATAATATTGAAAAATGCCTAAACTTTAAAACTTGCTTTGATTTACAGTTTCAAAATAATACTGTAGATTTCAGTTTTATTCCCTATATTTGCCCCGGAAAAAGTAAACAGTGAATTCAGCTGAGAAATATGACTCCAATACAAAAACAGTTTTTCGCACTTGTCCAATCGGGTTTATGGGGCATGGACATAGACTCTACTTTGTTTGACCGGCAAACGGACTGGCAACAATTATACCAATCGGCCAAAGTGCAAGCCCTGCTTGGCATCACGTTCGACGGCATGCAAAACTTGCCGAAGGAACTGCATCCCGCGCGCGAACTTTATTTAAAGTGGTGCAACTCTTTGCTTCAAATAGAAGAAAACAACCACATCCTGAACCGTGAACTTGCTAATGTCTATGCGCTCTATCGTGCCAATGGGATAGAACCGGTTCTGCTGAAAGGCCAAGGAGTGGCACAGAACTATCGAATTCCACTGCATCGCCAATGCGGAGACATCGATTTGTATATAGGCCCCAAAAACTATAAAACAGCCAATAAACTGCTCAGACAAGAAGCAACCGGCGAACACGAAGAGAACCACAAACATACGTGCATACACTGGCACGGCGTGGATATAGAAAATCACCGCGTCCTTTCCCGGTTTAGTTCTCCTTCCTCCGACGGGCATTTTCAACGGGAGATAGCGCGTTGGCATAACACTGCAGCATGCCGGAACCTGGAAATTGAAGGTTGCCGGGTAACTCTTCCCCCACTATCTTTTGATGTTGCCTACGTGCTGGCACACTCCACCCTGCATTTTCTGAATGAGGGAATCGGACTTCGCCAAGTATGCGACTGGGCAAATCTACTCCATGCCCGACGAGAAGAGATTGACCGGAAGAAGACTGCGAAACTGTTACGGCAATGGGGGTTGAGCAAAGCTGCCAGGGTATTTGGCGTAGTAGCGGTCCGCTATTTGGGACTTCCTGCAGAAGATCTGCCTATAGCTTATACCGAAAAGGACTTGAAAACCGGTGAATGGTTGTTCAATGACATTTGGCAAGGGGGTAACTTCGGGCGGTATACCACCAAAATAAAGCAACGCCCCAAAGGATATTGGAGAGGGAAATGGTATACCTTTACCCGTGCCACCCGGCGGTGCCGCGAATTCGGGTCCTTGGCTTCGGCCGAAGCACGTTGGTATCCCCTTATGCTTGCCGTTCATTCGGCACAAGTACAATGGAATAAATTGTGGAACAGAAACTAAATAGGAAACAAGATGAAAAATAAAGTTTTAATTGCCGCAGGAGTCGTATTAGTATTAATGCTGATAGGGCTAACCGTCTTGCTCATTTCAGAAAAGAAGACCAATAAAGAGTTGGTGCTGGAGTTCAACCTGGACAAGGAAGATCTTGAAAATCAATACACCGACTTTGCCAAACAATATGACGAACTGAAGCTGACCGTCTCCAACGATTCTTTATCCATGCTTTTGGAGCAGGAACAGCTGAAGACACAGCGTCTGCTGGAAGAGTTGCGCACCGTGAAGACCAGCAACGCCAGCGAAATACGCCGTCTGAAGAACGAACTGACCTCCTTGCGTAAAATCATGGTAGGTTATATCAACCAGATAGACTCGCTGAATCGCCTGACCGCGCATCAGAAGGAAATCATTGCCGACGTAACTCAGAAGTACAACGCCGCTTCCCGTCAGATAAACAATCTGTCGGAGGAGAAAAAGACGCTGAACAAGAAAGTAACCCTTGCCGCACAACTGGATGCTACCAATATCTCCGTGCAACCTACCAACAAGCGGGGCAAAGTGGCAAAAAAGGTAAAAGACATCGTAAAACTCAAGATCAACTTCACCATTGTGAAGAATATTACTGCCGAAACCGGCGAACGGACTCTTTACGTCCGTATTGCGAAGCCGGATAATGATGTGCTGACCAAGAATTCGTCTAATACCTTTAGTTACGAGAACCGTAACCTGGCGTATTCTATCAAGAAATACATCGAGTATAACGGTGAAGAACAGAACATAACGGTTTATTGGGATGTAGAAGAATTTCTCTATGCCGGGGCTTATCGCGTAGACATTTTCTCTGATGGCACGCTTATCGGTTCGCAATCGTTTACTTTGGAGTAGCGACAGCACGGAATGATGGCAAGTACACCATGCTATAATAGTAGAAAGACATACATTAGCTCTGTTTAGTCATTACATTCATTAGCGTTTAACGGCCGTGAACACATCGCCTTACAGTCATGAACAGATCTGTTTATGGTCGTGAGGCGATGTGTTCACGGCCGTTAGCCGTCTGTTATGTTCTTGCTTTTGCGAAGTTAA
>NZ_JBCEZS010000038.1:0-4618 GCF_038448625.1 Bacteroides sp. GD17
AAATCTATTTAGGAAATTTGTTTCTTACTTTGCAGGCTGAAAAGGCGTGATATTGCGCTTTAAGGATATTGAGAACAGAGAACATTTATATTATTAACAATTAAATTTTGTAGTTATGAAAGTAGAAATGGAAAAGAAGTATGTGGCTCCGGAAGTAGAAGTTCTGGAGGTGGAAGTGGAAAAAGGGTTTGCAGGAAGTGGCGATTTCAATGACGGTCCTACGACGGATGAATAAACAGAGCTAATATTAAAAGTAGAACATTTAATTAAAATGAAAATGAAGAAATTATTTGCATTAGTCAGTATAGCTGCGCTGATAGCAAGCTGTACAAATGATGACTTTCTTGATGCAGGACAACAAGGCAATCAGCAAATTGACTTGTCTAAAGGAATCGTGTTTGGAATAGCAGATGACGCTGTGACAAGAGGCTCTTTTGAAGAGGGTGAGGCTGGATTCTCAACATTCTGGAATGCTGAAACAGACAGAATTGGTGTGGCTTTCCTAAATACTCCCAAGGGTACAAGTAAAACAATGGAACACCAAGGCGATTGGTGCGATGTTGAGGGTGCTACGGAAGGTGGAAAGAACATTACTTCAGAAAAGGAATTGGGTAATGCAACTGATAAGTTAGCAATCTACAAAACCACGAAGTCCGGTACTAAAGGTTTGATTACCTCTGTTAATGATGACAACTTGCTGACATTTAGTAGTGACGAGACAAAGAAAGCTTCTTTCCGCGTTTTCCGTCCGGCATTTACAGTGGGTGATAATGGAGCAGAGACTACTACTCAAAGAAGTGCGAAGTTTAGTACAGATGCTGACGGAGTCGGAACTATGGAGGTTGCTCTGGGTAACTTCTCTACGCAGGTTCAGCTAGAAGCAGGGAAAGCTAACTTTGCTAACTTCTTTATGGTAGCAGATCCTATCAATGAAGTTTATTCATCAGACTTCGCAGTAGGCGAAAGCATGGACTTGAAATTTGAACGCCCACTTTCTTTGCTGGCAATAAAAACTACAGGCTATGATAAGAATGTTTATGGTGTGCTGAAATCTGTGAAAGTTGAAAAGACGAATCCCAGCCAAAAATTATCTTCTACTGTTGATGCAACAGTAGACGTTGCCAAGAAGGACGCAGATGGTAAATGGAAATTTACTGAAGGAACTGCTTCAAATGAAGTGACACTAAAATTAGCCGATGCAAGTGGTACTGGTTTGGACTGGAGCGATGATAATTACGCTTACATTCAAGTACTTCCGGTTGCAAAAGGTGCATATACTGTTGCTTTGGAATTTGCTAATGGAACGGTTGTTGTTGAAAAAGACGGAACTGCAGATTGGGTAGCAAACGGCTTCCATAGAATTACTTTGGATCTGAATGAGCAAGATGTTTACTTTGAAACATCTACAAAATTGATTATCAATAAAGGTGATTTGTTGAAAGATGCAGAAGATTTCAGCTATAATGGAAAAACTGTCACCGTAGCTAATATAAAAACAGTTGTTGCAAACAAAGAATTAACTAAAGAGGAACTTGCTATATTGCAAATGAAATACACAGGTATAACAAGTCTTACTTTGAAGGGTAGCGAAAATCTGGGTACAAACCTTAGCAATGTTGCAGGTTCTAAGGTGCAAGGCGCTCTTACTTCTTTGACATTGACAGATGCTACTGAGGCACCGGCACTTGACGGAGGAACATTGGAACAACTTGCCACACTTAGCTGCCCGAAAGCAACAGCTGTTCCTGCAAATGCTTACAAAGGCAATACTGTACTTAAAAATGTAAACCTTCCGGTTGTTGAAACAATTGGAGAGAATGCATTCAATGGTGCAACTGGAATCCAGAAAATCTCATGTGATGATCCTGCACTTAATCAATTGACTATTGGTACAACTACTACAGATCTGGTTACGAGTGTAAAGACCAAAACATCTGCATTGACTTCAATCGGAGCTGGTGCTTTCGGCGGACTTACTTCTTTGAATACCATTGATATCCCGTCAGAAATAACGATGGCAGCGAGAGCTTTTGGTCCTTCTCCTCTTGCTAGTGCTACAAAAGTTCTGTTGCCTCAGTATGACTTCAGTACTAATACCATGAATGCAATAGTATTGTTGTATGGTAGTGCATTGCAAGAAGTTGATCTTTCTGGCGTAAGCGAAATAGACGGAGATGAGATTGCATTTACACAATCGACTTTGACTACTGTTACCCTGAAGGAAGGCGTTAAAATCACCGGTCCTGCATTCAAAGGTTGCTCGAAGCTTGCTACTGTGGAAAATTTGGACAAAGTTGCTACTATAGGTGAAAGTGCATTCGAAGGTACAGGGCTGACCTCTGTAACTATCAATACTGAAGCAATTGGTAAAAACGCATTCAAAAAGATTACTGCCCTGACTTCTCTATCTCTTGGCTCTGAAGTGAAGACTATCGGCGAAGGTGCTTTTAATGGAGCAACAAGTCTTGCAACTATTCAGAATCGCGCAGAAGTTACTACCATTGGGAAAGAGGCATTCAAAGGAACTGGTGTTACAGCATTCGATTTCATAGAAACAACAACCATTGGTGAAGGTGCATTCCAAAATTGTACAGCTTTGGCCGGAGCAGTATATTCAAACGTAGCTACAGTTGCCAAAAATGTATTTAATGGCGCAAGTACTGTAAATACGTTCCGCTTCTATAAAGCAGCAGCTATTGAAGAAGGCGCATTGAATGGTATAAAGAGTGGTGCAGGCGTTATGTTCAACACTGTACTGACATCTATCGATGCGAAAGCATTTACAATGACTAATAGTGGAGGTGATGACGGTAGTGCCGCAGATAAGGCTATCACTGGAACTGTTGCTGTTAATCTGACTCTGAATGCTGGTCAAGAAGGAGTGAATGGTAAAGCTTGGACGTTCAAGGGCGTTGATGATAAGTACTATACATTAACATTCACTTCTATTACCCAATAATGTATTGGAGTAACTTTTAGTACTCCGGGAATACTTGAATGGTCAATATGTAATAATTTGAACCTACAATATGTAATTCAAAAATTACTTTTGTGATTATAAAGGAGATCGACTCAAAAAGCTCGGTCTCCTTTTTCAATTCACAAAGGAAGAGGCTTTTCATACCGGTTACACAATCGTACGGAAAAGCATGCCTATCAATGTGGAGAAAAATATATATATTTTGGAAAAGATAAAAACAATAGAACATTCTCCGAAAGAGGCTGGCTTGTTGGAGATGGTAAAGAAACTATGGGATAACCGGATACTGATTTTAAGTGTGTGCGCTGTCGGAGTGGTTGCAAGTCTGATCATTGGCTTCAGTATCCCCAAAGAATATACAGCCAGTATCTTTATAGTTCCGGAAAACTCACGTAGAAGCGCTTCTTCGGGTATAAGTGCGTTGACCGATATGGCCGGTACTGATGTGAACTCCTCCTCTGCCACCGAAAGGGATGCCATTTACTCGGTTCTGTATCCTGCCATCATTCATTCCACGCCATTCATCGTCAGGCTTTTTGATGTTAAAGTACGCGAACAAAAAGACAGCACCGCAATCCCCCTCTCGCAGTACCTGAAAGAACGTCAGAAACGCCCGTGGTGGAGCGCAATCACGTCAGCGCCATCCCGGTTAATGGGCTGGGGCATGTCTTTGTTCAAGGAGAATCCGAAAGCGGACAAGGCAAAATCCCAAACAGATATCTTCCGACTGACCCGTGAAGAAGCGGGCATAGCCGGTGCCATCTCTTCAAGAATAGGTGTCGAAATAGATGAAAAAAGCAGGAGAAGGAAAGTTACTTTATCTGTCACCATGCAAGATCCACTGGTTGCCGCCACCGTGGCAGACACCGTGCTGGCACACCTGAAGGAGTACGTCACGGAATACAGGACACGCAAGGCACGCCGGATGCTGGAATATACGGAAAAGCTCCGTAAGGATGCTCAGTTGGAGTATTACGATGCACAGGAAAAATATACGCGGTATGCAGACGCCAACCGGAATTTAGCAATCCTGACTTCGCGCGCCGAACTGACAAGATTGCAGAATGAAATGAATCTGGCACTCGCAACTTACAACCAGACGGAACTGCAAGTCCAGGTTGCCGAAGCAAAAGTGAAGAGGATGATTCCCGTGTTGGCGATTATTCAGCCTGCTATGGTTCCCCTTGCCCCGTCGAAGCCCAGAAAGATGATGATCCTTGTGGGGTGCGTACTGCTGAGTGGTGTAGGAAGCATAGTGTGGGTCTTGTTCGGGAGAGACTTTTTGAGAAGTATAAAAAGAAAGAGAAAGACATCTGACGGCGGTGAAAGCGAATAGAACGATGATTAAAAGAATAATTCGGTTGCTGCCGGAAAGGCAACGCAAACGGGGCGTTTGGATAGCTCTTTCGGTGTTGGCGCATGCCGTGCTGGACTTTGCGGGAGTGGCGGCATTGATACCGGTACTGCTGATGGTGATGAAGCAGAGTGGCGGGCGAAGTATGATGCTGGCATTATGCGGCGGGGTGTTACTGTTTGTGGCGCTGAAGAATGGTGCGATTGTGCTGCTGGCGAGGTTACAGAGTAGTTATCAGTTGGAGATATACCGTGAGTTCAGTAGGCGGATGTTTGCCAATTACT
>NZ_JBCEZS010000039.1:0-4595 GCF_038448625.1 Bacteroides sp. GD17
GAAAACCTATCAGTATACACTCGTCATCAACCTGCACGAAATCATAATAGAAAAGGCTGAGGTAAATGCATGGGGAAATGAGGTAACTGCAACACCTGTAGAATAACTCCCTATCTATCCGATTACATCGGAACAATTAAGGTCGGGTAGGGTTGGATCTCCCTTCCCGACCACTATAGAAAAAAGTAAAATAAAGGGCTCTTTGACCATGATTTCAAAAGACATGAAAGGAATAAAACACTTACTGTTTATTGTTGGCTTTCCGACGCTTTTGTGCTTCGGGGCTTGTAGTGCGGAGGATGAAGCGCAGGGAGACGGCATGCCGATAAGTTTCCTCACCACCGTAGATAATCTGCAGACACGTGCCGAACTGACTTCAGACAACTTGCTTACGATGGGCGTGTTCGCCTATCATACCTCCGATAACTTCAGCGATGCCGCCACCCCGGGGTTCATGTTCAACCAAAAGGTGGAACGGACGGAAAACAAAGCTGCATGGACGTATTCTCCTTTGAGGTACTGGCCGAATAACCCTGCGGACAAACTGAGTTTCTTCGCTTATGCACCTTATGTAGACGAAACAGCTGAAGGCGGAAGTAACCCTGCCTTTCTTGATAAAACAGTAGCGAAAGGATTTCCGACGCTAACTTATACTGTGGCATCGGTAGAAGCCGACCAAAAAGACCTGCTTGTCTCCATTCCATTGATGAATCAGACTTATCAAGGAACAAGCGGCAGTATAGGCTTCACTATGAAGCACACCTTGAGCAGAGTGAAGTTCAGTATTAAAAGTGAAGTTGGTATTACAGTGACTGCCCTGACAGTGAACAACGCTCCGGCGACGGCAAAACTTACGTTTGCAGAGAGTGGTTTCAGTTGGGGGAGTTATACAGGCACGAAAACTTGTACGGCAACTCTTGCCAATGGTGGCATATATGTAGCAGCCAATGCTGCCGATGCCCAAACATTGGCAACCTTCTTCCTCTTTCCCGACCAAGCATCCGCCACATTCTCCATCACTTATGTACAAGACGGTTCTCCTTCCATGACAATCACCAAAAGCGATGTTGCTTTTCCTACTGTATGGACGCAAGGAGGAGGCGTGAACTACCAACTCAATATAAAGAAAGACGGAAAGATGACCGCTACAGTGGCTCAGGAGTGGACTTCCGGGACGGGAGGCGACATATCGGGAACAGAAAAGGGTATTGGCCTCGCTTCTGACTGGATCGCTTTTGCCACACTTTGGAATGCTAACGGGTTACCTACCTTGGCCGACGGAACTCCCGATTATTCACTTTACGAGGATTACGGTTGGTATGAAACAGACGGAGCAAACCGGGTTTTCACTATCAAGCTGACTGCTCCATTCATGCTGACCGGTGTCACCTCAGGTGACCTTTATGTACCTGTGGGTACGGACGCTCACCCGCTTACCCTTCCCATCGACGGGCAAGGATGGGAAATCGGCATTGACTTACGCGACAATTCCCAACGTATCGAAGGAACATATTCGGGTATCGTGGGCTATACGCAGGCTGGCATCAGCAACCTGCGTGTAAAGACTATCCCTAGTAATAGTGCTTCCACGGGAAGCAGTATCGAGTCGGCAAACGCCACGTATGCCGGAGTATTGGCAGGCAAAGTAGACGGAAACATTTTGAACTGCTCAGTGGAACTTATCAAAACAACGGTGGTTAACTCTAATACTTCTGCTACAGATGTCATGTATCTGGGCGGACTGGTGGGCTATTGCAGTGGAGACATCCTGAATTCCGCCGTTTTCGAAGGTTCGGATCCGGGTTCGGCTTCCGTAGTCAGTTTCAGTCAAGCGTCGGCAGGAAGCAGTATCGGCGGACTGGTAGGGGGCTTGGCGTCGGGCAAAATCGTGAACAACTGCTATGTGCAGCTTTCCGGACTGAGCAATCAAGCCGGTAGTAACACACCTACTGCCGGTTGGCTGGCTGGCAACAAGATGGGAGTCAATTTCAGTACCTGCCACTATAATTCGGGAGGTACTGCCGCAGGTTGTACGCCGTACGATTCATCTGCAGGAATTTCAACGTTTACTGACTTCACCGGACTATGTACGCTATTGAATGCAGAAGCGGAGAAGCACACGGGATGGGCACTTTGGAAAGAAGTTACAAATACAGTGGACAATACTGTAGAACAGGTTGTATTGAATTTATACAGATAATATTTAGGATTTGAAATATGAAAAGATCTCAGATATTTATAGCATTGCTGCTTTTGCTTCCTGCTTCCTGCACGGACGATGCGGAACACGACGAACAGAACAGCCGGGACTTCCGGATAACAGCCTCTATTGAGGATAACGGTATCGCGTCTCGTGTAGCGGACCGAAATGATCGGACTTCTTTCACCGAAAACGATGAGATTTTTATCGGGTGGGATGGAAGTGCTTCTTATAAATACCTCTGTTCGGGAGTGAACAATGTATTCGTCCCGAACGCTACCGATGCCGACCGGGGATTATGGTCTGATTTGCTACATAATACTTCCACGACGGTAGAGGTATATGCCTGGTATGGAACCATGAGCAGCAGCCTCCCTGCAGTGGATGCAACCATCTCCATTCCTCAAGACCAAACCTCAGAGAGCAAACTGTTATCCGCCATCTGCATGGCGGCGCGTAAGTCGGTATCTCCTACGACTAACGCGCTGGATTTCTCTTTTCATCATCTCACCGCACGCCTTTTTCTCTCTGTGGATATTGTAGACGATGCAGTGACGCAGACCGACGTAATGGATGCAGCGGCACAAATCAGCCACATCTATGCAGATGGAACGATAACGACGGATGTCTCCGGTGAATATCAATTGAGTGTCATTTCGGACGACAAGGCAGGTAAGCAGAGTATTCGCATGAAACGATCATGGTCGGATCAGGAGATCTATCATCTGGATTTCGAGTGCTTGTTACCACCCCAAACGCTGGGTGCAGGTCAGAACATCATTATTACTCTGGCTAATGGAAAGGAGTATGTTTGCAAGATAAGCAATGAGATAACTTTGCAGGCGGGACAGAAAATGACACTTTCTGCTGAATTAAAAGCAAGTGGAGATGCCTCTTTCAAGCCAAAACTGACAACAATACCCAATGCGACAAACAGTGCCTTTTCGGGTAATCGCTTGATTTGCGCCATTAAGGATGCCAGTGGAGAGTATCGTTACCGTGTGTATGACAAGCAACCGGATGGTTCGTGGGGAGAGGGAGTATTGGTATATGAGGACGAAGCGGGAACAATAGAGTTTCCGACACAAACATATAGTAACATTCTGAAAAGAGATGGTGCAATCGAGATGTCTGGAGACTACGTCGTACTGGGTACCAATGCCGACAACAATTCTCTCTATTTCATAAAGAAAAGCAAGAAGACCGGGAAATGGTATTGTGCAAACGGAAGGCTTCAGGGACGTGGATATGGCGTCTGCATCAGTGAGGATTTCTTGGTTGGTGGAAATCACGTATCCAGTGCACCTAATGCCGGTCGCTCTTATATTTATCCGATTGATGAAAATGGTGAATTAGGCCCCGTGCAAGATACACCTAAAGGTATAGGAGCTTATAAATGTTCTATTTACGGAGGTGTATTAGCTACTAATACAGGCGTTTATAGATATAATGCGGACAAGGGAGAATGGGAGTCTTTGCCCGGTGCTAGTGCTAGTGATGTATATGGAAACACCCGACGTGTGGCCACTGACGGAAAGAGAGTAATTCTCCAAAATGGAAGCACACAATCCGATGTATATATTTATAATGTGGAAACAGGAAAGAAAGAAGAATGGGAAGGAGCAACTGCAAAAGCGCATCAGAGCAAACCGATAGCCATTTACGGAAACTACGCACTGGCAGGCAGAACCGATGGGATAGATATCTGTTACAGAGATCCGATTACCGAGAAGTGGAGTATCATCAATCCGGATGGAGGATTTCTGGAGATGATGAAACATTGGGATCCAAGCATCACAATAACAACGATTAGTGGAGAAAATCTTTCCATGAAAGGTCCCCGGGCCATGATTGTCGATGCTATATCATCCCAAAGTTTCTTTATTGAAAATATTGATAAGATGGTAGACGATTATCTGGCAGATCCGTATTAAAATGTATTTCTCTTTTTTTATTAATAACTTAAATGTTTTTTATCATGCAAAGAAAGATTAAAACAATCGTGAAAATGGTATGTGCGAGTGAGGACGATTCAAAAAAAAAGACACCCGCGATGTAATAGCTTGCGGTTATCGTTGGACGGAAGCCTTGCGCATTGTCCGCTCTTGTCATCCCGAAGTCACCATCATCTTACCCAAAGAGAAGATACAAGTCCGTGCAGGCGATGATGTGCGTGCGCTTATCGCGCCTTACGTCGCCATTATTCGTCGTGCGCTCGATGAGGGCAAGGTAGGTAAGTGGCACGGCACCTCTTCCGATTGCTGCGTCAAGCAAGTACACCGCATCCTCAACCACTACTTCCATTTCTACCCCGGCAGTATCACCGAACCCGAACTCCATGTGATGATCGAAGATATGCTGTATGTGCATAAGGTGAGATAAAAAAGAGGAATGC
>NZ_JBCEZS010000040.1:0-2500 GCF_038448625.1 Bacteroides sp. GD17
CAAGTCATGTTGGGGACTCTATGGAGACTGCCGTCGTAAGATGTGAGGAAGGTGGGGATGACGTCAAATCAGCACGGCCCTTACGTCCGGGGCTACACACGTGTTACAATGGGGGGTACAGAAGGCAGCTACCTGGTGACAGGATGCTAATCCCAAAAGCCTCTCTCAGTTCGGATTGGAGTCTGCAACCCGACTCCATGAAGCTGGATTCGCTAGTAATCGCGCATCAGCCACGGCGCGGTGAATACGTTCCCGGGCCTTGTACACACCGCCCGTCAAGCCATGAAAGCCGGGGGTACCTGAAGTACGTAACCGCAAGGAGCGTCCTAGGGTAAAACTGGTGATTGGGGCTAAGTCGTAACAAGGTAGCCGTACCGGAAGGTGCGGCTGGAACACCTCCTTTCTGGAGTGACGACTCGAACAATTGTCAATTTATAATTGACAATTGACAATAAAGAAGTTGGTTCTTTGAGTGATGCTTCCATCAGAACCTCTTGTACTGCGAGTAATTGTTTATTAAAGATATACCTATAATAACATATAGGAATATAAAGAGAAAAGAAGAAGCCGAGCCGCAAGGCGAGGGTTTGACTGACAGTCCTATAGCTCAGTTGGTTAGAGCGCTACACTGATAATGTAGAGGTCGGCAGTTCAACTCTGCCTGGGACTACTCTGAAAAGAGGGGGATTAGCTCAGCTGGCTAGAGCACCTGCTTTGCACGCAGGGGGTCAACGGTTCGAATCCGTTATTCTCCACTCTTGAGAATAGGATAGACTTTAGTCAATCCTCACTTCGACTGAAGTCGAAGGTTTCTCAAACGATCTTTGACATGATGTAACAGAAAAAGTAAAGTTAAAGCTGAAAGTATATATCGACCATACGTGATCGGTAAGACTAAAAGTAAATAAGGGCACATGGCGGANNNTGAGAATAGGATAGACTTTAGTCAATCCTCACTTCGACTGAAGTCGAAGGTTTCTCAAACGATCTTTGACATGATGTAACAGAAAAAGTAAAGTTAAAGCTGAAAGTATATATCGACCATACGTGATCGGTAAGACTAAAAGTAAATAAGGGCACATGGCGGATGCCTTGGCTCTCGGAGGCGATGAAGGACGTGATAAGCTGCGATAAGCTGCGGGTNCGCCACTTTTAATTGTTAATTATTAATTGTGAGCAAACGATCTTTGACATGATGTAACAGAAAAAGTAAAGTTAAAGCTGAAAGTATATATCGACCATACGTGATCGGTAAGACTAAAAGTAAATAAGGGCACATGGCGGATGCCTTGGCTCTCGGAGGCGATGAAGGACGTGATAAGCTGCGATAAGCTGCGGGTAGGTGCAAATAACCTTTGATCCGCGGATTTCCGAATGGGACAACCCAATACTTTGAAGAGGTATTATCTATCTATGATAGAGGCTAACGCAGGGAACTGAAACATCTTAGTACCTGCAGGAAAANCGTGATAAGCTGCGATAAGCTGCGGGTAGGTGCAAATAACCTTTGATCCGCGGATTTCCGAATGGGACAACCCAATACTTTGAAGAGGTATTATCTATCTATGATAGAGGCTAACGCAGGGAACTGAAACATCTTAGTACCTGCAGGAAAAGAAAATAATAATGATTCCCCTAGTAGTGGCGAGCGAACGGGGAATAGCCCAAACCACTGATGTTACGGCATGAGTGGGGTTGTAGGACCACGTCGTGGGACGAAAATTGGTGAGTGGAACGGTCTGGAAAGTCCGGTCATAGACGGTGATAACCCGGTACACTAAGCCAATTGAACCCTAGTGGTATCCTGAGTAGCGCGGAGCACGAGGAATTCTGCGTGAATCTGCCGGGACCATCCGGTAAGGCTAAATACTCCCGAGAGACCGATAGTGAACCAGTACTGTGAAGGAAAGGTGAAAAGCACTTCGAATAGAAGAGTGAAATAGTTCCTGAAACCATGTGCCTACAAGCGGTCGGAGCACCTTTATGGTGTGACGGCGTGCCTTTTGCATAATGAACCTACGAGTTACTTTTTCCGGCAAGGTTAAGGATTTAAGATCTGGATCCGAAGCGAAAGCGAGTCTGAACAGGGCGTATAGTCGGAAGGAGTAGACGCGAAACCAAGTGATCTACCCTTGAGCAGGTTGAAGGATGGGTAACACCATCTGGAGGACCGAACCAATAAGCGTTGAAAAGCTTCTGGATGACTTGAGGGTGGGGGTGAAAGGCTAATCAAACTTGGAGATAGCTCGTACTCCCCGAAATGCATTTAGGTGCAGCCTTGACTTATACTGGCATGAGGTAGAGCGACTGATAAGATGCGAGGGCTTCACCGCCTATCAAGTCTTGACAAACTCCGAATGCGTGCCAGTTCTATGTCAGGAGTGAGGGCATGGGTGCTAAGGTCCATGTCCTAAAGGAGAACAATCCGGACCAACAGCTAAGGTCCCGAAATGAATACTAAGTTGAACTAACGAAGTCAGATTGCTAAGACAGCTAGGAT
>NZ_JBCEZS010000041.1:0-4200 GCF_038448625.1 Bacteroides sp. GD17
AGTTTAAAATCAATATAAGGAATACCTTGCACATTGGCAGCACTAACCGTTACCCCGACATTTGCTCCATCTGACCATGAACTCTCATACGGAGCATACGCAAAGAAAGATATCTTATCATTCAGATTATTGGGCCAATACTTCACAGGGCTATATGTCCACTTACCACTACCACTGGTTGCATCCCACTTCACCAACTGATTGTGCATAAAGCCAGGAGTGGCTGTTAACTTAGCAGTCTCCCAATTACTGGTTCCCGTATGATATCCCATAACACCAAAACCGCCATAGCTATCTGATTGCTCAGTAGACGGAGCAGCCTTCATACTCTCATTAGTCGTATCCGTCCCGCGCGTAGACGTTCCTGTATACGCCGCAAACGTCATCTGCGGATGAGCATCGGGGCTTACTTCCGTCACTTCATTCTGCGAGCAACTTGCCATCAGCAGGCTTGCCAGCGAAACTGTCATTAAATGAATTGTTTTCATAATTCTTGATTTTAAATTATTATAATTATTAGTTAGATCCTATCGGTATATCCGTATTCTCATCCTTGCCCCACCCGTCTACATCCACATCGAAGCCTGAGTCGGAACCGCCTTCGGGCTTCACGTCGGGTACTTTACTCGTCTTGGCTTCCACGTAAACAGTGATGATGCCCTCTCCATTATCGCTCTCCGTCACCTTCACATCATCGTAATCTTCCTTGAAAACGGTCTTCCCGTCTATCAGCTTTGCTTCCAAGTGCAGGTGATGTTCGTCGGAAAAGTCAACACCGAACACGCTGAACGTACCTGTCATCGTGCCGCTGGTGAATGAACCTTCATCGAACACGGGATTAACAAGCAAAAACTCCTGAGACACGCTTTGGGCGGAAACTTTGCCCGTAGCAAGAAAGACGGATTCGGAAATACCGTCCAAGCGACAAATAGCCGAGCGGACATTATTCAGTCCTTCCACACGAATCACCGCCACCACCTCGCAAGTACGTTTCTCAGGGATAAGGTGGAGGGCACAACGATCATCTCCCAATGTAGTGGAATAACCCGTTCTACCGAACGAGGACTGACTGTAATTGCCCAGCATATCTTCCGTCACCGTGAAGCCCCGCACTGTGGCTGAGGCAAGTTTCTCGGGCGAAGCGGTGACAATACGGGTAGGCGTATCTCCATCCGTACGGGTTTCCACATTCTTATTATAAGCCTCCAACGTTTCGTAGCCGTCGTTGCCACGGAAAGCGATATTACTGAAATCGGTAAACGAACGGTTGAAGAGAATGACGTCATAAACTCCTGCCGGTAGCCGCAGAGACTCCCGGGAATAATCGCCCATCAGGAAGATACGAGGCTCACCGCCATCCTGCGGATAGAACACAGCAGTGGCACCATGGGCAGACTCGCCACCGTCCAGACCCGACTGGCTCCAATCGGCAGTAAGGGTAATTTCCGCAGTTTCGTAATAGGTCAGTTCGCGCCGCTCACAACCGGAGAAGAACAGACAGAAGAACAAAAGAACAGATAAGGAATAATTTGTTCTTATGTTCTTTTGTCTAAACCCAAACACGATACGTATGCGTCTCATCGTGCACCCCCTTTCTTCGATTTACGGTTCAGCAACCACACCAGCGAGATCTTCGCCTTTGTAGGACCGAGCCACGTGTACTGCCCGTTCTCCTGCCAAAGCAACGTCTGATAATTGTCGCGGGCATGGTAGTGACGGTATTGGGTGCGGAGCACGCCGATGCCGATATTCAGTTCCAGGTGCAGGTTACGGGCGATACGTGCAGCCCAGCCGTAGCTGATGCCTGCGGCAATAAAGAACTCGCCCTGGTAACCGTCCGCATCCCATTGAAGGTCGTACTTGCCACCGCCACCATACAAACCGAGAAAATGCCCGGTAAGAGCTTCGCGCTTCGCACGGTTCTCCCTCCTACCCAGCCAATGACGGCATTCAAGTCCGCCGGAAAGAATTTCGAGGCAATATTTATCACCATCCAGCAACCACCACGGAAACATGTATTCGCCATTCAGGGACCAACGACTGCCAAGTGGAACTTCGATTTCTACATTGGGTATCAATCCCACATCGAAAAGCAGATTCGTCTTCAGGGCAAAGAGAGGACGCTTCTGTGCATAAAGACCGGGCAGCAGTACAAGCAGCATTCCGCAGCAGAGGATAAAGTGTCTATATATAATAGGTATATTCATGAATTGGTTGTTTGCAACTGAGTATTTCCGGACAGATTACCAGTCGGAAAGCTTTATATCATTAAGGAACAGGCGTACCATATGATTGGCAACCCCCATCTTCTGAGCAACCCGGCCATGATGGGTATAAAAAGACTCGGGAGTAGGATATTTGCAATTGATCGGTTCACCCGTAGCCTCAATTACATCAAGCAGAGAAAGCATGTGAAAGGGACGGCACAGCTCATAAGAGGACAGCATGCATGTTTCCGGTTTCGGCTTCAGTTCTGATGACGGCTCCAACCCTTCTTCCGGCAAGCGACGGATAAGGCCACCGGATTCCAGTTTATGAAGTAGTTCACTCAATTCGTCTTCCGGTAAATGGAAGTTTACTGATTGCAGATATTCTCTGAAGGAGATGTCATACAAAACAGCTATGGCGGTCTGTGTAAGAAGTGTCAACATGGCGCAGCTTTGTTTGGGTTATTCCGTTACTTACCAAGTAACGGAAAACTACCAGCCACCGAAAAAGGAAAAAGTGTTTTCCTACCATTTATATTGTTGAGAAAGCAAGTCCGAAGGTCGGAAAAGGGAATAAAAGTGCAGTCCGTTTTTGAGGCATCAAAGATGGAATAGAGTTTTGTGTGTGTTTATGACCAACAAGTTGTGTAATATGTTCTTTTTATTGAGTTGTGTGCTGTTTGATCTATAATTTTTATAAAGTGAATGCAAATATTAATACTTTTGTTTGGATAAATAAAGGAATATTATCACCTTTGTCGAATAAAACACTCCGTTACTTGGTAAGTAACGGAACTCACCCAAACACCTCATAAAGCGTTGTTTATCACGCTATTTCCCGTTTCCGTTGTTCCCCATGACGGAAGCGACCAGCTCATTATTCGCCATATCCACCTTCTCGTCCTCGAAAGGCTTGAGGTAAGTTTCCGTTACCCTGATGGAAGAGTGACCCAGCGCCTTGCTGATGATACCCACATGCCAACCATGGTGGTAGGCTATCGTAGCCCAAGTATGGCGCGCCGTGTACGAACTTATCTTCACACCGGGCAGCAGCAGTGCGGCCATCTTTTGGAGGCTCCGGTTGAATCTCCTTAAAGCGCTCAGGTAAACTTCGTACACATCTTCACCGTCCTTCAGGATGGGGAACAGGAAATCAGTGTCCGGTGATTGGCTCATGCACATTTCAAACAGCTGCATGGCTTCGTGGGGAATACGTACCGTGAGGCGGCGGCCCGTCTTGTGGCGGCAATAGGTGATGCAATTCCCATTCACATCCTGCCTGCGCAGGTGGGCAAGGTCGATGAACGGCATGCCCCGGAAAAGGAACATCAGCAGGAAATAGGAAAGCGCACGCTGCACATCCTCGGGCAGGCAGGTGGGGTCGACAGCGGCCAGGGTGCGCGTCTGTTCATCGGTCAGGGCACGTTTGGTTTGGGACTCTACTTTGGTGTACACCTCGTCGAAGAGATGCGGATCACGGATTACCAACTGTGCAGCCACCAGCCTGTTGTACACCGCCCGGAGTGTGCGCATGTAGGTAGACACGGTGTTCCAACTCGCCTTCCGTTGCCGCAGCCATGACTGGTATTGCTTCAGCCGGGCCACGGTGAACACGTCGGGAATCTGCATCGGCACTCCCTTCGACGTGGCAAACGCTGTGAAAGAATGCAGCGTAGCGGTATAGGTATGCACCGAAGGGTGCTTCCCGTCCCGTTGCAGGCAACCGATCACAAAACTCATGTAAGGCGTCAGCAGTATTGCTTCGCCTTGTACTTCTTCTCTCGTTTTTTCTTTATCCATAACTTTTTTCCTCTAAAGATACAACAGATAAAAAAACATCCCGCCCCGTGCACTTGTTTTATGCACGGGGCGGGAGGAAAACTATTGTATCGCTAAAGAATTACAACTCTTCTATTTCTTTCGGGGAAAGGCCGGAAACCTGGGCAATGGTTTCTACAGGTATACCCAAAGATTTCATGTTATGAGCAATTTC
>NZ_JBCEZS010000042.1:0-3256 GCF_038448625.1 Bacteroides sp. GD17
TTCATCTCTAAATTGGGGTTGATATACCGGGTAAAATCTAAACCCGGTTACTTTGCTACGTTTGTTGTTAGGGTTTTCACGCACTTTCACGTAGTTGAATGTATATGGGCAACTTTCATCAAGCGCAGCTTTTGCAGGCTTTAATACTCTTTCCTCAAAGTTGTCAATTCTGTCTTTTCCATTCTTGTCTTTGTATTTGTCCGCAGGTATTCCGAGGCGTTCTTTCAGGTTCTCAAGGGATATATCCAAAGGGTACACCTGCCCACTCATGAGCATGTAAAATCGAAGGGAATAACCCGTAGGCAGCGCAAGAGCCTTGTTTAACTCAAACTCCCGATACCCTTTTGCGAATTTGGTAAACACATCCCAAAGGTCATTAGATACACGAAAAGTTATAATGCCAGTGTGTTTTTTGTATTTTGGGTTAGATATAAATCCACACTTCCACCATTCCTCGTCATCTTCGTAAGTAAAAAAACGTCCTGCCAGCGCATCGAGTGCGGCTATGATTTCGTTGTAATCACGCCCGGAAAAAATAACGTCAGACACATGCATTTGTGCATCAACATCCCAAAGCCCATGCTCAAACTTACGTTTCGTTCCTGCATAATCTTTCAGTTTCACCCCTTTCAGTTCTGCTTGGCACGCTTCCAATATGCGGAGGACTATTCTTTGTTCGTGTATGGACATGTCTTGCTGTTTAGACCATGTATATACCCATGATACAACTACATCTTTGTTTTTTGTAATAGGTAGTTTCTTTTTCATAAGAGTTTGATTTGTCGCAAAGATAAGTAAAGCCTACATTAAAACAAAAAAAGAAGGGTAAAACTCCCAAAGTGTAGGGAATAATTGGAATTAAAACTCCCAAAGTGTAGGAACAAAACTCCCAAAATGTAGGGAAACACATGCTTCAACCCCTTTGTTTATCGGCTTTTTCGCAAAAGTGATAGAGCATATTATAGACGATGCTTATAACAGACAAGGGGAATTTAGGGATTAAGAGGGCGTTTTTTACTATCGGAAAAGGAAAAACAATCGGGAAAAAGCAAAGCAAAACCAACCGTAGGGCGGTAGGATTGGGAACGGCTTTTTATTGCGTGTACACATATAGGTACACAAATAGGTACACAAATGGTTTGTCGGTTAATTCTTTTATGTTATATTTGCGATGTAAATCAAATATATAGATATTATGCAGATAGTTACGACACGTGAATTTAGAGCCAATCAGAAGAAATATTTTGAACTGGCAGAAACGGAAACTGTTTTTGTTACCCGTAAGAATAAAAGACCAATCGTCATTAATGTGGCGGAAGATGATTACATACCAAAGCGGGATTTAGTTGGAGAGCTCAGAGGGGCTTTGCAGCAGGTGAAAGACCACATGGACGGGAAAATAAAACTCAAATCCTTAGATGAATTAATAGATGAGCTTTGAAATAATAACATCAGACTATTTTGATACAGAAGCCAAAGCACTGGCAAAAAGATACAAAAGTTTCAAAAAGGATTTGATAGAGTTTCGGAAGGAATTAGAAAAGACACCGTTACAAGGGAGTGAAATAGCTCCTAATATCCGTAAAATCCGAATGGCTATTGCGACCAAAGGACGTGGTAAGTCTGGCGGTGCTCGTATCATCACATACAACGCTCTTGTAACAGAACAAGAGGGGAAAGTTTATTTGTTGCTTATTTACGATAAGGCAGACGCATCGAGTGTAAAAATGAATGTCGTGAAGCAAATAGTAAAGGAACTTATCGGTTAACCTCTCTTTTCCGGTAGCAAAAATAACTCCATACTCCGTAACCGTCAAGGGCTGCGCAAGTCCGGTTCTGGAAAAATCCTGCGCTCGCAGGCTCGTGCGGTTTTTCCAGCCCGTCTCCTTGACCGTTCTCCGTATTCCGTTGTGAGAAAGGCAGGGAAAAGAGAAAGAATTGTGTTCCTATGCAGTGTGTTAGCGCTGTGTGCATTCCCATGCGGCATGTGTATATATAGCAAGAAGTGTCCTTGTCGGACATTTCTTGCTTTTCTCGCTTTGCTCAAAAAGATTTTTTTGCCTATCTTCGTGGCATGGAAGTAAGACGGAACGAAAAGATTACATTCCGATGCACCGCACTTGAAAAGGCGGCACTTTCGGAGCAAGCATCCCGGTGCGGTCTGAGCACATCGGAGTACTGCAGGAGTCTCTCCCTTGGTGGGCGTCCCAGGGAGAGGTACACAGAAGAAGAACGGGAACTTTTCCGGGACATCGCCCGGCTGAAAGGAACACTTCAAAGACTGAACAACTACTTCGGTGGTCGCCAGTACCGGGAAGTGTTCGAGGAGAACCGGGCACTAATCACAGAACTCCAAAAAATACTCTCACGATGATAGGGAAAGGGAAAAGCATATCACATGGCGTGGCGGCACTGGAGTATGACCTCGCCAAGGAGATAGACGGGCAGGCAGCAGCCACCGAGATAGCCAGGCATGAGCTTTACGGGTGTACGGGTGCGGAAATGGTGCAGGAGATGAAACCTTACTTCACTGATTTTCCGAACGTAAAGAACAACTGCCTGCGTTTTGAGGTCAGCCCCTCGATAGAGGAAAGCTCCAGCTTCACCGATGCGGACTGGGCAGAACTTGGTAATGACTTCATGCAGCGCATGGGACTGATGAACCACCAGTACATCATCATCCGGCACAGCGGTACGGAGAGCAAGAAAGAACAAGCCCACCTGCACATACTGGCAAACCGGATATCCCTTTCCGGGGAACTCTACCGGGACAACTGGATAGGGAAACGGGCAACGGAAGCCGCCAACGCCATAGCCAAGGAACGGAACTTCGTGCAGTCGCAGGACATCGGCAAAGCCAACAAAGCGGAAATCAAGGAAGCCATGAACGAAGTACTGAAGAAGCTGCAGGGCTTTGACCTTGCCAAATTCCAAGAGGAACTCGGCAAACTGGGCTTCAAAGTCCGGGAAGCCCGGGCAAGCACCGGGAAACTTAACGGCTACTATGTCACAGCCCGGAGCGGTACGGAGTATAAGGCAAGCGAGATAGGGAAAGGCTACACTCTCGCCCATATCGAGAGGACACAAAGCAGACTGAAGTATAACTCAATGAACATATCACATGGAAACAAACTCACGTCCGGAAAAGGAGGTTTCCACCTCTAAGCAAGGACAATACCGACCACGCAGGAAAGACACCACCCCGAAAGTGAACCCGCAGCTTGCGGTAGAACTGGTATATCAAGAATTAAAGCGC
>NZ_JBCEZS010000043.1:0-3133 GCF_038448625.1 Bacteroides sp. GD17
TGCGAAAGGGAGGCAAAAGAAAAAGGAAAAAGTTCTTGGCACCGTTCTCAATGGAAGGCTGCCGTGGCAGGCTTCGTTTGAAAAGCGGGTGCAAAGGTAAGAACTTTAAGGTATATCTTCCAAATGTTTCGGAAGTTTTTTTTCTTTTTTCTTTTCTCAGGAGATGATTTGATAGAAATCATACGCAAAAGAGAAGAATTAGCAAAGGTTCTTACACCGTTTTCTGTCAGAATGTCAAAGTATCGCTGCCTTCGTTCCCGAAAGCGGATGCAAAAGTAGGGCTTTTAGCAATACACGCCAAATATATCTATCATTTTTTTATTACTTTTCATGAACTTTTTTATAACTCGCTGATTGATAAGCATGTTGTAGAACATAATTTTGCGAAGATAATGTATAAGGAAACGGAAGGCATACATTATANGAACTTTTTTATAACTCGCTGATTGATAAGCATGTTGTAGAACATAATTTTGCGAAGATAATGTATAAGGAAACGGAAGGCATACATTATACATATACGTGCGCGCATGGGGACAAGCAAATATCAGGAACGGATGTAGACCACGGAACGGCCGGCACCACGACGGCGAATGAAACCGGATGAGACGAATTTTAAAACCGCAAAACGTTCTGTGATACTTTATCAAATCACTTTGTAAACCCTTTAAAGTTATGAATTGCAAGATTTTATTATTTTTCTGTGTCTTTTAAACAGCTCTCAAAAAGCGTTTAAAACTTCTCAAATCATCCATAATTTATATCTTTGTATAAACCTTAGCGTATGTCTGCACTAAAAATTGTCCAGGAGTTCTTTTCAGCATAACATCACCATGTTAGTAATCATATTGGAAATTACTATCCTTTACTTTGGAATACTTGCAAGTTCTATTTTAGTGTACTATTTTATATGCTAAAGACTATCTACATATCTTCATTAAATTCAACTACATTTTTACTCTATTGGATAAACCGTTCCATCACTTCTTTTTGCTACATTTTGCCCATTGCTTAAAGTTACATAAGAATCAGATCCAGTCTTCGTTTCCGTTCCTGCATTAACAGCTCTTACTAACGCATCATAACTGTCTATATCGCTTTTGAATACTGTATGTGTCCCATTTTTAATTATCCAATCTGCTGTTATCCCTTTGGTATTCTGCTCATATAATGCTTTTGCTCTATCCTTTTTTACTTTAAAGCTGTTAGTACCACTTGTGCATTCGTAATTGCCTTTTTTCCAATGCTCCTCAACCATTGCAGGAATGTGCCCTCCAACTAATTTTTTATTTTTATTTATCTCCCCCTTCATATGTCCTTCTAATTTGCCCTTATCTAATGCTTTTATTATATTTTCTTTTGCAGTTCTTTGAATACAAATTTTTTGTCCAACTGTAGAGGTTGAAAAGTCATTTATATTATTACATAAAGCAGATTGCAATACTGCTTCTGGCCTATTATCCGCAATGCTACTGTTTTTATTTCCCTGCTTATATTGGATTGTTCTACAAGGGTAATATTGTTGAATTTCCGACTTCATTATATATTATTATTTAGTATATTAATTATGCGAAATTATAAATATCAAAAGCAACTCAGTCTTATTCTAAAGTACCCCAAATATATAAAATATTTCATAAGAAAGAAATAAATGCGGAGAAATTTTATTTTTCCGCATTTATTTAACCTCTAAAAAATCTATCAGCAAACCATTATGGCGCTCGCTTATTGTTAGCTTAAACAGCCTCTTTTGAGTGACTGAATGCACATCTATATATCTTGCTATGGCACATATGACCCAAGCTTTGCTAGTTCATCCTGTCAAACTTCAACCGGAATATTTCACTGTGCAAATCTAAAGGATTGAGCCGATAATGCGAATTCTTTTTTCTATGCAGTGAATATAGCGCAGCCTTTTAAATCCGCTTCATCCGCGTCTAAAAAATAATCCGCATTATCGCGTCTGAAGAATTAACTCCGCGTTCGTCTGCTCAGTCTGCGTCGTTCGCGTATTCGTCTCAGATAAATGAAATGCCAGCTAGTAGTAGTTCAAAACACCAGGTTTTGCGACTGATCCAGAATTCGCTATATATTAAATGTTTATAGAAAGACTGCGAAAGACTAACTGAAAACATGGGAAGAACTGCCCCCGGAAGCAGCAAAAACTAGATACAAAGTTACTAAATACTATTCTTACTACAGCTATATAAGTTTCTTACAACAGCTGTTGTAAGAAAACAACGTTAGTATTGTAAGAAAACTACATGGATATAGTAAGATTAATAAGTAGTAACTACAGTCCTAATCGTTGGTAAGTTTGGAGTTAGTTCTTAGGCTATGGACATATTAACAATCAACTCATCAAGAGTTAATGGCTTGATACATCTATTAAACCATGTTATAAATACCCCGGTTTCGTATCAAAAATTTGGAGATCGGAGAAAAGCACGTATCTTTGCAATGTGTTTTTCATAGTATTAGATTTAAGGTTAACAAAAGATTGGCTGTCTGGGATAGATAGCCTTTTTTTATGCCCTTTTTTGAACTTTCCTGTTATAATCAGCATATCTCCCGATAATTTACAGTAAATGGTATATTCTGCTAAACTAAACCTTTAGCGGGCTAACCTGTTTATCATAATATCTCAAGAGAATTATATCCATAAGAAAGCAATAACAATAATTCACTTTATACAACTTTTTGGTGTTTTCCGAATATATTTTTCCGCAAAAAGTTGTATTTTATAATCTAAATTATTAAATTTGTACCATACAAATCGATATGAAAAGGACGTAATATTAACAAATCAGTTCTGCATCAAAACGAATTTGTAAGAGAATTAGTATGGATTTTTAAGATGCAACATTTAATTTATGGTAAACAAAATGAGAAATCAATTTATGACTAAAATGAATGCAATAGCTTTCACATTCTTTGTGGGATGCTGTGCGTTGACGGGATGTACCGATAAAGATGTGTACAACCCAGAAAATGGAAGAACGGAATTAAAACCGGAGAGTGAATACGGATCAACGTAAAACCCTGAGGGATTTTCCTATTATGCATATAACTTAGTTAATCTGTACAAGAAGAATGCTTTATCCTTTACGCCCCTGAACAGTGCTCTAAAAGC
>NZ_JBCEZS010000044.1:0-2876 GCF_038448625.1 Bacteroides sp. GD17
GCTTCTCCTCTCCCGATCCGCCACCTGTCGAACCGCCATCTTCCGGCTTATCCAGCGTAAACCCTACATTCGCCGGGCTTCGCGTCACGGCAGTACTCCCGTTCACCAGCTTCAGCTCCTTGTCCGGGATAAACCGGATATTCACCTTCGAAATGTTCCGCACCGTACACTTCTCCGACGTCTCCACACCGGGACAGCGGAACGTCATGTGAAACGTACCCAGCTGGTTCAGCTTCACCTTGTCCCCGTTGGCAAGGTTCGCCTGCACTTCCTCCACCAGTGCCTCGATCACATGCTTCACATCCCCCTTCGTCATAGCGCAGTTCTTCTGAATGGCTGCCGCCAACACATCGATATCCACCGTACCACATGTCTTAGGTTTTTGACGAAGATAGTACAACACCTGCGAGTTCTTGTCACTCACAATCTTTCTGCGCTTGAAGCGCTCTACAATTACTTCCATAAAATTAAAAAAGTTAAGGTTTAAGTTAAGAAAATTCCGTGCTCTGAGCACACAACAAAGATACAACATTCAGCACCGGAAGTCAAGTATTTTGCCAATTATTTTCCCATAAACAGTAAAATAATATCCAGCAAGCTATCTACATATCCAGCAGCAGTGTCGGTTCATAATCCCATATCTTCGTCAAGCTGGAATTATGGCGGAAATACACATCTCCCGTATCTCCGTTGCGGTGCTTCACCAGCAGCACCATCCCCAGTCCTTCGGACGGACGCTTGCTGATACGCTCCACAGGCAGTCCGTAGAGTGCCGGACGATAGAGCAACATCACCACATCTGCATCCTGCTCTATGGCCCCGCTCTCGCGCAAGTCGCTCAGTGCCGGGCGCTTGTCGCCCCGCGACTCGCACTCACGGTTCAGCTGACACAACAGCACTACGGGGATATTCAGCTCCTTGGCAAGCAATTTTGCCTTGCGGCTCGTCTCCGCCACTTCCTGCTCGCGATTGCGGTTCTTCTGCTCGGATTGCATGTCACAGAGTTGCAGGTAGTCCACAATCAGCATGTCGCACTGCCCTTTGCTCTTCTGCAGCAAGGCCGACGAGCGGATCTGATCCATACTCATCTTCGGGTTATCGTCTACACAGATGGGCAGGCGCGCCAGCTCGCGGGCGGCATCCAAAGCCTGCCGTTGCTCGTCGGCGCTGAGCAGCCCCGTCTTCAGGTGGCCGGCATCTATATTGGCAGACCGGGCACAGAGCCAGCGGTCACCCAGTCGCTCGCCCTGCATCTCGAGGCTGTTCACCAGTACGTGCTTTCCGGCGCGACCTGCCATAAGCGCCAGGTGCAGAGCAAAAGCAGTCTTGCCCACCGAGGGGCGAGCGGCGATGACGTTCAGGTCGCCCGGTTGCAAACCCGCCGTCATCATATCCAGATCGTGCAGGCCGGTGGGANGCCATAAGCGCCAGGTGCAGAGCAAAAGCAGTCTTGCCCACCGAGGGGCGAGCGGCGATGACGTTCAGGTCGCCCGGTTGCAAACCCGCCGTCATCATATCCAGATCGTGCAGGCCGGTGGGAACACCGGTGATGCCGTTCCTGTTGTTTGCCACGCGGGCATCCATCTGCTTCAGGGTGTCAAGCATCAGCTCATCCATGTTGCGCAGATGGTCATCGAAGGAGGCTTCACCTTCCAGATGATCCATCAAGTGGTGCAGCAAAGACAAGGACTCGTCAAGGTCCACCGACTCGTCGGCAGCGGAGACAAGCAGCTGGTGCAGGCCACGTATCATCTCCCGGCGCAAATACATTCCGCGCAGGATGCAGGCATGCTGCTCCAGGTGAGCCGATGACGCCACGCGACCCACCAAGCGGGTCAACTCGTAGGGGCCGCCTATGGCTTCCAGTCTGCCACGGGCGGCGAGTTCGTTCTTCACCGTGATGATGTCGATGCCCTTGCCCGCACGGTGCATCGCCAGCAATGCGGAATAGATTTCGGCATACTTTGTTTCGTAAAACATTTCGGGGCGCAGCTTGTCGCCGACAAGTACCATGGCGGTAGTCTCCGCCAGGCAAGCGCCCAAAACTACGGCTTCGAGGTCGGAGTCGTGGGGGTTGAGGATTTCAGACATACGGTTATTATTTAATATTTTCAAAGACTCTGTATTCCAGATACTTGGCAGCCTGATAACAATAATTGGTATTATTCAGCCCGTAGTAGTAGTCCTCCACGCGCTGGTAGGCAAGTTCGCGTTCGGCGATGGAGAGCTTCTTCCAGAGGCAGCGGATGCGTCCACTGTTCTCGGCCACCAGGTGTGTCACTTCGCTATAATGGTCGATGAAGCGTTGCATCGACTCCTCCAGGAGTTCTTTCGTCTTCCGTTTGGCCGTGGCATCGGCAGACTCCGTCATTGCCTTTCCTGCGGGTTGTCCCGTCCAAGCATCGTAGCCCGGGATGCGGATGTGGCTGGGAGAGTCGCCGGGGACTTGTTCGATAGTGCCGTCGGCAATGCAGCGGTCAAAGAAGCGGCGGGTATGCCCACGCGTCCAGCCCAGAATATCCGCCCACCCCATATAAGTGATGAGGGATTCGCCTCGCTTACAATTCACTTCCACACCGCAACTATTTATCGTCACACTTTTATAATTCACGTGCATCAGCACTCTCAGAAACGCTTCTTCATCAGTCAGTGCCGCACCCTGTTTCTTGTATATTTCCATCAGCAGTGCCCTCGAAACCATGACATAGCCTGCTCTTAACAAATTGTCTTTCATGAATAAAAAAATCAGTTTTAAAATTCAGTTTTCTTGCGCCACTCCTGCGCCACCCTTTGCGCCACTCATACACGTTGAATGCCAACAGCATGCAAGCGTCTTGCGCCAGGCTTTGCGCCACTTGGCGGACACAACATAATTA
>NZ_JBCEZS010000045.1:0-2771 GCF_038448625.1 Bacteroides sp. GD17
CTCAACCACTACTTCCATTTCTACCCCGGCAGTATCACCGAACCCGAACTCCATGTGATGATCGAAGATATGCTGTATGTGCATAAGGTGAGATAAAAAAGAGGAATGCTTCATGTGCATGAGGCGTGATAGGGGAGAAGATCCCCTGTCATTCAGAGCATAGCTGTGTGTAGAGAACCGTATCTTCAGTCAATATCTGAATACCCAAAGCATCCTCTATCTTAGAAAGTGTTTCTAACGAAAGGTTATCTTTCCCTTTTAATATTTTAGATATATATTGCTGGCTACAATTCATTTTTTCTGCCAGTTGTTTCTGCGTCATCCTATCATAACAGTTCGCTATAAGATTGGGAGAACGTCGAAACAATGTCTTCTTATTTATTTCTTCATTACTTCATGAAAGAAATCTGCCATTTCGCTATAAGTGTGTTCACGTCCTTCCTTTGATTTAGATAATATTGACTTCTCTGAATTCTCAATTGCTTTATCAAGATTCCCTCCATTTGCAAGCAAGAAATTATGTAATCCTTTACATTTTCTACTTAAAAATTCTTCAGTCTTTTCATAATTACAAATATGTTCTAACTCCTTAGTTAGTTCACCAGAGCTATTAAATTGTTGTGTTGTATATTTGAAATGATACAAGAACCATATTTCCAAACAGCGCTCGTTTTCAAAAAAGCGTATTAAGCTTTCAGTCCCTTGCCGCTTCTTGATGATCGTTTTTTGATGATATTTTGTTTTCAGTCTTAGATAATTCTCTCGGTTTCGTCCTTCTTTTTTATTATCCATATCAATTAAACAAAATATCATGTTATATCCATCGTCAATGCATTGTTCTATCCGACGTTCCAATTCAGTCATGCTGGTGGCATGATTGGGAACTACAGGCTTTACTTGTGCATGAATCATACCTTCTAAAGATTTCAAATAATATTTTTCAGTCGGTCCTTCACCGATAACAGCTATTGTTGTTCTTGTTTTCCGTGTTTTCATATCACCTCTTTAAAAAATGGAACCTAATTCTGGTTTAGCGCCAAGTTTGCCTGTCTTATATGCTTTATAAAGAGACAAATTCTTGTGCAATCCAAATTCCGAAGCACAATAAAGTTCAGTAGAGGCATCTTCCTTTGATTTCTCAGTAAACCAAACCATATCCCGGCGTATAAATTCTTCGTCCAATAACTGCTGGTCTTGTGTAGTGAACAAGATTTGCGAATTGGCTGTATTCATCATAAATGTTGTTAGGAAATGAAGTAGAAGATCATAATGCAAATTACTTTCTATTTCATCAAAACTATAAATATGATCTTCATGCAACATGTTGAACATGCATTCTTGTAGTTGGAAATAACGTAATGTTCCTAATGATTGGTCAATAGAAGATAAAGTAAAATCTGCTCCATTTATGGTATGATGAGTAAAAAATACATCTTTGCCACTTTGCATCCTTACTTCATTGTCAATACTTATATTGGAAATATTAAAATCAGCCTTTCGCATGGCTGAGATAAAATAATCTTTCTTCTCTTTATTGTCAATCAGTTGCTGGGCAATATCCAAAAGGGAGTTTCCTTTCAGACCATGTACATAACGAGCAATCCAATTATAGGTATCACGGAATATCTTTGCGTCTTCATATAGAGATACTTTTGCGAAAGTAGATAATACGGTGTGGTTATTCAAAGTGTTGTCTATAAGTGTTTTTTTACTTTTCAAATGCAAACCGACTGTACGACCAAACTCAATGTTTGGCACTACGTCTTCATGAACAAACGTCCGAGTATAAAATAAGGATAATACTCCATTAGGAGCATATTCCATTTTCTCGGAAATAATATAACGGTTATTATATTCCAGTGAATAATCGTACCGTACTTGTCCTATAAAAAAGGAAACGGACAATCGGGTGTTTTTATCCTTATCCAAAGCAAAGGGGTAAAAAGGTATAGCTTGCAGCTTGTTAGTATAAGGAGACACTAACATTCTCCATACTGTTTCATAAGCATAGAGAATATTACTCTTTCCAGAAGCATTAGCTCCATAAAGTATAAGCATACGATTTAAACGCACCCCAGGTTTTATTTCGACAGTTAATAACTCATGAGAGGTCTTATCTTTGCTGGCTTCGAAAGATAACACCTGCTTTTTTCGTATTGACATGAAATTCTCTATCTCAAGTTCTCTTATCATACTTTCATCCTTTTATTTCGTAACTTTTCTACAAAAATAGCGAATTACCGACATGGAAGGTGTTTTTTACTGCATTATTTCACTTTTTTATCTTTTGGGATATTGCACTTATAATCATGTTTATTGTAATTTCTTACGCCAATATTCCTCATTCCCTTTGTAACTATATTATTTCTATATATTTACGTAATTTAAGGCGTAACTATTTACCTTTTCTGTTTATTATTTACTTTGTACTTTTGCGTAATCATAAGGTGTATATGTGATAAAAGATGCTATACTATTATTGCATATATTATAACAACTAACAATAGTAAATGGAAAAAGAAAAAATACATCATCTGTTCAAGATGAACGCATCGTGCGTTTCATGCGAATGTATCATCTGTTGGGGCGAAGTGCATCATGCGTTTCTTAAAATTCAATCATCCGCCCCATAGATATACGAAGTATATCTTATCTTCTTACTTAATTATGTTGTGTCCGCCAAGTGGCGCAAAGCCTGGCGCAAGACGCTTGCATGCTGTTGGCATTCAACGTGTATGAGTGGCGCAAAGGGTGGCGCAGGAGTGGCGCAA
>NZ_JBCEZS010000046.1:0-2544 GCF_038448625.1 Bacteroides sp. GD17
CCACCGATGAGGAGTTTCACGGTATGGCCTTGTTTCAGCGCTTCGGCAGCTTCGGAAAAGAAGTTATTGGGTAGCACTATTTTCTTCATACGCTCTTTCTTTATATGTACCTTTTCTATTTCTATATGCCTTCTCTATATGCCGAATATTGTCTTGCATGATAGACGGGCTGCATCGGCATTGGGCAGGCAAGACAGGTGATATACCGGTACAGTGGAAAGTAGAACACTCAAAACGCCACTGATATGATCATACAGTCTTTCATCATAGGCAAAGCAAGGAGGGCACGAAGGGTGTACGGCTGCATATCCCCGAGATACACTCAGTTTCTTTATTTCATTGTGTGGGGCTTGGGATAGACGTACGCAAGCCGCCAGCGGATAACTTTCATTCTTATAACATGGTGTCTTGCCGCTCCACGGGCTGCCATACACCCATGGCTTTCCGTCGATGATACGGAGGATGGGGCTGTCATCATTCAGCAGTATAGCGCCTTCTATGTTTTCGCACCACAACCGGGTATGTGTACTTTTCCCGGTGCCGCTCTCACCTAAAAAGAACACAGCCTTGTTCTTATACTGAATCGTACTGGTATGAATCGCTACAGTCAGAAAAGGGGCTGTCGCCACTCCATAAGCCATCCAGCAGGCGAAACGCAGTAGCATAGGGGTGAAGTTACCTTCGAAACAGGCTGTATGCCCATTCTTGTCTATCCACAATCTCAGCGGTTCGCCATTCGGGGGAGTCATGTCAAAGGCATATCCGCCGGCATAATATCCAAAGCGGCTCATAACGCCGTCACTTTCATTACGATATAGTTCTTTTCCAAATACAAATTCTTTTCTTTCAAATGCTTTTTCAGATGCTACAAACCGACAGAGCGGTTCACCGGCAAGCCCTGTTTTAAATACCGAGAATCCGTGCATTGCTTCTATGGCTTGCACCAACTTGTCACCTTCCACCCGGATACGGTGTCCGGCTATCAAATAATCCTGTTCCATTATCTTCTTACATTTTATTATTATATACTATATCACAAACATCCAAATCGAATATTCGGTCGCAGAAAGCCAACGAGCTTTCACGATGGGCAATCACAATCAGCGTCAATTCACGATGTTGCAAGGAGAGCGTTTCCAAAGCATGGTTGATCTCTTGTTCTGTTTTGTTATCCAAAGCCGAAGTAGCTTCATCGAAAAACAAGACCTCAGCCTCCTTGTATAACGCCCGTGCAATGCCGATGCGTTGTTTCTGACCGCCGGATAATCGACTGCCGTATTCGCCCAACGATGTGTCAAGGCCTTGCGGTAATCCATCCGCCCATTCCTTGAGTTGTACTTGCTCCAGTACTTGCATCACTTTTGCCCGGTCGGGCAGCGATTGTCCCAATGCGATGTTGTCCGCAAGCGTACCTTCTATGATAAATATCTCCTGCGGTACATATCCCACCAGTTTATGCCATTCACTTCGATTGGCAGTAGTCAGTTCCCGGCCGTCTATCAGTATTTCGCCGGATGTAGGCGAGAAGAATCCGAGCATCAGATTGAAGAGGGTAGACTTTCCCGCTCCGCTTGCTCCGCGTACGCCGATGCGTTCGCCACGGCTGATATTCAAATTTAGATTACTGAAGAGTATATGCCCATCGGGAAAAGCAAAACTCAATCCACGTAATTCAAGGTTATGCTCGAATACAAACGGTGGTTCATTCTGCACCAATGAGAACTCACTCCGTGCCTTTGATTTTGTTTCCTCTATTCGTTTTGATTTCTCTCTTTGCTCCGTATTGTCAGTTTCTTCCGTATTGTCACTTATTCCTTCTTCTACCACAGTAATGGTATGTGATGCATTCTGCAACGTCACCCAGCTGTTCAATATCCCCCTCACCGCAGGAATCAACCGGAAAGCCGCCACAGCAAACACGCCGCCCGTCAATCCCGGACTTCCGCTTCCCGTACCTATCAGCAATGCCAGCCCGCCCACTATCGCCACTTCCGACAGAAACGACGGGAATAACTGATACACCTCCATCCGCAAGCGGTTCCGGACAATAAACTCCAGTCCTTCGTTAAAGGAAGCAAGGGAAGAGTGGAAAGCTTGTGCAATCTCCAGTTCGGCATACCCCCGAAAAGCTTCCACTACGGTACGGCTTTGCTTGCGCCGCGCCTCCAGCTCCTCCATGCCGTAACGGCGCAAACGTTTCCTGACCAGCCCTATATACAAACTTGCCAGAAGCAGGAAAGCCACACACAACAGACATCCTGCAAGCGGCTCCCAAACAACAAGAGCCGTCACCATCAGCAGCACCAGCACAGCCTCTCCCGCCATTCGAAAAACGGGCGCCAATACGCACGAACTGAACATATAACAGACATAGTTCACCTCATGCCCCAACCGGACACTGCTCTTTTCTTTCAAATAAAGCAACCCTCGATGGTAGTAATTGGCAAACATCCGCCTACTGAACTCACGGTATATCTCCAACTGATAACTACTCTGTAACCTCGCCAGCAGCACAATCGCACCATTCTTCAGCGCCACAAACAG
>NZ_JBCEZS010000047.1:0-2409 GCF_038448625.1 Bacteroides sp. GD17
TGAAACCCAGGGCGTTGCCCTGGGCTGATAGATGAAAGCCCTTCAGGCTTTGCCGGACTGATAAATGAAAGCCTTTCAGGCTTGCTGCGCAAGTAAGCCGAATGGAAACCTTGCTCCAGCGCTACGCTGGTAAATTCCCATTTAACGGCGGGTGTATTTACTTACGAAACTTCAATTATTAGTTCTATTTCTGTATTTTAGTTCTACTTCTGCCCACTCAGTGCATCCAAAGCCGAAACCAATCCTACCAAGGCGGCATTCCAGTTGATGGCTACCTCATTGGAAGCGTAGGAACCTTGCGTATCGGAATAGGCTTCGTCGGGATAATCGGAGGAATAAACGGCTCCGTCTTGCCGACCGGGATTGGGTCCGCCTACCAAAAATCCGGGAATGGGTTCTTCGATACCATCCGATGCCGCCAGGCGATGATGGGGATGCATGGGACTATGAGTTCCGAAACCGGTGACATAACAGAAGCCGGTAGCATTGCGCCCCAGCATATAGTCTGAGTTACGATAGGCATTGGTCAGATAAGCGGAATTGCCGGTTGCAAGATAAGCATAAAGCAATGAAATACCCTGGTCAGCGCAACCTTCGGCAATGCATCCCCAAAAGAAATCTTTGGCTTTGTTTCCGTAGGGGGAATGGAAGGACGAAGCGTCGGCATCGGCTATGGCGGCATCGCTATAAGCAAGCAGTTTTTCTTTCAATGAGGTGGCAAAAGCACGGTCATCGGCATCCAATTCCTTTCCCGGCTGAAGCCAGGCAAATACACCTAATGCGGAGACATTGCCCCAACCGGGTGTATGGAAAGTGGCGGGGGCTTTCTTCACGGCGTCTTCGCGGTAAGCGGCCTTTCCGGTAGAGAGATAGAGCTCAGTGGCAGCCCAGAAGAATTCGTCGTCGGCATTGTTATCGCCGTAGGCACCGGTACTTACGGCAGGTTGGAACTCTTTGCTCAGTTTGTCCTGATTGTAGTAGGCATCGGGATTCTTCTTGGCCCAGAGATATGCCTTTTCGGCAGTGGCCAGCGCACGCTTGGCGAAGCCCGGGTAATCTTTTTCGTAAGGAGCAAACAAGCGGGAGGCCTGTGCCATGGCGGCTGCATAGTCTAGTGCGGCTGTAACCGACTTTCTCACTACATAGCGCTGTTGCTTGCAATCGGTCGGTTTGATGAACCCTTCGAAAGAAGGCGTGGTGAGTTTATGGTAGACGCCGCCATCGGCAGGGTCTTGCATGGTGAACATCCAGTCCAGGTTGTAGTGCATCTCGTCCAGCAGGTCGGGGGTGCTGTTGTTGCTTTCGGGGATATTCACGGATTGGGTGGCAAAATAATCGGGGAAGAGTTGGTAAACGCTCTGCATCAATCCGATGGAATAGGCGGAGTTGACGATGTATTTGTTATAATCGCCTGCATCGTACCACCCTTTGGGAGAAGAAATAATCGTACCTGCAGGACGTGTGGGGGAAGCGGCATTGGGATGTACCATCACCCGGTCGTCAGGATGTCCCGCCGGTCTGTTCCACTTGCCGGCGTATTGCTCTTCGATGGGCATTCCCGTACGTTGGTAGTAGAATGCTTTCAGAGCAGCATCGGCCAGAGATGCCAGCACTCTGTCCTTTATTTCAAAAGGAACCGATGCACCGTTCACTTGCAGGATGTATTTCCCGGGGGCCGTGATCTCACTGAAGTCCAAAGTTGTCCTTGTCTTACCGGACCATTCGGAAACCGCACTGCTCTTCGGTTTTCCCTTCAAGACTTCTTTGCCCGTAGCAGCATCCACCACCGTGAAGCGTTCTATCTTACCGCTATCCGTCACGGCCACTTTCTCTTGCGCCGGATAATAACCCAGCTGATTCAACCGGACACTCTCTGCCGGCAAGCTCCCTGTGGAAGAACTACATGCAGCAAACATACTGCAAATTCCCATCAGCCATACATACTTTCCTCTCATGATATACTTGTTTTTCTTAGTGTTTAGATATGGAATTATCTCTCAAATATTAGAATGACAACAAATTAACAAAAAAACAAGCAGATACACAAGGGTTCTGCTTTTGAAATGAAAGAAGAAATGCTCTGCCTTACAGATAACGGATGAGCTTTTTATGTTAAACAGTACATACTGTTTGTTTTAGTACCATAAAGTTAGTACATTTGCACAAAGAATCATCACCCAAAGGGTGAAGGATATGGCGAGAGACTTGTTCTTCCAACCGCATTGCCTAAAGTTGCGTACCTCACTTGCGAAGTGAGTTTTTTTTGAAATGGCAACCTACACACATCACCGGAAGTTTATCGGATCAACGTAAAACCCTGAGGGATTAATGTCTAAATTCTTATCTTTGCCTCCACATTATGTAATATATGTAATAATGGAAACAAACGGTTATCGCCTTCTTCTTCCC
>NZ_JBCEZS010000048.1:0-2362 GCF_038448625.1 Bacteroides sp. GD17
AGCTGGAAGTAAAAGAACTTCAAGCAAAAGTAACGGCACGTCATCAGATAGACAGCCATGTGTATGAATACCTCCGTTACTCCTGCAGCTTCACATCGGAAGAAATAAACCGCAACAAGGAAACATTCATAACAGCACAAGAAAAGATAGCCGACCTTATCGGAGAACTGGCTATTCTGAACGGTAAATCAAGAGGTAAGAACAACCCTAAAGGGTGGATAATTAATGCTCTCAAAGGAAAAATCAATGATTGAATTATGGGCAGTTGTTATAAATGTCGTATCTTTGCCCTATAAATTTATAAAATACTCACATGTTTTAATTAAATCTATTTAATTATGAAAAAGTTCTATTTAGGTTTAGTATCTTTAATGCTAATTATGCTTCATTCTTGTAGTCAAGACGAGCTTGAGAGTACACCGATTAATGAGCCACAAGCCATAAAGGTTGTAAATATTATCGATGGGAATATTTCTACAGCAAACACCAGAACTGATGACGCCAATTATGCAACTATGGCTTTACAATTCAGCTCCGAAGCAGAGGTGCAAGAATTATTAGATGATTTAAAAGAAATGTCTATTGATGAAAGACTTAAATTCACAGATTCTTTAGGATTTATATCCTTAGAAAAACTACTCAGAGTAGCAGATGAAGAATTAGATAGCCTTGGCGCTTCTGCCACAAGTGAGGCAGATTTTAGAGTAAAACATGCCGCATATAAAGAGAAGTACAGCAATTTTTTCATTTTCAATAATCAACAAGAGGATGATTTATCCCCCTATATTCCAACATCAGAAGAAGGGGATATTTATGCCTTTTTAGTAGGAGAAAATCATAAAATAGTAATAGGAAATGTTATTTACGACATTAACTTCTCTGACACTATGAGGGAAGAGGATGCTTTACTTTATTGTAATAACCTAAAAAATGACAATGAAGTGTCAACCAGAGCAGAAAACATACCAGTTAATAGCTTTAAAATCATATCTGGGAGTAAGAAAACGACCTTTTCTGGCTCTGTAAAATATGAAAATTTGGGGGCTGAGGGCACTCCTAAATTGTACAAACTTTATTATCATTTTGGTGCCCAAAAGAAAATGTGGTATGGTTGGAAACGGGATTCAGCCAGAGACTTTGCCATTACAAGTAAGAACAATACCAATCGTTTTATAGGCAACGCTGGTGGAAATATCAACGTCTATGCCAATTATTATTTAGGAAGACCAACAGATGTATTTTCAGAGTTAGCTTATGTTTGGACGGACATGACGCTCAAAGACGCAAATGGAACTGCAACATACGACAAGAATAAAGCATATAAATGTCAAATCAATATGTCTTATAATAACCAATGAAACAGATATTTTACATTCTTGCGTTATTAGCACTTTCTATATCGACCATTTCTTGTGAAGAAAAAGAAGAAGCTACAAAGTATGACGATTGGAAGGAACGTAATCAATCTTTTTGCGACTCAATAGCAGAACTGGCAGGTGAAAATTACGTTGCTACATTAGAACAGATAAAAAATGTCAAAGAAGGGGAATTGTTTATACTGCAGGATGTAATCAGTAGTACCAATAAAGCAGATGCATACATTTATTGTAAGAAGCTTGTAGCAAACCCTGAAGGGGAAAGACCTTTTTGGCTAAGTACGGTTAATGTATATTATTGTGGGACCTTAATCAATGGAGAGAAATTCGGAGGCAACTTTAATGGTTATACCGCACTGGATAAAGAAATTTCCACTCCTTTTGAAAAGTATCCATCAAAAGATTTTGATGTAACAACACAATTTACTATTAGCTCAGATGAACCGTATTACTTAACTACTGGTTGGTGTACATTTTTACAATATATGCATACGGGAGAACGTTGGCTAATTCATGTGCCGTGGAAGTCCGCTTATGGTGCAGAAGGTAAAGATAATGTTCTTGGATATTCTGTTTTGACTTTTGACGTTACTTTAGAATCTATCGCAGTATTAAGGCGATAAAGAATATTACATACCATGTTTAAGTTCTAAAATAGGCGGAAATTTCCGCCTATTTTATTGTTGTATCTTCATTCATCTGCTGTTGGTAATACTCGTAATACCGTTTGTAGTTATCCCGGTCTTTGGCAGCATCCACCCACAAATAACACATGAGGCAGGCAAACAAGAGGGAGATAACGGCACAGAGAATGGAGTAGAACGAAACCCGTTTATCCACATAGCCACCGTTTTTCATCCTGTTCCCCTGCTGTTCAAAGTCCGCTAACACGTTTTTTAGGTGTTTTTCAGCACTTTCAAGGCTTTCCCCGTCTATCTGTACCCTTTGGGCTGTTGCGTCCTCTATACGTTTCGTATAGGCTTCCA
>NZ_JBCEZS010000049.1:0-1942 GCF_038448625.1 Bacteroides sp. GD17
GCCCGCACCGCAGTGGACCCGCCGCACCGCCCTCGTGCAGCTGTGCCGACTGATGCCCGACCGCGCCATCCTCGCCCTCACCTTCGCCTCCTCCGACACCCCGCAGGCCGAGCGCGACGCCGCACATGCCACCGCCACCTACTTCATCGTCGCCCCCCCGGCCCAGAACCCGCCCGAGGGAATGACTGCCGACCAGTACGCCGCACAGGGAACGACCGCGTTGCTGCATCTGCCCTGCGATGACGGAGTATCTCAACTCTCCCGCCTGAACCAACGGTCGGCGCAAGCCAAAGGGGGAGTACCGCGAAGCGGGGAGGGGGTCTCACGCACAACCTCACGCACAACCTCACGCACAACAAGCGTCACCGAAAGCGTCACCGAAAGCCCTTGCGGCGTGGAAGACCCCTCAGTCCTTCGGACAGCTCCCCTTTGGCTGACGCCGACCGTTGGTTCAGGCGGAGCAGTTAGTTACTCCCGCGCCTCAAGCGGAGCGTCCGACGCCCTCCCCCTCTTCGCCCTCAGCGCCATCGGCCAGCCCACCGCCCCCGCCTTCGACGCCCTGCAGAACCCCGACGCCGCCCGCCCCTACGCCCCCGGATGGAAGCGAACCGTGGACGATGCCGAAACCGTCTTCCTCCGCACCGGCCCCGACGCCGACGCCCAGGGAACCATCTACGGCGACGGACTGAACACGCTGGACACCAACCTATTCAACGGACTGGACAACCCCCGATGGATTATCTCCGGAGGAGGAACGGACAACTACAACAACACCGGAAAGACGAAGAACCAGACGGTGGAGGAGAATGTAGTGACGGCGCTGAAGAACATCTTCAAGATGGTGCNCTGGATTATCTCCGGAGGAGGAACGGACAACTACAACAACACCGGAAAGACGAAGAACCAGACGGTGGAGGAGAATGTAGTGACGGCGCTGAAGAACATCTTCAAGATGGTGCAGCCCGGCACCGGCTTCGGCACCACCTACGACGGCACGAACGGCTACGTCCACCTGACGCTGGCTGACGTGACGGAAGTGGCGAATGGCGCATTCGAATACGGCCAGCAGCTGCGCAGCCTCAGCCTACCCAAGGCACAGAGCATCGGAGACTACGCATTCCAGTATGGCCGCGCCCTCACCACCGCCAGCCTGCCCGAGGTGCAGAGCATCGGATACTGCGCATTCAACGAATGCAACGCCCTCACCACCGTCAGCCTGCCCAAGGTGCAGAACATCGGAGAAAGAGCATTCGTGAGCTGCGCCCTCACCAGCCTCAGCCTGCCCCAGGTTCAGAGCATCGGAGAAAACGCATTCAACTACTGCGAAGCCCTCACCAGCATTAGCCTGCCCAAGGCGGAGAGCATCGAAGACAACGCATTCAGCCACTGCGAAGCCCTCACCACCATCAATCTGCCCGAGGCCCGGAGCATCGAAAGCTTCGCATTCTTCTATTGCACCGCCCTCACCACCGTCAACCTACCCAAGGCACAGAGCATCAGAAACTTCGCATTCTGCATGTGCAGTGCCCTCACCACCCTCAGCCTGCCCGCGGTTCAGAGCATCGAATATGATGCATTCGACGCTTGCTCCGTCCTCACCCACCTCGATATCTCCGGCGTGACGGATGAAAACCAGGTGAATGCCACCGCCTTCAGCGGCATAGGCTATGACCAGTATCTCTCGGGCGGCACCGACCGCACCAACCAATGCACCCTCATCCTCAACCCCGCCCTGCGCCCCGCCTGCACGGACGCGGAGGGAGGGACGACGGGCCCGCTGGTGCAGTTCCACGGACATCGATGGAAAGAGATACAATTCCTTGAATAGCGCGCGCGGGCATCCCCAGCTCTCCCTCTAAGTTAGAGGGAGTACCCCGCAGGGGGGAGGGCGTGTGTAGAGACATACCGAAGGGCTGCGCAACGCATCCTCACACGCCCCCGC
>NZ_JBCEZS010000050.1:0-1930 GCF_038448625.1 Bacteroides sp. GD17
AACAGATCTGTTTATGGTCGTGAGGCGATGTGTTCACGGCCGTTAGCCGTCTGTTATGTTCTTGCTTTTGCGAAGTTAATATCGTGTTTTCACGTTATTAACTTCGTGCGTACAAAGTATTTGTTTAATGAAAACACAATATTAATACCTTGAATTGGAGTTTTCAGTCATTTATGCAGAGTTATGTTAGTTGGTTCTTTTTCAGATAAATACCTTCTAAAAAAGAGCTTTTATGAAGTGGAAGCAAATTATGCTTCCACCTTTTTTGGTTGCTTCCACAGCATGGTTTGCTATTATGAATCAGCTGATTATAGATGACGGTGGTAGAGTGGAAGCAAGTTGATGAAAAAAAGCGTTAGTTGCCATCATGTGGGGAGTATATAATAATTTCAATGTTACTTGTGGGGTTACCATGCGTTTTTGCTATCTTTGCTCTGTAGAAACATTAAAAGCTGAACGCTTATGAAAGCATTACCTTATGGAATATCGGATTTCCCCCGCATCATGCGCGAGGATTACTACTATGTGGACAAGACCCGCTTCATCGAGGCGCTGGAACGGCAACCTCCCTACTTGTTCCTGATTCGTCCCCGCAGATTTGGTAAATCACTGTTTCTGGCCATGCTGGAAGCGTACTACAGCATCGACTATGCCGATCGATTTGAAGAACTGTTCGGAAAACTATATATCGGACAGCATCCGACAAAGTGGCATAACCGGTATATGGTTCTGCGCTTCAACTTCTCCGAAGTCAGTTCAAAACTGGAAACTGTGGAGCGTTCGTTCTGCGAATATTGCTGCATGGTGATGAAGAACTTCATCCTGAAGAATGAGCACTTGTTGGGCAACAGGGTATNCGAAGTCAGTTCAAAACTGGAAACTGTGGAGCGTTCGTTCTGCGAATATTGCTGCATGGTGATGAAGAACTTCATCCTGAAGAATGAGCACTTGTTGGGCAACAGGGTATGGGAAATTGTTAATCCTGACGAGACGAACCCTGAACAAATGCTGGCTGCCCTTAAAGAATACATCAGCCGCACGGATTGCCCGCGCATCTACCTGCTGATAGATGAATATGATAACTTCACCAATACCATCCTTTCTTCCTACGGTCAGGAACGCTATCGGGAGAAAACACATGGAGACGGGCTGATTCGTGGCTTTTTCAACAACGTGAAAGCCTCCACCTCCAATGCCGGTGCTGCAGTGGAGCGACTTTTCATTACGGGCGTCAGTCCCATAACGATGGACGATGTGACGAGTGGGTTCAATATCGGAACGAACATCAGCATGCTGCCACAATTCAACAACATTATCGGATTCAGTGAAGATGAAGTGCGGGAAATGATTACTTATTATAAGGATGAAGACGCACTGCCGGAGGACGTTACGGTGGAAGGACTGTTGGAGATTATGAAACCGTGGTATGATAATTACTGCTTCTCCCCTCAAAAGTTAGGAGAGCGGATGTACAATTCGGACATGACACTCTATTTCCTGAATAGTTACGTGCAGCAGCAGATGCCTCCTATATCGATGGTCGACAATAATATCCGTACAGACTATAACAAGCTCCGTCATCTGGTGCAGATAGATAAAACGTTCGGTGCGAATGCCTCTATCATCCAGCAGATTGTAGCGGAGGGCAGCACTACGGCACAAATTTCCACTTCCTTTCCGGCTGAAAAGATGACTGATACGGAGAATTTCAAGAGTTTATTATTCTACTTCGGAATGCTTTCTATACAAGGTACCGATTTCGGAAGTGCCGTTCTTGGCATTCCAAACTTGACTGTACGTGAACAGCTTTATACCTATTTAGTAGAAGCCTACCGCGAAGCAAATATGTTCGATTTGGATCTTTCTTCTTTCTCCGGTTTGGTGAAGAAGATGGCTCTCCGTGGCGAATGGGAGCCCGTCTTCCGCTTCT
>NZ_JBCEZS010000051.1:0-1895 GCF_038448625.1 Bacteroides sp. GD17
AGATATGAAAAAGCGAGGTTTCAAGTTCTTCGGCTCAACAATCTGTTATGCTTTTTTGCAGGCAGCCGGGTTTGTGAACGACCATTTAGAGAGTTGTTTTTGCAAAGCAGTGAAATAAAAGGCAAAGATCGGATTGTTTTATACAAGAGCTTGCATCTTTCAAGAATATTACCGGGAAGGAGAAAGCGTAGCTTCCTGATGGTAATAAAAAAACGCACCTAAAGCAGTCTACTCACCCCTTGAGGCCTGCAACAGCCCGGATATGCTGATAAACTGAATAGGTGCGCATATCGCAGGCTCAATAGAACATACGAACGACCTTTCAGTTTAGGCATATCCATTTAAAGTTGCAGTTTCAAGGGATGCTAAACCGAATCTAATAAAAGCACTTCTATTTGAAGTACGTCGCAAAGATATGAAAAGATTGGAAGATTCCTGTGTTGAATGGAAGAATAAATCTTGTATTTAAGCTCTTGTTCTGATCTTCCTTTTCCAAATGTTAAATGTTCTTGGTCTATTTCATGATACATACTCCTGGCTCTGAGTATAAAGCACATCATAAAATGAAATAAATAATGGCAGATACATTTGCAAATCCTTCTATAAATTTGTTCCTTTGTATGTAGGGTTATATAAATATGCAGATGGAACAGACTATTAATAATAATAAAGTGAAATATGTCAACTACTGTGTTGCAACTTTTGCCAAACAGTATGGTATGTCGTCATTGGAAGCATTCAACTATTTGGAACGCTTTGGTGGCTTGGCTTTTTTGGACGAATGTTATGCAGCAGAACACTTGTTGTCTGTAGAGGATGCAGTTCAAGATTTAGTTACTATTTGTAGAAATAATGGAGGAATGTTGGGATGATATTATATCATGGTACATATACAGATTTCAGTTCTATAGACTTAGATAAATGTATGCCTTACAAGGATTTTGGGAAAGGATTTTATCTAACAGATATCGAACAGCAGGCAAAAGATATGGCGATTCGTAAATCCAGATTTGTTCTTAATAGCTTTCCATGCGTACTGAAGTATGAATTTAATGAGATACATTTGAAGGATGGATCACTTCAAGTTAAATTCTTTGATAAACCTACGGAAGAGTGGGCGCAGTTTATTATAGCGAATCGATACAATCCGGAGGATAAAATAATTCACAACTATGATATTGTTATAGGGCCTATAGCCGATGATGGGATAGCTTTGCAGATTGGATTATTTAGAGATGGCTTGATTGATTTGGCTGCGTTGACAAAAGCTTTGGAATATAAAAAGCTGAATAAACAATATTTCTTCGGAACGGCAAAAGCCATTAATTTGTTGAATAAACTATGAGTACGAAAGATTATTTAGTGCATAGTATCGTTAGTGAAATGGTCATTTACTTGATGAATGATTTCCATTGGGATATGATAACTGCGATGAAGGCAGTTTATCATTCGGAACTTTTCAGGAAATTGGATGATGCAGAAATAGGACTGTATACCCAAAGTTCTAAATATGTTTATTGTTACTTGAAGAAAGAGTTGCTTACGGGGAAATATATTTAAGGCAGTTTTCTTGGCGAAGATAACTTATTCCTTTTTGTATATTTGCACGTGGAGCACTATGAATGTGCTTAATGTACTAATCAGGTTATGAAAATATGGAAGATATAATAAATGCACGTTGCGGTTGGGCCGGAACAGACGAACTATACATAAAGTATCATGACGAAGAATGGGGAAAACCCGCTACCGATGACAAAACTCTGTTTGAATTTCTGTTACTCGAAAATGCTCAGGCAGGTTTATCCTGGATTACTATCCTCCGGAAACGTGAAGGTTATCGCGAAGCCTTTCATCATTTTGATGTGGAGAAAGTTGCGCAAATGACCTCGGAAGAC
>NZ_JBCEZS010000052.1:0-1825 GCF_038448625.1 Bacteroides sp. GD17
TGATTTTGAACGATGGATTTATGTATTAAAGAATATGGAAACGCTTAAACGTATGCCTTTCAAGGCACAGAAGTCTGTATTCGACGAGCTTGAGAAGATCGTCGATATCTCTGCTTTGAGTAAAGAGGAGCGCTTGAAGTATGATGAAAGCATCAAGATTTATCGCGATAATCTTGCCATTGCCAGCGGACAACGCAAGTTGGGACATAAGGAAGGGTTTGAAGAAGGAATAAAGAAAGAACGTCGCGAGATCGCCCTTAAAATGAAATCTTCCGGTATGGCTCCTGAACAGATTATGCAGATAACAGGGCTTTCCCTGAAAGAAATACAGGAACTTTAGTTCTCTTATAAGCTACATCACAGTTTTCATCCCGCCCTGTGCATAAAACAAGTGCACGGGGCGGGATGTTTTTTATCTGTTGTATCTTTAGAGGAAAAAGCTTATGGATGAAGAAAAAACGAGAGAAGAAGTACAAGGCGAAGCAATACTGCTGACGCCTTACATGAGTTTTGTGATCGGTTGCCTGCAACGGGACGGGAAGCACCCTTCGGTACATACCTATACCGCTACGCTGCATTCTTTCACAGCGTTTGCCACGTCGAAGGGAGTGCCGATGCAGATTCCCGACGTGTTCACCGTGGCCCGGCTGAAGCAATACCAGGCATGGCTGCGGCAACGGAAGGCGAGTTGGAACACCGTGTCCACCTACATGCGCACACTCCGGGCGGTGTACAACAGGATGGTGGCTGCGCAGTTGGTAATCCGTGATCCGCATCTCTTCGACGAGGTGTACACCAAAGTAGAGTCCCAAACCAAACGTGCCCTGACCGATGAACAGACGCGCACCCTGGCCGGTGCCGACCCCACCTGCCTGCCCGAAGACGTGCAGCGTGCGCTTTCCTATTTCCTGCTGATGTTCCTTTTCCGTGGCATGCCGTTCATCGACCTTGCCCACCTGCGCAGGCAGGACGTGAATGGGGATTGCATCACCTATTGCCGCCACAAGACGGGCCGCCGCCTCACGGTACGTATTCCCCACGAAGCCATGCAGCTGTTTGAAATGTGCATAAACCAATCACCGGATACTGATTTCCTGTTTCCCATCCTGAAGGACGGTGAAGATGTGTACGAAGTTTACCTGAGCGCTTTAAGGAGATTCAACCGGAGCCTCCAAAAGATGGCCGCACTGCTACTGCCCGGTGTGAAGATAAGTTCGTACACGGCGCGCCATACTTGGGCTACGATAGCCTACCACCATGGTTGGCATGTGGGTATCATCAGTAAGGCGTTGGGGCATTCTTCCATCAGGGTAACGGAAACTTACCTCAAGCCTTTCGAGGACGAGAAGGTGGATATGGCGAATAATGAGCTGATTGCTTCTGTTATGGGTAACAACGGGAAACGGAAAAGATCGTGATAAACAATGTTTTGTGAGTTGTTTGGGTGAGTTCTGTTACTTACCAAGTAACGGAAGGTTATAGTGCACAAAGTTGAAAATAATCTTTTATTTATCCAAACAAAATACTAACCATTTGTATTTATTCTTTAAAATTCATCTATTTGACAACACATTAACCGATAAAATACATATTGCACAGACTACGGGTTCTGAAAAACACACAAAGTCTTACTCCATTTTTGATGTCTCGAAAACGGCTTGTCCTTTTATTCCCTTTACTGATCTATAAAGAGTCTTTTGCAACTAAATAATCGGAAGAAAAACGCTTTTTTCTTCTTGCATCGGGAGGTGGTGTTCCGTTACTTGGTAAGTAATATTAAAAACCGTCACGACATGAATAAAGTTATAAAATTGCTACTATTTGC
>NZ_JBCEZS010000053.1:0-1454 GCF_038448625.1 Bacteroides sp. GD17
TTTTTTATAAACTAACTTTAATAGGCGATGAAAAAATATTAAAGTCGTCTCATTAAGCAAAAAATAATCATCTGTAATAAACTGATTTATTGGCGGTTATACACGTTGTACTGTCTCTTATATAGAGACAGTACAAAATAAAAAAGGGGATATTAAAGCAAACGAACGATTAACTAATTGAAATACACTGTATTACAGTGACTTCAAGGTTCCAAAGGTATGCCCTGACGCAAGCATAACACAATAAAATTCAGAATAAAAGAATGTATAACACGACGGAAAAAGAAGATGAAGAAACTACCGTTTGGTATGCCATGTATGCTTACAAAAAGGAACTACATGCACAGAAAGAGTTGAAGAAAGAAAATATTGAAAGCTTCATTCCCATGTGCTATACCATCAAAGAACATCACGGAAGAAAAGAGCGGGTACTTGTCCCCGCCATTTCCAACCTGGTCTTTGTACGTACCACCAAATCGACCTTGACTGAATTCAAAACAAGAAATCCTTATCTTCAATATATCACGCAAAGAGCGGACGCGGGACGAAAAATCATTATCGTACCCGGTAGTCAGATGCAGGATTTCATCAAAGTGGCACAGAAATACGAAGAAGACCTCACATACTATAAACCGGAAGAAGTCTGCCTGGAAAAAGGCAGAAAAGTACGTGTACACGGAGGAGCATTCGATGGCGTGGAAGGGGTACTCCTGAAAGTAAAGGGCAAACGAAGTAAACGGATCGTTATCAAGATACCGGGCATCGTAGCCGTCGCAACCGCCTACATAGAACCCGAATTCATAGAAATCATAGAGAGATAATAATCTGCTGGGAATGCTATTACTAATCTTCGCCTGTCATGATTACTAATCTTTGCACGGCATGATTACTAATCTTCGAGCTTCATCGTATAAGCAAGCAAAAGAGCAGATGTTATAATATTTTTCTTGAAGTTTAAAGCATTGAATACTCATCGCCGGTAGGCGAAAGTTCTTCGTTAGAAGAATCCCCCTTTAGTATATATAATATATATTATTATCAACCTGGCAAATGCCCGGTAAAATGCCCGGTAAAATGCCAGATTTTGGGCTTCTTCCAACAGAAACAGGTGTAAAATATTCCGAATTAGCAGTAGACATTAATTATAATTTATAAAATCATGCTTGAAGCAACAGAAGAATCATGTAATCATGAGAGTTTAGGCGAATATATTGATGATTTCCGTCTCAACTTGGGAATCAGCGTTAAACAGCTTTGCAGTGACTGCCATATCAGCCGCCGCACGTATTACGAGAGTTCGGGATGGTAAAGATTTAAAATTGAGCTTTTATATCCGCATTATGACGGCTTTCTATGAATATGCCACAGAAAGGGAAATCAAGAAGATGTGGAAGGAAATCTCATCATTGGTGTTTAGGGATTCTCAATCAATAGACAATCAGTAAACAAACAAA
>NZ_JBCEZS010000054.1:0-1401 GCF_038448625.1 Bacteroides sp. GD17
GAATACAAGAATATGATTTCTAATTTAATAAAGGATATGAAAACAGAAAAAGTTACAATGACCGTACTAAAAGCGGCAGAGGGGAAAGTACTTCGGCGTATTAGCGATGCTTGGATAGCCGGTACAGAAATCTATCTCGGCTACACTTATTACTTGAATAGTACCAAACTGGTAGAACCCTTGCTTGAACTGCCGGAACACTACGAAGAAATCGACATGCCGGAAGACTTTTTTAAGGAGTAAATAAATGCTCGTAAGGTTGATAAACAGCATCTTACGAGCATTCTTCTTTCTCATTCTTCGGGAATTGGAGCGTCAATCTCCTCATAGTGCTCAGGTAGCTCTAATATCGGTTCTACCAGTTTGATACCACCGAGGTAATAAGCATATCCGAGATATATTTCTTCCCCGGCAATCCATCCGTCCGATTTACGTCGAAGCACTTTCCCTTCTGCCGCTTTTAGCACGGTCGTTGTAATTGTTTTTGTTTCCATTTTATTTCAATTTAAAAGTCATATCCAATTATTCTTGATGCGTATTTACTCCAGTTAGTTGCAGCCTTATAAGCGTTTACACTGGCACGTGGCACATAGAAATTACAGTTGTTGTTATCAAATGTATATGGCGTAATAGTAGGTGGTGTAGTAGCTTTTATATAGCATGACACCATTGCTGGACATGAGTTAAAAGCGGCATTACCGATTACGGTGATGCCATTTCCAATAGTAACTTCTGATAGAAATCCACATTTAAAACATGCATATCCACCAATTTCAATAGTCGCATCCGGGAATTCTAATTCCTCGAGCCCTGATTCTTGGAAATAATATGTTGCATAAATCTTCTTGTTTATCGGAAGTGTTATATGCTTCAATGACTTGCAATTTTCGAAACTCCTACCGCCTTTACTATCATAATCAAGTACGGTTGTTGGTAAATCCACTCTTTCAAGTGATATACAGTTACGGAACATCTCCCCTAACAAATACATTCCATCCTTTATTGCTGCATATTTCAAATCCGTACAATCTTTAAAGAGTGGACATTCATTGGAAGGTTTCCAGCTAAGATATTTGAAATCCGTTGCATCTACAATACGGGTTTCACGGAAAGCTGTACTGGGCAATGATGGCATTGCCGTTTCCCCCTCAGTATATGTGATGCCACCATCACCATCAACATCCCAATACTGCAAGCATAATTTGAAAAATGTACTATCCTTGAAACGGATGAACGGCTCACCGTCTAACACCAAATTCAGCCTTGTGAAGACGCTCCGTAGTGCATCCACCGAGTCCTGATAGGACTGTGGTAGAAAAAACACTTCCGCTATTTTGTATTGCGTGGAAATAATAGTATCTTTGCTTCATAACCAAGAGCTTAGTGGCAACTTATGTTGTC
>NZ_JBCEZS010000055.1:0-1387 GCF_038448625.1 Bacteroides sp. GD17
ATCATACAAACAATAATTATTCAATAAATGAAGAATTTAAATGGTTTGAATCTTCATCGCCTGAAGGCGAAAATTTCTTCGTCAGAAGAATTCCCCCTTTAGTATATATATATATATTATATTATATTATCAATCGGGCAAATGCCCGGTAAAATGCCCGCCAAATTTATGTTTTTTGTACTCATTTCAATTTATAAAAATCATGCTTGAAGCAACAGAAGAATCATGTAATTACGAGAGTTTAGGCGAATATATTGATGATTTCCGTCTCAACTTGGGAATCAGCGTTAAACAGCTTTGCAGCGACTGCCATATCAGCCGCCGCACGTATTACGAGAGTTCGAGATGGTAAGGATTTGAAGTTGAGCTTCTACATCCGCATCATGACGGCTTTTCAGGAGTATGCTACAGAGAGAGAAATTGAAAGGATGTGGAAGGAAATCTCATCATTGGTGTTTGGAAAATGTTTATAAAAAATCGATGATAATCCGGATAAAAATTGCTATCTTTGCGAAAACAACGAATGAATGCGCTTACAATCTAAAGAAATACAGACCATTATCCGAATCGCCAAAGAAATTTATGGCGAAAGTGTGAAGGTATATCTTTTCGGCTCCCGGCTCAATGATGAGAAACGCGGAGGGGATATTGATTTGCTGGTCCGTACAGAAGGAGAAAAGAAAGGCGTATTGGCTCGTATTCGTATGATTTCACGTCTGAAACAGTATTTAGGCGATCAAAAGATAGATGTCATTGGCGACCATGAAGATTCATTGGTAGTACATGAAGCATTAGAAAAAGGGATGCAACTGATATGAAATTTCTCATGACTATCCCTTGCTCGATACTGATGTAATTACAATTCTGAATGAACTTCTTTCTAAAGTTGAAGTATTGTTCAGCATCTATAATGAATTGAAGAATAGATTCAATCAAAATTAAGTTATTGCAATTTCGCAAACTGATCACAAAATCTTAATCAAAAAGACAATTCGACGTTGACTATAACGCCTTTAGGGCATTATAGCTATACACTGCGTACTTACCACCAACATAAATATCATGCTGACACCATTAACACAGACGGCTATATCGGTACTCAACGACATAGCTCAGGGAAATACGCAGGAAATCCTGCCCTATTATGCCCTTGTACAGAACACCGTTTCCGAACTGCTCCTGAAACTAGAAGCAGGAGGACTGATACGTTGCAAGGATACCGAGCAGCGAGACCTGCTAACCGCCTACGAACTGGCAAGACCCAGCTATCAGATAACACTGCTCGACCTGCTGGAAGCCATCGGTGAGCATCTGAACTGCAACCATCCCACACACGAGATGCTGTACCAGCATTATCGCGGTGCAGCTGCAAAACTCGGAGTGATCA
>NZ_JBCEZS010000056.1:0-1298 GCF_038448625.1 Bacteroides sp. GD17
AAATGATCAGGAATGAAATTACCTTACAGAAGATGTTCTCAATGATAGTTGAGGAGCTTCGCGAGAATGGTCGATGGGGAACAGCCCATATCTATCAGGCTACTTCGAATGCTTTTTCTGCATTCGTTAACAATCAGCCGTTGCCTTTACGAAAATTAAGTCCTACGGTGCTGAAGCGGTTCGAAAACCATCTGAGACAGCGAAATTGTAGCTGGAATACGGTATCTACTTATATAAAGACGATACGTTCCACATACAATCAGGCGGTTGACATGAAGTATGTTCGGTATGTACCAAGATTGTTTGAACACGTATATACCGGTACATGTGCGGACAGGAAGAAAGCATTGGAAACATCGGATATAAGCTATCTGGTACGGGAAACGGAAATGAGGATGCAGGAAACTAATTATCTGTCTAACAATCAGAGAACCAGAGTATTCTTTGTTCTTATGTTCATGCTGCGTGGCATTCCATTCGTTGACCTGGCATATCTGCATAAGAGGGATCTACAGGGCAATGTATTGTCGTATCGGCGTCGGAAAACCGGACGGGCCCTGACAGTGGCACTTACTCCTGAGGTAATGCAATTGGTGCGTTTAGTGGCTAACAGGGACCAGGATTCACCTTATCTGTTTCCTATCTTGCAAAGCGAGGAGGGTTCTGAGGCCGCATATCGGGAATATCAGTCCGCCTTGAGGTGCTTTAATCAAAGATTGTCTTCTTTGAGGCAATCTCTAGGCATGAAGTCTGCCCTCAGCACCTATGCCGCACGCCACACATGGGCTACAATGGCTTATCACTGCGAAATTCATCCCGGTATTATCTCGGAAGCAATGGGACATTCTTCTATTGCGGTTACAGAAACTTATCTGAAGCCTTTCAGTAATAAGAAGATAGATGAAGCCAACCGGATAGTAATTTCTTTTGTAAGAAGTGGTGGGTGTTTGGTATAAAAGATGTAACCTCTTTTTGTAAGATAGCATAGTATTGTTGTATAATATTTAGATTCCTCAAAGAGTATTTTGAGGAAAGGAATGCTGTTGCTCTTACTGATCTTCCTTTCTTTTAATTAATTAGCTGCAAATAAGAATATTACATCTGCATTTACAACATTTTCCGGTCTCTGAATTATATTTCCTTCTTTTCGCCTGTCTCTTTTTAGGAGTCTGTCTTTCCTTTCACATATTCAGACTGACATATTTTCCCATTCCCAACAAAAGGGCTTTTGAAGCGCCATCTGACCTTAAATCTTAACGAAATTAACGGTTTTTTATTACCTACGAAGTAACGGAATA
>NZ_JBCEZS010000057.1:0-1006 GCF_038448625.1 Bacteroides sp. GD17
ATTGTTAATAATATAAATGTTCTCTGTTCTCAATATCCTTAAAGCGCAATATCACGCCTTTTCAGCCTGCAAAGTAAGAAACAAATTTCCTAAATAGATTTTAACTATACATTTCTGATTATCTGTCTATTACGATCTAACAGGAAAAGAAATAAGAGAATGAAAAGGATCTATCAGAAGTAAAAAGAAAAGACTAACAAACTGACATGCAAGAACTTCAAGCATCGTCTACACAAAGTACACTCTATCTATCATACAGATTGGCACTACTTTTTAGCACCTGATTAGAGAAAGGCATATAGCACTAACTATCTCATTTACAAATAAGAATATAGTAATAGAAGAAAACACGATTGATTATTACTGATAAAAATGGCACCATCCTCAGACACCACCGACAAGAAATAAGCTTATAACCAAACAACAGGTAGGTTCCTCTTTATTGAAAGTCCATGCAATACCAAAGCACCTGACTGCATTAAAAAAGGGAGTAGATTTCAACCCTACTCCCTGGAATATAACATTAATATATGCTATTATAATTTCTCTGCAACCACCAGTTCCCATCCCTTGAATACCAGTGTAATGAGCCCCAGTTCCGTATGCCCTTTAGTGCGAAGCACCTTCTCATCCGCCGCATAACGTTTCAGTTGTTCGGCGGCATCCTGTTTCAACAGTGCGATATCCGCTTCCGAAGCGTCACGCCGGGCATACTTCACCTCTACAATATAGCTATAAGCAATCTCCGGCTGATGCAACAGATCCGGCATCATGTAGAAATCCGCATAGCCTTTGGAAGACTCATGTTCGGGGAAGAGTACATAGCCTTGTGTCAATCCCAAATAGGCCAGCAGGAAACCTTTTACATGTGCTTCTCCCTCGATGAACTCACGAATAGCGCTCTGACGTTCCAATTCTCCGGCAAAGAAGCGGAAGACGGGCTCCCATTCGCCACGGAGAGCCATCTTCTTCACCAAACCGGAGAAAGAAGAAAGATCCAAATCGA
>NZ_JBCEZS010000058.1:0-921 GCF_038448625.1 Bacteroides sp. GD17
GATTGGAGAGCCTGCAATACGCCTGACAGACCCATTATTTAGAGAATGGGCATTAAATTATTGGGACAGCGATGGAGACGGCTGGATTATGCCAGAAGAGGGAGAAGTATCTAAAATTATCAATTTCCAGAACAAACCATGTAAGGGAGAAGTGTTCGACTTCCGAGAGCTTGTATTAGGATATGTAATCAATGGTACTTCGTCCTATGTACCTAATGCACGAATTGTATATGTGGGCAGAGAGACTTACGAAAAGGATGGAATAATCAATGCCATGCAGATTCATTCTCCAGTACTTGAAGAGTATTATATGGGGCCGGACGCAAATACAATTGGCACCGGACTGTTCCAAGATTTAACAAACCTCAGGAAGTTCCGGTTTAATGACAAGTTGAAAACCATATCAGGTGTAGCCTTCGAGAACTGTGCATCATTGGAAGACATCAATGAGATACCAGACACCTGTACTACTATATGGGGACAATACAGCCAGGCATCTTTCCATAATTGTACTGCCTTGAAAAGCATTACTATAGGCAGAGGAATGCAGCGCATTGGCGCCTTCACTTTTATGGGATGTACAGCTATGAAATCTTTCTATATCAAAGCCACAACGCCACCACAACTTGACAGCAGGGTATTTGATAACAANCGCCTTCACTTTTATGGGATGTACAGCTATGAAATCTTTCTATATCAAAGCCACAACGCCACCACAACTTGACAGCAGGGTATTTGATAACAATCCTTGCAATATATACGTCCCTCGTGGTTGCGGTAGTGCCTATAAATCTGCGACAAATTGGAGTGCATTGGCATCAAGAATACAAGAATATGATTTCTAATTTAATAAAGGATATGAAAACAGAAAAAGTTACAATGACCGTACTAAAAGCGGCAGAGGGGAAAGTACTTCGGCGT
>NZ_JBCEZS010000059.1:0-693 GCF_038448625.1 Bacteroides sp. GD17
TTATTATAGGTATATCTTTAATAAACAATTACTCGCAGTACAAGAGGTTCTGATGGAAGCATCACTCAAAGAACCAACTTCTTTATTGTCAATTGTCAATTATAAATTGCCAATCGTTCGAGTCGTCACTCCAGAAAGGAGGTGTTCCAGCCGCACCTTCCGGTACGGCTACCTTGTTACGACTTAGCCCCAATCACCAGTTTTACCCTAGGACGCTCCTTGCGGTTACGTACTTCAGGTACCCCCGGCTTTCATGGCTTGACGGGCGGTGTGTACAAGGCCCGGGAACGTATTCACCGCGCCGTGGCTGATGCGCGATTACTAGCGAATCCAGCTTCATGGAGTCGGGTTGCAGACTCCAATCCGAACTGAGAGAGGCNGTTACGTACTTCAGGTACCCCCGGCTTTCATGGCTTGACGGGCGGTGTGTACAAGGCCCGGGAACGTATTCACCGCGCCGTGGCTGATGCGCGATTACTAGCGAATCCAGCTTCATGGAGTCGGGTTGCAGACTCCAATCCGAACTGAGAGAGGCTTTTGGGATTAGCATCCTGTCACCAGGTAGCTGCCTTCTGTACCCCCCATTGTAACACGTGTGTAGCCCCGGACGTAAGGGCCGTGCTGATTTGACGTCATCCCCACCTTCCTCACATCTTACGACGGCAGTCTCCATAGAGTCCCCAACATGACTTG
>NZ_JBCEZS010000060.1:0-658 GCF_038448625.1 Bacteroides sp. GD17
CAAGTGGCAGAGAGCATGGCATGCTACCGTCGCGAAAAAGCAAATTACGACGCGCTGGGAAAGGAACGCGGAAGGGCCGAAGCGCCCGTGATGCCTCCCAACAAGATGTTCCTCATCTCGGGCAACAACACCGGAACGGGCATCCTGCAAAACCTGATAGACTCCGAAGGTACCGGCCTGATATGCGAAAGCGAGGCCGACACCATCTCCACCGCCATCGGATCGGAGTACGGACACTGGAGCGACACCATGCGCAAAGTATTCGACCACGACCGCATCTCCTACAACCGTCGTACCGACCATGAGTACCGTGAAGTGAAAAAGACTTATCTTTCCGTACTCCTGTCCGGCACCCCCGCACAAGTGAAGCCTCTGATACCCAACGCCGAAAACGGACTTTTTTCCCGGCAGATCTTCTACTACATGCCCGCCATCCACCAATGGCAAAACCAGTTCGACCGCAACGACAGCAATCTCGAAGAGACCTTCACCGCCTTGGGCATGGAATGGAAAGACAAACTCAAGACCATCGTCATGAGCGGGCTTTTCACCCTGCGCCTCACCGACGGACAGAAAGCTGAATTCAACCAACTGTTCTCCACGCTCTTCCTACGTTCCGGACTGGCAAACGGTGACGAAATGTCCAGCAGCATAGCGC
>NZ_JBCEZS010000061.1:0-637 GCF_038448625.1 Bacteroides sp. GD17
CGGCTAACCTGTTTCCAAGTTATTCCTCTGCAATTCAAGCCCGGGTAAGGTTCCTCGCGTATCATCGAATTAAACCACATGTTCCTCCGCTTGTGCGGGCCCCCGTCAATTCCTTTGAGTTTCACCGTTGCCGGCGTACTCCCCAGGTGGAATACTTAATGCTTTCGCTTGGCCGCTTACTGTATATCGCAAACAGCGAGTATTCATCGTTTACTGTGTGGACTACCAGGGTATCTAATCCTGTTTGATACCCACACTTTCGAGCATCAGCGTCAGTTACAGTCCAGCAAGCTGCCTTCGCAATCGGAGTTCTTCGTGATATCTAAGCATTTCACCGCTACACCACGAATTCCGCCTACCTCTACTGCACTCAAGGTACCCAGTATCAACTGCAATTTTACGGTTGAGCCGCAAACTTTCACAACTGACTTAAGCACCCGCCTACGCTCCCTTTAAACCCAATAAATCCGGATAACGCTCGGATCCTCCGTATTACCGCGGCTGCTGGCACGGAGTTAGCCGATCCTTATTCATATGGTACATACAAAACAGGACACGTCCTGCACTTTATTCCCATATAAAAGAAGTTTACAACCCATAGGGCAGTCATCCTTCACGCTACTTGGCTGGTTCAGGC
>NZ_JBCEZS010000062.1:0-568 GCF_038448625.1 Bacteroides sp. GD17
AAACCGCCTCCACTTGGCTCAAGCGATTGCATAGGCACGGCCTGGTAGAGAACATGAATAGAAATGGCACTTACCATAAGCCCACCTAATATACGCGCACGTGTGTGTGAGAAAAATGTGAACCGTGAACCTCTGTACCAAGTGTACCAACCTCACCTTTACGCCGCCCAACCTCACCTTTAAGGTTCACCAAGTGCAGCGACTATCAGCCGCACCTGGGCGGACGTATAGGTACGGGAGTGGGAAGACGTCCCCACGGCGCACAAGTCGTCACGCAGGCCGGGATAAAGATCAATCCACTGTTTCAGCTTGCGGAAAGCAGCCTCCGGACAGAGATTGGGACAATAGAGTTGGGCCAGTTCGGTACGCCCATAAATGCGGATTACAAAAGAGTTCATGAGTGATATTTATGATTTATGAATTATGATTTATTTCTTACCAAATGTAGCTATAAATCATAACATTATCAAATATATACACATAAATAACAGACAGAAACTGACCATAATCTACCGGAACCGTCCGGAAGTGACAAACGTCTGTAGACGCGGTGTTATCTTTGCATTGT